>CAWCAZ010000001.1:0-54532 GCA_963793525.1 uncultured Acidobacteriaceae bacterium
GAGGAAGCACGGAATACTCTGGCGCCCCCCACCGCAAAAAATATGATTGCGGAGATACTTAGAACCAGCAGGTGCAGGTCTGGCTTTATCGACTTCATGGCTTCTGTGTGATCTGGGCGAGCGCGCATGCACCTTCCGTCTCCCACAGGTTAGAGCTGCGGGCCCTCTTGCTCACCCAGAGAAATCATAATGGCGTGACCATAGCCTGCATAGTGAACTCTGATGTTCGCCTGCCATACGGTCGGCGGAGCCTTCGCCGTATGTGCTAACTTGGGAGGTCGCGGCGCCTGATTCCAGGGAGGAGTTCGCAGTGAATCATCCCGTTCCGCAAAGGTGCGCCGTAAGTACAGATTCGGCTTCGAGGTGGCTCGCCCGTGTCAACATCGCCCCGCTTTGGTGACACCTGGGGATCCGTCCTGCTTGATCTGCTGCGCGCGCTTGCGGCCTTCATGGTGCTGGCTGAGCATTGGCGAAATTTTTTCTTCGTAGATTTTTCCGAACTCCCTATTTCGCACCGCCGGATGTTTGCGGTCCCGTATGCGCTTAGCGTCACCGGACATGAAGCGGTCATCATCTTTTTCCTGCTAAGCGGATTCCTGATCTGTGGCAGCGTGTTGCGCATGCTAAAGAGGAATGCGTGGACCTGGCGCGGCTATGCGACACACAGGTTGGTCCGGCTGTGGATCGTGATACTACCTGGCCTGCTGCTCGGCGCGATGTGGGACACCTTGGGGGTATCGGTGCAACACACACGATTACTCTACCTTGGAGATGCCGCCAACCACATGATGCACGATGTCGCTTATCAGCGGCAGCTCACTGTCTTCCTGGGGAATGTCTTTTTTCTACAGGGGGTGGCAGTTCCGACCTTTGGGTCCAATGGAGCACTCTGGAGCCTGGCAAACGAGTTTTGGTACTACGTGTTATTCCCTCTTGGGTTACTCGCGGTATGGAAAAGCCAGCGCTTTGTGGTGAGGGTCTCTTGCGGCTTGCTCTTTATTGTCATCGCATTCTGGCTCCGGGGTAGCCTTTTGCCCCGATTTCCCATCTGGCTTGCGGGGGCTTTCTTATCGATACTTCCTGAGCTCCGGGTTTCTAACCGGATACGGTGGGTAGCTGCCCTTATATATGCCGCTGCAGTCGTGGCTCTGCAACTATCAGCACCCCACCTCGCCCTTCTGGTATTCGATTTCCTGTTCGCGATTGGAACTGCGGCGTTGCTTTGGGTATTCGTATCATCGACGTCTGTGGCACGGCCCACAAGGACGGTACGCGCGATACGATTCCTTGCTCGCGGCTCCTTCTCTTTGTACGTTGTGCACATGCCGCTGCTTGCATTCGTTGCCGCATACTGTGTCGGAGCTTCCCGATGGCAACCAACTCCGACGCATCTTCTGGAGGCCTTGGCGATACTGGCGTTTACGGTCGTCTACGCCTTTGCCATTGCGTACTTTACTGAATTCCGCACCGATCGAGTACGAGGGTGGATCGAGCTCAGGTTCCCGGCGCTCACGGGGCAGCGGAGACCGACGTGATCGGCGCGCTGTGTCGCGGCTGCATAGTGAGCCGGGGTGTTGCACGCCGAGCCGTTCCCTGATTTCGTGGCGCTAATTCTTCATCACCACCGAAGGCCGCCTCTCTCCAAAGCGCGCACGAAGCCGGAGAGAGGGCCGCTCGATCACCCAGTAAGAGAACTCCGCGCAAGCGAGAATGGCGGCCAAGGTCAGAGGGAAAAACTGACCGGCTTCTACGATGAGATGGCTCTGCCACAAGTAGAGACTGTAGGAGATCACGCCGATGTGGCGCAGGACCGGCGTGTTCAGTATTCTGCCGGGGACCGTCTCGGGCCGCTTAACCACATAGAGGGTGATCACGCAGATGCTAATGCCTTCGAGCGTCATTCCAAACAGCAGGGTAAAGCCGCCATCGAAATGGAATTGGAGGAGTGGGTCGATCAACGAGAAGAAACAAGACGGCGCCCGTCATCGGCCCAGGCCCCCATCCAGGCTCTTCTGCAGGCGATAAAGCGATCATTGTCCCAGAGCAGCGCGAGCAGGCATCCAAACATGATGGTGTCGATGCTCGAGTGAAACATGCGCCCCACCATCGCCCGGTGCGGCTGGCGCCAGAACAAGGTAGGTGATGGTGCGCGAAAGAGGTGAGACGAGGATGAGAAACCACGCCAGGTAGATGGCTCTTCGTTTCCCCAGCAGAAGCAGCGCGGCCGGCCAAAGAAGATAGAACTGCTCCTCCACGCTGAGGGACCAGAGATGCTGCAGGCCTCCGGACCCGGCCCTGGGCCTAAGTAGTAGTCCGAGGTATAAGTCGCGGCGAAGAAGAAGGCGCGGAGCGGCGTAGGGAATACGCCCACCAGCGCGAGAACGAAGATGATGGCCAGGTAGAAATAAAATGGCGGAAAAATTCTGAAGGCGCGGCGCAGATAAAAGCGTTTGATTGCGATCGTACCGGTCGCGTCCAACTCCTTCAGCAGCAGGCTGGTAATGAGGAAGCCGCTGATGACGAAGAACACCGAAACTCCGGTGTGCGCGAAAAGCAGATAGGAGCCCACCGGAATTCTGATCCAGCGCGCGAAGTTTTGACTGGTATGGGCAACGATGACCAGGAGAATCGAAATGGCGCGCATGCCATCCAGGGAAGGGATGTTGCGGGTCTTGTCGTTGATCTCCATACTGGCATCCTAATTCGTTGGGTGACGCGTTCTGCCTTGCTCTAGCGTTCAGGCGCAGCACGGCAAAGAAACGGTGATGGTACCGCCCAGCGGATTCGCTGCGACTCATCGCTTGATGAGCTCCATGGTTCGCCCGCCCGGGTCGTAGATCGAAAAGGTCATATGCTCCCCGGTCTTGAGGCTCTTGAAATGCTCGACCTCTGCGCTAAATTGACTATTGGGCCACGGCGGGTAGATCCATTTTCGAACAACGCCAACCATCATGAGCAGCAGAACGGCCAGTCCTGCAAATCGTACGAGCCTGCTTCTTCCGGCGGATGCGCACCATGCGGCGCACCAAAGAAACATTAACGAAGGCAAAAACCAATAGCGGATTCCCATGGCATTCGCGAGCATCTCCCAACGAGGGGTGCTGCTCGGCAGCAGGAGAGGATCTCTAAGGACAGCCATAAGAACGATGATCGCGAAGACGATATAGAGGCGTACCGCAAGCGGTGCGATGCGCCAGGCCCAGACCAGAATTAACAGTCCGCCGATGGCGGCGACGACGAGGAACGGAATCCGCAGATTTGGGCCACCGGTGCCTACCATGCTGTCGATAAAGATGCTGCCCGCGATGATCCGCAAAAGACGGACTGGCGTCAGCCCGAGAGGCGATCCAGGACTTCTTACCGTATGCAGAATATTCAGCACCTGGACAAGAGCGCCGGCAGATATCAGGGCGAGAACGACAAGCGTCCAGCGCTGACGGCGAAACCACCAGTAGGCGACGACCGCAGGCAGTAGAAGAATACAGAAGGGGCCGCTGAGTCCTCCTAGGCTAAAGAGAAGGATGTCCGATACGCGTCCGCGCCAGCTCAGCGGCGGAAGCGAAAAAGCAAGGAGAGCCTGCAACAGGGCAAGGTGCCACACGGCATTGGTGAGCACTACGTGAATCTCGGGCGCGTCGGGAATAGCGATGTACAGCGCGGCCATCAGCATGCGGACAGGCAGAGGGCCCCAAGGCGCGCAACGGCGCGAAAGGAGCGCCGAAACGGGAAGAGCCTGGATCACAGCTCCGGCGAAATTCATGATCAGGGGGGCCCACTGCATGGGAAAAAGCAGCGCGAGGCCTGCGACCAGACGAGGAAAGGTGTGCAGACAGCCAGCCTGAGGGATTCCCAGCGAACGCAACCAATGCAGGTTATATGCTTGCTCGTACCAGACCCAACCATCCTCGGCAAAGAACTGCGGGTGCAACAAGGCGCCGGGCAGACGGGTGAAGATGCAAAAAGAGTCGCGACAAAAATCGCCACCTGCCATCGGAAACCAATACCTTCCCGCGTTCCTTTGTTTTCAACAACGCGCATGGACCTGTCGATGAAGCGGTTTCGCAGGTGGATAGAGCGGGATAAGATTCGATCGCCTCAGGCGTTGGAAAGGACATCATAACGGCGTGAACAGAGCCTGCATAGTGAACGCCGATGTTCGCGGGCTCCCCGCAAATGATTCCTCGACGGATCTGGCGCTGGACCACGTCCATCTGTTTACGCCGTGCAATCTCCCGCGCCGTAACACCAATGGGGTGTTACCTGATGAGGTTCTTCTTCGCACTTGGTAAGCCGAGAGTGCCAAGAATTTTCTGTAACGCCACATTCATCTATTTGTAATCTGCAACATATCGCTTAGTCTTCGTGTCATACGTAAGCAATAGACGCGGTTGCGGAGCGTGCCAGCGAGCTAGCTCCCCAACCTAGCAAGGAACAAACCCCAACCTTCCCTGGAGGTGGACTTTGATCCCGCTAGAGAATTCCTTACGCCAGCTCTTCCACGAAGTAGTCTCCGAGTGCTACGACTCACGCCTGGGTTTGCGGGACGCGGAGATATCCAGCTACGTCGCCGACCTACTTACCGAATTTTGCCGTGCGGAGAACATCTACCGCATCCGCGATGCCGCAGGCAATCCTGTGCGCGAGGTGGGCGAGATGCTGCTTGCTTCCGATCCTGTTCACGGGACCGCGTCGTCCTTTGGAGAGGAACGGGAGCGCCGGAAACATATCGGCGACTACACGCTGTTCTTTGCCGGCATGTATCCGGAGTCGACCCATCGGTGGGGGCAGCTGCAGCGCGACAGTTTTTTCGAAATGGTCCAGGCGGGCAAAGAGAGCTACTACATCGTTTCCCAGTTCGATCTCTTTGAGTACGCGCAGGAGGCGCCATTTTTTGGCCGCCTCTCCGGATCCTTCGAGGCTTGCATTTATGGGCTGAACATGGTGCGTGGGGAACTTGACCGGCGCAAGGCGATCTCTCCGCCGCGATCCTTTCCTTCCGGCCCGGCAACGCAAATCATGTAGCCTTCCCGAGTAAGAACGCTCTGCCCTGGTGTAGCATTGCGCGAACGCGCTGTTGGTCTGCGCGTCTGCGTGAAGATCAGAGATAAGAAGGAGAACGATGATGTTGACAAGAAATTTGAGGGGCCTGTCGCAAAAGAGTCTGACGATTTTGCTGGCCCTGGGTCTATTGGGAGGCGCGGCCGCGGCGCAGTTGGGCGCCACGCCATCCAACGTCCACGCCATGATGGCGCCAACCACGCCCCCGGCTGCCTCCAGCCTGGTCGATATCAATTCAGCCAGTAAAGCGGATCTGAGTGCGCTGCCAGGGATCGGCGATGTCTATTCCCAGAAGATCATCGACGGCAGGCCCTATAAAACCAAGACAGACCTGGTAAACAAGAAAATTATTCCATCAGCGACCTACTCCAAGATTCGGGACAAGATCATCGCTACGCAACCGAAGAAGTAAGCGGACATCACAAAAAAAGGGGGAGCGCGGTTCACCGCGCTTCCCCCTTTTCGTGCGTTCCGTTAAACGGCTTGCGGTAGAGCTTCCTTTACCCGGAACCGCTGCATGTTGATGCGCAACACGCGCTCAATCTTGCGCAGATCGCCCCGCTCTTCCGGAGAGGCAAAGGTGGAGGCTACGCCGCTGCGAGAAGCACGGCCGGTGCGGCCGACGCGATGCACAAAGTCTTCCGCAACCTTGGGCATATCGTAGTTCACGACATGCGCCACGTGGTCTACGTCGATTCCCCGGGCAGCCACATCGGTAGCGACCAGGACCCGATGACCACCCTGAGCAAAGCTGCGTAAGGCAGCATTGCGCTGGGACTGGCTGCGGTCGCCATGGATGCTGGTTGCCTTCCAACCGGCATGAGCAAGCTTCTTGGCTACACGCTCCGCGCCATGCTTGGTGCGGACAAAGACCAGAAAGCTTCCCGCCTCAGAACGGAGCAGGTGTTCCAGTAACGGCAGCTTGCGATCCGCGGTGACTTCAAAGGTTTGCAGTTTGACGTTTTCCGCCGGCTTGAGCACGGAGCCGATTTCAATCCGTACCGGGTTCTTGAGGTAGTCGCCAGCCACTTCGCGAACGGCGCCCTCGAGGGTTGCCGAGTAGCAAAGCGTCTGATGCACTGGCGGGATGGAGGTCACGATGCGGCGAATGGCTGGCTTGAAGCCCATGTCGAGCATGCGATCGACTTCGTCCAACACCAGGATCTCCACTTGGTTAAGCTTGACCAGCTTGCGGCCGATGAAATCTTCCAGGCGGCCAGGGGTGGCCACGATCAGCCGCGCGCCGCGACGAATGCTGTCCAGTTGCGGACCCTCGGCCATGCCGCCGACTACCAGCGCGGTGGGCATTGCCACCAGTTGGGCGCAGGCCTGTTGTACCTGCATCGCGAGCTCGCGTGTGGGCAGGAGGATCAGCGCACCGGCTGCCTTGACCTGGGTTTTCTGTAGCTTCTCGATGATGGGAATGAGGAAGCTGAGCGTCTTGCCGGTGCCGGTTTGCGCTGTTGCCAATACATCGCGGCCCTCGAGCGCCGGAGGAATCGCTCCCACCTGTACCGGGGTGAGCGTAACAAAGTTTGCTTTGGCCAAGCGCTGCTTGAGCGCCGCCGAAATAGGTAATGCTGAAAATTCGTTCAAGATAAGTCCCTTACTTCCGGTCTCTTATGAGACCTGGAGTGCTGTTCATCGCCCCACGGCTTCGTCCGCCCGGCGATACGATAAATGGCCCAATTGGCTCGCTTCCGGTCGCTCACTACTCGACCCGCGCGCCGACACGAAGATCACCGTCGGCTTCGGCCTTCAGGCTGCAGAAACTGAATCTGACATTGTTGACTGCACCACGCAGTATGCGGTTCGTCGCGCTGTAGAGGAGGGGGCTCGGGGATTAGCCAAGCATCGCTCGTACACCGCACCATGCCAGGGAAGCGCGTGCTTCCTATCGTCGCCGCGAATTTCCGCGGCGACTACGCTGAAGGGCTTGGGCGATATCCGACCGGCTTGCTCTTCGCCCTTAAGGCAGAAAAGCTAAGAGGTCAATTGAGGGCAGCCTCGCTCGTGACGGCTAAAAGGCTGATGACCAAACAATTAAGCGCAGATTAAGAATAACATAGGCCACGCGCAAGACCAACCCGGCCGTGGGCGGCTAGGGACCGGCAGACCTTTGCAGGGGAATGATGGCGTTCTTGTTGTCGGGCCCCTGGGGATCGATGCTGAAGTCCCACACGGAGAGATTTACTTGTCCGGGGCCGAGGACTTCCATCAGGGCGTAGTCGCCAATCGTCAGGGGCTGCGCCGTCGTCAGCTTCATCCAGTGGTTGCCGGGCATCACCTGGGCAGTTGTGGGAATGTACGTCTTCCGTCTGCGTTACCTTGCCGGTCATTCCGATCTTGATTCCGCTTACTACGCGGTAGTCCTTCTTGAAATTGCTGCGCACCCGCACGATGACGTACTGGCTGCTCGCGGAACTGTTGGCATCCTTCTGCTTCGACGGAACCGGCCCCGTGCGTTTCCACCGTGACCGCGGAGGAGGCAGCTACGGCGTCGTCGGGAAGGGAAAGACTCACGTAGATGGCCGGGTCGTTGATGTGCAACCTGACTTTGGATATGGCGCCGGGGATTTGGATGGTCTGCTGCACGCCCCCGACCGGATTGAGTGCAGCCCGCAGCACGTTGTGACCGGTCCGGCGATCCACGGCGGCGCTGTTCTGCGCCAACGCCACCAATTCGGGCTGATCATGGAAAGTATCGAGGGCCCAAATTCCTTCCTCATCGGGGAGCCGCAGACCAGGGGATACGTCCGGGGTGCGGGCTCGCTCCTCTTGTTCCTCTCTGTCGATGGCGGCGGCTTCCGGAATGGCCGGCGAGACGGGCGGAGGGGGGGCGGCCTGCGCTCCTGGCGCGTGGTCTTTGGCCCATTGCTCGGTTGCCGCCCAATCTACCAACTCCGCCGGTATCTCTTCCCATTGCCCCCGCTCGGCGCTAAAGAAACGCACCCGGTCGGCTACCTTCTGATATTTCGTCACTACCTGGTAGGATCCGTCTTTGAGGATCAAGCGCTGGTTGGGCGCCTGCGCCAAACCCGGAAGGGCGGCGGCAAGGCTCGACAACAGGAGCACGAGAACAACGAGGATGCGCGCGAGCGACATAGCCGTGTGAATACTTTAGACGAAACTGCGGGGATGACGTTGGCTGATGTGAGGCTTGTTCCCGGGCGGGGCGGTGCCAGGTAGGTCCGGGGATTTACTCTGGTTCCTTATCGAACGACCGGGGGGAGTTTGTACCCGCCGTGTCCCGCATCTCGCTCGTTTTTCACGGAATGTGGTACTCCACGATATTGACCGCCGAGTGCGCCGGATGAATCGAGGGTCAGCGGGAAAGGGCAGTGGAAATCCCACATCTCGCGAAAAACGAGCGAGATGTGGGCCACCCGTCAGTTCGGCACGACTGAAGAGCTTGCGGAAAAAGTCGTTGAACCTCGAACAAATCATCCCTCAGCGGCTTCTAAAGCCGGACCTGTTCTTAATCAATTACATACGAGCTGAAGCTCGTACCCTTCAAAGCCAGAGTTTTTCCGCAAGCTGTAAAGTCTTGCCCTGACACAGGGCATACGTCTTTTCGCCAGGCTGAAACCGTGCTTCTTCTGCCGGGTTTTCCGCAGCTTTCCTGACAACGGGCCGAGTGCTTACATTTCTAACTTCCCTTCGATTTCAGTTCCTGCGATACTTGAACGTGCCCACCCGGTGCGCCAATTCCAACCACAATAAAAAGGTGAAGAAGCAATGTCAGCAAAGTACATCTTTGTGACAGGCGGAGTCGTGTCCAGCCTGGGCAAGGGCCTGGCCGCAGCATCCATCGGATGCCTACTGGAAAGCCGCGGTCTACGCGTTAACCTGATGAAGTTCGACCCCTACCTCAACGTCGACCCAGGGACGCTCTCGCCTTTTCAACATGGCGAGGTCTTCGTGACCGACGACGGGGCGGAAACGGACCTTGACCTGGGCCACTACGAGCGCTTCACCCATGCGCGGTTGAGCCGGGACAACAATCTAACCACCGGCCGAATCTACGAGCAGATCATCACCAAGGAACGCCGCGGCGATTATCTTGGCAAGACGGTGCAGGTCATTCCCCACGTGACCAACGAAATCAAGAACGCGATGCGCAAAGTGGCCACCGACAACGATGTGACGATCGTCGAGATCGGGGGAACGGTGGGCGATATCGAATCGCTTCCCTTTCTGGAAGCGATCCGGCAGATGCGGCAGGAGTATGGCCGGGAGAATACGGTCTTCGTACACGTTACGCTGGTGCCGTGGATCGGCGCCGCGCAGGAGTTGAAGACCAAGCCTACGCAACACTCGGTCAAAGAACTGCTCTCCATCGGAATCCAGCCGGATATCCTGTCTGTGCCGCACCGATCGCTTCCTCTCCCACGAGATCAAGAGCAAGATTGCCCTCTTTTGCAATCTCGAAGAGCGGGCCGTCATTGCTGCCAAGGACGTCGCTTCCATCTACGAGGTGCCATTGACCTTCGCCCAGGAGGGCGTCGACAAGCTGGCGCTAAAGTATCTCCACATCGAGGCCAAAGAGCCGGACCTTACGCGCTGGAAGCAGCTCGTGGATCGTTGCTACAACCCGCGCGACGAGGTCTCGATTGGTATCGTGGGCAAGTATGTCGAGTACGAAGACAGTTACAAATCCCTGAAAGAGGCGCTGGTGCATGGGGCGCTGGCCTTCGACCTCAAGCTGCGCGTTACCTGGATCGAGGCCGAGGGCCTGGAGAGCAAGCACCCGGGTGACCGGGACTACGAGGAGCAGCTGGCCGGATTCGACGGCATCCTGGTGCCCGGCGGTTTCGGCAAGCGGGGCATTGAGGGAATGCTCAACGCCATCCGCTACACGCGGGAAAATGATGTTCCCTACTTCGGCATCTGCCTGGGCATGCAGACGGCGTGCATCGAGTTTGCGCGCAATGTGTGTGGGCTGGCGGGAGCCAGCTCAAGCGAGTTTGACCCGGCTACTCCCCACCGCGTGATCTTCAAGCTCCGCGAACTCACCGGCGTTGAGGAGATGGGTGGCACCATGCGCCTGGGGGCATGGCCGTGCGTGCTGGCGGAGGATTCCATCGCGGCAAATTCTTATGAGGCAACCCAGGTCAGTGAACGGCACCGTCATCGTTACGAGTTCAACCGGGAATACGAGGCACTGCTCACCGGCGCCGGACTGCGCATCACCGGCACCACGCCGGATGCGACCTACGTGGAGATTGTCGAGATCCCCGGCCACCCGTTCTTCCTGGGATGCCAGTTCCACCCTGAGTTCAAGTCCAAACCGCTGGAGCCGCATCCGCTGTTTCGTGCTTTTATCGCGGCTTCTTACCAGAACCGGCTGCAGTCGCGGACTCCGTCCGAATCTGTGAAGCAGGAAGGTCATCTTGACGCAGACTCTGCCATGAACGACTTTGAAATCGGCACGGTGCGGGTTGGGTCTCCCTCGCTATTTCTGATCGCCGGCCCTTGCGTCATTGAGAGTGAGGCGCACGCGCGCTTCATGGCGGACTCTATCCAGCAGATCACCAGCGATCTGAAGGTTC
The DNA here is from genome assembly GCA_963793525.1 of uncultured Acidobacteriaceae bacterium. GTDB lineage: Bacteria > Acidobacteriota > Terriglobia > Terriglobales > Acidobacteriaceae > PALSA-350. The sequence goes on from CAWCAZ010000001.1 coordinate 10,611, forward strand.
CCTACATCTTCAAGGCGTCGTATGACAAAGCCAATCGTACTTCGGCCTCAGGTTTTCGTGGTCCAGGATTGGAAGAGGGCGTCCGTATCCTGCGCCAGATTGCGGAGTCGACTGGCTTAGCCGTGATCACCGACGTGCACCAGGCGGCGGATTGCGAGCGGGTGGCCGAAGCAGTGGACGTGCTGCAGATTCCGGCATTTCTTTGCCGGCAGACCGATTTGCTGCTGGCGGCTGCGAGAACAGGGCGGGCAGTCAATATAAAGAAGGGCCAGTTCGTTGCGCCTTGGGATATGGGCTACGCGGTCGAGAAGGTGACGGGCACGGGCAATCCGCGGGTTTTCCTCACTGAACGAGGGTTCAGCTTCGGATACAACAACCTGGTGGTGGACATGCGGTCCCTCGCCATCATGCGCAAGATCGCTCCCGTGGTCTTCGATGGGACACATTCGGTGCAGACCCCGTCCTCCGCGGGCGGCAAGTCGGGCGGCCAACCGGAATTTATTCCGGTGCTGGCCCGGGCGGCGGTCGCGGCCGGCGTGGATGGGGTATTTCTCGAAGTACACAACGACCCGGCGAACGCCAAGTCCGATGGTGCGAATGCTCTGAATTTAAAGGATCTCCGCCCTTTATTGGAAAGCCTGCTGGCGGTGCACGCGGCTGCACGTAAAGATTAGGACGCCCGGCCGACATTGAAAAGCCGTACCTCAGCGGCTAAAGCCGTCATCAGGCGCTCTTTACGGCCCGACTAAAGTCGTGCCCTGACACAAAGCACGAGTTTTTTGGTGATGTCCTACGGTATTCGCGTGCGCTCTGTGTTCACCGAGGACTGGCGTCCTGGGGCATTCTCAGCCGTCCCTTCGGGGCTGTGTTTGTCTGGGGCGTTCACTGCCGGGTTGGGTCAGGTTTGGAGCAGGGAGGGGATATTGGTGGTAGCAAAAAAAGGGCCCCTCGGGTGAGGGGCCAATCTGCCTTGGTTCTCTCGTTGTGTGAGAGCTTTTGTGCGGCTTATTTAGTTTTGGGGCTGCGACGCAGCATTCCGGGGGGAGGGCTGCGGGTTCGACTGCTGCGTCGCGCCTATTGGAGAACCGCCATCTGGCGTGTTCAAAGCCGCAAGACTGTTGTGCATCAGCGTTACGTGGACGACCGTTCCGCTGTTGCTCGATTCTGTGGTTTCGCGGGGGGCATTACCCATCCCCAGGCGATAAATCCGATACACCGGCACATGATGGTCGACTACCAGGTAGCGTACGACCGCATCTGCCATGGTTTGAGATCTCTGTATTCCTGCCTGGCCTCGTGACTGCGAGTAACCCTGCACTTCAACGATGTAACCCTTTTGCCCTTGTAACTGCGTAGCAACCTGGTCCAGAGCTTCCTTCGCCTTCTCATTCAGAGTGGACTGAGTCGAGCGAAAGTGAAGCTCTGTGTCGGTAATCTGTTGGTACTGGTCAAGATTGCTGACCGTCGTATTCAGTTGATTCGTCTGCGTACTAGCCTGTTGCGCCAGTTGCTGCGCTTGACCGGCCTGGGTGGAAGCTTGCAGAGCCTGCTGGTTTGCTGAGTCTGCAGTGCTCTGAGCCTGGTGGATGCCGGCTTGTGCACGGGCATCTACGTCCTTGATATCGTTCGCGTTCTTGGCGGTGAGCTGATCCAGCTCATTCAACCTGTCTTTGACAGGCGCCACTTGGCGATTGACCCACTTCTTGCGGGCCAATGGATTCATCTTGCCCCAGAAGCCCTCGTTCGACTTGGTGGGCAACGGCTGACCGGTAGCATAAGTAGTAGAATCACTGGCGCTACCAGAAGTACTTGCGGAAGCAGGTGCTGCGGTGGGGGCGCTGGTCTGCGGAGCGCCGCTCGCCGCCGCCGGGGTAGCCTGCGCCATCGCCGGCACGCCTAAACTGGCGGCCAGCAAAATCGCTGCGATAGAACCCGGGGTTGCCATACTTTTATTCACGCTTGTCCCTTTTTCGGCCCAAAACTGTATTTGGAAGACAGCACACACCGCTCGCTTCCTCAGTTGCATTCGGTTATTGCAACTGGTTGGCCAAACCGTCAATCGGATGAAAAAATATTTTCATGTTGTTCATTAAGAAAGAGATAGGTGCATAAATCGCACGAGATGTGGATATCTAGACTTTTACTCGTAGCAGCGTAAAACGTGCACTTTTCTCTAGTTGCTACGAAAAAAATGCTCGACACCCTGCAGCCCATTACCTGGGTACCCAAGGCACGCGGGGTGTCTACTTGCTGTGGACACTGATCACACGGATCTCCGGATACTGCTGGTTCCATTCGCGCTGGAACGGTATCGAAAATCAAGCGAAAGTCGCGCTGTTGCCCCGGTTCGATCGGAGCGGCTGAGACCGGCTGGATATCGACATAGGGTTGGCGGGTGCGGATGAGGCTCAGGGGTACGGCCAACCTTTGAGCATATTGCCCGACATCGCTATGGAAGCCGACCTGAACGGTAATTGCGGTGAGCGTTCGATTGCCTGTATTCGTGATCTGGCCGTCGATATAGGTCACTTTAGCCCCGGAAAAGCTATCTGCTTCGCTCATCTGAAGACCGCTGATGGGCAGGCTGGCAGCGTAGGGGTCGGCGGGAGCCATGCCGGTGCCGGCGGCCGGGGTGTCCGGGTTGGCACGATTGCCAACCACGACCCAGATCCCAATGCCCACGATGACCACGGCGGCAGCGATGATCCACGGGAGCCACGAGGTCGCATCGCGGGTTTGCTGCGAAGCAAGAAAGTCCGGGCTCTTATCGGATTTAGGGCTGGTGGTCGTCTTTTTGATCTTGGCGCCGGCATCACCGAGATTGTACCTGCCTGTACCGAACGCCATCAGACCGGTCTAGCCGAATTGGGCTCTCTTAACCGCCTGGCGAAAGTCTTTGCCGCGCATCTCAACTTCCACACACATTTCCGCCAGGCGCGAGCGCATGCGTTCGGTGACCCGGTCGCCGAGGGTCTCTTCCCGAAACGACTTGTCGGCATTTCGCGCCAATGCTGCCGGCGCATTGGGATAGTTGGTGGTAATGAGGGTGGTCCGCTTGTCGTTGTAACGTGTATTCAGGATGAGCGCCACCGTATCCCAAACCCAGTCCGTGGGCTTTTGCGCTCCTAATTCATCGAGAATCAGCACTTCCGCCTCAAAGATGGGGGCCAGGATTTGCAGTTCCGTGGTGGCGACCAGAGGGTTGTAGGATTCCTGGATCCGCTTGAGCAGTTCGCGATAATCGCAGAAGAGGCCGCGGACACCCTTTTCCAAAATCAAGGCCTGAACAATACCAACCGCCAGGTGGGTCTTTCCGGTGCCCACGTCTCCCGGTGAGCAGGAGCCCCTTCCCTTCGGTAGTCACCGGATAGCCGGCGACGAAATTGCGCGCCATCATATAGGCTGCGGACAACGACTGGTCGGCCTGGCCGATAGTCGGGCTCAAATGTATCCAGGGTGCAGTGCTCGTATCGCTTTGGGATCGCGGCCCGTTTGAGCAGCCGGGCCGCTTGCAGCTGCAAGCGGCATTCACAGGGCTGGGCGTAGCGCTCCCCATCAGGTTGGATAATCAAACGCAGGCCGGAGTCTTCACAGATAGGACAAATTTCGGTCATGGGGATATGTCCAAAATTACTCTAAGCGCGGGCCCCCTCGCCAGGACAGCGGGGTGTGGAACGGCGGGCGTTCTGTGGAAAGAAAGCGCGAAATGACTTAAAATGGAGATTCGGGCCTTGGGTTGTGGGCTTGCAGGAAAGGTTTTTCAGATGCCAAAACAGGGAATACATCCAAATTACAAGCAAATCCGGGTGCAGTGCGCGTGCGGAACAGCCTTTGAAACACGCTCCACCCACAAGGGCGATATCCACGTGGAAATCTGCTCCGCTTGCCACCCATTCTTCACCGGCAAGCAGAAGCTGGTCGATACTGCCGGCCGTGTGGAGCGGTTCCGCCGCAAGTACGCCAAGTCCGATGCGGGTAAGTCCGATGCGGCCAAGGCTCCCGCGGCCAAGTAGAGCGCGCTCAGTCTGCGGACAGAGGCCTCCGTTAGCGGAGGCCTTTTTCGCGTAGGCGCTCTGATGAAAAAAGTGTCCATGAAGAAGAACTGGGACAACCCGCGGGAGAACAGCATGCCGGCCACGGCTCGGGTGCCGGCGTCGGTCGTGATCGGCGGCGGTGCTGGTTGCTCCGGCCACGGTGTTGGCTCCGATGGCCGGGGTAACGGACACGGTGTTCCGGCGTTTTATCCGCAATGCCAGCATCTTCACCGGGCACGGAAAGCGAAGCGGCTCCCGACAGACACCTGGTGGAGACGCCGATCAGCAATCAGCAGTCTGGCTGCGGGTTGATCATGACCGAGTTCACTTCGGCGGACGGCCTGTCGCGCATGCGCGAGTCGAAGCGCAAGCGGTATCTCTCCTACGACGAGGATGAGCACCCGATATCCGCCCAGCTCTTCGGCTCCGATCCCACTACTCTGGCAGAAGCAGGCAGAATCGTCGAAGATGCCGGGTTTGACATGGTGGACCTTAATCTTGGGTGCCCCGCCAAGCGCGTAGTCAGCTGCAATGGCGGCAGCGGCTTGTTGCGCGACCTTCCTCACATTGCAACCATCTTTGAGCGTGTTCGGTCCGCGGTGCGGATTCCCTTCACGGTAAAGTTCCGCATGGGTTGGAGTGACCAGCACATTGTTTGCGTGGAGCTGGCTCGTCTTGCCCAGGAGAGCGGCTTGAATGCGGTGGCACTGCACGCGCGCACACGGGAGCAGGGTTACTCCGGCCAGGCGCGCTGGGAATATATCGCGGCGGTGAAGGACGCCGTTCGTATTCCGGTGATCGGGAATGGAGATATCCGATCCCCGGAAGATGCGTGCACCATGATCGCGGAGACGGGGTGCGATGCGGTGATGATCGGCCGGGCCGCGCCGGCCAATCCATGGATCTTTCGCCAGATCGCGCAATACACGGCCTTCGGCAGCTACGACCAGCCAACGCCGATGGACCGGTATCACATGATCCGGGATTACTTTCTCATGCTGATGGAGGAGGATGAGCCGGCCGCGATCAGCGGCAGGATGAAGCAATTTGCTTCCTGGTTCACGCATGGCGTGCCGGGCGGGGCGATTTTGCGCAAGAGCATCTATGAGGCGAAGAGCGGCGAGGCTGTGCTCGCCGCGGTGGATGCGTTCTTCGCCGCTGAGGCCGCACAGTGTCGGGGCCGGGGCTTAGCTGTTCGTAACGGCTGGGTTCTAGGCTGGATTCGCGGAAACATCCCAGCAGCGCGCCGTCGGTGAAGGCAGACCTGCAGGTCTTTGCTCTCGAGACCTGACAAACGGGCCGGGGAAGCCTCCTAGCCAAACATCAAGCCAAAGTACGGCCTGTAAATGGGCCCTGACACAAAGCTCTTATCGCTGCTGTAAATCGTGCTCCTAGTTGAGCGAGCTTCAGCTTAACGGGTTATAGCCGCCGCGCTTGCGAAAAATGACTTTTCGCTCGCTTCGCCAGCCTTCGTTCAGAGCTACCAGCGTCCAGGCAATCACGGGCGAGAAGTGCTGCAGCACAGTTTCCATGGAAGGATGCACACGTAGTGCGGGCACGATGTAATACAAGAGCGGCGAGTGGGGCAGGAGCTGGATACCGGGGAAATAGCCGTTTTGTTCGAGCTCTCCCTTTCCGTTGGAGCTGCGCTGCTGCTGCAGCCAATGGACGCGAATCCAATAGTCCAATCCCTGGAGCGGAAAATGCAAATCCTCGTCCGCTTTCAGTTCCAGAATTGCCAGGCGGCCATTGCGCGTAACCGTGAGCAGATCGAGCATGGCGCGATCCGCAGCCGCGAAGGCGGGCACCTGGTGGTAAATGGTGTGCGCTCCCAGGCTGTCATCAATCTGCGTCAGGTCGCCGGCTAACGTCGACTGCAGCCACGCTTCCGGCTGCAGACGAAATAGCGGATCGCGCGCGCTGCCCTCCGGATATCGACTGGCGAAGAGCCGCTGCATCAGATCCGCGAAAAGGGCTTCTGTGTCTTCCTGCAGCGGTGTTTCATTGGCGCCGGCACCGAAGGTCAGGTTGCACTGGCGAGCAAAAGAGTCAGAGACGAAGCCCTGGCGCACGCGGGCAAATTCCAGCCCGTAAAGGGAAAGCGTCACCTCGTGGGCGCTACGCGCGGCAATGGTCACGCGGCTTTGCATGCCTGGGGGTAAAAAGCGCAGGATGCGGGCCAATCCGTCGTGGGCACGCTCGATTGCTGCCTCCGGGTTAAAGGCGTGCACCAGGCGCATTTTCAGGTTGCCCTGATCCGCTGTATCGATCGCCTCCAGGTCCTCACCCACGCCCACCTCGTAGAGCTCCCATTGCGCCAGCTCGCGATTGAGCCAAGCCATGCGCGCCCGCGTGGTGCTGCTGCATCCGGCCGGCAAAAAAACCTTGAGTCCGTGGCAGACTCTTTTGCCGGCGCCAGTGTTCGCGGCAATAAGCAAGCCAGAGGATGCCCAGGGTGAGCACGCCGTCGATGGTGGCTTGGCTCTCCTCGGCATTGACGCCGATGAGCGCCCAGCATTGCTGGCCGCGCACCAGCAAGCCACGCGCATACGCGGGGCCAAAGCTGTGCTCCAGGTCCATCGCCGAGCGCAGGCTCTCTACTTTGTATTCATTGAAGTGGCGGGTGAGGAGGCGCTCGAGCAGAGTGAGATACCTGGTCCTGCTGAGAGCGCGGGTCGCGGGCGTTCTCTGGTCGCGATCTCTTAACACCTCCAGAGATTGCGGGCGCTGGGTCCCAAGGCGCCGCACGCGGAGACGCAGCGTCTCTTTGCGCGCTTCCAGACCCACGACGGTGCGGACCATATTCCGTTCTTCCGACCACAGATGCAGGACGCAGCGGCCATGCTCGGCAGAGATCGAGTAGTGGGCTGCCGTCATCTCGAAGAGCACTCGGCCATCCTCCAGCAGTGCGGCCCGAGGATGCTCTAGAAAGAATTGCTCTAGCGAACGCGCTAGTTCCGTCGGGGGAAATTCAGGTTTATCGCGGATTTGCACTTGCCCTGCTACCAGCCCATGCGCGCAGACAACTGCGTGACGTGTGCGGTGTGGTGGCGGCCGTGCCAGTCATAGACCACGACCACCTGCTCGAGAGTTTCCCGTCCGCTTTCAGGATGCACATAGCCGCGCTTCCAGTCCTGCTCATCGAGCGAGGCGAAGAGCTGCACCCAGCGGGCATGGAGCGCCTGCAGCAGATCGAGTGAGGTCGATACGGAAGCCGAGCGGGCGTCGTCGAGCTCTGCCCAGCGCGTCTCCTGGTAGGGAACGATGGTGGGCCAGTCTTCCGTCAGGCCGAGGCGCACCCGGACATAGGCGTTCATGTGGCTGTCGGCAACATGGTGCACCAATTGCCGCACCGTCCAACCGCCTGGGCGATAGGGAGTTTGAAGCTGTTCGTCGGACAACGCCGCGACGGCGGATCGCAAATTTTGGGGTAGCTGCCGTATGCCTTCGATGGCGGCGCTTCGCTCCTGCGCGGTAAACGACTCAGCTCGCTTCGAACCGCCGATGGGGTAACGAAGTAGGTCAGATTGAGAGGTCATGTGAGCACGACCATCTTAGAGCATTATCAAAACGGAATAGGCATCAATCCGCGGGCGCGATGGCATAGTAGCCTTTGCGCGCCAGCGCCTTGAGGCCATCTCCCTTTACGTCGATGTCGATCTTGCGGTAACTCCCGTCGAGCTTGGCGTTGGTGGGCGTATAGCTGGCGACGTACTGGGTGCGCAGTTCTTCTTCGATCTGGGCGAAAGCATCTTCCATCTTCTTGCCGTTGTTGCCCACATCGATCACCCGGCCGCCGGTCTGTTCCGCCAATTTCCTCATGACCATGTCGCCGCTGTAGCCCATGGTATACATGCCCCGCCCATAGAATCCGCGATCGGCGCACAAGAGCACGTAGACGATGGTGTTGGCCTTCTGCGCGGCTTCGATGGCGCCCTCAAGCTTCTGAACGCTGCCCTGGTCTTCGCCATCGGTAAGGATGATGAGCGCCTTACGGCCAGTCTCCTGTTGCAACTTCTCATGCGTGGCGCTGTAGACGGCATCGTAAAGCAGTGTGCCCTTGGGCGAGCCCGAAGGCATGCCGCCACCACCACCGGTGCCGACATTAATCTCTGCCTTATCCATCGCGCGAGCCAGCGCATGCGCATTGTTGGTGTAGTCGGAGAGAAGATCGAGATTCACATCGAAAGAGATGAGAAAAGCTTCATCTTTCGAGCGTAGAACACGGCTTAGAAAAGCGGCGCCCGCCTGCTGCTCCAGCGGGAGAACATTCTGCTGGCTTCCGCTGGTATCGAGCAGAATTCCCAAGGTAAGGGGCTGATCGTTCTCGGCGGTGAAGTTCTTGATCTTTTGCGGAGCCTTGTCTTCCAGAATGTTGAAGTCATCCTTGGTGAGATGGGGGATGAGCGCGCCGTGTTTATCGTGCACGGTGAAGTAGAGGCTCACCAGGTTGACGTTGACTTTGAGGGTCTCGAGCGGCTTCGACTGATCGTCCTGATTGGGGTCTCCGGCGGGTCCCTCGGGTGGGGCGTCGGGGGACGGCGCGACTTGCGCCACGGCATTTGCCGCACCAACGATACAGCAGGGCGCACAGCAGAACCACCCAGGGCGACCGGGCACGACGGAAATTCATGGAGGTTAGACGATGGAACATGGAGAACGACACCTCGGAGGTTGGGCCGCGAGACCGAGCCTTACAACGCCAGCGGCGCGTCTGGTAATCTTATGCCTAGTGACTGCCTGGCAGCTCTTTTCTAATACTAAGTCACACGTGAGTACGACCGAGGATGGCCATGAACCGAGTCGTCCGCCTGGGGGATCTTTTGGTAAGGCAGGGTGTCTTGGGAATCGTGCTGTTGCTGCCGTGCTTACTCTCCGGCCAACAGCCAAAGGCGCAAGATCAGAGCGTGCCGGATGCTCCGACACCGCAAGAGCCTGACAGTTTGCACAACCTCACCTCGGGTATGACGCCCGGCAAGGGCTCGCAAGAAACTCCGCCGGATTCGGGAACAAATACCACCCAGGTGGCGCCCGCTGCGGGTAGCCAGACACCAGACTCCTGCCCAGGAACCACCGCCTGAGATTGTCAACGCGGGTTCAGGCCGTAAGGACATCACAACTTTCACGACACGCGGCTGATTTCGTGACGGTGCCGGTAACGGTGATGGACAAGAAGCATCAGCAGGTCGCGGGGCTACAGCCGCGGGATTTCCAGATCTACGAGAACAACCTTCGTCAGCGTATCGCTGTCTTCAGCGCCGATGCGGTGGGGCTCTCGGTCGCCCTGGTGATTGACCAGAGCCTGCCGCGGGACACCATGAAGAAGGTGAACGATAGCTTGGCTGCAATCCAGGGAGCCTTCACCCCGTACGATGAGATTGCAGTATTTACCTACGCCGATGGAGTCAACAACCCCACCGACTTCACCGCGGCGCTGAGCGCGCGGGTGCCGGCCGTGCTGGAGTCGTCCAAGAAGCCGGGTGACTACATGGGGGTTCCCATCAATGGAGGCCCCCTCTACGGCGGACCCACCATCAATGGGCGATCGGTGGATCCAAATCTTGATCCGCAGCGGGGAAACTCGGGATTTGGTGTCATTCCCAAGGAGATTCACACGCTGAACGATGCCATCCTGGCGGCGGGCAAAGTCTCTCTCTACCCGGCCTAAGGGAAGCCGCCGCATCATTTACGTGATCAGCGACGGCAAAGAGTCGCGCAGCAAAGCCAACTTCCGCGAAGTAGTCCATTACCTCGAGGCCAACCGGATCGCCGTGTACGGAACCCTGGTGGGCGACTCCGCCACGTGGGGGCTGGGTTACCTGGACAAGATCAAGATACCGCTGTTGCCGCTGTCTCCGGATAACATCCTGCCCAAATACACGGATGCGACCGGCGGCCACCTCTACGCGGAATTTTCGGAGAATGGGATTCAACGCAGCTTTGCCGAACTTGCGGCTTTGGCGCGCAGCCAGTACACCTTGGGCTACTACACTCACCTTTCGCCGCTAGACAACAAGTACCGCGTTCTCGACGTTCGCGTGCTGCGGCCTAATCTCGATGTCCAAGCCCCGAAAGGTTATTACCCGACGGCTACCAACATGTCGCGATGAGCTCCGCGGGAGCCGTTGGCCCGGGGTTGGGTTTTATCGGCCTAGGGCTGGCGGCATCGCTATTCTGGGGCGCCAGCGATTTTCTTGGCGGCCTGGCTACGCGCAAAGCCCATGTGGTGGGCGTGGTTGCGGTGGCCCACGGACTTAGCCTGGGGCTACTTCTGCTGATCGCTTTGGCCACTCATTCTCCGCTTCCGCCTCAGCGCTTTGCGCTCTTAGGACTGTGCGCCGGAGCCGTCGGTGGGGTGGCTCTCATTCTCTATTACCAAGCCTTGTCGTTAGGCGAGATGGGGATCACGACCGCGCTGACCGGCCTGCTCACGGCCCTTATCCCGGTCGTGCATTCGTCGTTACACAGGGGTCGCCTAAATCCACGCAGATCGCCGGTTTCTTGCTGGCGGCCGCCGCGATCGCGCTCATTGCCTACGCGCCCGCAGGCTTGCCTCGGCCCCTGGCCCTCGGGTTGGCAAGCATTGCTGGCCTTGCCTTTGGCGTGTTTCTGGTGGTTTTGAAATTGAGCAGCGCTTATAGCCTTTTGTGGCAACTGGTTTTTTCCCGCGTAGCCAGCGCCACGCTGGCCACTGGAATCGTGGTCGCGATGCTGCTGCGCCCGGGCGAGCATGCCGCAACCTGGAAAAAAGAGGCTGGAAAGAATCGGTTCTGGTGGATTGCGGGATCTGCCGGGGTGCTGGAGGCCACGGGGAGCTTGCTGTATATGCAAGCCACCCGCGAAGGCCGCTTGGATGTGGCGGCGGTGTTAGCCTCACTTTACCCGGTGGTCACGATTGTTTTGGCAGCGTGGCTTTTGAAGGAACGGGCGACATCAAGTCAGACGGTGGGAATGGCGTTGGCGTTAGGTGCCGTTGTGCTCGTGTCTATCTAAGCTCGACCTTACTTGGCTCGACCTTACTTGACTTCAGACGTAATCTCCGGCTTCGGTGCAGGAGTATCCTGCTTGACGGGTTCCGGCGTGCCCTTGATCGCATCCTTGAAGCCGCGCAGGCCCTCGCCCAAGCCCTTGCCAAGCTCAGGAAGCTTGCGTGGGCCAAAGATCAAAAGTGCGACGACGAGAACGACGATGAGGTGAGTCGGTGTAAGTAGTTCGCCCATGAAATTTCTCCTGGCGCTGCCGGCTGAGATTGCGCTCGGCAAAGCCCCGGAATCGCCTCCGGTTGCCTTTATTGTCGCACAGCAGGCACGTGGTCCGCGCTGAGCGTGCGCACTTATAGTACGCCTTCATCAGGGTCTTTGGATGGTGCGGCTGGACTAAGCCGCCATCCCTCAATTGGGCGGAGACGGCTTGTCCAGACGGGCCGCAACCATCTTGTAGAAGGCGGAGAGATTTTCTCCTGGGCCCAAGGTCAGGCGGCGGTAGACCTTCATGAGGGGATAAAGCCGGGAGCCGCCGATCAGCAGGGTAGGCACTGCGGCAACTCCACCGCCGGGATACTGCGAAAACTCCCATTCCCCGGCAAAACGTGTGCGGATCACCTCACCAAAGTAGCTGCCCCACAAACGCGTTTGAAAATCCAAGTCGTCCGCCGACTGGCCGTCGAGGATCTGCTCTAGCAGATCCACAGAGGCTTCACTGAGGTCGAGGCGCTGGCGATGGTCATTCCAGGCCACGCGAATGGCTTCTTCTGCGTAAGCACTCATCATCTCAGCGAGGGATCCGAAGTTGCTCTCGGCCAGCTTGGTTTTACTCATCTTCACTTTTCTGTTGCATAGGCAAGTTTAGCGAGGTGCGTCATTTCTAAGTGCTGGCGTATCACGAGTTGACAGGCTGCGAAAAAACTCTCTTCCAAAGTGACAGCTTTTAGCCGTGTCGACAGAGCCGCAGCGTGTGGAGCGGCTTTGATAGCCTGGTTGAGGGAATTTTCTTTTCTTTGAGGTGGCGCGGCAATAAGAAGCGGCAGATCGATAGCACTTATCCCAGTCAAGCCAAAGAACGGCTTGAATGGGGCACCCAGCATTTGTTGCCGGTACCGCTGGGAACGTGGCCTGGACGAAGACACAACACGGGCAGCACCAGCGGAGGGCCGGCGCTGCCCGTGAGTGTAAGAGCGATTGGCTAGGCCTGAACGGCGACGGCCTTTTGCTCGGCGTTGGAAACGGCCGCGGCCGGCACGCCTTCTTTTCCTTGGCCAGGCTTGCGGATGTCGATGCCGCCCTTGAAGAAGGCTCCATCCTCGATGCTGATGCGCTGTGCGATCACATCACCAGTCAAGGAGCCTTCGCTGCGGATGTCTACCCGGTCGCTGGCATTGATGTTGCCGCGGACCTTGCCCAGAACCACAACTTCACGGGCAGAGATATTCGCGGACACCTGTCCATTGCGGCCAACCGTTACGCGGTTGCCCGGCAAGTTGATGGCACCCTCGACCTTGCCGTCGATATACAACGACTCGGAACCGGTCACTTCGCCCTTCACTACCAGGCTCTTGCCAATCGTAGCCTGGTCGGCAGCTGCCGGCGATGCAGGGGAGGTGCTGGAGGTGCGGGTGGAGGTTGATTCGTGGCTTGTGGGCGTGGGTGCGGACGGACGCGTTGGCTCCGTGCTAGGGGACATCGAAGGACTTCCCGGCTGGTTCGGTTTCCACATCTCTCTTGTACTTCCTTTCGTTTACTTCTTGGATACAGGCCCCCGAAACAACCCTGCGGGATTCGTTTCCGCATTTAAGGGCAAATCAGGTGGAGCTGTTCGTTTCTTTCTCACTTCGCCTGCTCGGCAAAAATCCGTGCAAGCCGCGAAATCCTTGCGCTTCTCTGCATCTTAACCACGCTTAGCGCAAAATTGAAATCCCCCATTCCGAAACTTTCAGGGTTCCGGGGGGGCTGACCCATTAGTATCAACAAAGACATGGTCCTCAGAGCCCATTTTGAAAACTTGTCCCCCTGAATGACCGACCGCGAACTCCTCCGCCGTATCGAACGTTCTGCCGGCCAACGGGCCGGCTACAAGCAACTGGTTCGCGAACTGGGCCTAGGTGGCGGGCGGGAGCGTCGCATGCTGCTCGAACAGCTCAACCGCTTGGCCGCGCGCGGCGAACTGGTTAAATCTGACCGCGATCACTGGTCGTTGCCCCAGGCTCTCTCCCGTAACAACGTCGTCGCCGGGCGTTTGGATGTGCATCGCGACGGCTTTGGCTTTGTGCGGCCGGAGACCCGCCAGGCCAGCGGCGATGACGATATCTTCATTCCTCCGAATGAGATGAACGGCGCCATGCAAGGCGACCAGGTGCTGGTGGAACTCGCGCCACCGCGGGCCGACGGCCGACACAGCGGGCGCATTGCCAGGGTCCTAAGCCGGCGCAACCCCACCGTGGTGGGCGTCTTCCATTATGCGCTTCAGGAGCATGCACAGGGCAATATGGTGACGCCGCTCGATGAGCGGGTGACCCAGCCTATCCTCATCCCGTTCGGTCTCGAGCAGGCGCCGGCAACGGCTGACGGAACTCCGCATCGCGTGGTCAGCGAGAACAAAGGACAGGCGGTTGCGGAAATTCCCGCTGAAACCAGCCCCGGGCTGGAGGGCATGGTGGTCGACGTGGAGATCACCGACTGGCCGACGCCCTCCCGCGCCGCTCGTGGACGGGTGATTGAGGTCCTGGGCCGGGAAGATGACTTTGGTGTGGACGTCGAGATCGTCATACGCAAGCATCATCTGCCCCATGTTTTTCCGGCCAATGTTCTCGAGGAGGCGCGCGCCGTTGCTCACCTGGACGAGGAGGAGGAGGCCGCCGGGCGCCGGGATTTCCGCGATCTGCCTATCGTTACCATCGACGGCGAGACGGCCAAGGACTTCGATGACGCTGTCTTTGTCCGCCAGCACGGCGGCAAGGACGGCACCTGGGAGTTGCAGGTCCACATTGCCGATGTCGCCCAGTATGTAAAGCCTGGTACAGCGCTCGATCTCGAAGCTCGCTTGCGCGGCACCTCAGTTTATTTTCCGGATCGTGCGGTGCCCATGCTTCCGCAGGAGCTTTCCAGCGATATTTGCAGCCTGCGTCCGGGGGAAGATCGCCTGGTTCTTTCCTGCATCATGATGATCGATCCGGAGGGTGAAATTCGCAGTTACGAGGTGACCCCCGGCATCATCCGCTCGGCCCGCCGGATGACCTACACCCAGGTGCACGGGATCATCAGCGGCGACCAGCCAACGCGTGAGCAATTCGCTCCGCTGGTTCCTGAATTCGAGCTCATGTATGAGCTGGCGCGCCTGTTGAACCGCAAGCGTCAGCGCCGCGGGTCCATTGACTTTGATCTGCCGGAGCCGGTGATCGAATTCGATGCCAAGGGCGCGATGAAGAGCATCGTTCGCTCGGAACGCAGCTGGGCCAACCGCCTGATCGAAGAGTTTATGCTTTCCGCCAACGAGTGCGTGGCCTCGTGGCTGCAGAATCTCGACGTGCCGTCGCTGTATCGAATTCACGAAAAGCCGGAACCGCGCCGCGTAGTGGAATTCGAAAGCGTGGCCGCTGGGTTTGGCTACTCGCTCGGGTTGGGCCCATTGCCGGTAAAGCGCATGACGATGAAGTCGGAACGGCGCGAGCACAGAGGCCGTGCAGACCGCGGGTCGGGCGGTAGCCGCCAGCCTCGCGCAGTATGAAGTTCCGGAGGATATCCCCGTCACGCCGCGCATGTATCAACAGCTGGCGCTCAAGATCGCGGGGAAGCCGGAAGAGCGCATCCTCGCCCATCTGATGCTGCGTTCCCTGCGCCAGGCGCGTTATAGCGAGAAAAATGAGGGCCACTTCGCCCTGGCCGCGCCTTGCTACACTCACTTCACTTCGCCCATCCGCCGCTACCCGGATCTCATCGTTCATCGCATCGCCAAGGCGGTTCTCGCCTCCGGCGTGAGCGGAATCGGGGTACCCGCGAAGCTCGCTGCCAAGGCCTCGCGGCATACAGCAGAGATTGCCCACGAAGCGCCCCGATCAGCGAAACCGAGCTAGCCGACATTGCCTACGAATCTAGCCAGGCGGAGCGCCGCGCGGAAGATGCCGAGCGGGAGTTGATGGAGTGGAAGAAGGTTAAATTCATGGTGGGCCGGATTGGCGACGACTTCGACGCCATGATCCTCAGCGTGACCAAGTACGGGTGCTTTGTCGAACTCGACAGCCTCTTCGTCGAAGGCCTGGTGCCTATCATGAGTCTCCAGGGCGACTATTACACGTTCCGAGAAAATACGCGCCAGATTATAGGAGAGCACTCTGGCCGGCGCTACTCCATGGGCGACCGGGTGCGGGTGGTTCTGGATCGCGTGGATTCCGTTCAGAGACGGTTACAGTTTTCCATCCTGGAAGAAGTCGCGCCCGTTCGCCTGGACCGTCCTGCCAAGGCCAAGAAGAAGGTCAAGTCCGGCAGCGGCAAAGCGCATCCCTACATTCCCCCCAAGAACAAGGTGCTGCGCAAGGGCAAGCATAAAGCGAAAAACAAGCGTCCGGGTAAGAAGCGCGGCTAAGCACGTTTGAGTGGGCCAACGGGAAGTGGCACATCGAGAGCCATTATCCCACTCAAGCCCAAAAACAGGTCTTGACCCCGATTTTCTGCCACGCTGCGCTAGCGAGGTCCGCGTGTGCGCCTTTCATTAAGGAAAGGCGCATGGAGTGTATCAACGCCCACAAGCCTCCGCAGGAATCGGGGCAAATGGGGCACCCAGCATTTGCTGCACGGTGTGACAAAAAGTACGGCTTGACCCGATTTCCTGCCACGCTGCGCTAGCGAGGTCCGCGTGTGCGCCTTTCGTTAAGGAAAGGCGCATGGAGTGTATCAACGCCCACAAGCCTCCGCGGGAATCGGGGCAAATGGGGCACCCGGCATTTCCTGCCGGTGTAGCAAAAACTATGGTGATTGCAGACGCTATGTACAGTTTTGCTTGACATCGAAGAGCCTCTGCACCAATCTATGCTTACGCAAGCTGATGTACCTGCTTCCTGTACCTTCGGGCAGACACGACAGCCTTGATTCTGGAAGCTGGCCGGGCCGTTCACGCACCATGTGCTCTACATGGGTGTCCTAGTTTAGGGAGCCAGATCATGCTTAAGTCAATTCTCGCCCGCCGAGTCTCCAGGAAAGGTCTCACCCAGGCCCTTGCTGGTATGCTTATCGCCTCCGCCGCCAGTTTTTCCTCCGGGCAAACCGCGGGAACCGGCACCATCACAGGTGTGGTCACTGACACATCCGGCGCCGCCATTCCTAACGCTACCGTAGTGATTACAGATACAGACACCGGCGTCTCTCGCACTATCCAGACCAACAGTGACGGTTCCTACACCGCGACTTTTCTGCAGCCTGGCCACTACGAGGTAGTCCTCGGCGGTGGAGCGTTTGGCAAATTTGACCAAAAGGAAATCAACCTGACCGTAGGGCGAACGCTGGCTATCAACGCCAGCCTTGCCGCTGCGACCGTTGCGTCCGAGGTCATCGTCAATGCGACGCCCCCGGTGCTCGACACGGAGAAGACCGAGGTCTCTCAGACCGTCGGCCAGCAGCTCATCAGCAATTTGCCGGTCAACGGCCGACGCTGGGATGACTTCGTCTTGCTCACGCCCAACGTTGTTCCCGATGGCGGCAGTGGTTTAGTTGCGTTCCACGGAATCTCCGGCCTATACAACCAGAATTTTGTTGATGGCGCCAACAATAACCAGATGCTGTTTTCCGAAGCACGCGGACGCGCGTCCGGGGCGCCCTATGTGTATTCGCTGGATTCGATCAAGGAGTTCGAGGCGGAGACCTCAAACTATTCAGCCGAGTTCGGCCAGGCCGCCGGCGGCCAAGTGAACGCCATTACGCGTTCCGGCACCAACTCGATTCATGGGGACCTCTTCTACTATCTACGCTACCCCAGCTTTAATGCGCTCGATCCCTACAGCAAATGGACCGCCCTACATAACCACGGCAATCCGTTCCTGCTCACACAGCCCATTCATCAGCAACAGCAGTTTGGTGGCAGCGCCGGTGGCCCGATCATCAAAGACAAGCTCTTCTATTTTTTTACCTATGATGGCTTCCGCCGCGTTGGCCGTGTGCTTTATTACACTACCGATACTGTATCCCTGACGCCCTCCGGCCCCACTACTTCGACGTCGACCATCACTCCCACGCAGTGCCCGGCGACCATTTCTTCCGCGCAGTGCACAAGCGCTATCCAGTTTGTCCAAGAGCTTGCCGGTGTCGGCATCAACCCGCCTTCACGCTTCGCCAAGGAAAATATTTTCTTTCCTCGCTTGGACTACGACCTCAACGAAAAGAACCACTTCTTCGTCAACTTCAACTTTGCCAACTTCGACTCTAGTAATGGCTATTCGCCCAACCCGACCTACTCCAATTCGTCCGTCAGCACCAACGGCCCGACCAGTTACCATGAGCGATTCCTCATCGCCAACTGGACCCTCGCGCTCACGAATAATTCTGTGAATGAGGTTCGTTTCCAATGGGGCCGCGATCTGGAGACTGCAGGCGCAAACGCGGCGGGACCAAGCGTTACTCTGAGCGGGCTCGAGGCGTACGGCATGCCCAACGCCTTGCCCCGCCTGGCCGAGCCGGATGAGCACCGCTATCAGATCACCGATATTTTCTCCACGCAAAAGGGACGGCACACGTTCAAGTTTGGCGGGGACGCAAACATCGTTCACGAGGTGATGATCAATCTCTACCAGGGGGGCGGTCTCTACAACTACATCGGCACCCCGCTTCAGGCCTTTCAGAACTGGGCCGTGGATGCTTTCCGGGGGCAGGACGGCGACACAGCCGCCAACCAGGGCACGCACTATTCGACCTTCGTTCAGACCATCGATGCGATCAACCCGCTTGCCCGTGCCGGCGCAGACGATTTCTACATGCAGATGTATGACGGTTTTGCTGAGGACAGCTGGAAGGTACGTCCGAACCTGGTTTTCAATCTCGGCGTACGTTATGACTTTCAGCTCACCCCGAGCCCGGCCAAACCCAATACCAGCTCAGCCATAGCGGAGTACTACAACAGCACGATCAAAAATGTAAGCGACCGGGTGCAACCACGCTTAGCTTTTGCGTGGAACCCTCACCCCGGGACAGTGGTTCGCGGCGGCTACGGCATCTTCTCCGCGTTGAATCAAGGCAGCACCTACTATGCGATGCGGGTGGAGAACGGCGTCTACCAAATCAACTACAGCTTCAACGGGGGACCTACCGCTCCGGTGCTGTTCCCTAACGTTCCCTTTGCGGTTACCGGGCCGGCTCTGACTGGCGCTCTTTATCCGACGGGGGGAACGGCTCCCACAGTTGCTCCCCTCACCGGCGGCACCCTGGTCCCCAGCTTTCATGGTCTTTCCCCAAGCTTCGTTCCACCCAACGCGCACGAGCTTAGTCTTTCCGTCGAACAACTCCTGCCGGCCAAGTTCACGCTCTCGGTCGGCTACGTAGGGACGCGCGCTCTCCATCTCCCTGTCTTCATTGACGCCAACCTTGTTGGCCAGAAGCCCACGGGGTTGCGCACGTACGACGTCCGCAACTCGGCCGGCGTTACAAGCTCGGTCTATACCACGCCGTTTTATCTTCCTTCTGACCGCGCGAACACCACTCTCGGCTCGCTGAATACCGGCTTCAGCGCCGCGAACTCCTGGTACAACTCCATGGCCACGACCATTCGACGACCCTTCGACCACGGGCTTGAACTTTTGGTGAACTATACGTGGTCCAAGGCGCTTGACGATGACCAGGTGTCGGGGACTTACGGAACCTTTTACGGCGGCAACCCGGTGCTCGATCCCAACAACCTCAAGGGCGAGTACGGCCGCTCTGACCTGGACGTGCGCAACCGCTTTGTCGGGAGCCTGGTCTACCAACCCACCCTGTTCCCAAACAACAAATACGTGAAGTACCTTGTGGACGGCTTTATCTTTGCCGGAATAGCAACCGAACAGACCGGCTTCCCGATCGTAGCCTCGCTGAGCGGCTACCCGTCGGGAGGCGCTGACGGCGGGGTTACTGGCGGCGTCATGAGTTCAGGATCCGGCACGGCCACGGCAGGCCGTCCGCCGCAAATTGGCCGCAACAGCCAGCCTGGTCCGGGAACCCGAAACATAGACTTCCGCATCTCGCGCGACTTTCCGATCCACGAGAGCATGCACTTCCAGATCACGGGTGAGGCCTTCAATCTCCTAAACCAACGCATTATTGCCGGCGTGAACAGTACGTACTCCACCTATACTGCGCCAAACGCGACCACATGCACGGGGACTGCGGCGCCAGGGGCGACCTTCCAGGGTTGCCTAGGCCCTTATGTCTCAAGCACGGCAGCGTTTGGAACCCCCAGCAGCACAAACAGCCTGATCTTCGGTCCGAGACAGCTCCAGATTTCGGGGCGGTTTACCTTCTGACAAAAAGCAAGGTACGGCTGCTTATCTTTTACAATGGAGCAAGTTGTCTTTGAGAAGAGGTTTCATGCCACACATGGTTGTTTGTGCGCGATACAAGCAAGAGATGGAGGGCCTGGACGAGCCCCCATTCGACAGTGATTTTGGCCACAAGATCTACAACAGTGTCTCGAAAAAGGCCTGGTCGGAGTGGATCGAGCGGCAGAAAATGCTGCTGAACGAGTACCGCCTGCAGCCCTGGACGCGCGAAGCACAGGAGTTCCTAGTGGAGCAGATGCAGGAGTACTTTTTCGGCGAGGGATCGGCGCTTCCGAAGGAATACGTTCCGCCCGCTCACTGAGGACGCAGGACCGCCGGCGCAACGCCGGGTCGTGTACACTCAAGAGGTTGTTTTTCCCGTCGGGACGTGGCTCAGCCTGGTAGAGCACTCGCTTGGGGTGCGAGGGGTCGGCAGTTCAAATCTGCCCGTCCCGACCATCAAAATCAATCATTTACAGGAAAACCCCGCTTGCATCGTGTCGCCTTTGATGGGAGGCCGATGCAATTTCCGCGTCAAGCCTGTTCCCCGGCCGGCGCATCTCGGCCTCTCATGTTCGATCGAGCCAGGGAGCAGCGTCAGAGGATGAGCACCAGCAGCAATCGGCGATCCCCCGCAAGCCAGGAAATGCTGCCGCCAGAACCCGGACCCAATGCGAAATTCAGCTCCATCCTGTTTGCGGGTTTAGTCCTTGTCTTTTGCGTTTGGGCTCTTTCGCTGCCGCTCTTCCCCACCCAGGACGGCCCCATGCACAAGTACTATGTGCACGTGCTCGCGTCCCTGCTGTCTGGCGGGCAATCCTACAATGCCTACGTAATTCGGCACCCTTTTCCGCCCTATGCGACGCACTATGCGGTGTTGCTCGGCTTGACCCGGTTCGTGTCCTTCGATGTTGCCGAGAAATTCCTCATCTGCCTTATTTTTGTTTGCACCGCCTATGGCGTTCGCTACTGTGCTCGTTCCCTGGGTCCGAGTGGCGATTTGCTTTCGCTCTGCATGATCCCCCTGGTTCTTCACTGGTCATTGGTGATGGGCTTTCTGAATTATTCGCTGGCAGTAGGGCTGTTCTTCCTGGCCGCCGGCCTATGGTGCCGGGCCGCAGTGGGCCGATTGCGGCTGTGGCTGTCTTTCGCCCTGGTCAGTTTTCTTCTGGCCTTTACTCATCCCATTCCGCTGCTGCTACTCATCGTCTTCTGTTCGCTTGACCTGTTCATCCGCCTGGTCCAAAGCCGCTTCGCCCTGAAGGATTTCCGCTGGATGTTTTTCGGGCTGGCGTTGGCGGGCCTCAGCTTTCTCTACCCGCTGGCCAGTGTGGATCGGTCGCGTTCGGTTTCAAACCTTCGCAGCATCGGGCTGCATAAGGACGCCGTGATCAGCAGCCTGGCGCTGTTCGGGATCTCTCCGTTTGACACGCGGGCAAGAAATCTATTTATCAACTGTTATCGCCTGGAGTTGTATGGGCTGTTGCTGGGCTGCCTGGCGCTCGCGGCGGCGGGTTTTCTGGCGCGTTGGCGGGCAAGCGAGCTGCGCTCGAGCGATAGCATGCTGATTCTTGCCGTTGCCATTTTGCTCGCCATTCCGATTCTTCCGCAGTCGATGAACGGCTCTGACTATTTTTCGCAACGGCTTATGATTTTGCCTTGGTTGGGGGCGATTGCCGCCGCCGGCGGTTATGCCACACCGCAGCGGTTGGCGCGCATTGCTCCTTTGTTTGCCGTTGTCTTGACGTTTACCACGCTGTTGCCGGCTGAGATTTTCTTCCGGCCGGTGGCCCATCAACTCTTTGCTCTCGAGAACCAACCCCTGCCGGAACATGCCCAGGGACTCGCTCTCTTAGATCCCGCGATGCTCAAGGCCGTGCGGGTGCAACACCAGTTGGGTTTCAACCCCTACCTGTGGAGCGGCGCCCTTCCCTTCCTGCATGCAGATGACGTGATGCTCAACAGCCCCTTTATGGACCAGAAGATCACTCCGCTCATGCCCGCTCCCGGAGGCGATCTGCTGATTGACCAAATGAGCTCGCCCGAAGAGGCAGAGCGCCTGATCAACGGCAACATCGATCTGCCGGGGCTTCCGCCGGCGATGCGTTCTACCCTGCTCGCTTCCACCGGGCTGGTGGTGTTTGTTGGGGTGCCGGCGGATGTGGCGCAAGGACTGGGGCCGTTGGCCAGCGAGAGCCTTGCTGCTGATTACGCCTGCACCAACCACGCCTGGTACTTGGTGTGCTCGAGACAGCTCAAGCCGTAGCCGGTCGATTTTTCCAAAGGCTGTAAAGACAGAGCGCTGCGATAAAAAGTTCCACCGGTGCGCCGGAGGGAAACGGACCCAGTCCGTGAATCGTCATGCCGTGAAATTGGCTGAAGTGATAGACGAACAAGCCAGCGACAAAGAGCAGATACGAAGCTGCTGCCTCTTTCCTTGATTTCATATAAGCCCGGGATCGCAGCCAGCATCATGGCGTGATCGTAGAGGCGATGGTAGCTCACCAGCAGTTCGAGCATGACGAGCACCGCCAGAATCGTGTACGGCCGCGTGGCCATGAGTTTTCTTACGCCAACAGACGAAAACAAGCAGTCCGGCGATGGCGAGGAATATCGGCATAGGTAAGGCCATTGCAGACGTGCGGATTCTGAATCAAGCGAGCAAGGAACGCCTGAAGGTTAAGAAAACTGGACGAGTTCGCTTCGTTCACACGCGAGAAGTCTGCATCTCTTCCCGGCTGCATGGCCAGCTTGAGATTTGCAGAGAGATGTCCCAGGTAAGCGAACGAGGATAGCCGGAAATAGAAAAGCAGAGTGCCGGCGGCGCCCGCGGCCGCAGTGAATAAACAGGCCGCCAGGGCTGGGATGCGGGTGCTGGTCCTAAGCAGGAAGTAGGCGGCGCAGAGATACGCTCCCTGAGGCTTGAGACACAGGCTGATCGCCAATAGCAGGCCACCCGCGACGGGCATGGAGCCAGACTCCAGGGCGACGATGGCTAGGGTCAACGAGGATGCTGCAATAAGAGTGGGTTGCCCTAGCTGCACCGCCCAGCCGATCGATCCGTCGGCCAGCAGAATCACGAAAGGCACACACGAGAGCAGATCGCGATAGGCTTTGAACCGGAGAAAGAGCACAACGCAACGCGGCGGATAGAAATGCGAAAGAAAGAAGCAGCCATACAACGGAAAGTACAGACCAGGGCAAGAGCGAAAAAGGAAACAGAAGAAGAAAAGTGCTCGGCGGGTAGACGGGCCATTCCGGCTTGAAATGCGAGGTCGGGGTGTAACCGCCCATCTTTGGAGAATTCGTGCTCCAGGGTGGGCGCGTCGTAAGGGTCGCATCCGCTAACAAGACAATGCGCACCCGTGACTACGGTCACGAAATCGTGTTCGGCGCCGAAGCCGTTGCGCGACGGCCGGGAATAGATGTAGAAGATGGCAGCGAGACAGGAGACGATCACGATCAAGCCAACAAGGGCCTGAACTCTGGTTCGACTCAAAGGCTTCCCCTCCCGGCTTCCGCAGGAAAAAGTGCCTGCGCTTTTACGCGGTGTGGGCCGTAGTGGTCACGCATCCGCATGAATGGCCTCTCGACCAGGCGGTAGGAAGCAATGGCCATCGCCGGGACCAGCAGCGCGGAGGCGAGCCCGTTATGGGGAACGTGCAGGAAGTAAACGATCTTGCTGCCCAGCGGATGATAAAGGTAGAGGGAATAGGAGAGCAGGGCGACCACTCGCACCATCCGGCTGCGGCAGAATGCCCACGAACGGGCTCCCCAGTACGCGGTCTGCAAGAGCATCGCCGCGATGATCAGCGGCTGTAGTGACCATAACAAGAGAAAAAACGCGCGATTCGATGAGGGAAACACGACTATGCATGCCAGGGCCAACGGAGGCAGCACACTCAGCCATTGCCACTGCAGCAGCCTGCAGCAGACCAGGCGGGTCTGGCTGTTGGCCACCAGAACGGCTAGCAGGCATCCCACCAGAAGCGCATCTGCGCGCATATCGAAGGCGGAATACACATAATCCCATCGAACGCCGAACCCGAGATAAAGGATGGCGCGGTAGGCCCACAGGCCGAGGATGATCAGAAGCATCGTGCGCACCATGGTGGACCGCCTCCTCAATAGAAAGATCAGAAGCAGCGGCCAAAGGAGGTAGAACTTCTCTTCGATGGCGAGCGACCAGCTGATCCACATATGCGAGTAGGCCGGATCGCCGGTATGAAATGCCCGGCCGTAATCCATCATGTAGAAGAAGGAGGTCAGCGCGCCTTTCCAGTGGAACTCGTGAAAGGCGAGGTCGACCACGGTAGCCACCATCCAGCAGCAATAGAAAGCCGGGAAGATGCGAAAGGCACGCCTGCGGTAGAACTCCTTCAGAGAGATGCGCCCCGTTTCCTCGTGCTCTCTGAGAAGGATTGAGGTGATCAGGAAGCCACTGAGCACGAAGAAGATCATTACTCCCAGCCATCCTAGCTGCGGATGCGTGTGAAAGAGATGATCCGTGACCAGGTAATGATCGGCCAGCACCAGCGTGACCGCCAAGGCTCGCAGGGCATCCAGTCCGCTGATGACCTTGGCATGCAGGACCTCGCTCAGCTCGTGGTCAATGACGCTGAGAGGCGATTCCGCCCGGACGGGAGTATTAGCCATAGAGACTGTTCAAGTATTTCAGTTGCAATTGAAAGAGCAAGGAGATTCACCCCCCGGTAGTCCCCATTGTCACGGGCTGGGCGGCAATCTTCCATCGCCACTTGTTTTCCAGCCGTTCCCTCAGTCGCAGCGAGGGCCGTTCCACGAGCCAGTAGGAGAGTTCCGCGCAGGCAAGAATCGCAGGCAGGCTCCAGGGAAAGAAGCCGGACGCTGTTTACGCCGGTAAACATTTGTTGCCAGAGATAAAGGCTGTAGGAGATTACGCCCAGGTGGCGAAGCACCGCGGTGTTGAGCAACCGGCCTGCGGCAGAGCCGGGAACGCGCACAACATAGAGCAGGATGAGCGAGAGGCAAATGGCGTTCAGGGTAAGACCAAAAACCAAGCTGTAGGAGCCGCGGAAGCGCGCGTCCAAGAAAAACGGAGCCAGCACCAGAACGAATGCTGCGGCAATGGCTGCTGCCCATCCTCGAACCAGGGGCTGGACGATCTGATTGAACCGTGGATTGCGCCAGAGGATCGCCAGGAGGCAGCCGAACATGATGCTGTCGAGGCCGGTATGCAGCATCGCGCTAAGCAGCGCGCGATGACCGGGCGCCAGGTAATAGGTGACAATTCTAGATACCGGTGAAAGCAGAATCACCCAGACAGCCAGTTTGCTGCTCTTTCTTGTACCCAGCAAAACCAGCGCCGCCGGCCATAAGAGATAGAACTGCTCCTCCAGGCTAAGCGACCACGTGTGTTCCAGCAGTTCGCTGCCGCCTCCAAGGTAATTCCAGGTGTAGGTGGCAGCGACCACAAAGGCGCGCAAGTCGCCGGCCGCCCACCCGGCTAACGTTACGGCGAGGGCGACGGCCATATAGACATAGAAGGGCGGAAAGATGCGAAGAGCCCGGCGAAAGTAGAAGTGCTTCAAGCTGATGGTGCCGCTCGCATTCAGTTCTTTCAAGAGCAGATGCGTGATGAGAAATCCGCTGATCACAAAGAAGGTTTGGACACCCAGAGCTTCCCCATACCAGGTAAAGCCAGAACGGAACGAAGGGGATGAGCCGAGCCAGGGATCCGTTCATATGCCCCGCGATCACCATCAGAACGGATATTGCTCGCAGGCCATCGAGCGACGGAATGTTTCTTGAGCCTGCCTGCATGCTCAAGAATGCTTACACGGGGAAAAGCCGACCTCAAGGGTGGAACAGCAATCTGCCGGTTGACGGAACCCAATTGAGCTACAGCACGAAACGCTCGGTTTGTGAACTCGTGCTTAACCCCGCGCTGGTTCGGCAGCGACGGTGCGCTTTGAACTCAGCGCCTGTTCTAATCTATCCCGCAGCCAGAAGGATGGCCGTTCGATCAACCAGTACGACATTTCGGCGCATGCCAGGATTGCGAGGAGATTCCATGGGACGGAGGGCACAGAATTTGCGCGGGTAAATGGTTGCTGCCACAGGTAAAGGCTATAGGAGATGACGCCCAGGTGGCGCAGTACAGGAGTGTTCAGCAGGCGGCCCACAGGGGAGTCGGGAATTCGGACAACGTAGAGCAGGATCTGCGAGAGACAAAGTGCGTTGAGCGTAAATCCGAAAACCAGGGTATAAGAACCTTGGAAACGGGCCTGCAGAAAGACAGGACCGAGGATGAGGGTGAATGCGGCGGCGAAAGCTGCCACCCAGCCACGAAGCACGGGCTGAACGAATTGGTTGAACCGCGGGCTACGCCAAAGCATTGCTAAAAGGCAGCCGAACATGATGCTGTCGAGCCCAGTGTGCAGCATCGCGTTGAGGAGCGCGCGCTGATGGGGGGCCAGGTAATAGGTGACAATGCGTGATACGGGCGAGAGCAGAATCACACATACGGCCAACTTGATGCTCTTTCTCGCTCCCAGGAGGACAAGCGCGGCCGGCCACAGAAGATAGAATTGCTCCTCCAGACTCAGCGACCATGTGTGTTCCACGAGCTCACTGCCCGTACCCAGGTAGTTCCAGGTGTAAGTGCCTGCGACGAGGAAGGCGCGCAGTTCGCCAGGAAAGAGGCCCGCAAGGGTTAGCGAAAGGGCAACGGCCAGGTAGACATAGAAGGGGGGAAAGATGCGCATAGCCCTTCGAAAATAGAAGCGCTTCAGGTTGACGGTCCCGGTCGTGTTTAGTTCTTTCAATAAGAGGTGAGTTATCAGGAATCCACTGATGACGAAGAAAGTTTGTACTCCGAGAGCCCCCCAAAATACATAAAGCCAATAAGGAATGGAGGGGAGTTTTTGCGCCAGGACCCCGTTCATATGGGAAGCTAGAACCAGGAGAACGGATACTGCTCTCAGGCCGTCGAGCGAGGGGATGTTCCTGGGCTTCATGCTCAAGAGATCGTTACATGGGAGATTGAGGAGCTCAAGGGCGGTATGCGGGTCGCTCGATCGACAGCGCCTAGGGTGCCCAACTGGTAACCTGGGTGAGAAGCGGCACGGTAAATCTCCCCGAACTATCAGGTCAGCGCCCTATCCTTATAATCAGAGGTGTTCCAAGCTGGAGTCGAGCAGATGCTGAATAACAAAAAAGTCGTCGTGGTGTTGCCCGCCTACAATGCGGCCCGGACTTTGCGCCGCACGGTCGACGAGATTCCTCACGAGATCGTCGATGAGGTGATCCTGACCGATGATGCCAGCCGCGACAACACCTCCGACCTGGCCCGGGAGATGGGCCTGATCACCATCCGGCACGACCAAAACCGGGGATACGGCGGTAACCAGAAGACCTGCTACCGGGCTGCGCTCGCGCGGGGTGCAGATATCGTGGTGATGCTGCATCCCGACTACCAATACACGCCCAAGCTGGTTTCTGCCATGGCCTCGATGATTGCCTACGGCGAGTACGACGGTGTGCTGGCTTCGCGAATTCTCGGGCGAGGCGCGCTCAAGGGAGGAATGCCTCTCTATAAGTACATTTCGAACCGCGCCCTCACGTTTATCGAGAACATCCTGATTTGGCAAAAGATGTCGGAGTATCACACCGGCTATCGTGCGTGGAGCCGCGAACTGCTCGAGCGTCTGCCGCTGCTCAGTTGCTCCGACGATTTCGTCTTCGATAATCAGATGGTCGTACAGGCCGTCTACTTCGGCTTTCGTATTGGGGAGATTTCCTGTCCCACCAAGTACTTCGAAGAAGCCTCCTCCATCAACTTTCAGCGCAGCGTGAAATATGGATTTGGCGTGCTCGGCACGGCAATGAGTTTACGGTTGAAGCGCTGGGGTCTGGCCAAGCCTGCATTCCTCGCGGATGTGCCTGATGAGCGACTGCTGAACGACACATCGACGACCCATGCGCAGTCGATTAGTCTCGGCTGACCCGCCTATCCGTTAGGAGCCATCGATTGCAAGCTTCCGATGTTGTTTCCAAAGCTCCGATGGATGTGTCCCGGCCACAGACACAAACATTCTCTATTCCAGACCGGGTGCAGTACGCAATTTACGCCTTGGCTCTTGCCGTCTCGATCTCTATCTGGTTCATCGCCATCCGCGCGCCGCTCTGGCTGGATGAGACGGTTTCGATTTACCTGATCCAGGGTGGCTTCGCAGGGATCATGTCTCGCCATGTCTGGCCGGATGCCCCGACCTATTCGTGTCTGCTTTGGCTGTGGACCAAAGTGATGGGCATGGGCGAGATCGCGCTTAGAATCTCTTCTATTCTTCCCATGCTGGGAGCGGTCTATCTGCTCTATCGTGCGGCGCGCGAGTTGTTCGACCGGGATATTGCCCTGATCGCTACGATCGTCTTCTGCCTTCACCCCATCATCATTTTCGCCTCGATCGACATTCGGCCCTATGCCTTCGCAGCCCTGGCCATCAATGCGTCCATTCTTGCGCTGGTTCATTTGCGGCACAACAACTCCAATTGGCTGGCTGCCCTCTTCGGTCTCTCGGCCGCATGCATCGTTCAGTTCCAATTGCTGTTCGCGGCCATTCTGCCGGCGCTTGCCGTTTGCTTTGTTGTGCTCAAATGGGGTGATCGCAAGATTCTCTGGCGACAACTTGGCGTTGCGCTCGTCGTATTTGCTTTCGCATTCCTGCCGGTGATTCCCAGGTTGCAATACATGATCCACACCAGCGGCACGCATGTTTTCTCGCCGCCTCCCCGCCTGCTCGAGTTGGGCTCGACGCTGACGTTGAAGGGGCTGGGGGGGATCTTCATCCTTGGTGTTCTAATCACGGCAGGGTCGCGGAAGCTAAGCCGGCGCATCCGACCCGAGGGCTGGACAATTCTGCTCTGCATGTCTTTAGCGCTGGTTCCGAGCTTGGTCCTCTATGCCTTAAGCGTGGGAACATCGATCCATGTCTTTGTGCCCCGCTACCGGATGGCCGCGGTTCCAGGAATCGCATTTTGCTGGGCGTTGGTCGCGAGCTGGATTGATGCTCGCGCCTTGCGCTTGTTGGCCTGTATCGCCGTCGTGGCGGCAACCGCAGCCATCTATCTGACGACTCCTTTTCTAAGGCAGCACCAGTACTCATGGAAGTACGCTCTGGAGTTTGTTGAGAAGAATGCTTTCGTTGACAATGCTCCGGTGCTGATCTGCAGCGATATCCCGGAGGCGGATCACATGGCGATGCCCACCGGTCCGGCGATTTTGGAAAGCGGCATTCTGCCACCGCTTAGTTATTACAAGCTCAGCGTTCCGGTGGCGCCATTACCACGGGCACTCAATGACGAGGCGATGCGGGATGGTTCGCAGTTCCTGGAACAGGCGAACCAGCGCCATCAGCGGTTTCTGGCCATGGCCTTTGCCCAATCGTTCGGGACGCTCAATTGGCTGGCAAAGACGGCCGCGCCTACGAACGACGTCCACGAGCTAGGCCAATTTGACGGGGTCAAAGTGCTGGAATTTGTACCACGCACGGTGGCGAATGGCTCGCGCCGTTAGTTAGCCGCGGGCTGGCTGACCAGGTATAAGTCGTAGTCCACGTAGGGAAGCGGGTAGGCGCCTAGCCAGGTGAGCCGAGCGCCATCATCGTGCAGTTTGCGCAATAGCCATTCTTCGGGGGCGTCATACGTCCCCAAAACCAAAAACTCGCGGTGCTGGTGGATAAAGTCGTTGTAGGGACTAACGTTGGCAGAGATTGGGAAGTCAGGCTTCATTTTGTCGCCCCATCCCCGATCCTCGAAAATATTGGTATGCGTGTAGCTCATGGCTAAAGAACGGTCTTTTAGGAAATAAAGGCGCGAGAGAAGATCCGGCCTTTCGTAATGGTTCATCTCAAAGAACGTAACGGCGCTGGCATCCACCAAGGGTAGGTCGGACCGGATCGCAGCGAGGGCAGAGGCGTTTTTAACGGGGCTGGATGAAGCCCCCAACACATCCGTTCTGATACAGAAGACCAATAGAACGGCTGCCGCGGCATATCCTGCATAGTGATTGTGGAGCAATCGAAGGCCGAGCAGGATAGCCATGCCGATGTAAATCACGGCTCTTGTCGTGATGGTGTAGCGGTCCCAAAATGCTCCGTGCCTCCAGCGCAGGACAATATTCAACAGAATTGGATTGAGCAGTATCAGGCCAAGAAGAACCATCTCTTCGCGCCGCCAGCCGCGTACCGATCCTACCCACTGCTGGGTTTGAGAAACAATCAACGCCGCACAGAGGGCCAGAAGGAGAGCTACGCTGATGATGTTCATGGAATCGAGGTAGAAGTGAAGGATCTTCCCTAAAGAAGCTTGGAACTCGGGAGGGAAGTAAAGCGACCCGGCCCCTTTGAGGAGTGGAATATAGAGGACCATCGCGGCTGTCGGGACCAACAGTGCAGCCCATAAAGCAAAATCCGCTTTGCGCGTGCGCGAAAATCGCATCACCTCGGCGGCGAGAAATGGAAATAATGACAGCGGTGCGAAGATGTGTGCGCTAAGCATCGCTAAGTTCGAGAGAGCGACGCCCCATAGGGCAAGACGGCGCTTCTCTGAAGTCGTTGCGATGTCCCAGCAAAGCAAGAGAGTAGAAAACGACGCCATTAAGAGGGCGTAAGGCCTGGCCTCCGTGGCATAGCGGAAGGTTGCGCCTAACCACAGGATGAGGACGGCGGCGGCAGCATAGGAGATTCCCACTTTGCGGCGCACATAAAAGAAGAGCGCGATGCTGCCGACGTAGAACTCCAACATGGAAGGAAAGCGAAGGCCAAACGGGCTTCGTCCAAAGAGCGCCATGGAAAAACGACTGAAGAGATAGCCGGTGAGCGGCTGGAAATCGAATGTGCCTATAAGCTGCCAAATTTGCGGTATCGTTTTTGCCTTTGCAATGTCTAGCGTGTAAAGCTCATCGAACCACACGAATCGGCGACTAGCTTTCAGCACCGCGACCAGATACAGCAAAGTCAGGGATGCAAGCACAATCCAAAGCTCGTAACCCGGTTCTGATCGTGCTCGTGTTTCGGATTTCTGCTCAACTGGACGCGTAGAGACTGGGATAGAAATCATTGGAACCGATGCCTCAGCGCATCTGCTCTTAGGCGATGCAGATGGAATCAGGGTAGCATCGCTCCCAGGACGGATCGAACGAATTCCCCTCCGTCCGTTGGTGTGGTTCCTCCCAAGGTAAGGGAGGCATGGCAACCATTCAACAGTTGATTCGTTCTTTTTCAATGACGAGGGGGCGGCCCTGCACCATCGTGTGAATGGATCCCACGTATTCGCCAATGACGCCCAAGGGCTACGAGTTGCACTGACCCAAAGAAGAACAGGCCCACGACCACGGGCGCGATCCCGATGGAGAAGTGATTCCAAAAAAGCAACTTCGCAACAAAGTATCCGGTACCCACGGCGCCGCTGATCAGGGCGAAGACAAATCCGGTGAAGGTGACCAGGCGCAGCGGCACCTTTGAAAGGTTGGTGATTCCCAGCATCGCCAGGTCGTAGAGGGTATAGAAGTTATTCTTGGTAATGCCGCGCTCGCGCCGTTTCTGGTTGTAGAAGAAGACTTTGTAGGGCAGCCCGATCTCAGCGATCATTCCGCGGAAGTAAGGATAGGGGTCGCGAAAGTCCCTTGCGCAGAATATCCATGACCTTGCGGTCGTAGAGCCCAAAGCCGGTGAAGTGCTCCAGCACGCGCAAACTCGTGAGCCTGGCAATGGTGCCGTAGTAGAGCGAGCGGATGCGGTACATGAGCCAGTTCTCTTCGCTGGTGTTCTTGATGCCCACCACCACCGGTGTGCCGCGAGCCCATTCCTCGATCATGTCGCCCATCAGCTCGGGCGGATCCTGCAGGTCGGAAAGCAACATGCCGACCGCATCTCCGTCTGCATGCAGCATGGCGTGATGAGGCGAACGCAAATGGCCAAAATTGCGCGCGTTGACAATCACCTTGACATTCGGGTCCGCCTGCCGCGAGGCGCCGGAGGACAGCGACCGTATCGTCCGTGGACGAATTATCGATGAAGATATGCTCGTAGCGGAATTGGGGAAAGCGAGCGAGCGTGTCTCGAGTGCGGAGATAGAGCTGCTCTACGTTGTCCTGCTCGTTGTAGCAGGGGCTAACGATGCTAATGAGTTTCAATGGAGCGCCCCTTCGCGTTGTGAAGGATGGCCTGTTCCGCCAGCCGTGCCACTCAGCAGTTCGGCGGATGGCGTCGCGCAGGAAAATTGTTTGACGGAGACCCAGCTCTTCGGCGGAACGCTGAGTAGCCGGGACATATTGACTCCGCGCGGCACCCGGCTGGGCACTCGACGCGATTTGCACCGGCAGACCAGGACATAGTACGGACGCGACCTCCTCGGCCAGTGCGCCAATGCTGATGGCTTGGTCCGAACCCACATTGTAGGGCCTTAGAGGTTCAGCGCGGGAAAGGATAGTCCACAGCCAGACTGCCAGATCCGCGGCGTAGAGGTAGGATCGCATCGTGGCCGGATCCCCATGAAGGGTGATCGGTTGCGAAGCAAGAGCGCAGCGAATGAAGTCTCCGATAGCAAAACCCTGGTCGAGGGCCAGGTGCGGTCCAACAAAGGCGAAGGGCCGGGCAATCGCGCACTCCAGTTTTCCGGGTAGCGAGTAAGCGGCACATAGTGCCTCAGAGGCCCGCTTACCCTCGCCATAAGCACTCTGGGGCAGGCAAGGATCAGGCGCGCCAGTGTGGGATTCGGGGATATGCGAAAGCGATGGGGGCTGCGGGCCATAGACTGCGCCGGAGCTCACCAAGAGGAACCTGCGGGTGCCATGCGACGCGGCGAAATCGAGCGTCCGGCGGGTACCGTCAAAGGTCGTCGCGAGGAGACTGGAGGGGTCCGCATGACCATGGCCACGGCCAGCGGAAACGTCCGCGGCGCGCATGGATCACGAAGGAAAATTCCCCTTGAGGAAAGGGAAAGGTCTGCACATTTCCCTGCAGAAGGGTGATGGCGGGATGATCGGCAAGATGCGGGACAGGAGTTCCGGAACCTTGCAGGATCCCGCGTAAGGACAGTCGCTCGGGTCTTCAGCGCGAAACGGTGGTTTGCGGCCAGGAAACTCTCCAGCATCCAACGCCCAAAGAAGCCGGTGCCGCCTGTAATGAAGAGCTGCTGGTTGCGGAAGGATGTCCCAATGGTTTTCCGTCGAGTCACAGATCATTTCCAGGTCGCGCTTGGCTAGCTGTGGCATCGTTGTGGCGCCGTGTTCCTCAGGAGAGCACTGGAAGTGTCGCTCCCTTCGCGGTGAACCGTGCGATGGTGCCGGCAACGTGATCGAGCATAGGACGCGTAAGGCCCGGGAAAACACCGAGCCACAGCACATTGCGCATTACGTAGTCGGTGTTAGGAAGGTCACCGATCTGACGAAATTTAATATCCTGGTAGGCCGGCTGGCGCAGGAGGTTACCGGCGAACATCAGCCGGGTGCCAATCTTCTCCGCCTCGAGCGCGCGAACTAGCTGATCGCGCGTGAAGGGAGCGTCTGCGCGCACTCCTAACGGAAAACCGAACCAGCTGGGATCGGCTCCTTCGGTAGCGACCGGGAGCATCAGGACATCTTCCATCGGCTCAAGAGCCTCCCGAAGATAGCGAAAATTATCGCGCCGCGACTGAATAAAGTGCTCCAGATGGTCCAGCTGGGACAGGCCTAGAGCCGCCTGCATGTCCGTGGCTTTAAGGTTATAGCCGATGTGCGAGTAGGTGTATTTGTGGTCGTAGCCGCAAGGGAGGGCTGCCCAGTTCCCAATCGAAGCGTTTGCCGCAGGTGTTATCGAGGCCGGGTTCGCACCAGCAGTCCCGGCCCCAGTCGCGGAACGATTCGACCAGCGTCTGGAGCAGAGGCGTATTGGTGAGGACCGCACCACCTTCGCCCATGGTGATGTGGTGCGCCGGATAGAAGCTGAGCGTAGCCAGGTCTCCGAAGGTGCCGACCTTCTGGCCACGATAGGTCGAGCCCAGCGCATCGCAGCAGTCTTCTACCACCCACAACTTGTGCTTCCTGGCAAAAGCCATCACCGCGTCCAGATCGAAAGTGTTGCCCAGCGTGTGGGCAATCATGATGGCGCGTGTCCTGGGGCTGAGGGCGCTTTCGAGCTGCGACACATCGATCTCAAGGGTAGGCAGCGTGACATCGAGAAAGACCGGCACCAGATTGTTCTGGATGATCGGGTTGACGGTAGTGGGAAAACCAGCCGCAACGGTAATGACTTCGTCGCCCGGCTTCAGCCGCCGGTCGCCAAGCTTAGGCGACGTGAGAGCACGTCAACGCGACAAGGTTGGCGGAAGAGCCGGAGTTAACCAGCGAACAGCCCCTTACGCCGACAAAGCGGGCCAGCTTCTTCTCAAATGCCTTCGCAAAACGGCCGGTGGTAAACCAGCAGTCCAGGGCGGAGTCGACCACGGAGCATAGGTCAGCACCATCGATGACCTTACCGGATACCGGCACAGAGGATTTTCCGGGCTGGAAGTCGCGCGAAGGGAAAGCCTCGCGGTGATACTCAGCGGTCAGTTCGAGGATTTGCTCTCTGAGTTGTTGGGCGCGTTCACTCACCAATCATCTCCCGATTGCGTCTTGGCAGCGCTTCGCTTTCCTGCTGTCGCTGCTGCTTATCTTAACCCAGCTTGGGGCGACGCCGGCGCGCAATACGGTTGGCAAGAAAGGCTACAACCGGCCATCAATGAACATGATTGTTCTGTGTCAGCCTATGATAAAGCAAGTAAGCTGACACCGGTCATGCAGTGAACTGCAGCCGGAACGGCCGCCGCGACGTGGGGTGGAAATGAAGGCAGTGATCCTGGCAGGTGGGCTGGGAACTCGTATCAGTGAAGAGACGTCGGTGCGTCCCAAGCCCATGGTCGAAATTGGCGGGCGGCCGATTCTCTGGCACATCCTGAAGATGTACTCGCAGCATGGCATCTTCGATTTCGTCATTTGTCTGGGCTACAAGGGCTACATCATTAAGGAGTACTTTGCCAACTACTTCCTGCACACCGCCGACGTGACCTTCCACATGGCGGACAATCGCATGGAAGTGCACGGCAAAACCACCGAGCCATGGAATGTGACGCTGGTGGAGACAGGAGAGCGGACGGGTACAGGCGGCCGTCTTGAAGAGGGTGAGCCATCATCTGAAGGGCGAGAAGACGTTCTGCATGACCTACGGGGACGGCGTGTCGGACGTGAACATCACGGAGTTGATCCGCTTTCACGAAGGCCACGGCAAGAAAGCTACTTTGACGGCCGTGCAGCCCCTTGCTCGTTTCGGCTTACTTGACACGCAAGGGACTGAGGTGCGGACATTTCAGGAAAAGCCGACTGGAGATGGCGGCTGGATCAACGGCGGCTTCTTTGTGCTTTCGACCAACGTGCTTGCAGCCATCCCCGACGATCCAGGAGTCATGTGGGAGCGCGAGCCATTAGAGCAACTGGCGAGTGAGCATAGTCTTCAGGCGTACTACCATCACGATTTCTGGCAGCCGATGGATACGCTCAGAGACAAGCAGCAACTGGAAGAACTGTGGAACTCCGGAAAGGCCCCGTGGAAGACATGGTGAATAGTGTGTTCGCCGGGCGACGGGTATTTCTTACCGGGCATACCGGTTTCAAGGGAGGATGGCTGGCGCTTTCTCTCGCCGCCTCGGGCGCATCGTTACGCGGCTACGCGCTCGATCCGGTCACTGAACCAAGTCTGTTCAACTGCGCACGCATCGGCTCCCTGGTGGACGACGTACGTGGGGATATAAGAGACGCCGCCAAGCTTGATGGCGCCATGCGGGAGTTTGCACCAGAGATCGTTTTCCATCTTGCAGCGCAGCCGCTGGTCCGGCGCTCTTATGTCGATCCCGTGGGAACCTACGCGATCAATGTGCTCGGAACCGCCCATCTCCTGGAGTCCATTCGCACATTGCCCTCCGTTCGCGCCGTCGTGGTGGTAACTACCGACAAGTGCTACCTCAATCGAGAATGGCGGTGGGGATATCGAGAAACGGATCCGCTGGGGGGACACGACCCTTACAGCAGCAGCAAGGCGTGCGCGGAAATTTTGTGTGCTTCGTATCGCAGTTCGTTCTTTTCGCCGGAAAGCGCGGAGCAGCAAAGTATTGCTCGCCACAGCGCGAGCGGGGAATGTGATTGGCGGGGGAGATTGGTCAGAGGACCGGCTGATCCCGGATCTGATTCGCGGCTTCATCGCTGGTGAGCCAGTGCCCATCCGTCGTCCGCTGTCTGTTCGCCCGTGGCAGCATGTACTGGAGCCGATCGCAGGCTATCTTTTATTGGCGGAGAAGCTGCTCGCGGAGAGACGAGAGTTTCGCCGATGCGTGGAACTTCGGTCCCTGGGATGATGACGCATGGCCGGTGGAACGAATCGCTACCACGATGGCGCAGCGCTGGGGTGGTGGGGCGACATGGTTCCGTGATGGGCATCAAAGCGTCCACGAGGCCGGGCTCCTCAAGCTTGACTCCAGTAAGGCTCGCGCTGAGCTGGGGTGGCAACCTCGACTGCGGCTCGACATCGCTCTGGATTGGCTAGTGGATTGGTATCAGGCCTGGCAGGGCGGGACGGATATGCAATCCTTTACCCTCAAACAGATTGCGTCGTATGCGCAAGCAGGGGGCCACAGCCTACTGGCGGATGCGAACAAAGCTTCGGCCGTCTCCTCTCACTCTATGCAATCGTTTTCTGAAAACGCGACCAGCAAGTGAACATTAGGACTACTGAGTTTACGTACACCATGATCAAGGCCTCGGACTACATCGCGCGATTCCTATATAGCCGTGGCGTACGAACCGTCTTCGAACTTCCCGGCGGCATGATTACTCACCTGCTGAATTCCCTGTACGAGTTTAAGAAAATCCGCGTTGTCAGTGTCCACCATGAGCAAGCAGCAGCCTTCGCCGCCGACGCCACCGGACGCATAACAGGCGTCCCGGGGGTAGCCATGGCTACCAGCGGGCCCGGGGCAATCAACTTACTTACCGGGATCGGCAGCTGCCATTTTGATTCATCGCCTGCCGTTTTTATTACCGGCCAGGTGAACCGGCATGAACTGCGGGGCGAACGATCGATTCGTCAACTCGGATTTCAGGAGAGTGACGTCGTCACTATGGCGCAGCCGATCACCAAGGCGGCCTGGCAGGTCCGGACACCGGAAGAGCTTCCTAGATGCTTGGGAGAGCATTTGATCTCGCGCTCGCCGGCCGCCCGGGACCGGTGCTGCTAGACGTCCCGATGGACATTCAGAATACAAAGCTCAATGTGGCTGAACCGCCGGAGTGTTTGAGATGCGATGAGCCTCTGTATCGATTGATAGGGCGATCTGGGCAGAGCTACAGCGGATTCTCAACCATGCGCAGCGACCTCTCGTGCTGGTGGGTGCAGGTATACGTGCGGGAAACGCTCTCCTTCCGCTGCAAAAGTTCGTAAAGCCCTCGGCATTCCGGTCGTGAATTCGCTTCTTGCCGTGGACGTGATGCCCTACGATGATCCACTGCGCGTCGGAATGATCGGGAGCTACGCCAACCGATGGGCAAATCATGCGCTGGCGAGTAGCGATGTGTTGCTGGTGCTGGGCAGCCGGCTCGACATCCGGCAGACCGGCAACGATACCAAGTTTTTCAAGGGCGATCGCGTCATCGTGCATGTCGACTGCGAGCCCGGTGAGATCAATAACCGGATCCCCGGGTGTATAGCGATCCATTCGGAATTGAAGCCATTTCTTGAGAGTGCCTTGGAGAACCTGAGCGCACCGGGTCCGTCCCGAATGGGTGTCATGGCGGGCGGAGATCAGCGCCCTACGCGAGAGGTTCGACGATCGGCGCGAACTCGGTAACATTCAAGGGATCAACCCGAACATCTTCATGCACCAGCTCTCCGCGGTTTCCAAAGCGGCCGGCGCATACGTCGTCGATGTCGGTCAACATCAGATGTGGGCAGCGCAGTCCATCGAGGTTCAGGTGGACCAGCGATGGCTGACGTCCGGGGGTATGGGCTCAATGGGTTTTGCATTGCCGGCATCGATCGGCACCGCAGTCTCCCTCGCTCCGCGCCCTGTGGTGGTGATTGCTGGTGACGGAGCGTTCCAATGCAACTTGCAGGAGCTGCAGACAGTAGTTCGTAACCGTCTGCCGATAAAGATCGTAGTCATCAACAATCATTGCCATGGAATGGTGCGGCAGTTTCAGCAGAGCTATTTCAAGGAGCAATATCAATCGACCCTCTGGGGCTACAACACGCCGGACTTCGCCCGCGTGGCCGAGGCATTTGGAATTGCCAGCGGCAGCGTGCGGAACGAGTCGGAAATCGACTCTGGATTGCGCTGCTTATGGGACGACCCCGGTGCTCCAGCCCTCATCGAGGTAACGATCGATACGTTTACCAATGTCTATCCAAAGATTGCCTTTCGGCCGACCACTTACAGAGATGGAACCCGATGCGCAGCCAATCGCCATGGAGAGTACCTGAGATTGCTAACGAATTTCGCCATGTCCAACCAGTTCTACTCGCACGCTAAAACCTCCGGCCTTGACTTCAAATCCGAATCGGGCGAAAAGCGCGAGATATCAAGGACGGCGAGCCCCACGACCCTCTCCCGGCCAACTAGAGTTCAAGGCCTTCTTCGTCTCCTCTGGTTCGGCTTGCTTACTCTTGTGGGCGGGATTTGGGCCTATTACCGCATTTTCACTGGCTTCAGTTTCTATGACGATGAAGGCTCGATGATGGCCTCCGTAAAGCAGTATCTTGACGGTCTGAAATTGTATGACCAATTTTGGAGTGGCTACGGGCCTGTCTATTACTTCTACAACTGGCTGCTCCGCACCAGCACGGGAACGCCTGTAACTCACGATGTTGTCCGCATCAGTTCGCTTTTACCGTGGTTAGCCACCCCGCTGGTTTGCGCCTGGATCGTTTTACGTGTCACTGATTCGCTAGTCCTCGCAACTCTGGCGCACTTACTCACCTTGTATTCTTTGTGTTTTTTGCTTTTGAACCAGGGCACCCGCAGGAGCTCTGCATTTTGCTGCTGGTGTGCTTTGTCGCGAGCGGTACATTGATCGGACGGCGACGCCACTTGCTGGGAACTATTCTGTTGGGGGCTTTACCTGCTGCGCTTCTGTTGATCAAGGTGAATATAGGTATTTTTACGATTCTTCCGGTTGGCCTGGCGCTGAGCTTCCATGCCCGGGAGAATCGGTTCTCGAAGACCTTCGGCGCCTGCTTTGTAGCCGCAAGCGTCTTTCTGCCGTTTGCGCTGATGAGGCATCAGCTGGCCGACACGCAGGCTCTTGTCTATTGCGTTCTGGTAATCGCGGCTGTTGCAGCTCTCAGCATGGTTCTTTTCCGCGGGGAAAAAACTGTCTCGGTTACATTCGGAGACGCGTGCATTGTGGTCGTTTCGTTCGCACTCACATTCGCTGCGATCGTGCTATTTACGATGGCGCAGGGGAGTTCACCCCACAGCATGTTGGACCGCCTGGTCTTGCAGCACTTAAAGGTTAGCGTCGGAGGGCTCTGGTACGCCCCGGTGTCTTTAACCGCGAAATGGTTGTGCTGGGCGTTCAGTGGAATGGCTGTCGGAGGATGGGTCGCGTTCTCGAAGAAGAATATCGGGAATTTGAGCTCAAGATACCTTTTTCCCATTAAGCTGCTGTACGGCGTTGGTACCATCGCCGCACTTTTCCTAATCAATGGCTCGCAGCTGTTTGCGTTTGCCACCCCCTTCTGCTGGCTGGTGCTGTATCCGCTCCCCGAAAATGGGGTTTCGCGGCTCGTATTTCCGCGAACCTTATTGTGTACAACCGCCGTGATACACACTCTCTATGCCTACCCGGTGGCGGGTAGTCAAATCCTTTTTGTTCGCACACTCCTGATTGTCGTTGGGGTCATCTGTATCGATGATTTTTGGTTGTGGTTCGCGGCTAAATACGAGTTCGGGTTGCGGCAACCGTGGCTTCCCCGCATAGCTGGTTTGGTTGCCTTATTCTGTTTGCTTCTGGGCTACACGCACATGGCTTACGCTCGGCGCAAAGCCTACGATTCGTTGCCTTCTCTAAATCTTGCCGGGGCGAGCAGGATCCATCTAAACGATCGGCAGGCAAGAGAATATCAGTGGCTCACGCGAAGCAGCGTCAACTATTGCGACATCCTGATTGGCCTGCCAAACATGCCCAGCTTGAATTTCTGGGCTGGAATGAATCCGCCGGGACGGCTAAATGTCGATGCGTGGATGATGGTCCTTTCCGACGAAGAGCAAGCGGGGATTGAACGTGACCTGTCAAAACACGCTAAAGCGTGTGCCATTTACAATCCTGAGACTTTATCATTCTGGAATCGTAATCATCGCGATCTGAGCGGATTACCGCTGGTTCGCTATATTCACGATGAGTTCAAGCCGGTTGGCTCAATAGATAACTTTGTTTTTCTGGTGCGGAACGAACGCGATCTGAGCAAAATTCCTGACCGCTGACCGTTGCTTGAAGAGGAACCAGCCCGGGGTGCCAAGGGCGCTGCAGTTTACAATTCGACCATTGGCATTTTCGCTTCAGCTCGAGACGAAGTAACTAGTCCTGTCGTGGGTTTTCATCGAGAAAGCCGCCATCGCTAAAAGTAGAAGTGAAAAACAGGAGTTCATGTCGAAACCGAAAAAGATCGTCATTATCGGCGGGTGTGGCCACGTGGGGCTTCCGCTGGGAATCGTTTTCGCCAACTGCGGTCTTGATGTCGTCCTACTCGATCGGGACCAAGCCAAAATAGATACGGTCAATGGGGGGCAAATGCCCTTTATGGAGACCAATGCCCTGGAACAACTGGAACGGGTTGTGGGCAGGAAATTGATAGCCACTTCAGATCCTTCGTGTCTGCGGGATTCGGATGCCGCCATCGCGGTCCTAGGTACCCCAGTGGATGAGCACCTCAATCCAACGGTTACCGATCTTTATCGCAGCATCGACGAGGTGATCGCCCGCATGCCGGAGAATGCGCTTCTGGTCCTGCGGAGCACCGTCTACCCCGGGGTCACGAAGCTTGTCTTCGAGCGCCTGCAAGCCTCCGGGCGCAAAATCCTCCTATCGTTTTGCCCGGAGAGGATCGCGGAGGGCAAAGCCATGGAAGAGATTCGTACCCTCCCGCAAATCATTTCGGCGTTCGATTCGGCCTCGCTGGCACGCGCGCGCGAATTGTTCTCCATCATCAATGATGATTTAGTCGAGCTGTCCCCGCTCGAAGCGGAGTTGGCGAAGCTCTTCTCCAATAGCTGGCGCTACATGAACTTCGCTATTTCTAACCAGTTTTACATGTTGGCCGAGTCATACGGCTTGGACTACCAGCGCATTTATGGCGCGGTCACCCATCGCTACCCACGCATGAAGAGTTTTGCCAGGGCGGGCTTTGCAGCCGGGCCCTGCCTCTTGAAAGATACCCTGCAGCTCTCGGCATTTTCGGGAAATAACTTCTTCCTGGGGCATGCCGCCATGCTGGTGAACGAAGGTTTACCCAACTTCATCGTCGGCCAGTTGCGACAACAGGGAAAGCTTCGCGATAAAGTCGTGGCAGTGCTGGGCATGGCCTTCAAATCCGAGTCCGACGACAAGCGCGAGAGTCTCTCCTACAAGCTTCGCAAATTGCTTATGGTGGAGTCGAAAGAGGTTCTTTGCACAGATCCCTACGTAGTCGACGAGAAGCTGGTTCCGCTTGAAGAGGCTGTCGAGCGGGCTGACGTCATTATTCTCGGAGCCCCGCACTCCGCTTACCGGGACCTTGACCTGTCCGGCAAGAAGGTAGTTGTGGATGTGTGGGGATTTTGGCCCCACCAGCAACTCGTAACAGGAGGATCTTCCGCACCGTGAAAGTTCTGGTAACTGGCGCTTCCGGCTTTATCTGTGGATACCTGATCCAGGAACTTCTGGAACACGGGTACGACGTAGTTGGTCTTGACAACTTCAGCAAGTACGGCCGGCTGCAGAAGTCCTACGATACCCATCCCCGCTACAGGCTGGTCGAGGGCAACGCGAAAGATGTCGCTCTCATGAAGGAACTACTCTCCGACTGTGACCATTTCATCGCGGCCGCAGCCATGATTGGAGGTATCTCCTACTTCCACGAATTCGCCTACGACCTGCTGGCAGAAAACGAGCGCATCATTGCTTCCTCGTTCGATGCTGCCATCTGGGCGCACAAGGAGCGCAAGCTGCAGAAGATCGTTGTGCTCTCCTCCAGCATGGTTTTCGAGAGCACGAGCGAATACCCCACACCGGAAGGGGCGGAGCGGCGCAGTCCGCCGCCGCGCTCGACATACGGCTTCCAAAAACTCGCCGTAGAGTATTTCGTGCAGGGGGCCTACGAGCAGTACAAGCTTCCTTACACCATTGTGCGGCCTTTCAATTGCGTTGGCATCGGGGAAAAGCGTGCCTTGTCTGACCACGACATCATGAGTGGTAACGTACGCCTGGCCATGTCTCACGTTGTTCCCGACCTGGTACAGAAGCTGGTTAAGGGTCAGGATCCGTTGCACATCCTAGGTGACGGGAAGCAGGTTCGCCATTACACCTATGGCGGCGATCTTGCGCGCGGCATCCGTGTTTGCGTGGAGCACCCGGCCGCTCTCAATCAGGATTTCAACCTATCTACGCCGGTGCGAACAACTGTGCTTGAACTGGCTGAGTTGATCTGGAAAAAGATTCACGGCTCAAGCAAGCCATTTCGCTACGTAAGCGACCCTGCCTATGAGTACGATGTCCAGGAGAGGGCGCCTGCGGTGGGCAAGGCGCGGGAGTTGCTCGGGTTTGAGGCGAAGACTCCCCTCTCCGACATCCTGGACGAGGTTATTCCATGGATCGCAGAGCAAGTGGAAATAGGGCAGATGTGAACCAACTCGTCTCCTCCAAAAATTCGGCAGCGGAGCTAGTAGACAGGCCACTGACCATAGTCATTCCCGTTTACAACGAGGGGGCTAATTTTCCCGCGCTCTGGGAAGAGATGAAGGAGCACCTCGACTTTCCCTTTTCGGCGTTGGTCGCGTATGACTTTGAGGGAGACGACACGCTTCCTGTGGT
Organism: uncultured Acidobacteriaceae bacterium; assembly: GCA_963793525.1. Taxonomy (GTDB): domain Bacteria; phylum Acidobacteriota; class Terriglobia; order Terriglobales; family Acidobacteriaceae; genus PALSA-350. The sequence continues at coordinate 53,245 of CAWCAZ010000001.1, forward strand.
CCGGCGGATTATTGGCGAGGGTGAGACTCGATTGCAATTGATCAAGAACACCTACGGCCGCGGAGTCGTCGGTGCGATCCGAACCGGATTCGATGCGGCGCTCGCCGGTCCTGTACTGGTCGTTATGGCCGATCTGTCCGATGACCTGGCGCAGGTTCGCAAGATGCTCGAACTGTATCAGGAGCGGCAGCCACATTGTTGTTGGCAGCCGCTATATGAAGGGCGGCAGACTCATCGGAGGGCCGTGGTTCAAACAGTTACTTTCACGGCTCTCCGGAGTTACCTTGTGCTGGTTCCGCGGGATACCGACCCATGACGCGACCAACGCCTTCAAGATCTATGATCGGGCCATGTTGAGCGCCATCCGCATCGAGAGCAAAGGCGGATTTGAACTGAGTTTGGAGATCACGGTGAAGGCCTTTCTTGCCGGCTATACGATCACCGAAACGCCCGCCACCTGGCGCGACCGCACTGCGGGAACTTCCCGCTTCAAGCTATGGAAGTGGCTGCCGCACTATCTGAAGTGGTATTTCATGGCCTTTCAGCCCAAAGCGAGGAACCGCGGGGCAAGAGAAGAGCTGCGTTCGACGTAATAATCGTGCTCGGAAAAGGCGCTATCAACAGCTACTGTGATGGCATCGTAACCAGGTAAAGATCTTTGTCCAGATAGAGTAAGTCGTTATATCCACCTACAAATGCAATGGAAGCGCCGCTGTCGAGAAGCTTCTGAAAGACCCATTCTGTTCGTGCCCCGAGTAACAGAAACTGCCGGTGCTGGCTGACAAAGCTGGAATACTGCGCGACCTGCGCAGTAAAGGGAAAGCCCGTTTTCTTCATGACATCCGGCGCCGCGTATTCCTGAAACAGGTTGGTGTGCATGTACTGGATCGATGCTGGCGGATCCTTAAGAAAATAAACCCTGGAGAGGATGAGGTCGTGCTGTCGTTGTACGTCATGTTCGAGTACATTATGCTGCGGACTGATTCGTGGTAGTAGACTGAGCTTGCTGTTGGAACGCTGGGGTCGGATTCACCGTGGAAGTGCAGGACTTTGCCCCCTCCCTCGTAGAAGGCAGTAAGGTCAGGGCCATTGGTTTGAAGAGTATCAGCATACATCTTCCAGCCCAGGGTCATCCACTCGACAAGAGTGTCGTATGTGACATTGTTCAGATTCGAGAGGTTGTCTACGTCCTGCAGTTCCAGAAATCGGCCAACCCATTCACCACCCGTCCCAGCAATATCCAAGCCCCAGGTACCAATCGTTGAATCGTATGTGGTTGCAGGGAAAC
>CAWCAZ010000002.1:0-136738 GCA_963793525.1 uncultured Acidobacteriaceae bacterium
AGTTAAAGAGGGAAGCGCGCAAATCGTCAACCCCGGAGGCAAGCCTCTGCCATCTCCTCCGTGGCCATCTCCCCCATAAGGCCGGGCTCGCAAACCATGCACCTTCAGCCACGCCACTCGTGCCGCGGTCTTGCGATCGGAGAACTGGCAGGGGGAATCGAAGCGGATCTCCGCCGCCAAATCCCGGACGCACAGAGTGCGGAACAGATGCGGCAAAAAGACCATCTCCCCCCAATACGTCACCTCGCTCTCGACCCCGTCCGCGGCATGGTAGCGAATCGCGGCCGCCGTGACGCTGGCGCCCGTGCGAATCGCGGGCTCAAAGAGTGGCGATCGAAAGGGCAGCACCTCGCGGCCGTCCGAACTGGTGCCTTCGGGAAAAAGCAGCACGGCCAATCCATCCTGCAAGGCCTGTTCAATCTGCTGGCCGGCGTTGGCGACCTGCAGGCTGCGGTCGCGGTCGACGAAGATCGTGCCCCCAAGGCTGGCCAAGGTACCCAGAAGCGGCCATCGCCGGACCTCGGACTTGGCCACGAAGACAAACGGACGGACCGCCCCGTAAACCAGTATGTCGAGATACGTCAGGTGGTTGGAGACAGTGAGGCCGGCTCCATCCAGAGCTCCGAAGGTTTCCGGCACCAAGGAAAGCCGCTTGGCGATGCGGGCGCACGAAGCATGGAGCCATTCCGCGCGCTCGGCCATAGTGACCTGGCCACCGGCACCCGAGATAGATCAGAACAAATCGCCCCAGCACCTCGAGCAGGGAACTGAAGAGAATCGCCAGCCGCACGGCGCCGCGGAACCTTCGCCGCATTACTCCACCAGGAAGCGGCTGCGCGCCGCCGGCGTAATCTGCTCCAGGTCCAGAAGGGTGAGGAAGTCGATGGTGCCGAAGGCGCGATCCCAGGCCGGCGGTCCGCAAATCCTGGCTCCCACGCCAAGGTAGGTTCTCAGCAGTTTGGGGAGCTTGACCGGCACCGTCGGATCAGCCTCGCTGCAGGGCAGCGCATAGGCCGCGGTAGGAACAGTAAAGTATTCGGGAGAAACCAATTGCGACCCGAGTGCCTGGTAGAGGCTCCAGCCGGCCAGGGGATCCGTCGAGTTCAGTGAAGAGCAGCCAACCAGGTAGCGAAGTCCGTAGTGTTTGGCATACTGCGCAATTCCCCGCCACAGCAGGGTCAGCACTTCGCTCGATCGGTGTTGGCGGTCGATCGAAGCCCGGCCCAGCTCCAGAACCTGCTCCCGGATGCACTCGTAGGGAGCGAACTCAAACTCCTGGGCGCTGTAGTAGCCAAAGCCGGCGGCGGCGGTGAGTCCGGATTGCATGCGATAAGTGCCCACCACCCGGCCATCCTCCTCGTTTTCCACGATCAAATGATCGCAAACCGGGTCAAAGCGGTCGCGATCAAGACCGGTTGAGTAGGAGGAGGACAAACCCTCCCCCATCTCCACATTGAAGACGTTGAAGCGGAGGCGGCAGGCGGCGACGCGATCGTTTCCGTCCTTGGCCAGGCGCACCCGGTAGCGCCCAAAGCTTCCGGTGACGATTGGGTCGATATCGCGCCACAACTGGAAGCCGCGGCGGCCGGCGGAGGCACCAGGATCGAAGCCTGTGCCGACACCCCGCCATGGACTTCTGAGGCCAGGCCGGAACCCCCAACATGACGATGATTGGTCATTGATGCCGCAATCATGCAGCAGACTCGGGAAGGGAAGTTTAATGCCCCAAGAATTGTGCAAGAACGAAAGATGAATATCCGGGTTTGTCTACCTTGTTGTAACCTCACCCGTGTCGTCACCGTGACCTGGCGTAGCGGCAGGAGTAACTTTTGCCGCGTGCCGGGGTTAACACCTGTAACGGACTGTGCGATTCACCGTCTATGCATTAAAGCCCTGGCCGGCGGATCGGGCGCTCAGCTCGGGCAAGGGGGTTATAAGGAAATGAATTTAATGAGAACAAATCGTTTGCCATGGCTGCTTTCCGGAGCGCTCGGTGCAAGTCTCTCGCTGGCTCCTGCCTTGGTGGCACAGCAGCAGGGTGGGACGCCCGCCCAACAGACTCCGACCCCGGGTCAGCAGGGTGACTGGGGGCAGGCAGGCCCGCCGCCCGATGCGCAAAATGGACAGATCCCCGCGCCGGACGACGTGCCGCGCAGGATCCTAACCAGGGCGCGGACCAAGGTCCGAGCCCAATATCCCGGCCAAGCTCAGGACCAGGGACCATCCCAGTATCCCAACCAGGCGGCGCCGCCCCCGCCGGCCCCTGCAGGCGCGCCAGGAGTGGGCTATGGACAGCCTCCGCGGCCTGCCTATCAGCCTGGGCAGAACCAACCCAGTACAACGGATACCAAGCTCCTCCGGGAGTAGCAGCAAACGGCGCCCCCCTCCGGCCCTGTCACTGTGACCAAGGGTATGCTGCTGGCGATCCGCACCAGTGAGCCTTTGGATTCGAAGAAAGTGAAGCCCGGGGACTATTTCCAGGGCACGGTTGCCCAGAGCGTCTATGTCGGCAACGTGCTGGCGATTCCGCGTGGCGCCCAAGTCACCGGGCGAGTCGTGGACGTGAAGAAGCCCGGTGAGTTGAAGGGCGGCGCGAGTATTGCGCTGCAACTCACCACCCTCAACCTGGGTGGCAACTCCTACTCCCTGGCTACCGATGTCTTTGACACCAGCAGTCCCGGCAAGGGCGGTTACACCGCCGCCAATACGGTCGGCGGCTCCGCGTTAGGCGCAGCCATCGGGGCGATCGCCGGCGGCGGCCCAGGTGCGGCCATCGGCGCCGTCGCCGGTGCTGGCGTTGGGTTAGGTGCTTCGGCAGCTACCCCAGGCCCGCGCAGCGTGGTTCCTCCGGAATCGGTGCTTACCTTCCATCTGACCACTCCGGCAACGGTGCAGCCAGTCTCCTATCAGGAGGCTAACCAACTCGAGGCGAGTTCCGCCCCGCCATCGAGCCGCTATCCGGGACGACCCGGACCCTACGGCTATGGACCGCCACCGGCGGGGTACGCGCCGCCGCCCCCAGGCTACGCGCCTTATCCTTACGGCTACCCTGTCGCCGCCTATCCGTATCCGTATGTCTACGCTTACCCGCGCCCCTACGTGTACGGCTATCCCTACTACGGCCGCTGGAGATAAGAAGCAGTCCGCAACCCTCCCTGACCCCATTTTCTGGAGCAGAACCGGCCCCAGAAGTGGGGTCGGTTCGTTTTCTCGTTCCCGTCCTTCGTCTGGGAACGAGAAAACGAACCCCCAGGGGCTAAAGCCCATCAGATTTTCGTTCCTTTACGGCCCGACTAAAAGTCGTGCCCTGACACAAAGCATGAGATCTGCCGCAGCCTGTAAAGTCCTATCCTGACTCGGGACGTTGGTCCGCAGCTTGTAAGGCCGTCGGCAACCTAATCATTTGCGGCACCGTCACCGGTCCAGCTTTAGGCCCGGGGATAGCTTCCCCTAAAAGCTGATCTATACTTACAGAGTCCCTGCAATCCGCTTGAGAAAGCCCCCGCTACCCCATGATTCGTTTCCTGCAAAAAGACAATCGCGTCGTCAAGATCATCTTCATCGTTATCATTGCCGTGGCTGTAGTCACCATGGTCATCACCCTGGTGCCTGGCATCTTTGCCGACGAGGCGACCTCTTCCGATAGCTACGCCACCGTCCACAGCGGAGGCATCTTCGGCCGCTACTTCGGTACCACCACGACCATCACCACTCCCGAAGTGCAGCAGGTTGCGCAAAGAATTCTGCAGCAAAAGCACTACCCGGACATGGTTCTGCCTTACATCATGCCGCAAGCGGCGCAGGCCTTGATCCAGCGCGAAGTTCTGCTTCAGGAAGCAAATCGCCTCGGCCTGCAGGTAGGCGATGCGGATCTGCGGCGGGCCATGCAAACCGGGCCTTTCGCCCAGGCGATTTTCCCCGGCGGCCAGTTCATTGGCGAGGATCGCTATGCCGACTTCGTGTCGAACTACTTCCACACCTCCATCCAGGACTTCGAATCTCAAGTCAAGAAGGAAATTGAGATCAACCGCCTGGAGGCTATGGTCACCGGTGGCATCACCGTCTCCGATCAGGAAGTGCGCGACGCCTATCGCCAGCAGGCAACCAAGATCAAGTTCGATTACGCGGTGCTGAACGCCGAGGACCTGCGCAAGCAGATCAATCCTACGGATGCCGAGCTGCAAGCGTTCTTCAAGCAGAACGCCGCGCGCTACAAGGACGCCGTGCCCGAGACGCGCAAGCTGACCTACATTGCCCTCAACCAGACCGACGTACCCAATGGCGCCCCGCCGGTGAGCAACGAGCAGGTGCAGCAGTATTACCAGGCGCATCAAAAGGACTTTCAGGTGCCCGAGGAAGTTAAGGTACGGCACATCCTGATCAAAGTGGACCCCAAAGCGGATGCCAAGACCGATGCGGCGGCCAAGCAAAAAGCCCAGGACCTGCTGAAGCAGATCAAGGGCGGCGCTGATTTTGCCGCGCTAGCCAAGGCCAACTCCGATGATCCGGGCAGCAAGGAAGCGGGCGGCGAGTTGGGCATGATCCAACGCGGGGTCACGGTGCCCGCGTTTGAATCAGCAGCCTTCTCACTCCAGCCTGGCCAGACCTCCGATGTGGTCAAGACCCAGTTCGGCTACCACATCCTGCAGGTGGAAGAGAAGCAGACGGCGCACCTGAAACCTCTGGAAGAGGTGAAGGCCCAGATCCTCGCCACCCTAACCCGCCAGCAGGAAGCAGACCAACAAGCCCGCTACGCCCAGCAACTGGCCACCGAAGCCGCCAAGTCAGGCCTGGCTAAGACTGCGGAAGCGCATCACCTGCAATTGGTGACGACTGACTACATCCAGCAGGCCGCGGTGCTCAACGGACTTCCCGACGCAGCCAAGATGCTTGGTCTGGCCTTCAGTGCCAAGCCGGGAGCGGCTCCGCAAGTGAGTGGAACCGGCGAAGGCTTTGCTGTATTTCAAGTACAAGACGTGAAGCCCGCGCATGCGCCGGTATTCGAGGAATACAAGTCGCACCTGGTGGACGATTTCCGGGAGCAGCAGTTGCCTCAGCTGCTGGCGCGCAAGACCAACGAGCTGGCAGATAAAGCGCATGCGGAAAACAGTCTCGCCCAAGCTGCCAAGGAGCTTGGCGCAACGATCAAAACCAGCGATCTGGTGGCCCGCACCGCGCAGGTGCCGGATGTCGGCGAGCTAGCCACTGCGGCCCCGGATTTGTTCGACCTGAAGATCGGGCAGTTCAGCAAGGCGATCAACACTGGGCACAGCGGCATCGTGGCCAAGATTGACGAAAAGCAGGAGCCGAGTGCGGATGAGATAGCCAAGAATCTGGACTCCACTCGTGACCAGCTCCTGAGCGAGAAGCGGGAGCAGATGTTTGCTGTCTTCGTAACCTCGCTCACCGACCGCTACGAAAAGCAGGGAGGCATCCACATGAACAAGCGCGCCCAAGGCGGCCTGACCCAAGGCCTGCAAAGCTAGCACCCGTATCCGACGCCAGGCAGCGGGGTGCCGCGACCGGTTATGGCGAAATCAGGTTGGGGTAGCGGAGCGAGTGCCGCGCCTACGGCGATCAGGGTTGCATGATTGATATCCCAGCCCTGCCGGACTGGGCTCCCACGGCAGGCCGGGGCGGGTACGTTTTGGCGGCCCTCCGGGCTACGGAGTGGATAGGTTTTCTTTTGCGGTTATCTTAGGCAGGGACTAATGAGGTTTCGGCATTGCCAGCGCTAAAGCGCGCGATTAGAGTCGAGACTCTTTCACCGAGCGCTAAAGCGCTCGTTCCCCCGCATAAATGCGGGGGCTCCCACCTCTAATTAGGACAAGTCTGAAAATGTCCCAGGACGCCAGTCCTGGGCGACGATCTATTGACTAGAAATAGTCCCAACCCTAACGCAGCACACTTTCTAAACCTACGCAGCACTGCGTCTCGGTTACTCTCGGCAAATGGCGGGACAGTTTTAGCTTAAGTCGGCTCTTCCGCAGTCGATAACCTCGCAAGCAACCGGAGCCGCCGCTTCGGAATCTTTCTCAAACGAAGGCCATGTTTTTTTTCGCCCTCCCACACAGGTACTAAATGGCCCTCGAACGATCCTCCGGACTGCTTCTACACATCACCTCATTACCCTCCTACGGGGGGATCGGAGATTTCGGACCAGCCGCCTACGCCTTTGCCGATTTTCTCGCTGCCGCCAAGCAGCGCTTGTGGCAGGTACTGCCGCTCAGTCCAACCGGTTACGGCAATTCACCCTACGCCGCTCTTTCCGCCTTCGCCGGCAACCCGCTCCTGATCAGTCTGGAGAAGCTGGTGGAAGCAGGATGGATTGCAGGCGACCGCATCGCCGGACTGCCCGGCCATTCTGGAAATGTCCGCTTTGACGAGGTGGAGCAGCGTAAATGGCCACTCCTGGTGGAGGCCGCGCGCAACTTCCTCTCCCACCATGACGACCAGCAATGGGTCCGCTTCCAGCGCTTCCGCGAGGAAAATGCTTTCTGGCTGCCGGATTACGTCCGCTACGGCGTCTTGCGGCACAAATTCCATTCCAACTCCTGGTCCTCCTGGCCCAAGGAGTTCGCGCACCGCGAGCCCAAGGCGCTGCAGCAACTGCAGCAGGAGAGCCGCGACGATCTGGAGATCCGTCAGGCGATTCAATTCGCCTTCGACGAGCAGTGGAAGGCCCTGCGTGCCTACTGCGCCGAGCGCAACATACGCTTCATGGGCGACGTGGCCATTTTCGTCAATTACGACAGCGCCGACGTGTGGACCCATCCGGAGATCTTCGAGTTCAACGAGGACCTCACTCCCGTCCGCGTTGCTGGTGTCCCGCCGGACTATTTCAGTGAGACCGGCCAGCGCTGGGGCAATCCGATCTACAACTGGAAGGCCCTCGAAGCCAGGGGCTTCGATTGGTGGGTCGACCGCATGCGCCGGGCGCATACGCTCTACGACGTGATCCGTCTCGATCACTTTCGCGGCTTTGAAGCCTTTTGGGCCATCCCTGCCGAGGATGAGACTGCGATTCACGGCGAGTGGGTCAAGGCGCCGGGAGTTGCTCTCTTCTCTGCCTTGCGCGACCAGTTGGGCCCGCTGCCCTTGATCGCCGAGGATCTCGGCCTGATTACCCGCGAAGTCGATGCGTTGCGCGAGCAGTTCGATCTACCCGGCATGCGCGTGCTGCAATTTGCCTTCAGCGGTCGCGGTGCCCATAACTACCTGCCCCATCGTTATGTAACCAACACGGTTGTTTATACCGGCACGCACGACAACGACACTACTCTGGGTTGGTGGCAACACGGCACCAGCGAGGCAGAGAAGAACGCGGTCTATGCCTATCTCAACCCGGCGCCCAACGATGTGGTGTGGAGCTTGATTCGCGCCGCGTCCACCTCGGTCGCCGATGTGTGTCTCTTTCCCGTGCAGGACATCTTGGTGCTCGGCTCGGAAGCCCGCATGAACACCCCCGCTATCCCAGAAAATAACTGGGCCTGGCGCATGGCTCCCGATGCGTTGACCGCCGACCAAGCGAGAGGTCTGGCGCAACTTGCTGAGCTGACCGATCGGGACGGCTGGGTAGAGCCGCCCAAGGTCTGAGCACAGGCTGCGATAAAACTCATGTTTTGTATCGGGGCACGACAAACAGCTTGCGGAAAAAGTCGGTTCGAGAGGAAAACCGTCCCCTCAGGGGCTAAAGCCGGACGGGTACTTAATCACTTACGGACGAGCTGAAGCTCGTCCCCTTCAAAAACCGGAGATTTTCCGCAGGCTGCTTGGTCAGGCCGTAAATGGTTTGGGCTTCCCTCTTTACCATCTAAGCTTCCTTTCGCGGCGGGGGTGAATTCAGAGTCGTCCAGTAGAGGCTCAGATTCGCAGTTGCGGCAATGAATTTGTCATAATCGATGGGCTTGATCACGTAGCTGTTGGCGAAGTGATCATAGGCGCCCATCCGGTCTTTGTCTTCATTGGAAGTTGTAAGAATCACCACCGGAAGATGCCGGGTGCGTTCGTCCGCACGAATCGCCTTGAGGACTTCCAACCCGCTGATCTTTGGAATATTCAGATCAAGCAGCGTAAGCGCCGGCTGGTCGCGCACATCCCGCCCTGCGTACTTGCCCCGTCCAAAAAGATAGTCAAGGGCATCCAGACCGTCGCGGGCGCGGACCAGTTTATTGTTGACCTTGCCATGTTGGAATGCCCGCCGGGCCAACTCAGCATCATCGTCGTTGTCCTCAACCAAAAAGATGGTCACTTCGTCGACCGCCATAGGGGTCTCCTGAAACAGAGCGTCCCCTAGCTTTCGACTACGATGATGCAGGGTGACATTGTAGAGATCGGCAGGAAAACCCAATCACTTGAGTACGGCTTTCCGGCAGCCACGCGCTTGCTGCACCGCCCTGTTCCTCGTTCATCTTTGTGTCCCAACAGCCGTTACCTCGGCGGCCGCGGCCGCCTGCTCGTTCCCTGACAAGGTGAAATAGAAAGCAGCCCCATGACCCGGCTCGGCTTCGGCCCACACTCTTCCTCCGTGCTTTTGAATGATCCGTTGCACCGTGGCCAGGCCCACGCCGGTGCCTTCAAACTCGGAGTCAGTGTGCATGCGCTGGAATACACCGAATAGTTTCTCCGCATAATTCATGTCGAAGCCCACCCCGTTGTCGCGCACACGGATGACCGCCGGGCCGCCCACCTGTTCTATGCTATCTATCTCAATCAGGGCCCTAGCCTGCCTGCGCGAGTACTTCAGCGCATTGCTCAGCAGGTTCTGCCATACCTGGCTCATCAGCATCGGGTCGCACGCCACCTCGGGCAGGCGCGCTACGCGCCATTCCACCTCGCGTCCTTCCCACTCCGGCTGCATCAACCGAATCACCTGAGCGACCAGAGCGTTCATGTCCGTCGGCCGCAGCCGCAAGGACTGCCGGCCCAGGCGTGCATAGTCGAGCAATTCATCGACCAGCAATCCCATGCGGAGGGTGGCGTCTTCGATCCGCTGCAGATGAGCTCTCGCTTCAGGCACCAGTTCAGAACCGTGATCCTTGACCAGGATCCGCGAGAAACCACCGATGTGGCGAAGCGGAGCGCGGAGATGATGGGAAACAGAGTACGAAAAAGACTCCAGCTCCTGAACCACCGTTTCCAGTTGCGCGGTGCGTTGCGCGATTCTTGCTTCCAGATCTTCATTGAGTCCGCGGATCTCCAGCTGCGAACGGACGAGTTCCTCGCCTTGCCGGGCAAGTTCCGCGGCTTGCTGGGCGCGTGCTGCTTCCGACCGCACACGCTCGCTGATGTCGCGAATCAGGCCCACGAACAACCGTTGACCGTCGAGCGATAGTTCAGTAACGGTCAGCTCCATGGGAAAAACCTGTCCCGTTTTCGTTAACCCCTCCAATTCGCGCCCGATACCAATCGCCTTGGTCATACCGGTCGATTGGTAGCGTGCCAAATAGCCGTCATGGCTGCTGCGGTTCGGTTCGGGCATCAGCATCTTCACATTTCGTCCCACCAACTCCCCGGCATCGTACTCGAAGGTCTTCGCGACCGCTGGATTCACCGCGACGATGATCCCATTGGCATCGATGGTGATGATGCTGTCCAGAACGCCATCCAGGATGGCCTGCAGACGGGCCTCGGTGTTCTTGACCTGGCCCTCGGCCTTGACCCGCTCCATGAGGTCGGCGGCGTGCTCCCGTTGGCTTTGTGAAAGCGTCTCCAGAAATTGCCGGATGCCGGCGGTAATCTTGGGCGCCGCATGCGTAAAAAGGACGGCGGTTGCCACTGATGCCACCGCGCAGGCCAGCTTGAATGCCACCGAGAGCCGGTACACCGGCCACCAAATGGTCACCACTTCCATCAAATGGGTCGATGCGCAGGCGACGATAAAAATTCCGAAAGCAACAAAAACCCAGAGGTAAGCCCGGGTCTGAGGTGTGCTGCGCAGCTGCGCCACGATCCAAAACAGACAGGAGAAAATCACCACATAGGAGGCCGCGATCAGGCCATCCATGATGACGTTTGTCCAAATCAGATCAGGTTGGGCCAGATAGCAATAGCGGTGGGGCAGGTAATTGCCGGAAAACAGAAACGGCACTGCGCGCGTACGCGTAACAACAACAACCACGAGAATGCCGACGGTCGCCCAGGCGAATACCCTTCTCACAGGCTGCACACTCATCCGGTTTTCCACTTGCGCTATCGGCAGCGAACGCCTCCGGCTTTAGCAGTCGCGAGCAATGATCCGGATGGCAGTCACGTATGGGTCAGAGGCGCCCTGCACTGCTTGCTCCGGGGAGACATTACGCCATCTTCCGGGATCGCTGCATCTCCTTCTCATCGAGCTGTGGCGGTGAGCGTTGGGGCTGTTCTCGTTTCCCCATTCCCTCCCAGGGTGAAATAGAAAGTGGCGCCGTGATCTGTCTCTGCCTCGGCCCAGACACTCCCCCCGTGCTTTTGAATGATGCGTTGCACCGTTGCCAGGCCCACGCCAGTGCCTTCAAATTCATCTTCCGTGTGCATCCGTTGAAACACGCCGAAGAGCTTCTCCGCATACTGCATGTCGAAGCCGGCCCCGTTGTCACGCACGAATATCACCGCCGGTTTGCCCGCCTGCTGGATGCTGTCTACTTCAATCACAGCCTTTGGCCGCCCTCGGGAGTACTTAACGGCATTGCCCAAAAGATTCTGAAATACCTGCCCCATCAATACTCCGTCGCACTCCAGCATGGGCAGCTGGGTCACGCGCCACTCTATCTCCCGGCCTTCGCATTCCGGCTGTAACACCGAGATTGCCTCAGCGACGATGACATTTAATTCAGTGGGGCGCACCTTCAAGGATTGGCGCCCCAGCTTCGCCAGGCTGAGCAACCCGTCCACCAGCATACCCATGCGGATAACGGCGTCGTTGATGCGTTGCAAAAGATCTTTCGCGTCAGCCTCCATCCCGGAACCAAAATCATTCATGAGAATTCTTGCGAAACCGCCGATGTGGCGCAGTGGTGCGCGCAGGTCATGAGAAACGGAGTACGAAAAAGCCTCCAGCTCATGGTTGGCTGATTCCAGTTGCGCCGTGCGTTCAACGATTCTCAGCTCCAGATCTTCGTTGAGTTTGCGAATCTCCAATTCGTCCGCTCTGCGCCGCGTAATATCGCGGAACGCCACCACGCCCCCCACGATCACGCCATCCTTGTCACGCAAGGGCGCGCCATTGGACTCAATCCAAACCCCCTGACCAAGGCCAGGATTGCGAATAAACATTTCGGCGCTGCATACCTCTCCGCCAATGGCCCTCCGCAAAGGGTTTTCCTCATCGGGAAACAGCGTCACCATGTCGGGTAGAAAGGTTCCGTAGTGCGCGCCCCATTCCCCAGGCGACAGATCGGCAGCACCGAGTCCAATAATTTTTTCCGCTGCCGGGTTCCAGAGAATGAACTTTCCCTGCGCGTCGGCGGCCACCAGTCCCTCCACCATGCTGTTCAGCACCGACTGGAGCATGAGCTTCTGCGCTTCCAGGGCCTGCCGGGAGTGCGCCAGGTCTTCCGCTTGTTGCGCCAATTCCACCGCCAGCCGCGCCAGGTCTTCCTCTGCCTTCTTGCGTTCGCTGATATCGGTATTGGTCCCCAACCATCGGACCACATGCCCTTCTGCATTTCTCACCGGCATGACGCGGGTAAGGAACATGCGAAAACTTCCGTCTGCCCCACGCAGCGGGAATTCCATATCGAAAGGCGTGCCGTCGGCAATGGCTGCTCTCCATCCATCCAGCACCTCGGGCAGCACCGCGGGGTCATGGATTTTCTCCCAGGTCCATCCCTCCGCCTGCCCCAACGTTGTACCCGTGTAGTCGTACCAGCGCTGGTTGTACCAGAAGATTGATCCATCCGCCTCCGCCATCCAGGCAAGTTGCTGGATGCCGTTAGCCATAACCTGGAATCGTTCTTCGCTGTCCCGCAGAGCATCTTCCGCCTGCTTGCGCTCGGTGATGTCGCGGGCAATCTTCGAAGCGCCGACAACGGTGCCGTCACTGTCTCGAATCGGCGAGATGGTCACCGAAACGTCAATGCTTTGTGCCGTCCTTGCACACGCGCACCGTTTCGAAATGCTCCACGCTCTGCCCCTGCCCGATGCGGGCCAGGATGTCCGCTTCCTCGTCGACCCGTTCCGGCGGCAACAGCATCAGCATCGGTTGCCGATAGCCTCCTCGGCCGTGTAGCCGAATATCTTGTCCGCACCACGATTCCAGGCGGTAATGATTCCATCCAGCGTTTTGGTGATGATGGCGTCGTCAGAGGAGTCGACCACGGCACGCCAGCCGTTCCCGTATCCGTTCCGCCTGCTTTCGTTCGGTGATGTCGCGATTGATCTCCAGAACCGCTGTGGGCGCCCCGCCGTCGTCCCTTTGTAGCTGCCAGCGGCTGGTGACAACCATTTCGTTGCCCTCGCGTGTTGTATGCCGCAACTCCCCTTCCCACTCGCCGTTGCTTGCCAGCGCTGCCTCGATATCGGCCATAGGCTGGGGAAACCTGGTCTGCAGAAGCTCGTGGCTTACCCGGCCATTGGCCTCGGCTGGCGACCACCCATACATGTTCTGCGCTCCGCGGTTCCAGAAGCTGACTCGGCTCTCCGTATCGCGCACGAAGATGGCATCGAGGGCCAGCTCGAACAAGGCCGCCTGCTTCTCTTCGTTGGTGCGCAGCTTCGTCTCCGTCGCCTGCCGCGCCGCAGATTCGGCTTCCAGCGCTGCCGTGCGCTGCTCCACGCGCTGTTCCAGGCTGGCGTTCAGGGCCTTGACTTGGGCTCGTGCTCTCGCGCTTACCCCGATCTCCCGGCTGACGGTCATCCCGGCGATGGAGCAGGAACACCACGCCCAGGACTGAGCCCAAGGTGATGACCACACTAGCCGAATGTTGCGTCGCACGCGCCCGCTGGGTGCGTGCTCCAGCAGCACGCGTTCCGCAACTTTCATTCGTTCGACCGTAGTGCGCACCGCATCCATGTCGCGTTTGCCTTGCGCAAACAGCGGCGACCGTGGGTACCCTCCCCGTCTTCTGTCGTTCGGCCACGATCTCTTCCACATCCCCACTTGCGTGTTGGTTTGCTTTTCCAACACGTTCAAGAGCTGCAGTTGGTCGCCAGTCATCAGCAGCAGGCGCATTGCATGCAGATCCTGGGGTACCGCCCGTCTTCCTGTCTCATAAGGTTCCAGGAATGGCGGGTTCCCGGTTTCGGCAAAACCACGGCCGCCGGTTTCGACGTCGAGCGAGTGCCGGAGTGCGCTCTCCAGCAGGGTCATCACTTCGTGGGTGTGGGCGACCCAATCGGCGTCCTGAGCCGCTTTTTGCCCCGCGCGCCATGAAAGGAAACTCAGAAGCACCGTCAGGAGCACGGCCACGGAGATGGCTGCCTTCGCCCACCGCCGCAGGCGGGAGTCCGTCCCCGGTTCCTCAACCTGCTCCAGTAGCCGATTCATTTGCTCTTGGCCTAGTTGCAACACCTCCTCCAGTTTTTTCGTTGGCCATCGCTGCGATCGACGCACGATGGCAGTCCAGCCGAGGAAGCTGACAAGCAGGGCGCCGGTCACAATGGCCAACGCGCTCACCTCAACCCAGGTAAAGTGATCTTCGGTAAGCAGGGGTTTCGAGATCAGCCAGCCGACAAAACCGAGCACCAGCATTCCGCTGGGAAGTGCTCGTCGCAGGAAGGTTGTTCCGGGACTTTGACGGGTCAGAAGTCCGCCCAGTGCCCAGCTTGCGCGGGAACACAGTAGACCCAGCCGACAAGCGCCAAAAATGCGACCCCGTCGGCAAGGGCACAGTGATGGGAGATACGCTGGGCCCCCACACCAAGCCCAATAGCGCGAATGCGGGTGCGATCGAATGCCGGCAGGCAAAAGAACTGGGCGACCCATTGCGACGTCTTTCGATCCGCCAGTCGATTCCCTGCAAGGCGAGACCAAGCAGAAGAAAAGCTCCGGCGGTGATTGGCGACATGAGGATGCGAAAGGACGGAAATCTGCGGACCCGGGAGGCCGCAGCAGCAATAACCGATCGATTCCGAAGTCACGCCTGAACAGGTGCTCTGTCAGCGTGACCAACCCGGTGAGGCTGACCATGGCCGCCGCGCCCTGGCGGCCGGCTTCCCGCCCGACTGGAGATGCCGGCTGTTCTTTTTCCCGTAACAGCCACAAGGAAAAGCCGGCCAGCACGAAGCATGCGGCGGCGTTTGGGGCCATCGGCGTGCCCGCTCCCCAAGTGAGAAGAGCTGCGAATGTGAGTGTCCACCCTGCCAGCACCGAAAACCCAACCACCATCGAAAAGATGGCAGCCGCACGACGGCGAATAAGTTCAACCGCTTGACGATGTCAGGGGCGGAACGGTGGATCATTGCGCGCGCTCTCCTGACCATGGCGGTCGTCAGCGGAGGAATTCGCTCATCCGGTTTTCCACTTTGAATATCGGCCGTACCGCGCGGGGCTTGAATCTGTTACAGCAGATCGGTTTGGTGGGCAGGTAGTCCGTCGATTGTGAGGACGAGCGTTAAGTTCAAAGAGAATCGTATCCGGTTAGTGCATCGCTTATCGGTATTTGCATCGGTCCGATTGAAACTGCAGGTCCCCTTCGAATTCGCTCTGGGCCTCTCCCTTCCGGCTTCACGGCATCTCCACGGCATGCCCGGTGACAGGCGGGATGACAAAGTTGAGGACTTTGCCCCCCTGGCATGCACGTGGCTGGGTACAGTCGAAAAAGCTAATTTGCAAAGACTGGAGAGGGAGTAGGACGGCGGTCCCGGGTTCCAGCGGCCCTCCTGAAACCTCTACCCCTCGCTGACAAAAAGCCCCACCGGATACGTAGCAAAGACAGTGCTCAATGCCAATCCGTCTTCTGCCACAGTCACGGTTTCATCCGTAAACACATTGCGATACCGCGTCCCCGGCGGAACCGGCAGCAGAAGCTGATCCTTCCCCCAAGCCTCGCCCAGCGGCAATTGCAGCTTGCCCCGCATAAGCGTGCAGGCGAAGCGCGGCAGCACCACCACAACGCTTCGGCCGGTCGCCTGGTCGCGGCGAAGAAACGCAATCACGTGCTCCCGGCGCTCCCCTGATACCTCCAGCGGTACGTACTCACCTCTGCGGAAGAGCGCATGTTCCTTCCGCCGCAACGCAAGCGCGCGATGCATGGTCCACAGCTTCACCCTTCCGTCCGCGAGCTTGTCGAGGACCTCGCGGCAAACCGCGCCCGGGCCTTCTTTCTCCGCCAACTCGAATGCAGCGCCTCGCAGATATCCCGCGCGCACGTCGTAGTCCACCGGCCGCCGGTTATCCGGGTCAACCAGGCTTAGGTCCCATAGTTCGCTGCCCTGGTAAAAGTCGGGAACCCCGGGAGAAGCAATCTTGAGCACCACCTGGGCCAACGAATTCACCGCGCCAAACAAGCGCAGCTGGGGCAACAGCGTCTCCAGCGAGTTAACAAATGGGTTTTCCTTACCCTTTGCAGAGGGCATAAGAATGGAATCCAGGAACGCGTGCACCGCGGCTACGTAGTCGGGATCAGGATTGATCCAGCTAAGGTTGACTTTGGCTTCGCTCAAAGCCTTCGACGCGTACTGTTTTAGCCGTTCTACGTAGTGTTCGCGATCCTGCCGGCTCTCCATCTGCCACGGCCACGCGCCCAAAATCGTTTGATACAGAGGTATTCCTCGTTGTGATCCGGGGCCGTGCGGCCATCCTCCAGGGTGCGCTTGAATTTGGCATTCATGCGTTGCCAGCGGCGCACCCCTGCCGCCCAGGGCTGGGGAATTTCAGAGAGCACATTCAGCCGGTTGCGCACATCTTCGCTGCGCTTGGTGTCGTGGGTGGACGTCGTCAGCATGGAATCCGGCGAATGCTTCAAGCGCCCCTGGTTGCTCTGGTGCAGTGCATCGAGCGAGATGCCAAACGACTTTGCCGATCCCCCCACCTCATTCGAGGAAAGAAACCGGGTGTAGACATAGAACGCCGTATCCTCCACGCCCTTGGCCATCACCGGTCCTGTGAGTTGCTGGAACTTGAGCGCGAAGTAAAGCATCTCCGGGTCCGGCTTCTGCTGCCTGGCGCTGAGCCGCTCTTAAGCAGCAGCGTCTCGCGCAGAAAATCAAAGGCGGAGGTGTTGATATCCGGGTTCAGACGCTTGGCGCGGGCGATCGCACTCCGCAGGAAGGCTACATCGCGCTCTCCGTACTCACCGCGATCGTCGATGTAGGTGCGATAGACGGGAAAGCTGGCGATCGTCTCGCGGATGACCGTCTCCAGAATGTTGTCGGTGAAATCGCGCGCCCGCCGATTGGAAGCCGCGATGCGGCTGAGCAGGTTGGTAAGCACGTAGACTTCGCTGGCCAGCGCCGTCTGCATCACCTGCAGCTTCGATCGATAGATAATCTCGTCCGCGTCGACCGGGTGCCCCAAAACCTGCGCGTAGATCGCGTTGAACCGCTTTTCGTTGGCGTTTTGGATAAAGATGCCGTTGGCCAGGTAGACGAAATCGTAGCCGGAGGTGCCGCGCACCGGCCATTCCGGCGGCAGATATTCGCGCGGCTCGAGAATCTTCTCCACCACCGTGTAGCACGGCCCCTGGCTCTGCGACCAGTCGTATCCGCGCACTGGATCGAGAATGCTGCGCTCGATGCCGTTGGCGGCAGTCTCCTGCTTCGGCGCCGGCCCACCGCATTGGCTGGCGAGGTACAAAAGCTGCAGCCGTATCAGGTACTGGCGCGGGTTGAACATGCCATCGCAGTGGTCGATACGCAGCCCGGTCACCTGGTGGGAGGCGATCAGCGAACGGATCAGGCAATGCGTCTCGGCGAAGACCGCGGGGTTTTCCATGCGCAGTCCAACCAGGTCGTTCACGTCGAAGAAGCGGCGGTAGTTGATCTCCTCCGCGGAAGTACGCCAGGACGCTAGCCGATAGGGCTGCGCGTCCAGCAGCAAGTGCAAGCGGTCGAAGCTGTGCGGATCCCCTTCGATGCCATTGATGGCAGTCAGCGCATTTCGTGTAATGGGCTGCATTTCCGGTGAGCGCAGCGCCTCCCGTAACCGCGGCAATAGATCCGCCAACATGTGCCCGGCGCTTTTCCCGCAGACTCTCGTCGCTGGTTTCATGCGGTGGAATGTCGCGCAATTGGGTCAGCAGTTCGCGCACAAAATCCGGCAGCAGCTCGGCAGGGTTCAGCTGGTCGAAAATGATGGGCAGCGTACGCGGCGCCACAGGCATGGTGTGGTCGTAATAGTGAATCAGCGGGCGCCCGTCCTCGATCGACACCTGAATATGCTTGGCCTCCAACTCGGCGCCATATTGGTCGCCCAGGATGGGCAGCAGAAGCTTGTTGCGCATGGCCGCCTTGAGCGGCTTCCAATCGATGTCGAAATACTCGGAGTACTGCGAGGCATGTCCATTCTCCAGCACGTCCTGCCACCAGATGGAGTCGTTGCCCACTCCCATATGGTTGGGGACGATATCCAGCAAAAGCCCCAGCCCCTGCCGCTCCAACTCCGCCGAGAACTGGGCAAAGCCCTCCGCTCCGCCCAGTTCTGGATTGAGGCGATCGTGGCGCGTCACGTCATAGCCGTGCGTGCTGTTCGGGCGGGCTTCAAAGATGGGCGAGGAGTAGAAGTCCCCGATGCCCAGTTGCTTGAGGTACCCGGTTATGGCCTGGGCGTGGGCAAAGGTGAAGTCTTTGTGCATTTGCACCCGGTAGGTCGAAACCGGGACTCGGGCGCCGGTGTGCAGCACCCGATCGACGCACTCCTTCATGTCGTTGGAGGCTTCCTGGCGCGGGTTGGCCTTTACCGAGGCCGGCTCAGACACAGTTATGCTCTCTAACTGCGAATCGCTGATGGTGGACATGATGCATTGGATGCGCACTCCGGTAGGTCTGGCTTTGTAGTCGGCCCAGCCAATTCCAGCCGGTCGCTTTACGAATTCGCGCCCAGCACGGAAAATGGAGTAGAGACTCCATTGTAACGAGGAAGAAACATGCCCCTTTCCGGCGAAGCCATACGAATGATGAACTACATCGACGATATTTCGACCACCCTGCGGCGCATCCTGGCCCTAACCCCCACGCTTTCAGCCGAAGAGCGCAAGCGGGTGGGGGAGTACCTGAAGGCCAGCACACCCAGCGCCGACGAGGCCATGACCGCCCTGAACCTCAAATAATCCCTTCCAGAAACAAGCAGGCCGGAGGACCGCTTGTCAGCGGTATGCTTCTCGCCGATGCTTTACGCCGGTGATGGCAATTTCGTCTTAGGCTGGTTGCTCGAAGAAGATCCGGTGGTCGCCGCAACGAAGACGAAACCCCTTTTGGGGCGGTTTGAGCTTCTTCACGTCTCCGTTGCGTGTGCTGAGGTAGCGGCCGACACAGTGAAGGATGTCGAGGGCGGTTCGACGATCTATTGCGCGGAGGTTAGCGCGGCCTTCCGGCGACCATAAGACGGATAGGGAACCGGGGTTGCCACCCTCGTTCACGCACCGAACTCACGGAGAACATCCTGGTTGGGAGATTCCTTCGCCACGGGCGAGGGAGGCGCGCGATGAGGTCCAGCCCAGCAGCGGTTTACAGGTGTTAAGCTTTTCTTCTTCAACTACGGATGTGGCGAGGGAGCGGGAAAGCGGTTCAACCAGCAACTCGAGAAGGTTGCGCACAGCGCCAAGTTTCTCCTCTGGGAGCGCGTCGATTAGATCGTGGGCCTGTTGACGTTCTTGTACGAGGTCCCGTTCCATATGGTTCACCCCGACTGTTACAGTGGGTTCCCTATAGGTGTACACCGGATCGAGAGTTTCGCGCAGCTATTCATCAAGGCGAAACCACGACCGGCGGTGCCGGGCATGGAGACGCCACCCTAATCCGTGTCCGGCCGCTTATAAGGCTGTTGCAAATACTTCCGCGCTTCGTTGACCGCTCCCTGGGTGTTGTCGTTCGTCTGCACCGCCTGCCGGTATTCGTTCACCGCCCGATCCCGCTGCCCGGTGACATCAAATATCTTCCCCAGCGCGATGTGGCTCCAAACCTCGGTCCACTTGGGCTCGTCGTCTCCGCGGAGTGCATCCCGATACGCATTGGCCGCCGCCTGGTAGTTCTTCTGGTTAAACAGAACTTCGCCCACGCGGTAACTGGCAAGGGAGCTGTTGGGGTTAGCGGTGAGAGCCTTCTGGTACTCCGCCAGCGCACCCGGAGTGTCGCCCTCCGCCACCAACTGCTGGCCGCGTAGAATCGCAACCCGCACCTGCATGTCCGGAGTATTTTTGAGCACCCAATTATCCGGGTCGATCGCAATGTGACGCGGCCGGCCGAAGGTATCGACGACATACTGCGAGTTCTGGCCCACCACATCCACTCGTTTGACTTCCGTCTTGCCTTCCGTCTCCACCCGCAACTCGACCGGCATATTGAAGAGGTCGAGGTCCTGGCCAATCTCCCCGATGGTGCGAAAGCCCTTGTTGTTGCCCAGCCGGTACACGGTGTACTTATTCGCGAACGCCGGCGCTCCGGTTCCATCCAGCCATTGCGCAAAGAAGGCCGTGAGCTGTTGTTGCGATTGCTCCTCGGCAACTTTCTCTACGTCTCTGCGTGCGCGTGGGTTTCTCGCCGTATTGCGTGATCAGGGCCCGCAGGGTCTTGGAGAAGTTATCGTCGCCGATCTCCCAACGAAGCATGTGAAAGACCATGGCCCCTTTCTCCAGGGTCATGGACTGGAACTGCGTCGAAAAGGGATCCAGGCGTCCTGCCGAGGTCAGCGGGATGGTGTCGTAGGCCAGCGCGCCCGCGGAGATGTCGATGACCGCCGCCTGCAAGGCCGTCGACCCCGCCACATGCTCCACGTACATCAGCTCCCCATAACGCGCCATGCCATTGGTGATCCAGGCGTCATTCAGCGTGGCTGGGCTGACCATGCAGCCCCACCATTGATGCGCCATGGTGTTGGCCAGCAGGCGATAGTTGTTGCGGTCCGCGATCCGGGCGCCCGCGATGGCTGCGATCTCCGGAGCCCAGTAGGCAGGCACGGTGTCGTCCGGTAATTCGACTACGTTCAGCAGGCGAGTGGAAGATTCCCCAAACGTCTCGCTAAAGAATTGAAATTCCTTTTCGACTGTCTGCGCGTACTCCGCGCCGCTCTGCTTGTGCGCCTCGGTCAGGTAGACGCGCAAATTAGGGGAACCGGCGACCACCATGGGCTCAAGGAATTTGCCCGCGATGATGGTGCCCGGAAAGCTCGGCCTGGTCCAGTTGAAGGTGTATTCCGTGCCGCCGGAAACCTGTTTGGGACTACCCGTGTTGCCGCTGCCCACCACCCGGTAACCGGTGGGCATTTGCAAGTGGATCTCCGCCGTAAACCGGTCGGTCAGATAGCCAACCATGGGGAACCAGCGGGCGGCATACAGCAGGTAAGTGATGGGATCGCCGATCGACGCCAGCTTGAGTCCTTCCACGGGACTCTCTTCGCTGCCGCTGAGCGTCCCCTCGTAGACAAAAGTGAAGGTAGCGCTCGCTCCCTTGTGCATGGGATTGGGTAAGGCGATGCTGATGGTTGCGTTAGGGCCACGCTCTCCATTGAGCGGATGGTTCTGGCCGTCCGTCACGCTATCCACCTTGAGCGCGTTGTGCAACTCGAAGACTGCTGCGCTAATGGTGTCGGTGGCGGTGAAAGTCACCTTCGCGGTGGCTTTCAGGCTGTGGTCGGAAGGATCGAGCTGGGCATTGATCACGTAGCCCGTGATGTTGATCGTGGGCCGTTCTGCCGCGAACAGATGCGGCGTCACCACCAGCAGCGACAGGATCAGGACCTTGGTGCGGAAACAAAGCTTCATCGGAGTCATTCAACGGGCCATGGTGAAAGCAAAGCAGATTGCAGCCTCGGCTGCTGCGCTGCGGGCATCAGTTGCAACGCGATCCGGGCGGCACGCTCAATCGCAGTCTGTTTTGTCCCCCCGTCATCGCTCACTTTGAGTAATGCCCCAACGCTCCGCAAGTCTGACTGCATTGTTGCACGAGCCTCCTCGTTTTCGAGCAGGGGGCGTAGATGCTCCACCACTTTGGATGCGGTGAAATCATGTTGGATCAACTCTGGCACAATACGGCGTCCGGCGATCAGGTTGACCATGGCCACATGGGGTACGCGGACAAACCTCTGGGCCACGGCATAGGTGATTCGAGAGACCCGGTAGACCACCACGAAGGGATTGCCGATCAGAGCTGCTTCCACGGTAGCCGTGCCGCTGGCTACGATGCTGGCGCGAGCGTGCAGCAGCACTGCACGGGCATCATGAACCACCCGTACGGTCGCACCTTTGGCCTGGCTGGCCAGAGCCAGCACTTGCGCGTCCTTAAGCGTGGGAGCTACGGGCAGGAGGTATTCGTATTGCGGGCCCAGCAATCGAGCGGCTTCGAGCATTGGCGGTAAGTTGGCGTGCAACTCCCTGGTGCGGCTTCCAGGCAGCAAGCCAACCCACGATTTTGACGCATCCAGGCCATTTTCGCTAGCAAACGCCTCTCGTGTCACTGTGGGCCGATCAAGGTCCGCCAGCGGATGGCCGACAAAATCCGCCGCGATGCCGTGGCTGCGATAGAAGGCTTCTTCGAAAGGGAAGATCACCAGCATCCGGGTGACATTGCGTTTCACGCCGCGGATTCTCCACTTCTTCCAGGCCCATATTTGCGGGCTCACGAAAAAGACCACGGGGATTCGCAAACGGCGAAGCTCCGCGGCAAGGCTCAGGTTTACGTCAGGGAAGTCAATCAGGATCGCAATATCCGGGCGTTCCGCCCGCAGACTGGCCTTCAGTTTGCGGTATTCGCTGTAGATGTGGGGCATGTGCAGGATCACCTCGGTGATGCCCATCACCGCCACATCTTCGGCGCGCACCACCCGGCGTAGGCCCAGGTTTGCCATCCGTGTGCCGCCCAGTCCAAAAAACTCAGCCTCCGGCGCCAGCCGGCGGAGCTCCGTCATCAGCAGCGCGCCGTAGTGTTCGCCACTGGCCTCGCCGGCTGAGACAAAAATCTTCGGGCTATGGCTTATGGCTGACATGAGCAGTGAACCGCAGCTTCCCTTCTCCTAAAGAACGGGGCTAAAGAGTCTGCTTGAGAACCTAATCGCCACTGGACTTGTCCCGCACTGCCACTTACCCAGAACGTTAGAGTCTGCGCAAGAACCCTCTCAAGCCACACAAGACCTTAACCCCTGGACGGGTGCCCCATGTTCGCCCGAGCATACATGGGCTGAACAAGGATGGGCGAAGCCCCTCCAAAGCTCTCACCCCACCGAATACACCGTCGCAGATGGAGTAAAAGCACTCGAAAATATCATTTTCGGCCCACGTACGCTGAGGCGAACGAGGGGCACCCGTCCAGTTCCTATTGGGCTTTTTTGGAGCGACGGTTCTCCCACGGACTCGTCCGGTCTATTCTCAACCGTGCCTTCGGGACTCATTCCTCCAAACGCCAGCGCCCTAATCCGTTCCCACAGCCAACTTCGCGTCCAGCAGTCCGTCCGCCGCCCTTGCGCTCTGTACTTCCTGATCCTTGTACTGCAACTGATACAGCTTCCAGTAAATTCCCCGCTGCCCCAGTAGCTCCTGATGCGTACCCAATTCCCTCAACTGGCCCTTGTGCATCACCAGAATCCGGTCCGCCTGCTGCACCGTGGAAAGGCGGTGGGCAACAATGACGGAAGTGCGTCCCTGGACCATGCGCTCCAGGGCAGACCGCACCCGCATCTCGGTATCGGTATCCACGCTCGACGTGGCTTCATCCAGCACCAGGATGCGGGGATCGTGCGCCAGCGCGCGGGCGAAATTGATCAGCTGCTTCTGCCCCGTGGAAAGACTATTGCCGCGCTCGCGCAGAGGCTCATCGAAGCCCTGGGGCAGCGCGCGAATAAAATCCCCTACGTTTACCTCGTCCGCCGCCGCCTTCATCCGCTCTTCGGTGATCCAGTCCGAACCCAGGCGTATGTTCTCCGCGATGGTCCCTGTGAACAGGAACGGATCCTGCAGCACCACCCCAAAATGGCGTCGCAGCTCCGTCACATCCTGTTCGCGCACGTCCACGCCATTGATCAACACACTGCCGCTCTGGATCTCGTAAAAGCGCATCATGAGGCCGATAATTGTGGTCTTGCCCGCTCCCGTGTGGCCCACGATCGCCGCAGTCTGATCCGGCTCAATTACGAACGAGACGTCTCTAAGAATCCACTCCACATCGGGCGAAACCGCGGCAATCTGCTCCGCCCCCTCGGCTTGCTGAATGCGCGCGAGTTGCTCCGCATCCATTTTTTGATAAGTGAACCAGACATGGCGGAACTCGATCCGGCCGGAACCGTCGCACGTCCGTGGAGTAGCCGGGCTTTGCAATTCCGCCGGCGTATCCAGCAGCTTGAAGACGCGCTCGCTGGCTGCCATGGCGGCTTGCAGGATGTTGTATTTTTCGCTCAAATCCTGAATAGGGCGGAAGAAGCGTTGGGAATACTGGATGAACGCCACCAGCACGCCGATCGAAACCGCGTTGCGCAGCACCCCGAAGCCGCCCAGCCAGATCACCAGCGCAATCGCCACCGAGCTCAGCAACTCTACCGCCGGGTAGTACAGGGCATAGGCAAGGATGGCGTCTTTGAAGGCCACCATGTGCTGCCGGTTCACCTCTTCGAACTCCTCGTAGGACCGCTGCTCGCGGTTGAATAGCTGCACCACGCTCATCCCACTCACATGCTCCTGGGTGGAGGCGTTGATGCGTGCAATCGCGGATCGGATACGCCGGTAGGAGTCACGCACATGCTTGCGAAATACCCGCGTCACAAGCAGGATCAGCGGCAGCACGCCGAAGGCGATCAGAGCCAGCCACCAGTTCATGCGCAGCATGATGGCGACAATTAGCGCCAGAACAAAAACGTCCTCGAAGATGGCAAAGACACCCGAGGTAAACATCTCGTTCAGCGCGTCCACATCGCTGGTCAGCCGGGTGACCAGGCGCCCCACCGGATTGCGATCAAAAAAGCTGACGTGCATCCTCTGGATGTGGCGGAAGATCTGGCTGCGCATGTCGAACATGACCTTCTGTCCGGTCCACTGCATCAGGTAGGTCTGTACGAACTCCAGCAGGTAGCTGAACACCAGGGTGGCCAGGTAGATGCTCGCAATCTGGGTGATGCCCACCGCGGCATTGGAACTCAGCCACCGGGCCAGCAACGCCGGATGGGGCGCCGGCCGAGCGGTCATGTAGCGATCCACCGCAACTTTGGTCAGATAGGGGCCGAGCACATCCGAGCCGGCCTTGAGCAGGATCGCCACCAGCGAAATAATCGCCTGCAGCTTGTATGGCCGAAGGTAGGTCAGCAATCTCCCCATCAGCCGGCTGTCATACGCCTTGCCCACAACGTCGTCGTCGTGCTGCTGGGGTTTCCGGTCCTTCTCCGTGTCTTTCTTGGTTTCGGCCATGGGCTACGCTTTCATTTTACGTGGATACGAGAAGGCGGTCGTCAAAGGAGGATGTCAGAATAGATAGCAGGGCGGTGCCGGCGGCGTCATGAACTCTCTCGGTATTTACATCTCGGTCCCGTTTTGCCGCGCCAAATGCACTTACTGCAACTTTGCCTCCGGGGTTTCGTCGGTCAGCGCTCATGAGGAATATGTCGC
The DNA here is from genome assembly GCA_963793525.1 of uncultured Acidobacteriaceae bacterium. Lineage (GTDB taxonomy): Bacteria > Acidobacteriota > Terriglobia > Terriglobales > Acidobacteriaceae > PALSA-350. The sequence continues at coordinate 24,657 of CAWCAZ010000002.1, forward strand.
ACGAGTTTGCGGCGAAATCCGCAGCCTTCGCCAGCGCCTGAGCGAAGCCTTCATTCCGCAGCAGGTTGACAGCATCTACCTGGGAGGAGGCACCCCCAGCGTGCTTTCCCCTGGTCTGCTGGGGCAGCTTTTCCATAGCCTGCGCCAGCAGTTCGCGGTTACGCCCGAAGCCGAGATCACCCTTGAATGCGCTCCCGGTCAGCTGGATGACCGGGAGCTGGCCGCCATGCTTGCCGTGGGCGTCAACCGACTGAGCTTTGGCGTGCAGTCGCTGGTGGATCGTGAAGCGGCTGCCACGGGACGCTTTCATACTCGCGCAGTGGTGCTCAAAGACCTGGAACGGGTTCGCTCTGCTGGACTGCGTAATTTGAGTATCGACTTGATCGCCGGCATGCCCCACCAAACCGCGGCCAGTTGGCAGGAGTCGCTCGAAGTCCTGGTCGCCACCAGCGTAGAGCACGCCAGCGTTTACATGCTGGAGATTGACGAGGATTCCCGCCTCGGCCGTGAGTTGCTGGCGGGCGGCTCACGCTATACGCGGGCACTGTTCCCAGCGAAGAGCTGACCGCAGATCTCTACCAGAGCGCAGTGACTTTTCTTGAGCAGAATGGGCTGCGGCAATATGAGATCTCAAACTTTGCCCGCAGCCGGGTGCCAGTCGCGCCACAATTTGAAGTACTGGCGCCGCCACCCGTATCTGGGTTTCGGTCTGGATGCCCACTCCATGCTGCGCACCCCGCAGGGTCGGGCCTTGCGCTTCAGCAACACCGCGGTCCTGCCCGAATACCTCCGCGGCCAGGAAGGAGCAGAGGCAGTGCGCCGGCTCAGCCCGCCGGAGGAACTGGAGGAGGCCTGGTTCCTGGGCCTGCGCTTGAAGGAAGGCGTCGCCTGGCAGGCTCTGGCGGCGGCGTTTGGCCGGGACCAGGTGGAGATCTTCCGCCCCGTGGTCCGCGAACTGGGTGATCTCGAGCTGCTCACGGATGAATCGGGCGTGGTGCGTCTTACCCCTCGCGGAGTGCTCTTTTCCAACGAAGTCTTCGCCCGCTTCCTCGGAGTAACAGAAGAATTCCAAATCCAATGAGCCCAAGTCCTAATGACGATTGACCTGCGCAGCGACACCGTCACTCGCCCCACACCTGCCATGCGCGCCGCCATGGCTGAAGCCGAAGTGGGCGACGACGTCTACGGAGAAGACCCCACCGTCAACCGCCTGGAAGCCCGCGCCGCGGAGATCTTCGGCCGCGAGGCGGCATTGTTTGTGCCTACCGGCACCATGGGCAACCAGATTGCCATCCGCATGCACACCGAGCACGGCCAGGAGGTCATCTGCGAATCCCGCGGCCACCTCGTTGATTGGGAAATGTCCATGGTCTCCGCCTTCTCCGGCTGCCAGTTGCGTACCGTCTATGCCGATCGAGGGATCCTTACCTGGCCGCTCATCCGGAAAGTGATCTCGCCCGGGCTTCATTTCCGTTCCCGGACCGGCCTGATTTCGCTCGAGAACACGCACAACCTGGCCGGCGGAACGGTGATGCCGCTCGGGAGTAGCGCAGGAAATCTGGGCCGGCGCCACCGACGCGGGCTTGCCCGTGCATCTCGATGGCGCACGCATCTTCAATGCCGCGATAGCCCTGGATACTCCCGTCGATCGTCTGACCAGTGGTTGTGCCTCGGTGATGTTTTGCCTCTCCAAGGGCCTGTGCGCCCCGGTCGGCTCCATGCTGGTGAGCAGCCACGCGCACATCGAGCGGGCGCGTAATTTTCGTAAGGCGCTGGGCGGGGGGATGCGCCAGGCCGGTGTTCTCGCTGCCGCGGGATTGATCGCCCTTAACGAGATGACCGGGCGGCTGCAAGAGGACCATCACAATGCCAGGCTGCTGGCCGATGCGTTGCTGGAACTCCCCCAGGTGGTGCTCGATCCCTTGTTGGTGCAGACCAACATTCTGATCTTCTCTCTGCGCGGCGACGGAGAGGTCAAGCCATTAGTGAATGCTCTTGCCCGGCGCGGGGTTCTCGTCTCCACCGTGGGTCCCAATTCGATACGCCTGGTGACGCACCACGACGTGGATCGTGCCGCTTGCGAGAGCGCTGCCGCGATCCTTGCCGAGGAGATACACAAGAGCAGCTAGCAATTTCGCAATTGGTGTAGACCGAAGAGGTAGGCTTTTTCCTGGTTTTCTCCCAAAGAAAACCACACCTCGCGATCTTTATCAGGCCACCGTAATTGCGAAATTGCTTTAGAAAGACGAAAATCCCGTCCAAAGATCGCTTTTTGCGGATTTATACTGTTTAGATGCCGAAGTATTCGATAGTCGTGCCCTTCCACAACGAGGAAGAGAACGTTACGGCTCTGTACGATCGCCTGAAGGCGGTGATGGAGCAAATTGGTGACAGCTTTGAACTCGTCCTGGTAGACGACGGATCGAGCGACCGCACCTACAAGCTCCTGGAAGAGATCGCAGCCGTCGACAGCCGCGTTCTGGTGGTCAAGCTGAGGCGCAATTTTGGCCAGACCTCCGCGCTGGCCGCGGGCTTCGACCATTCCCAAGGTGACTACATCCTCGCCATGGATGGCGACCTGCAGCACGACCCCTCCGAGATCCCCGAGTTTGTGGCTAAGCTGGAAGAGGGTTATGACGTGGTCAGCGGATGGCGCAAGGAGCGCATCGACAACTTCGTCATGCGCCGGATTCCTTCGCGTTGTGCCAACTGGTTGATGGCCAAGCTTTCCGGCGTCGACATTCACGACTTCGGTACTACCTTCAAGGCTTATCGCCGTGAGGTGATTCACAACATCCCGCTGTATGGCGAAATGCATCGTTTCATCCCCGCGCTTAGCCTCCTGGTATGGCGCCAGCATCTGCGAGATCCCCATCCGGAATGTGAACCGTGAGCGGGGCAAGTCCCACTACGGAATTTCGCGCACCGTCCGCGTCTTCTTCGACCTGCTGACCATTCGCTTCCTGTTGAAGTACATGACGCGGCCGCTGCATTTCTTCGGCACCTTTGGCGCGCTCGGCATTTTCTTAGGTTCCGGCATTTCCTTGTTTCTAGCTGGTCTAAAGGTCTTTACCCGTCAGGACGTGATGGACACCCACGGGCCGCTCTTTGTGGTGGCCGGCGTCTTGATTCTGGCCGGCATTCAAATGCTCGCCATCGGCCTGCTGGGAGAATTGCAGGTGCGGCATTATCACACCGCCTCGCATCGGGCGCCCTACGCCATCGACCGCCTGGTTCGTCTCCGCGCCCCTGAAGAGCCCAGCATGCTGCAGGAAGGCTAAGGACGGTTGGCTACCCGGTAGATTGCTGAGGACGCCCAGGACTGCATCCTGAGATATTCTCAGCAATCCCTTCGGGACTGTTTCGTAGCGGGTTTGCAAATGCGGTGGACGGTGCAAGCGACGTCCGTCTTCGCAAACTACATTCCCCTCCTCAAACTACATTCACCTTCGTAAACTGCATCCGTCTCCGTAAACTGCGTCCGTCATCACCGCAAACGATATGGCTTGTATCAAGGCACGACTTTAAGTCGGGACGTACACGATGGGCTGATGAGGGCTAACGTGTCTTCTGGTTCTCACGCAGGGGCCTTTTAGCCCCTGAGGTTTTGCTTTCCCGGCCAGTTCAGACCTTTCCGCCCGAGCGGACAATGAGGGGATATTTTTGCAAGTAATTGATTATAAATGACTTGATTTTTTGACCCGTTTACACTTGTGCACCCTTATGGCGCTTATAGCGCTTTTAGCGCTCAATTTATTTCGGCCAAACCCATCCAGGGAAACCGGCCCTACCGTCCCCCGGATGGATCTGGGGACGACGACACGTCCAAGTCCAGGAAAGTCTGCGGACTATGCGGCGTCCCGGGTCGCGTAACAATTGTTATCAGCGGCATAGCCAGCCCTACATTGGCGGGCGTCCCGGCTGCGCGGCGATTTCGCAAACTGCCAAACCAGGGCGTCCTTAGCCCCGCTAGCCGCCGCCGCCAGCGGTTTCTTGGGGAGGACACAACCCGGTGCCGGCGGGCACGCGTCGTTCCACACCCACAGGGCCGGTGGCGGATCGCCCTCATGGCTCAAAATATCGCGCGCCGTGCTGATCGTGCTCGATCCGTCCGGAACTAGAATGCCGGAGCAATAAACGCCCGGCTTATATTGCGACGCGCGTATCGTGTCTATCCACGCGAAGAGGTAAGCGCTCTGCTCCGGTAGCAGGCGGCCGCCTTCCTCCTGATCGAGAAACAGGATCACCCCGGGTGCAAAGCCCTCCCTCTTCGCTGCGAAGATGGCATTCGCGGCGTCGGACCGCCCAAGCGCCGCCGCATCCTTGCCGGTGAGCTGGGCATCCAGGCGCCCGTTGAAGAGGATCATGAAGCCGAAACCATTGGCCTTCAGGATGGCTCGTTTGCCTATCCAGTTATCGCTTTTGTCGCCGGGCGGGTTGTTCAGCCAATAGCCTGCATAGGCAAAGCTGCGGTGCAGCGCCGGCAACAGGTTGTCGCCGGGATATTCATTTCTGTCGAACCCAAAGTAGGTCTTGCCGGAGGTTTGCCCCAAAGCCGGCATCCAGCACAAGATCGCCAGGCACAGCAATACCGCTTCGCGAAAAGGTGGTCTTAGTCTGCGCCGCCGCCCGTGACCGTGGGCGGGGGTGTCGATGTCGTCGCAGCTGCAGGCGTAGGCGTGGATGGGGTGCTCGCTAGTTGCCGCGTGGCGGCATGCAGATACTTGGCTGGATTAACGGGCGTATCGTGAATCCGGACCTCGTAGTGCAAGTGAGGGCCGGTGCTATGTCCCGAAGAACCGACGTAGCCAAGGATATCCCCGCGGCTGACATCTTGTCCTTCCGTGACCGCGAACCCGGACAGGTGAGCATAAATGGTTTGGACTCCGTGGCCGTGGTCGATCACCACCTCGCGTCCGTACCCGTTGCCCATCCCAGCCTTCAGGACTGTACCGTCCGCGGGCGCACGAACCGCTTCGCCCTTGCTCGTGGCGATATCAATGCCGGTGTGGAATGCGCCTTCCCCATTAAAGGGATCCAGCCGGGAGCCGAAGGAACTGGTTACGATCCCCTGCACCGGCCATTGTGACGGCGCATCCGCCAGGTTCACGATGCTGCTGAAGGCCGACGGAAAATGGTGCGAGAAGTCGAGCCCATGCGTAATCTCGCCCGACATAGCGGAGGAACGCAGTTCCAGAAGCTGATCCAGCGATTGACCGTATTGCTGATCGCTAATGCCGTCGCTTGCGGGACCAGTCGTCGCCGACACGCGCCGCAAAGAAGACTTGATCAACTTGTTTTGCCGCAGCCCGTAAAGCGCGCTCACTTCGCTGGCCAGAGAACCTAGCGACGCCGCCTGAACATCCTTCTCGTGAGCGACCTGCTCCATTTGCAGGTAGTCATGCCGTATCGTTTCCCGCTCCGTCCGAACCTGGTTAAAGCGCGCCGTCTTCAGCAGCATGCGGCTGTAAGAGCCGGCCATTCCAGTGATCGTGAAGAGGCCGATAACCGCGGCCGCGACAAAGATATAGGCGTAGTGGAGAGGGATTGGGATCTTGCGCAAGTCACCATTTTCTTGACGGGCTACGAAAATGATGTAGTAGCGTTTGCGCAAAGTGCACACTCTAAAAGGGGATATGGCCTTGAACGCACTATCCCCGCCGCAGATTTCCAGCGGAGTGTAGCAATTTCGTACAAGGGCCGAACCTTGACCCTAACAGAGTGAATCTATAGGGTCAAACGCGGAAGTGGTATTACTAACTCGCCATGCGGACTATTCGGCAGACGCGCAAGGTATGCTGGCGCCATGCCTGCCGACCGCAAGATAACTGGATCACAGACAACCGGCGAGCGTGAACTAATCGCCAACATTCGCAAACGCGCCGGACGTCTGCAGGCGGGCGGGATTCTGCATCTTGGTATCGGCGACGATTGTGCCGTGATACGGCCGCGACGCGGTGAAGAGCTGGTCGTAACTACCGACCTCTCGCTCGAAAACATCCATTTCCGCCGCGATTGGCATCCGCCGCAGAGCGTTGGCCATCGCTGCCTGGCGCGCGGCTTGAGCGACCTGGCAGCCATGGGAGCTCGCCCGGAGGCGGCCTTTCTTTCGCTTGCTCTGCCTGCGGAATTGACCGCACATCAGAAAGGCAACGCATATCCGAGTTGGATGCAGGCTTTCTTCGACGGGTTGATGGCGTTGGCTGAACGCTACCGGGTTCCTTTGGCAGGCGGGGATCTGGCTAAGTCGCCGCCGGGTTTTCGGCATGCCGGCGGCTTGGTAGTTGCCGACATCGTTCTGCTGGGCAGCGTGCCTAAAGGGAGGTCGCTGCTGCGCTCAGGCGCTCGCCCCGGGGACCTGATTTATGTCACCGGAGCCCTCGGAGGATCTGCCGCTGAGCTGCTTGCTCTTGAGCGCCGCCCGGCCGCTTTTCGCGGAAAGGACGAGGGGGGCCAAGGGCATCCGCACCTCTATCCGGAACCTCGCTTGGCTGCCGGCCGCAAGCTTATGCGCGACCGGCTTGGCTACCGCGGCGATAGACCTAAGCGATGGACTCTCGACCGACCTTGCTCACCTGTGTGAGGAGAGCGGCGTGGCCGCGGAGATCGACGCCGAATCCCTGCCCGTCGATGCCCGCGCCACCTTGGAGCAGGCACTCCACGGCGGAGAAGATTACGAGCTCCTCTTCACCGCTGCCCCAAAGACGGTGGTGCCCAGCTCGTTGGGCGGAGTGATGGTGCATGCCATCGGCCGCATGAAGAAACGCGGACGAGGGCCGCTGGTGGCGATAAACCAAGCCCGGAAGAAGCGTACAGCGCTGGTGGCCGGCGGCTGGGAACACTTTCGTTGATAGCATCAACGTAGACCTATGCCGAACCCAAACCCAAGGGTGCGCTTTGCGCCCTCCCCCACCGGAATGTTGCATGTGGGCAATGCCCGCACCGCTCTCTACAACTGGCTTTTTGCCCGCCACAGCGGCGGAGACTTCGTGCTGCGCATCGAGGACACCGATGTGGAGCGAAGCGAAACCCGCTACGAAACCCAGCTGATCGAAGATCTGCGCTGGCTGGGGCTGGACTGGAGCGAAGGGCCGGTGGTCGGCGGCCCCTACGCGCCCTACCGGCAAAGCGAGCGCATGGAGATCTATCAGCAGCACACAGAACAGCTGCTGCGGGAGGGCAAAGCCTATCGCTGTTTCTGCACCGCAGAGGAGCTCGAGCAGGAGCGCCAGCTGGCTCTGCAGGAGCACCGCATCCCGATGTATTCGGGCAAATGCCGTAGCTTGGCGGCGAGAGAAGCCGAAACGCGGGCCGCCGCGGGGGAGAGCTTTGCCGTGCGTTTGGCGGTGCCCGACGCCCCGCTGCGCTTCCACGACATCGTGCGCGGCGACGTGGAGTTTGCAAGCGATACGGTGAGTGACTTCATCCTCGTCCGCTCGACCGGCGTGCCGGTCTACAACTACGTCGTCACCATCGACGATGCGCTCATGCATATCACCCATGTCATTCGCGGCGACGACCACATCTCGAACACGCCCCGGCAAGTCGCCATTTACCAGGCCTTCGGCTGGCAGCTGCCCGCAGTTTGCCCACCTTTCGACCATCCTGGGTAGCGATCGCGAGCGGCTGTCCAAGCGTCATGGTGCGACCTCGGTGGCCAGCTTCAGGGAAATGGGAATTCTGCCCCAGGCGCTAGCCAACTATCTCGCCCTGCTCGGCTGGGGCGCCGAAGGGGGAACGCGCGAGACCTTCACCCGCGAAGAACTGATAGCGGAGTTCAAGCTGGAGCGAGTCACGCCCTCACCCGCGGTCTTCGATTGGGACAAGCTGCACTGGCTCAACCGGCATGTCATCAAGCAAACCCCGCTGCCGGAGCTGAGGGAGCTCTCCTGGCCCTATTTCGTAGCCCTGCATCGGTTGCCGCCGCTTCCTACGGCAAGCATCGAAGCTTGGTTCGACCGGGTGTTGGAGCTGTTTCTCCCAGCCGTGGATCAGCTGCAGCAGCTGCCGGAAAAGGCAGCGGCGCTTTGGAATCCTGCCCCGGTGAACCAGGAAGATGCAGCACTGCTGAGCCTCGGAAACAGGAGAGCGCGTGGTGCGCGCCTTTACCGCAAAGATCCTGGCAGAGCCTGGCGCTTTAACCCCTCAGCGCTTCAAGGAGCTGATGAACGAGGTGAAGGCCGAGAGCGGCGTCAAGGGCAAAGACCTCTTCCACCCGGTTCGCATCCTCCTGACTGGAGCGCACTCCGGCCCGGAGTTCGACAAGCTGATCCCTCTGTTCGAAGACGGCAGCCGGCTTGATTTGCCTACCCACGTATCGAGCGTGCGGGAGCGGGTTGAAGCTTTTCTCGCGTCCAGCGTCAACAGATGATCGATTCCACATTTGCTCACGCGTGGCAGGCGGAGGTCCTTGCGTCGCGGCCATTGATCCTGCCCAGCCGGCAATTCGTCTACCCGGCGCAAGTAGAAGAAGTGGAGCGGGGAGCCATCGAAGTCATGATCCGCCCGCCCGATCATGCGGGGCAGTTCCTGGCCACCTGTGCCCTGGGATTCGCCGGCTCCGGCGTGCCGACCGGTGTATGGGCCTGTCCTGACCCGGCGTGGATTTGCATTGCAGCGGGCGGCTACGCTTACCTCATCGACACCCGTAATCCGGCGCGCTGGGAACAGGTGGAGTACCGGCCAGTCACGGAAATTCGCGCCCTCGCAGAGCAGGGGCTCCTGCTGTTTTCGAGCTTTCATGCGCTGCTCGCCTGGGGCCGGAAAGGGAAGGCCTGGCAAACCGGACGGCTCAGCTGGGATGGCGTGCGCATTACTGCTATCCGTGGCGCGATGCTCTTCGGGCTGGGTTGGGAGATGAGAACAGATAAAGAACTGCAGTTCGAGGTCGATCTCAAGACCGGTGAGCACAAGGGCGGAGGTATCTGCCGTAGAAGCTCAAGCCCGCATCTCCCTGTTCGAGGACGCGGTAACGCTGCAGTGGGCCATAGCTCTCCGCAAGCGGCGGTTGCATTTTGCGCCCGTGTTCCGCGATCACGATGCCGTTGGGCGTCAGCAGGGAACTCGCATGCTGGCCGATGCTGGCGAGGGAGCGGGCATAATCATCCGCGGCCGCGTAGGGCGGATCCAGAAACACAATCGTGCAGGGTTCTTCCGGCCCCGGCTCAGAAAACCTGCGCAGCGCGGCAGAGACGCTGCGGGACTCAATTTTGAAGCCGGAATGAATCCCCAGCGCTGCCAGGTTTTCGCGGATCGCGACTACGGCCGGCGGGGCGTTGTCCACGAAATAAACGAGGCGAGCGCCGCGGCTCAGTGCCTCGATGCCGACTGCTCCCGAGCCGGCATACAGGTCGGCAAAGACAGCGCCCTCGATGCGTGGGGCCAGGATATTGAAAAGGGTTTCGCGCAGGCGATCGCTGGTTGGCCGGGTGGCTAGCCCGCGGGGCGCGATAAGCCGCCGCGAACGGTATGTACCGCCAATGACCCGCATCGGGTTTGATGGTAAATGAATCACCTGCCACGGAATGAATCCGCGGCCTCGCCCATCGGCGAAGGCTCTACAATGCAGGTAGTAACAAACAGGCAGATTTAAGGACGGATGCAATGCGTGGATGGTCGTTCCCTTTAGGGCGATGGATGGGTGTCGAACTGCGCATTCACACCTTCTTTATCCTGCTGCTCGGCATCTGCATGGCCTACACCGAAAGCGCACACCTTTCCATGTTTCGCGGCATCGGCTTATGGCTGGTCTTGTTGGGCGCGGTGGCGGTGCGTGAAGTGGCGCGCATGATCGTAGCGGCCTACCACGGCTTGCAATTGAGAAATATCCTGCTTCTGCCCATCGGTGGCCTGGTGGCCTACGCTAATGCGGAGAGCGCGGAGAACGCCGGCGCCCCCACGGTGCAGTGGCGTATGGCGCTCACCGGACCGATCGCAAACCTGACTTTTGCAGTTGTTGTCGCCATGCTGGTGCTCGGCATGTCGCCCACGCTCAATTTATTAGAACGGCCCTGGATCACGCCCACTCACCTGATCCGCAGCATCGTGTGGCTCAATGTGTTTCTCGGCGTGCTGAATCTGCTGCCCGCCTATCCATTGGATGGCGGCAGAGTAGTGCGTGGAGGCGTAGCCCGCGCGCAGGGCAGGGCGCAAGGTTCGCGCGTGGCGACTGGACTGGGTCAGGTTCTTGCCATGACGGCCATCATCGCGGGCCTGGTGCTGATGAACCCCTGGTTGCTGATGGCGGGCTTTTTTATTCTCATCGGCGCTCAGCTGGAAGATCAGGGAGTGCTCTTCCAGAGCGTGGTAGACACCGTCAACATGCAGGACATTATGCTGACCGAGTTCTCCATGCTGGCTCCGTCGGACACGCTGGAAGATGCGCTGCACAAATCGATTCACAGTTTGCAGGACGACTTTCCGGTGGTGCGCGGCGACAGCCTGGTGGGCATCATCTCCCGCCAGAGCATTCTTTCCGCGCTGCGCAGTGAGGGCAACGGCTATGTGCAGGCGGTGATGTCGCGCAGCTTCCACGTGGCCCAACCGGAGGACTCGCTGGGGACCACCATCAGCCGCTTCGCCGGCCGTGGGCTGTCGCTGGTGCCGGTGACTGAAGGCGAGCGCATCGTCGGTATTGTGACCCTGCAGAACCTTATGCACTCCATGAGCCTGCTGGCGGAGAGCCGGAAGCTTCGTCGCCAGAGCCAGGAATAATCGTTGTCCCTCGAGCCCGGCCTTTACCTGGTCGCCACGCCGATCGGCAATCTCGAAGACATCACACTTCGTGCGCTACGGGTGCTGAAGGAAGTCGACCGCATTGCATGCGAGGACACACGCCAGACGCAGAAGCTGCTGAACCACTTTGACATCTCCACCTCGACCATCAGCTACCACGAGCACAACGAACAATCGCGAACGCTCGAGCTGATCGCGCTCTTGCAACAGGGTGGCCGAGTCGCAGTGGTCAGCGATGCGGGTACGCCGGCTTTCTCTGATCCGGGGCTCGATTTGGTGCGCGCCGCGGTGGCAGCAGGCGTGCCCGTCGTCCCTATTCCCGGAGCCAATGCCGCACTCGCCGCGCTGAGTCGCCTCCGGCCTGGATACGGACCGTTTCCTCTACGTCGGATTTCTAGCGGCGAAGCCGGGCACGCGGCGGACGGAGCTGGAAGCGTTGGCTGCTGGCATGCAGGGCCTCACCCTGGTCGTTTATGAAGCTCCGCATCGCATCCTGGAGACGTTGGCAGACGTGGAGGCGGTGTGGGGAGAGTCCGTGCGGGTGGTGGTAGCCCGGGAGCTGACAAAACTGCACGAGGAGTTTCTGCGTGGCACTGTGCGGGAAGTTCGGTCGGAATTGGCGGCCCGCGAGCGCATACGGGGCGAGATTGTGCTCCTGATCGACGCCGCTCCCGTGGCCCAGCCAGCCAATGCCGGTGGCAGTGTTGTGCAGCAGGTGTCGCAGCTGATGGAGGCCGAGGGTCTGGATGAGAAAGACGCCCTCAAGCGGGTCGCGCGTGAGCGGGGTGTCTCCAAGAGCGAGGTCTACCGCGAACTACAGCGGGAGCGTTCCAAAAAATGAATACTTGGACGGGAGCTAGCTCACTTTCGGAGGCAATTCCCAAGCGGGCGTTGGGCGCTCAGCCAAGGGCAAATCGCGGCCTTTGACGCGGTCGTACATATAACTGTCGCTGGTTGTGCCCAGGGACTCGTTATAGAGGCTGGGCTCACCAATGACCTGTCGCAACTCCTCGGCAAAGCGATGCACAGCCTGAAGGGACTCCGCGGTTGCGGGAACATCCAGGCGGGTAGACTTCCAGAATTTCTGAAATCCGCGATCAAGCAGCGTGGCCACTTCTCCACCCAGCAGGAAGCCCGGTCGCTCCCTCCATCTCACGCCAACGTGCGGAAGCTTCTTTTCCGCACCCGTGGGCTCCGCTGACGGGGCCAGGATGGCCCCAGCGCCATATTTGCGCACCAGAAACTGGTTTGCGACCGCAGGCACAGGTTGAACATCAAAACCTAATGTGCGCAGGGTGCTAAGGACTTCGTCGAAACTCAGGAAGTGCACTTTGGTTCGCATGGCTTGCGGTTGACTACGGATTGCCTCAATTTTCCGGTGGACGCTACACTAAGTGTGCTCCCCTGTAACTTTCGCACACTCGCGCTGCTGGCTGCAACGAGCGGAGGCAGTGGAAGCAAGGACTTTGAACGGGAAAAATGCAAATTGAAGTACAAACCGACGTGACGTCCACCAAGCGCGCCTTGGGCAGTAGCATCCTGGAACGGATTGGGAATACTCCACTCCTGCGTCTAGACCGTTTGACGGCGCACCTGCCTGGCGTGGTCTTGCTGGGCAAAGCCGAATGGGCCAACCCAGGCGGTTCAGTCAAGGATCGCGCGGCCTCCTCGATTGTGGCGGCAGCCGAAGCTAAGGGACTGCTTGGCGGGTAAGCACTTGCTGGATGCGACCAGCGGAAATACCGGCATCGCGTATGCCATGCTGGGCGCCGCCGGCGGTTTTGGGGTTACGCTCTGCATGCCGTCGAATGTCTCTCCCGAGCGCAAGCGGATTCTCGCCGCGTACGGGGCAAACATAGTCTGGACGGATCCGGCGGATGGGTCTGATGGAGCGATCTTGAAGGCGCGCGAGCTGGCACAGGATAAGGACCGGTACTATTACGCGGACCAATATGGCAATGACGCCAACTGGCAGGCGCATTATCGCACTACGGCGAACGAGATCTGGGATCAGACTGAGGGACAGATTACGCACTTTGTAGCCGGCCTGGGCACCAGCGGCACATTTATGGGGACCACCCGCCGCCTGAAAGAGCTAAATCCGGCGATTGAGTGCATTGCCATGCAGCCGGATTCACCGTTTCATGGCCTGGAAGGCTTGAAGTACATGGCCACTGCGATCGTACCGCCGATCTATGATGCCGGCCTGGCGGACCGCCACGTGGAGCAGTCAACCGAAGGGGCCTACGAAATGGCCAAGCATCTGGGCCGGACAGAGGGCTTGCTATTGGGTATCTCCGCGGCCGCAGCGGTGGCGGCAAGTCTCAAAATTGGGGAAGAAGTATCGCGCGCCGGCAAAAACGCTATCATTGTCACCATCCTGTGCGATTCGGCCGACAAGTACCTGAGTGAGCGTTTTTGGGAGCAAGGATGACCAGTACCACTGAGAGTGTCGAGCAGAAGAAGCTGATGATGCTCCGTATCAGCGATACGGTCTACCGCCAGCTGCGCCAACATGGCGAAGAGACCTATCCCCATGAGTGTTGCGGGGTGCTCCTGGGCCAGGCGCTTGACGGGAGTCAATCAGGTGGAGGCGGCCATACGTGCGGGCAATACGCGCACCGACTCCGCGCACAACCGCTATCACATCGCCCCCCAGGAACTGATCAGCATTCAACGCCAGGCGCGGGAGCGCAGCTTCGATATCGTGGGTTTCTACCACTCGCATCCCGACCACCCCGCGCGCTGGTCATCGACTGATTTCAATGAGGCCCACTGGCTGGGCTGCTCCTACGTGATCACCAGCGTCGAAAAGGGTGTAGCGGCACAGACCAACTCATTCTTCCTGGCCGGTACAGGGGAGGACGACAAGCGGTTTGAAGACGAAGCGATCCAGGTCTGCCCTGAACGCTGTTGACCGCCGGCCCCGTATCACTCTGCGCCACCCCACGAAAGAGAAGGAGAGTGCGACGAATGAAGATTCATATTCCTACACCCCTGCGTCAGTTTGCCGCTAAGCAGGCCACGGTAACGGTTTCGGCGGCGACGGTAGGCGAGGCTTTGGATGAACTGACCGTCACGCATCCGGAGTTGAAGAAGCATCTGTACTCGGAAGAAGGCAAGCTACGGGCCTTCGTGAACGTTTATCTCAACGACGAAGACATTCGCTACCTGAGCGACAAGGAAAACACGGCGGTCAAAGATAGCGACAGCCTGTCGATTATTCCTTCCATTGCAGGCGGCATATAGAAAACCGAAAGAGGTTCAAGAATGGCGACAATTACCGAAACAGCTACGACGGCGGCGCCGTCGCTTAGCAACGAAGAAATCGCGCGTTACTCCCGCCACCTGCTTTTGCCTGAAGTAGGCATGGAGGGGCAGCAGAAACTCAAGGCGGCCAAGGTGCTCTGTGTAGGCACCGGCGGTTTGGGTTCGCCCCTGGCCTTCTACCTGGCCGCGGCAGGCGTTGGGACGCTGGGACTGGTCGACTTTGACGTAGTGGACTCGAGCAATCTGCAGCGCCAGATCATTCACAGCACTAAGGACATAGGCCGTCCGAAACTGGATTCGGCTGAAGAGAAGCTGAAGGCCCTGAACCCGTTCATGAACGTCATTAAGTTCAACACCATGCTGTTGAGCGAAAACGCCATGGAGATCTTCAAAGATTTCGACATCGTGGCCGACGGCACCGATAACTTTCAAACCCGCTACCTGGTGAACGATGCCTGCGTGTTAAGCGGAAAGCCCAACGTCTACGGCTCGATCTTCCGCTTCGAAGGCCAGGCCAGCGTCTTTGCCACCGAGCAGGGGCCTTGCTACCGCTGCCTCTATCCGGAACCTCCGCCGCCCGGGTTGGTCCCTTCCTGTGCGGAAGGCGGGGTGCTCGGGATCCTGCCCGGGCTGGTAGGTGTGATCCAGGCGACCGAGGTCATCAAGCTGATCCTGGGCCAAGGCGAGCCGCTGATCGGGCGTCTGCTTCTGGTTGACTCTTTGGGCATGCGCTTCCGCGAACTCAAGCTGCGCAAGAATCCGGATTGCCCGGTGTGCGGTACGCATCCGACCGTAACCAAGTTGATCGACTACGACCAATTCTGCGGTATCCAGCCGGCCGCAGCGCCTGACGCGCCGCTGGTCAACGGCATCGAGCAGATTCCGGTGACCACCTTCAAGCAACAGCGCGATGCAGGCAAGGATTACTTTCTCCTCGATGTGCGGGAACCGCATGAGTACAAGATCGCGCAGATCGGCGGTTATCTCATCCCGCTGGGCGACCTGCCCAAGCGCGTAGGTGAGTTGGATCGCAACCGCGAGATCGTGGCCCATTGCAAAATGGGAGGCCGTAGCCAAAAGGCAGCGGAGTTCCTGCAGCAAGCCGGGTTCAAGGTCAAGAACCTGGCCGGTGGAATTCAAGCCTGGAGCGAGCAGATCGATCCCCGCGTACCCAAATACTAGTAACCATCCTTCCCGGAACGAATGATCCCGAAGCCGCTTTAGCGGCTTCGGGATTTCTTTTTGCTCGATGACCTGCGGCGTCGGTATACTCCGTGGGTTTCCATTTTGCACTTTTTTCTGTCGTGCCGTGCTGCCTCCTGGCATCTAGGCATGGAGACCGCATGGATCTCGTCATTATCCGAGTACTGTTCATCCTTGTTCTGACCGCGGCCTGTTTTTTTCTCCGCCCCTTTGGGCTGCAGCCCTGGGCTGCGGCTGTCCTGGGCGCCGTCGCTGCCGCCGCTGTCATCGTCTTTGAGCTGCGCGTTCGCGCATTGAGCATAAAGCGGCTCTTGGGCGCGGTGTTGGGCAGCGTGCTTGGGCATCGCAGGCGCCGCGCTTTTCGGGATGGTGCTGAGCGGAAGCTTGCCGCCGGGAGGAACCCGAGCCCTGCTGCAGCTCTTTGTGCTCATGCTGATGTCTTACATCGGGTTGATGGTGGGCGCCAGCAAGGGAGACTTGCTGAACTTTACCGGGGGCCTGGCTGAGCTCTTCGCCGGCGAGCGGGCCGCTGCCGGCAAGCGCAACCTCAAGATCCTTGACACCAGCGCCATTATCGATGGCCGCATCGCCGATGTGGTGGAGACCGGCTTTCTGGAAGGAACGCTGGTGGTTCCGGAGTTTGTGTTGCGCGAGCTGCAGTTCGTAGCCGATTCCTCCGACAGCTCCCGGCGGCAGCGCGGCCGGCGCGGGCTGGATATTCTGCAAAAGATGCAGGCCCATCCATTGCTCGCCGTGCAAATTGTCGAGGATGACTTTCCCCAGATACGCGAGGTCGACCTGAAGCTGATTGAGCTAGCCAAGAAGATGAGTGCTCCTATCCTGACCAACGATTTCAACCTCAGCAAGGTGGCGCAACTGCACCGGGTGCGGGTGCTGAATCTCAATGATCTCGCCAACTCATTGAAGCCACTGGTGTTGCCCGGCGAGAAAATGAACATCGTGGTGCTGAAAGAGGGCAAGGAATACAACCAGGGAGTGGGTTACCTGGATGACGGAACCATGGTGGTGGTGGACCACGCCCGGCGCATGATCGGCCGCGCCGTCGAAATCACGGTCACCAGTGTTTTGCAGACCGCATCGGGCAAGATGATTTTCGGCAAGCTGGAGGATCTTGCCCTCAAACCGGAGCAGGTGCGCACGATCAGCGAGCTCTCCAGCTAAGACTGTCAACCTGAAGTGCGGTCAGCCGCATCTCTTAAGTGAGCTGTCAGACCGGGCCCGGTTCCTCCGGAGGCTTAATTTCGATTAAATTCTGAGAACCGGCGCGGAAAGCACAGAAACAGATTTGACAGGCTGAATCCGGCGGGTACAATCTTGCCCAGAAGAATAGGTTACACACTCAAATCTCCCAGATGGACACCACCTGCAAACACCCAAAAGTCCGCGTGGTAGCGCGTGAAGAGGACGTTGAATACGTCGAATGTCTGGATTGCGGTCAGGTATTCGACTCCAACGAGTTCCGAGACATGGAAATCGAGGAAGAAGTGCTGCAGGAGCCGGACGAAGATTAAGTAGCGGGCACGGAGCGATCATGCCATGCTGGCCACTCTTCTACGGGGTGACGATCCCGCGGCACTTCTTGCGCCGAGAAGGCCCCCTTACCTCCGTCAAGCTCCATAAATATTAGTGTCTACGAAGCGATTGCGGAATTTACCCTGCGGGTCGTAGTGTGCCAAAAGCCCCTGGTAGCTCGACAATTTTGGGTAGAGAGGCTTTATCCGCGAGGGCGACATGGTAAACAGCTTTCCCCAGTGGGGGCGGGCATGGAAGGGAGCCAATTTCTCTTCGATCATCGGCAGCACATTCTTGACCGCCGGCCACTCCGGTTTCCAGGTGAAGTGAATAGCCATCGTAGGCCGTTGGTAAGCCGTGCTCATCCAAAGATCGTCCTGCTCGACGGTCCGCACTTCCGAGATAAACAGATGGGGGGTTATATGGTCTCGAAGCTGTTCGACCGCCAGAATGGCTTCGTATCCCCGCTCCCGGGGGATCAGATACTCGGACTGCAATTCAGCTCCGCTGCTGGGAGTGAAGTTTATGCGGAAATGAGGCAGCCGGTCGTACCACGGGCCAGGAACGCCTAGTTGTTCGGTACAATTTTCCGCGGAATGTCCGGGAATCGGGTGAAGCTTCCTGGTTGCCAGCGTTGCTCCCAATAGTTCCGGGGCGAACTTAGGTGCATTTCCCGCGACGACGCGCTTCTTGACCCATACTTGGCCGATTCTGTGATTTTGCCAATCGGTGAATAGGCTAACGCTGTAGCCGCTGGCGAAGACTTCTTCCAGGTGATGCTCCAATTGGTCCATGGATAGGTTCTCGTAAACCACCTGACTGACCTGAAAGGCCGGTTGCACCGCCAGCGTGACCTTGGTGACAATGCCGATCGCGCCCAGGTTCACCACTGCCCCCTGGAATCGCTCGCCATCCCGCTCCCGGGAAAGAGCCAGCAGCTTGCCATCCGCGGTGACGACTTCCAGCCCAGTGACAGCCGTGGCGAGGTTGCCATTCTTGTTGCCCGAGCCGTGGGTGGCCGTGGCAATTCCGCCGGCGACCGAAATCTGCGGTAGGGATGCGAGGTTGTGCACCGCGTATCCCTGACCGTCAAGATACGGAGCCAACTGGCTATAGGTGACGCCTGCGCCTACGGTCACGGTGCTCGCCTCGCGATTCAGGACCATCTGGTCGAGATGGGCGAGTGAGATCTGATTTTCCGTGCTGTCGGCGATCCCATTAAAGGAGTGGCGAGCTCCCAGAGCCCTGAGCTTGCTGCAGCTCTTTACCACCTGCTGCACTTGCTCGACAGTTTGCGGCTGGTGCAGCCGGTCAGTGCTGTAGGTGTAATTTCCCGACCAATTGGTGCGCCCGGCGGTCTGCTCGCCCGAGGCCAAGGGCGACAACATGGTGCCGGCAAGGAATGCGCCTGAGGTTTTCAAAAACTCTCTCTTGTCCATATCTCGAGTTTAGAGCAGAAACAAGAAATAAGTGGCTTCGAGGGAGTCCGAGCGACGGCCCTTTTTCTTATTGAAAAGGCCTGAACGCGGTGGCTACTCAGGGTAGGCAATCCAGAGTTAATGCGCGACCCGCTGAGGAAGCCACCAAGTGTTCCGCCGAACCCACTTAGTAATTCGCTGAAAATATCAGCTGCAGGACTGTACCAATTTGCGAACCACATCCCTAACTCCCCCGGACGAGTAATAACAATGTGCCATCACGGACGATATCCTCCAGCAGTTGTTGGAATCCGATACATGCATTACCGCAGGTGTGCCAGTAAGCAATCGCGGTGAATTACTGCCTTATCCGTCAGGGCGCTTGTTTCTCGAGATCACGCTTGCGAACTAGACCGTACGAATTGGAGTTCTGAACCCATGAGCCAGTCCACCATTGTTGCGCTTAGGCGACGTGTGCCTTCCACGAAGGTTTTCCGTAGCCGATGGATGCCAGTGCTGTTGAGCGCTCTCGCGTTGGCGGCTGGTGGGCCCGCCGCATGGGCATCCGCGGCAACTACAACCTCCTTATTTACGACTCCCGATAACCCATCGAGCGGCGCCGTTATCACCATGACAGCCCAGGTCTCGGCCACGGAGTTTACTGTTGCCGGCGGTACTGTGACGTTCACTGATACTTACAACAGTGTCACCGAAATGCTGGGCACAGTGCAGGTTCAATCGACCAACGGCAACCCCGGCACGGCAATACTGGAGATTGCGGTCGGTGGAGTAGGGGTTCATCAATTCGCCGCCAACTATGGCGGCACTTCAGTTTTCGCAACCAGTTCTTCTTCTCCGCAATCAGTAACCTTTTCGGGGCCCTATTTGACCTCAACCGCGCTGGCAAGCTCTGGTACCGCGGGGAATTACACGTTAACCGGAACGGTCTCCGCCTTCGGTCCGGTCACTCCGACCGGTAGCGTCACCTTTACGGATACAACCTCAGCTTTGACTCTGGGCACCGCCACACTCAACACCTCGACGTTGCAAACAGGCTTTACCCCCTACACCCTCTATCCCATCGCGAATATGAACAACGGCCAAACCGGAAGCACGATCGGACCGGCGATTGGCGACTTCAATGGTGATGGTCGGCCCGACTATGCGGTTCCCACCAATTCCGGTCCTGTAGTCATACTGCTGGGCGCCGGTAACGGCACCTTTACCAACGGCACCAGCATTACCACCACGTCTCCTTTTGAGCCAACTTCCGTCGTTGTGGGCGACTTCAATGGCGATGGTAAGCAGGATCTGGCCGTGCTCAGCGCCGCAGGCACCGGCTCAGTCAATATCTACCTGGGCAATGGAAACGGCACCTTCCAGACAGCCAAGAATTACCCGGTAGCGGCCTCGACTTCCGCATCGAGACTTCTCGCGGTCGGTGATTTCAACCGCGATGGCATTCAGGATCTGGTAGCCACCAATGCCGGACTCAATCAGGTCGCCGTCATTCTGGGCGATGGTGATGGTTCTTTTCAAGCGCCTTCCTATTACGCCGTTGGCGGTAACCCGTGGAATGTGGTTGTAGGTGATCTGAACCAGGATGGCTTTCTGGACCTGGTTGTGGCTTCGGACGGTAGCAGCTCGGCCAGCGTCCTTCAGGGCAACGGCGACGGTACCTTCAAGGCGTTTACCACGGCCAACACCGGAGCCAGCCAGGTAGGTTCGGTAGCCATCGGCGACTTCAACGGGGATGGATTCCCGGATATTGCCACTACCAGTGCGCCTGATAACTCTATCTATATTCTGCTTAACAAGGCGACGACGGCGACCCCCACCTTCCAGGCGCCTGTGCAGTACGTCCAGACTGACGGCACGCCGACCCCGGCCCCCTACTACCTGACGATTGGAGATTTCAATCGTGATGGCAAGCTCGACATCATCTCGGCTAATAACGGCAATGCCACGGTAGGCATTCTGCTGGGTACGGGCACGGGTACATTTGGCACGGCGGCTTATTATCCCGTGGGCAGTGGCGACATCTTCGCCAACGTAGGAGATATCAACGGCGATGATCGAGTGGATATAACGGCTGTAACCGGCACCGGCCTCGCCGTGCTGTTATCGGGCCAATCGGAGTCGGCTTCCATTTCCAACGTCGCCTTCTTTGGATGCGGTACGCAATCCGTCACTGCCAGCTACGGCGGTGATGGCAACTATGGGATCAGCACTTCTTCGGCTTCGACCTTTACCGCCGCGAAGCAGACTACCACCCTGGCGTCTCAGCGCCAACCCGAGCAATGGCGCCGTTGGCCAACAGGTCATGCTGGTGGCCACGCTCTCTCCCTACAATTACGGAACGACGACAACGAACGGAGAGACCGTCACCTTTACGAATAATGGGACGATCATCGGCACCGCGCCGCTGGCTAGCGGTGTGGCAACCCTGGTGTACACACCGCCCGGAGGCACTGACAGCTACCAGGCGACCTATCCCGGCGATTGCGGGTTCACCACCAGCACCAGCACCGCCGTGGGCGGTACGACACTGTTAGCATCAAATCTCCAGTGGGCGACGCCTGCGTCAATCACCTACGGCACTCCGCTGAGCGGCACACAGCTAAATGCGACGGATAATAAGAACGGAACCTTCGTCTACACTCCGGCTGCCGGCACAGTTCTCAACGCCGGCACAAATACACTTTCTGTAACCTTTACTCCGAACAACTCGAACTACGCAGTGGAGACGACGACGGTACAGCTCACCGTCACCCAGGATCCGACGGTCATTACATGGCCAACACCCACACCCATCACGTATGGAACGGCCCTGAGTGGTTTCCAGCTCAATGCCACCTCGTCCTCCGGCACCGTCTCGGTTCCGCTTTCCAGCTACTACAATGTCTCCGGCATCTACTCGCCTGGTACCACGTACGGCAGCGGCGGCTTCGACAACGATGGGTACTCCTATTCCACGGCTAAGATCGGCTCGACGATCGTTTGGAATGGTCTGACCTTCAACATAGGTCCGCCCAATCAGCAAGACGCAGTCGCCAACAAGACGATTAATCTGCCTGCGGGACAATATACAAACCTTTATATGCTGGGGGCGATGGTCAATAACATCGCAGCGAATCAGACTTTCACCGTGACTTACACCGATAACACACAGACCCAGGTGACCCAGAATATGAGCGATTGGGTCTACGCCGCGGGGTGGCCAGGCGAGTCCGTCGTCAATTGCAATTTTGATCGTAATTTCGACGACGGCTCGACCCAGGCAGATTCAGTGTGTGTCTACGGATATCAAATACCTCTTAACTCTTCCAAAACGGTGAAGAGCGTCACCCTGCCGAATACGCGGAACATTGTGATGTTGTCCATGGACCTCACCACTCCTGCGATTCCGGGAACCTTTGTTTACAACCCTCCGGCGGGCACGATCGAACCGGTCGGGACAGATACGCTGTCGGTCACCTTCACTCCAACCGACAGTACGGACTACACAACGTCCACAGCCACTGTGCAATTGGTGGTCGATACTCCCAACAATCCGATCGAAACACCCACGATCCAGTGGCCGACGCCAGCGCCTATCACCTACGGCACGCCGTTGAGCTCGGTGCAATTGGATGCCGTAGCTACGGCACTCTCGCGACCCACTCCGGTAATTCCGCAGAGTCAATTACAGGTGCTTTCCACTTCTACCAACGGTACCGGCTATTTGTTGTCGGGCTTTGACGGCGCCGGCAATACGTATTCTTATAACCAGCTGAACAATGGGTCGGTCATTTATCAGGGAACGACGTTTACCCTAGGGCAGCCGACAGTTCCCAATGCCATTACCAACGGAGCAGTCTACACGCTTCCGGCGCCGGGCAACTATTCCAATGTCTATTTGATTGGAGCCGCGACCACGACCGGGCAGACAAACGAGCCCTTTGTCCTCACCTATAACGATGCCAATGGCACTGTGAGCGAGACCGTGAACATGAGCTCGTGGAGCGCGTCGGCGGGCTATGCGGGTGAAACGATCGTCGCTTCCACCACCCGCGCGAACACCCAGGGTGGCGGCAACAACTCGGGAACCTATGATCTTTACGGATACCAAATTCCCGCCGATCCGACCAGAACGCTGTTGAGCGTCACTCTGCCGAGTACGCGGAATGTAGTAATCATGGCGCTCGGCTTCGGCACCAATACCCAAGCAGTTGTGCCTGGCACTTATGTCTACACGCCTGCTTCCGGCACCGTTTTGCCGGTCGGAACCGACCCGCTGTCGGTGACCTTCACCCCCAGCAACCTAGCGGCATATACAACCGTGTCCGCGACTAACTCGATTGTTGTGACGCAGGCGAAGCCCATCATCAACTGGCCAACCCCGGCAGCGATTTCGGTTGGGACTGCGTTGAGCGGCACGCAACTCGATGCCACGGCCACGTTCCAGGGCGCGAGCCTGCCCGGGACCTACAACTACACTGTTTTACCCGCCAACACGCCTGCACAGAATGCAGTACTCGCTGCCGGCACGTGGACCCTGCAGGTGGTCTTTACACCCACCGATACCACCGACTTCACCACCGCTACGGCAACGGTACAAATCGTGGTCGGGACTACCGGCTCCACCGGCGTCAGCGGATCGCCCTTGTTCCCCAGCGGGGACTGCTGCTTCTTTAGCCAACCAACTCCTTACGCCATAACGGTGTCAGGATCCACCGCGGCTCCGACCGGCACGGTGAACGTGGTCTTCAATGGTCAGACTCTCGCGACCGGTACGCTGACGGCTGTATCGGGTACGACTTCGAGCGCGACTCTGAACCTGATCAGCAGCTACTTCACGCCGGGAAACAACACCGTGACGCTGAACTACCTTGGAGACAATAACTACGTCCCTAACAGCAACTCGGCAGTCGATTCCGTTGCGCAATCCGGCGATCGGGGCGAACCCTGCAACCGTGAACGGCGGCACCAGTACGATTCAGGTGCCATACGCCTTCCCAGTGGCAGGAGCTATCACCTTTAACTTCAACCCGTTGGGCGGAGGAATCACTGACTTCAGCAACACAGGCGCGACGACTTGCGCTTCTGGAGTGCAGGAAACGGCAGGTGCGGTTTGCATCTTCAGCATTGCTTTCAAGCCAGGCTTGCCCGGCATCCGCAAGGGAGTGGTGCAGATCAACTTCACTTCCTCCGGAGGGCAGGCCGAACCTATCCTCTACTTGTTCCTGTCGGGCCTGGGTTCTGCGGCGCAGATTTCGCTGAGCAGCGCCACGCAGCAGATACTGAACTCCAGCCTCAACCAGCCGCAGAGCCTGACCTTTAACCCTTCGGACCTCACGAGCTCTACTTTGTACGTGGCCAACAGCAACGCAAAGCAGATTGATACGTTGCCTTCATCGGGCGGCGCGTTGACCCAATGGAACGCCGCTAACACCACGAACCTGGTTTATCCCAGCGACCTGGTCTTTGACGCTTTCGGCAACCTCGTAGTGTCGGACGCCAATGCAGCGATGGTAGTCAGCTTCAACCCTGCATTAGCCGAATCGACAGTGGGTACGGGGACATACACACCTCGGACTTCCTACCGCGGCCAGGCTTGACCTTGGCGGCAACCTCTACATCGCCGATGCAGGCAGCACGCCGCGCATCATCGAGGTTCCCGGGGAGACGTATGCGTTGTATACCCCCAGCCTGGTGGGTCTGGGCAGCCAGAGCGTAAGCTTCCCGCAAGCGCTCGCTGTTGATAACGCCGGCGCCAATCTTTATGTCGGCGACGGAAATCTCAACCAGATCCTGCAGGTCGGTCTCAGCGGTACAGGCGCTTCGCCGGTAGCCATTGCGCCTTGCGCCGCCACCGTTACCACTTGCTCGCTCAACTCGCCCGCAGGCATCGCGTTTGATCCCAACGGGGATATGTTCATTACCGATAGCAACCAACGCGTCCTCATGGTTCCGGCGGCGCATTCGGTCAGCGCGCCCACCACCCAGGTACCGCTGACCGGGCTTAACAACCCGACCGGCATCACCCTGGACGGTTCCGGCAACATCTTTGTAAGCGACCTGAACACCAACGTCACCGAGTTGCTGGTCAACAAGGGAGCGCTCAAGTTGACCACTCTTAACTCGTCGGCCACTACCACGATTACCAACACGGGCAACTTGAATTTGACCATCTCGTCGCTGACGTTCGCCAATGGATCGAGCAGCGCCTTCTCGCAAACCAACACCTGCTCCGGATCCATCGTGCCGGGCGGCAGTTGCACTATCACTGTCACATACTCCCAAACGGGACCTGCGACCGACACGCTGACGATTACGAGCAACGCGTTCTCTGCCAGCGGCGTCACGGTTGCCCTCACCCACAACTAACCACATCTGCTTCGCTAGACGAACGAGCTGTGCTCAACCCGAGCACGGCTCGTTTCTTTTTATAGATGTCTGTGCGGAGGTGTCCAAACTATCGGAATGGTCGAGACTACGGTGCTGATTTTATTGGGCCAGCTAGCGCCGCGGCCGGTGCAACGCGAAAGCAGGTTGGGGTAACCGAGCGAGTGCCGCACCTTGGCAGCTCCGTGGCACAGGGCGGCCGGAGTCGCAGGAGATAGGTCGCACATTCTTATGGTCCCCAGATTCACCGCCATGGCGAAGCTGATTACGTCTGTGCGCACGCATCCCTGGGGAAGGCCGGAGAGAGAACGCTGCGCTGGGGTTTGCTCTAGATAAGTGTTTACCAAGTCGGTTACTGCCATCGGGTTACTGCTAAGTACACGCCTATAGAAACTTAAGCCTCACCAGCACTTGATAAGCCGGATAACAAACTCTTATTTCTTACGGAGTCTGAGCCCATCTTTGAATCCCCCATAAGGGTAATAACAATGTGTCAAAACGGGGGTTATTCTCCAGGCGCTGATGGAAATTGATGCGATCCATTACCCTAGTGCGTCGCCAGTACGACTGCGATGAATTGCTGCCTTGCTTGTCAAGCGTTTGTTTCCGAGAGATCACGCTTGCGAACCCAAATTGCTATTAATCGGAGCCTTGAAAAACCATGAGCCAGTCCCCCATCACTCCATTTAGACGCCATATCACTTCCAGACAGGTATCTCGTGGTCGGTGGATGCCAGTGCTGTTGAGCGCTCTCGCGTTGGTGGCTGGTGGACCCGCCGCATGGGCACGGTCGGTGCCGAACCACGACTTCGCTGTTCACCACCCCCGAGAACCCATCGAGCGGGGCGGTAATCACCATGACAGCCCAGGTCTCGGCCACGGAATTTACCGTGGCCGGCGGTACTGTGACCTTCACTGATACTTACAACGGCGTCACGGAAGCGCTGGGTACAGTGCAGGTTCAATCGACCAACGGCAATCCCGGCACGGCTGATACTGGAGGTTGAGGTGGGTGGGGTCGGGGTCCATCAATTCGTCGCTAACTATGGCGGCACCTCAGTGTTTACGACCAGTTCGTCTTCTTCGCAATCGGTGACATTTTTCGGGCCCTATTTGACCTCGACCGCGCTGGCAAGCACTGGTGCGGCAGGGAATTACACGCTTACCGGGACCGTGTCCGCATTCGGTCCGGTCACTCCGACCGGTAGTGTCACCTTTACGGATACAACCTCGAACTTCACTCTGGGCACCGCCACACTCAACGCCTCGACGTTGCAGACCGGTTTCACCCCCTACACCCTCTATCCCATCGCCAATACGAACAACGGCCAAACCGGAAGCACGATCGGGCCAGCGATCGGCGACTTCAATGGTGATGGGCGGCCCGATTACGCAGTTCCCACCAACACCGGTCCCATAGTCATTCTGCTGGGCGCCGGTAACGGCACCTTTACCAACGGCACCACGATTAACACCACCTCTCCTTTCGACGCCAACTTCCGTCGTTGTGGGAGATTTCAACGGCGATGGCAAGCAGGATCTTGCCGTGCTCAGCGCCGCAGGCACCGGCTCGGTCAACATCTACCTGGGCAATGGAAACGGGACTTTCCAGGCAGCCAGAGAACTACCCGGTAGCGGCCTCGACTTCCGAATCGAGGCTTCTCGCCATCGGCGACTTCAACCGCGATGGCATTCAGGATCTGGTAGCCACCAATTCCGGCCTCAACAACGTCGCCGTTATTCTGGGCAATGGCGATGGCTCATTTCAAGCGCCGTCGTATTACCCAGTTGGTAATAATCCCTGGAATGTGGTTGTGGGCGATCTGAACCAGGATGGCTTTCTGGACTTGGTCGTGGCGCGGACGGTAGCAGTTCGGCCAGCATCCTTCAGGGCAACGGCGACGGTACCTTCAAGCCCTTTACCACCGCCAACACCGGAGCCAGCCAGGTAGGTTCGGTAGCCATCGGCGACTTCAACGGGGATGGGTTCCCGGATATTGCCACTACCAGTGCGCCTGACAATTCCATCTATATTCTGCTTAACAAAGGGACGACGGCGACCCCCACCTTCCAGGCGCCCGTGCAGTACGTGCAGACCGACGGCACGCCGGCCCCCGGCCCCTACTACCTGACGATTGGAGATTTCAATCGTGATGGCAAGCTCGACATCATCTCGGCCAACAACGGCAATGCCACGGTAGGCATTCTGCTGGGCACGGGCACGGGTACTTTTGGCACGGCGACTTATTATCCAGTGGGTAGTGGCGACATCTTCGCCAACGTAGGGGATATCAACGGCGATGATCGCGTGGATATAACCGCTGTAACAGGCACCGGCCTCGCCGTGCTGCTGTCGGGCCAGTCGGAGTCGGCTTCCATTTCCAACATCGCCTTCTATGGATGCAGTACGCAATCTGTCACTGCTACCTACGGCGGCGATGGGAACTATGCGACCAGCACTTCATCGCCTTCGACCTTCACGCCGGGAAAGGAGACAACCGCTCTGGCTCTCAGCGCCAACCCGGCGAATGGCGCAGTTGGCCAACAGGTCATGCTGGTGGCCACACTCGCTCCCTACAATTACGGTACGACGACAACCAATGGAGAGACCGTCACCTTTACGAATAATGGGACGATCATCGGCACCGCACCGCTGGCCAGCGGTGTGGCAACGCTGGTGTACACACCGCCCGGAGGGGCTGACAGCTACCAGGCGGCTTATGCAGGTGACTGCAGCTTCACTCCAGCTCCAGCAACAAGGTGGCCGGTACGACCTTGTTAGCATCGAATCTTACCTGGGCGACGCCCGCGCCAATCTCCTACGGCACTCCGCTGAGCGCCACACAGTTGGATGCGAAGGATAATAAGCGCGGAACCTTTGTCTATACTCCAGCCGCAGGCACGGTTCTTGCCGCGGGGGTACATACCCTCTCGGTAACCTTTACTCCGAACAGATCCGCTATACGCGGTGGAGACGACGACGGTACAACTCACCGTGACCCAGGATCAAACGGTCATTACCTGGCCGACACCTACACCGATCACCTACGGTACGCCGTTGAGCGGCTTCCAGCTGGATGCAACGGCTTCGACCGGCGTCGTGTCGGTTGACCTTGCCCCCTACTACAACGTATGCGGGTATCTATACTCCAGGCTCGAAATACGGCAGCGGCGGGTTCGATAACGATGGCTACTCCTATTCCACTGCTACGCTCGGATCAACCGTACAGTGGAACGGCATGACCTTCGACATAGGTCCCGCCAACCTGCAAGACGCCGTTTCGGGCGGCACGATTACCCTTCCGGCTGGTAAGTACACAGACCTGTTCATGCTAGGCGCGATGGTCAATAACATTCCGCCGGCCGAGACCTTTACCGTGACTTATACCGACGGCACGACAACAGTGCTGAATCAGAATATGAGCGACTGGTTCAACGCCGCGGGGTGGCCGGGCGAGTCGGTTGTCAACTGCAGTGAGAAGCGCAACTTCGACGATGGTACTTCCCAACCGGACTCAGTGTGCGTCTATGGTTACGATATTCCGCTTGACGATACCAAGACGGTGAAGAGCGTCACGCTGCCGAATACCCGGAACATCGTGATGCTGTCCATGGATCTCGCCACTCCGCAGGTACCGGGAACATTCGTCTATAATCCCCCGGCCGGTACGATCGAGCCGGTTGGTACGGATACGCTATCTGTAACCTTCACTCCGACCGATACCACCGATTACACAACACGCCACAGGCACCGTGCAGCTGGTGGTGACAAACCCGGTCACGCCCATCGTTACGCCGACGATCTCGTGGCCGACACCGGCACCGATCACCTACGGTACGCCTTTGAGCTCCGTCCAACTCAATGCGGTAGCCATGGGCGCGCCCAGGCCCACGCCGGTTATCCCCACCAGTCAGTTGCAGGTGATTGCCACCTCTACCGACGGTACTCCATACAACCAGCCGGGCTTCGACAATGCCGGCGGAACCTACTCGTACAATCAGCTGAACAACGGTTCAGTGGTCTTCGCGGGTACGACCTTCACCCTCGGGCAGCCAACGGTTCCCAACGCGATCACCAATGGAGCGGTGTACACCCTACCGGTGCCGGGCAACTATTCCACTCTTTACCTGATTGGCGCCGCGACCACCACCGGGCAGATCAACCAGCCCTTCGTTCTCAATTATTCGACCGGGAACCCGGTGACCCAGACGATCAACATGAGCTCGTGGGCTCAATCCGCGGGCTATGCGGGTGAGACGATCGTGGCCACCACCCCGTACAAAAACACCCAGGCCGGCGGAGAAGTAGCGGGAACCTTTGATCTCTACGGATATCAAATTCCTGTTGATCCCACCCGGACGCTGGTGAGCGTCAGCGTTCCCAATAACCGGAATGTAGTGATCGTGGCGCTCGGCTTCGGCACCAATACTCGGTGGTTGTGCCGGGCACTTATGCATACACTCCGCCCTCAGGCACGGTGCTGCCGGTGGGAACGGATCCTCTGTCGGTCGTATTCACCCCAACCAATCCGCTGGGCTATACCAGCGCGTCTGCGAACAACTCGATTGTGGTCACCAAGGCAACGCCGGTTATCACCTGGCCAACGCCGGCGGCGATTTCGGTTGGGACTCCGCTGAGCGGCACCCAACTCGATGCCACGGCAACGTTCCAGGGTGCGTCTCTGTCTCGGGACATTTACCTATACCGTATTACCCGCCAACACGCCGGCACCGAATGCAGTACTGGCTGCGGGCACGTGGACCTTGCAGGTGGTCTTTACACCTACCGATACCACTGACTTCACCAATGCGACAGCAACGGTGCAGATCGTGGTTGGCACCACAGGCTCTACCGGCGTCGGTGGGGGGCTTGTGTTCCCCAGCGGCGACTGCTGCTTCTTTAGCCAGCCAACCCCGTACATCGTTACGCGTGTCAGGATCCACCGCACCTCCGACTGGCACCGTGAACGTGGTCTTCAATGGTCAGACGCTCGCCACCGGTACGCTCACACCCGGATCCGGGGCGAGCTCGAACGTGACCCTGTTCCTGATCAGCAGCTACTTTGTCCCGGGTAACAACAACGTAACCATCAACTATTTGGGAGACACGAACTACGTTCCTACCAGCAACTCGGCTGTGATTCCTTTGCGTAATCCGGCAATAGGGGCCGATCCTGCGACGGTGGGCGGTGGCACCAGTACGATTCAAGTGCCCTACGCCTTCCCTGTGGCAGGAGCCATGACCTTCAACTTCAACCCTGGAGGCGGTGGCCCTTCTGACTTCAGCAACACTGGGGCGACCACCTGCGTATCTGGAGCGCAGGAACCTGCGGGCACGGTTTGCATCCTGAGCATTGCGTTCAAACCAGGCTTGCCTGGCATTCGCAAAGGAGCGGCGCAGATCAACTTCACTCCCTCCTCGGGCCCGGCGGAGCCTATCCTCTACCTGTTCCTGTCGGGCTTGGGTTCCGCGGCGCAGATTTCGTTGAGCAGTGCTACGCAGCAGATACTGAATTCGAGCCTGAGCCAACCGCAGAGCTTGACCTTTAACCCCACGGATCTCACCAACTCCACGCTGTATGTGGCCAACAGCAACGCGGCGCAGATTGATACGCTCCCTTCGTCGGGTGGCGCGTTGACGCAATGGAACCCGGCGAACACCAAGAACCTGGTTTATCCCAGCGACCTGGTCTTTGACGCTTTCGGCAACCTTGTAGTGTCGGACGCTAACGCCGCGATGGTAGTCAGCTTCAACCCTGCATTGGCCGAATCGACGGTGAACACGGGGACCTTCACTCTGGGACTTCCTACCGCTGCCAGGATTGACTTTGGCGGCAACATCTACATCGCCGACGCAGGCAACACCCCGCAGATCATTGAGGTTCCCGGGGAGACGTATGCGTCGTATATCCCCAGCGTGCTGAGCCTCGGCAGCCAGAGCGTAAGCTTCCCGCAAGCGCTCGCTGTCGATAACGCCGGCGCCAATCTTTATATCGGCGACGGAAATCTCAATCAGATCCTGCAGGTCGCGCTCAACGGCAGCAGTGCCGCTCCAGTGGCAATCACGCCCTGCGACGCCACCGTTACCACGTGCGCGCTCAACTCGCCCGCAGGCATCGCCTTTGACCCCTACGGTGACATGTTCGTCACCGATAGCAACCAACGCGTCCTCATGGTGCCGGCGGCGCATTCGGCCAGCGCCCCGACTACCCAGGTACCGCTGACGGGGCTCATCAACCCCACCGGCATCACCCTGGACGGATCCGGCAACATCTATGTCAGCGACCTCAACACCACCGTAGTTAAGTTGCTGGTCAACCAGGGAGCGCTCAAGTTGACCACTCTTAACTCGTCGCTAACCACCAAGCTCACCAACACAGGTAACTTGAATCTGACTATTTCGGGGATGACGTTCGCCAATGGATCGGGCAGCGCCTTCTCGCAAACCAACACCTGCTCCGGATCTATTGCGCCGGGCGGCAGCTGTACCATCACTGTCACATACTCCCAAGCGGGACCTGCAACTGACACGCTTACGATTACGAGCAACGCGTTCTCTGCCAGCGGCGTCACGATTGCACTTACCCACAACTAGCAAGTGTCACAACCTCAGGTGCCCATCCTTGCCGTGTTCGCACGGCAAGGGTGGGAGAGCGGACGGTTGCCCTACGTTCCCCGGCCCTCTCGATCCTCTCTTCGCCGAGGGGTTTCCGAGAGGAGTACGCCTTCACCCCATATCCAAGTATTCAGAAATGAATGCGACTTCAATCGCTGAGGGCTGCATTTCGGCCCGTGGCCCTTCACCGTTGTTGCAGGGCCAAGGGAAACTGCAGATCCCTCGCCTTGCCGAATTTCCTGTTGATCTTGGTGGCGTTGATCGAGTGCATGCGGTTTTCTCAAAGAAAACCGCATACGCGGCTATGTCTCGGAGCAGCGTGGCAGGAAATTCGGCTACGCTCCCACGGCACGCCGGGGCAGGCGGGATGAGAAAGTTGAGATTGGCGGCTTGCCTGAGAATTTTGTTAGTGGGATCGTGAGAACCGGGGGCGCGGGATACCCGTACTGCCCCGATTCGGTTCTGCTATGACACAGACTTCTTCGGGACCGCTCGCAATACGCCCTGACGGCTGTTTCATAACTGTGCACGCTACAACTACCGGGGTCTACCCCGGGCCAAGTGGGGGCTGCCAGAATGGGCCATGGCAACCAACCCGGCAGTTTCGCGGACGCAGGAGCATACGGCACTGCAACGCTTGCTTGGCCGGGGTAGGTTCCTGTCTCTTCTCGTCTTAGTCGGAGTGCTGGTCCTGTGTATCGCGCTTTCCTGGACCACGCGCGACGCGATGGCCCACTTGCCCTTCCTCAAAGGCCAAAAAGCACAGCGAGGCCCGGGAGCCTCCAGCCAGACCACCATCGTCGACTTGCATCCATGGCAAATTGCGCAGGCATTGGCCCCCCTTGCCGTCAGTAAGGAAGAGGAGGAGTTTGCGCACGACGCTGAGCGCCTGGCCGATCACGAAGTGAACCAGGCCTTTGCCGCATCGCTGCGCCAAGCTAACCAACAGCACCTGACGCCTACGGGCGAAGCCCTAGAGCTTTCGCAAAAGGTGGCGCAGCTACAAGAGACGGCCAAAGAGGATCAGGCGCAGGTGCGGAGTTTGACCCCGGCGCCTGGGAGCGGCCCAAATGCCGGTAGCGAAGACGACCTGAAAATTGCCCAGGCACAGCTGGACCTAGACCAGGATGAGCTGAAGGATGCCCAGCAAGACCTGGCCCGAGCATCGGGCGATCAGCGCACACAGATCCAGCAGGAGCTGGCGGCGCACGAGGCAGCCGTTAACAAGACCAATGCCCAGTCTGGCAGCGACAGCCAGTTGGCTGTTCTCTCTACCCGGCAATATGGAACCCTTGCCGGCCGCATCGGAGCGTGGAGCAGCCAGCGCAGCCGGCAAGAATTGATCGAGCAGGCGCGGCAGCAGGCGCTGGCCGACACAGCCAGTCTGACCCAACAGCACAATGCCCTCGAAGCGAAGGCCAATGCCAGCTCGGCAGCTGCGGCCGCCAATCCATCGAAGGCGGCAGTAGGGAGTGCTTCGCCCGACGCGGCCAAGCTCGCCAGCTTGCAACAGAGGAGGGACCAGCGGCAGCTTCTCAGCATCTACGATGACCGCATTCAGACCCAGCAACAGCTCGCGGGCGTTTACAGCAAGTGGGCAGCCCAGGTGCTGCTGCAGCATCGCATCGTGACCCACATGACCCTGCGGTCGCTGGCCACGGTGGCTTTCATTCTGATTTGCGCCATTCTTATGGAAGCAGTAGGAACAAACCTGCTGGAGCGCCGGAAGCTCGATCGGCGCCGCATGCAAACGCTGCGCACCATCCTCCGTCTCAGCGTGCAGCTGATGGGCATCCTGTGCGTCCTGCTGGTCACATTCGGTGTACCCAGCCAGATCTCGACCATCCTCGGCCTCGCTACGGCCGGGCTCACGGTAGCTCTGCAAAGTTTCATCCTCGCCTTCTTCGGCTGGTTCATTCTGATGAGCAAGAACGGAATCCGGGTCGGGGACTGGGTACAGATCAATGGCGTGGCAGGCGAGGTAGTTGAAATCAACCTCTTTCGCACCACAATCCTGGAAAACAGTGACTGGGCCGACAAGGGACATCCGACCGGACGCCGCGCAACCTTTATCAACAACTTTGCTGTCACCGGCCAGTTCTTCAATTTTTCAACAATAGGCCAATGGATGTGGGATGAGATGTCGATCAGCATTCCTGCGTCGGCAGACACCTACGCCAAGGTGGCACTCATTAACCAGGCGGTGTTGGAAGAGACGCAGCAGGATGCCCGGCTTGCCGAGGAGGAGTGGAGTCGCGTTCCCCGGAAGAATGGTCTCAGCCATGTCAGCGCAAGCGCATCCGTCAATCTGCGCCCTGCGGCTTCGGGCGTTGACGTCCTGGTACGTTATGTCACGCGGGCGTCAGATCGCCTTGAGGTGCGCAATCGGTTGTACGAGCGCGTGATCGATGCGCTCCACAAGCCCCATGTCGTAATCTCCACTTCCCAACCGTCGAAGCTGACCGCCGCGGTATTAGCGGCAAACGATAGCTCGGACCACGATCCAAGAGACAAGCGCGCCAGTATGTATACGTAGAGCGGGATTGCTAATTATTTTGCAGTCCAACCGCCGTCGATGATGAGGTCGCTGCCGGTCATGAAGCCTGCGAGGTCGGAGCAAAGATAACACGCGAGAGCGCCGATCTCTTCCACCTTGCCCCAACGTCCAACCGGCATGTTGGCCAGGAAGACCGCATTTGTCTCCGGATTGTTAAAGAGAACCGCGTTCATGTCCGTGGCAAACGGGCCCGGGCTGATGGTGTTGACGGTAATGCCTTCCGCAGCCAGTTCCAACGCAAGGGCTCGGGTAAGCCCGAGCAGGGCTGCTTTGCCGGAGGAATAGGGTGTGCGTCCCGGCAGCGAGATATGACCCATGATGGACGCCATGTTCAAGACCCGCCCGTATCCCGTGCCCTTCATTCCTGGAACAAAGGCGCGGCACATGAGAAAAGTGGAAATCAAACTCGAGTCCACGACGCCGCGAAATTCGTCCAGGGAAAAATCGACCAGGTCTTTGCGGAGATTTGTTCCTGCGTTGTTGATCAGGATCTGCGGATGCCCAAAGCGCTCCTGTACGGCCTTCGCCACAGCGGCAACATCCTCTTCCCGCGTCACGTCGCCGGCAAAGAAGGCTGCTGTTCCACCCCGCTCTGCGATCGCATCGCGAACTGCCTCAAGCCGCTTGACATCACGCGCCACGAGAGCGACTTGTGCGCCCGCCTCCGATAGTGCCTTGGCCATCGCCTCGCCGAGCCCACGGCTCGCTCCGGTGACCACAGCCGTCCTGCCAGAAAGATCGATTTTCATAGCCACATCCAAGATCATACCTCTCGCACTGCAAGGCTCCTTGCTGGTACCCTGACCGGGCGGATTCCGCCGCGAACCGGGGGCCTGGGGATGAAAGCGAGCCGAACACGGTACAGCATTGTTGCGCTGGCAATCGGGCTGGCTATTCTCTCCTACGTGCAGCGAGTTGCCATTTCGCAAGCCGCTGGGCCCATCTCCCACGATCTCCACCTCAATAAGGCACAAATGGGCCTGATCTTCGGCGCCTTTGGCCTCTCGTACGCGTTGTTCGAGATTCCGATTGGCCTGCTGGGCGACAAGATTGGGGTGCGGCGGGTCTTGCTGCAGATCGTCCTGGGCTGGTCGCTTTTTACTGCTGTCACCGGGGCAGCCTGGAGCTTCCTCTCGCTCTGGGTGATTCGTTTTCTCTTCGGAGCCGGAGAGGCTGGTTGTTTTCCTATCCTCACTCGCATGCTGAGCATGTGGCTGCCGGCGCGCGAACGCGTCACTGCCCAGGGGATGCTGTGGGCCTTTGCGCGCTGGGGCGGAGCCTTCACCCCGCCGCTGGTGTTGGCCGCGATCGGGCTGATCGGCTGGAGATATTCGTTCGTCGCCTTCGCCGGCCTGGGCTTAGTGTGGTGCGTCATTTTCTGGTTCTGGTTCAAGGACAATCCCCGGCAGCACACATCGGTGAATGATGCCGAAAGGGAACTGCTCGAAACCTCGCGCATCCTGATGACTCACCATGCCGGGCAGAAGAAATGGTTATCTTTGCTGCTTACGCCCGAAGTGATGTTTCTTTGCCTGCAGTACTTTTGTGTTTCCTTTACCTGGTACTTCTACATCACCTGGCTGCCGACGTATCTGCGTGAGGGGCGAGGCCAGACAGCAGGGCATGCGGCGGCTTTGTCGGTGCTTCCCCTGCTTTTCGGTGGGTTCGGTGCGATGCTCACCGGCATCGTGCCGGCGCGCCTGCCGCGGCGCCGAATCGCTTTCTTCGCCCTTCTTTGCACTTCGCTACTGCTGTTCGCCTTTCTCCACACGCAAACCGTGTTGATCGCCATGCTGTGTATGGGCGGTGCCAGCCTGTGCAGCGACCTCGTTATGCCCATCTCGTGGGACGCTTGCGTGGAGATCGGCGGCTCTTATACGGCGACGGTCGCGGCAACGATGAATATGTTGGGCAACCTGGCCGGCTTCGTGATGCCCGTAGTTGGCGGAATGATTTTGCAAAAGACCGCCGGCAATTGGACGGCGCTGATCCATCTGATGATCGGCTCCGATGTGATTGCAGCCCTATGCTGGCTTTATCTGAACCCCGAGCGGGCAGGACGTCAGCGGGAACAGGAGCGGGGAATGGAGAGGCTGAATGCCCAGCTCAACACAGAAGGTGCATCGCTTTGAACAAGAAACCCAACCTGGTTATTGCAGGCGTTTCCCTTGGTCTTCTGTTGCTGTTGCCGCTTCTTACCTTCGCACTTGCCGACACGGCAGCGCGGGGAACTGGCCTATGCCCGGCCGCGACCCTGGGGGTACACGCTACTCCACCCTGACGGAAATTACTCCTGCCAATGTGAGCCAACTGAAGGTGGCGTGGGTCTACCACATGAAGCCGCCCGGGGCCGGCCGTACTGCCTTTCACCCGTCGGAGGATCAACCGCTGGTGATTGGTCCCACCATGTACGTGGTCACTCCTTACAGCCGGGTGGTTGCCCTGGACTCTTCCACCGGCCGCGAACAATGGATGTTTCAAATTCCTGATGGCGATCAGGCTTCCGCTGCGTGGCGCCGCGTACTGGCCGGGCGGAGAGGGCGCGGGACCGGCCATCGTCTTCGGTACCCGCCGCGGCCGCATGTATTCCATCAGCGCCGCGACCGGCCAACTGAACCAGGAGTTTGGCGACCACGGCATGGTCGACCTTAAGACGCCGGAAGTGATGACGACCGGCAAAGATAAGAGCTATATCCTGCCTACCCCGCCGACCGTCTACAAAAATCTGCTGATCACCGGCTCTGGTCCGGGTGAGGGGCCGGGCGGCTTGAACGGCGGTGTTGGACCTGCGGGCGATACCCGCGCCTGGGATGCGCGCACCGGCAAGCTGGTGTGGACCTTTCACTCCGTGCCGCGCCCAGGTGAAGTGGGCCACGAGACCTGGGCAGGCGACAGCTGGAAAGATCGCTCGGGAGTGAACGTATGGGGCTACATGACTGTCGACGTTGCCCGAGGCATTCTCTATATGCCCTTCGGAGCTCCCAATAACGATCGCGTCGGCGTCGATCGTCCGGGCAATAACCTGTTCGCTAATTCTCTGGTCGCGGTCAACGCAGACACCGGCAAGCTGTTGTGGTACTTCCAGGTGGTTCACCACGACATCTGGGATCTTGACCTGGAAACGCCACCAATACTGTTCGACGTAAAACATGGGGGCAAGACCATTCCGGCGGTGGCCACGGTGAACAAGAATGCGCTCATGTTCATTCTTAATCGCGTCACCGGAAAGCCGATCTACGGCGTTGAGGAGCGGCCTGTTCCCCAGAGCAATGTTCCTGGAGAGAAAACCTCACCCACCCAGCCCTTCCCGGTCGTGACTGAGCCACTTTCGCAAAATACGCTCAGCCGCGACAACCTCTACCAGGACACGCCTGAGCACAAAGCCTGGTGCGAGCAGTACGTCGACAGCAACAACATGCTGCTTGGTGAAGGCCCGTATACGCCGACCGCGCTTGACCGCTACACGGTTTCATTGCCGGGCACCCAGGGTGGGGTTAATTATTACGGCGGCGCCTTCGATCCCAGGTTGGGATTGTTTGTCGTGAATGTGAATAACCTGGGCCAGCCGATGCGCATAGTTCGTAACCCAGACGGTAGCTATTCCAACTCCGGTCCGCTGGCTGGTATTGTGCGCTTCTGGAATCCCAATGACCATCTGCCTTGCACACCGACTCCGTGGGGTCAGTTAGTGGCCGTCAATGTGAATACAGGTAAGGTCGCCTGGCGATCGACGTTGGGCGTGACCGACAGTCTGCCTGTGGGCAAGCAGAATACGGGCCGGCCCGGTCTCGGTGGGGCGATCGTCACCGCCAGCGGTTTGACATTTGTCGGCGCCACCGACGATGCTCGCTTTCGCGCCTTCGACACCAAGACCGGTAAAGAGCTTTGGGCGGTGAAGCTTCCGGCCTCGGCCGAGTCCACTCCCATCTCCTATGCGAACGCGAAGGGCCAGCAGTATATCGCCGTAGTGGCCACGGGCGGGTTTGGCATTGGTGCTGCGCTGGCCGGCGACTCTCTCGTGGTCTTCAGCTTATCCGGTGAGAGCACCAGCACGTTGACCGAGTCGCTGCCGAAACAGCAAATCGCGTCGCCTGTGGTGAACGCCGCTGCCTCTACCCTTCCACTCAAACCACTTTGCCGCCAGGTCCAGGACATGATCTTACCGTGAGAGTTTGTTCCGGTTGCCACTCACCAGACTTAGCCGCCAGCCAACACTTGAATGTGCAGGAATGGAACAGCCTGGTGCAGTCGATGTCGGCACGCGGAGCCGAGGCTACCGACGACGAATTCAATCAGATCACGGACTACTTAGCCAAGTCGTTCCCGCGCACCCCAACACCTCCCCAATAAGTAGACCAGCCACTCCAGAGATGCCGGCGCCTGCGAGTTTCCGCGGGCGTTTTGTGCTGCGTCCCACATGACCTTGGTTTTGGGAATACTTTTTTGAAGCGGGTCACTTGATAGTCAACAAATATTAAAAATCCCCAATAAAAGCAACAGGTCTAAAAAATACATTGACAGTTGTCTTTAGGCGAGGATAGATTGGTGACGGGCACCATTAACTCAGGAGATCATTTATATGCGTAAACTAATAGTGGCCATACTCTCCCTGTCCTCTTTTATGCTTCACGCTCAGGCAAGCACGCCTGCCCAAACCCAGGTCGCCTCCAATGGATCTGCACCGCAAGTCAAGCGTATTTCGACCGGAGTAATCGCTCCCAAGTTGATCTATAAAGTTGATGTCCAGGCCGATTCAACCGGAACGGCTCGTCTAATCAATGATGACACCAAGGTTGTTGTGGGAATGATTGTCGACAAGAATGGCAGGCCCTCTGACCTGAAGATCCTCAAGTCGGCCGGTGCGGGAGTGGACGCGAGCGTTCTCGCTGCCGTGAGCCAATACCGCTTTACGCCTGGTATGGTAAGCAACGAGCCCATTGCCACCCCTCTCAATCTGGAAGTAGTGATACAGACCTCGTACCGGTAAACCACTCGGCGAGGCAACGGCAAAACAAAACGGGCGGATCAAAAAAACTCCGCCCGTTTGCTTTTTGTTCCACCCGCAATTTTTTCCTGCCTTAACGCGACGCCCTCTCGTCTGTCCTCGCTCGCCCCGGCGCAGCCAGGATGCTATCATCCGGTTGCTCAGGCCAAATTTCCTATAGGTGTGCACGACCGTCTCTTACGGTATACATCTATAAGAAATCTCGTCTGACTGCGGACGCGTCGTGAATGAAGCGATCTCTTAGAAAATCGGCCATCATGCTCATGGCATTGCTGAGTGGAATCGCTTGCGCGCAGCGAGCGCCGGTTTCTCCGCAACAGCCCTGGCAGGGGACGACGACTCTGCAGGGGCCTCCGCCGCGATCTGCTCCTGCCTTCGTTCCTGATCCAGCCAAAATTTATACTCTGCCGGAATTGGTAAACCTCGCCGAGCAAAACAATCCCGATACCCGCGTGGCGTGGGAAAATGCCAAGGCGCGCGCCGCCGACCTGGGAATCAGCAAATCAACTCTGTATCCGACCATGGCTGCGGTAGTGCTTGCGCAGACCGATCGCTATAATCTTCTGTTCGCACCCAACTACATCCGGCAAACCTTATTCACGTTCTCTCCCACGCTGGAGTTGGATTACACCGTCTTCGATTTCGGCAGGCGGCTGGATGAGATTGCCATCAGCCGGAACAATCTGCTCGCCGCCAACTTTCTCTTCAATGACACCCACCGCAAGGTTATCTTCCAGGTGATGGCGGCGTACTACCACGTGCTCGACACCAAAGGGCAGGAGGATGCTGCGGAAGCCAACCTCAAGAATGCGCAGACCGTGCAGCAGGCCGCGGAAGCACGTCTCGAACTCGGCCTGGCAACGCTGCCCGACGTGCTTGAGGCCCGCAGTGCGGCTGCGCAGGCGGACTACGATTTGCAGGCGGCTCTTGGGGCGTCTGAGATTGCGCACGGCGATCTTGCCACGGCGCTTGGCGTTTCACCAGTCAAGCCATTGCAGGTGGAGAGTATTCAGTCGTTGAACATTCCCCAGGAGATCACGGGCACGGTTGAGGCATCGATCGACAAGGCACTCGCCCAGCGGCCCGATCTGATGCAGCGTGTCGCGGAGCTGCGCGCTGCTGGTTCCGCAGTGAAGTCAGCCAAGACAGCTTATTTGCCGACCTTAGTTTCGAGGGGACAGGCGGTATCGCCAAGAGCTATGGGTTGCAGGATCAGGCGCCCGGGGTTTACTCCCCCAACCAGGAGCTCTGGAATGCGCACTTTAGCCTGACCTGGGATTTGTTTGACGGATTTGCACGCGAACAGCGGCTGGCCCGCGCGAAGGCTGAGCAGAAGCAGGCCGCCGCTGAAGTGGATGCGATGCGCGATCAGGTGGAAAACCAGGTGTGGTCGGCGTACTCCACCGCGCGCACTGCGCTCCGCCAACAGAAGGCGGCGGCCGCGTTGCTGGAAGCGGCGTCTTCTTCTTACAACGCGGCACTGCAGTCGTACACCTACGGAGTGCGCAGCCAGATCGATGTGGTCTCGGCCCAGCGTGCTCTTGCTGCCGCGCGCACGGCGGATGTGAACTGCGCGCACACAATTGTTGACTGGGATAGCTGCGTTAGCGTTTCAGACGGGCGACCTGCTGCATACGAAAGGGCCATAAACCAATGTCCCCAAAACTCACCGCAAGATGGATGGAAAAATTGACGGGA
Organism: uncultured Acidobacteriaceae bacterium; assembly: GCA_963793525.1. GTDB lineage: Bacteria > Acidobacteriota > Terriglobia > Terriglobales > Acidobacteriaceae > PALSA-350. Next base: position 65,078 of record CAWCAZ010000002.1, read on the forward strand.
AATTCGCGATCGCCGCTTGGCCGGCTTATAAAGCGGGTCGCTGCTGTCGGAGTATCATTCGCTCCTGCACTATTGGCTGCCGGATGTTCGCGTGCCCCCTCGTTCAATATCCTGGGATCGTTTTTCCCCGCATGGATCGGCTGCGGTATCGCCGGCATCCTGCTTGCCGTAGCCGTCCGCTTGTTTTTTCTGCGCATCAAGCTCGAGGAGAAGTTGCTGCTGCCGCTCGTCCTGGTATATCCGTGCTTGACGTTGTTTTTTACCTTTACTCTTTGGCTTTTGTTCTTCAGTTAATCCGGAAGGAGATGCGATGCCGGAAAACGACACAGATGTGCAGAGCCAGCGTCTCGGCAGGATTGTCAGCATTGCCATCATCGCGGCCGCGGTAATTACGGGTGCGGCGGTGATCATCCGCACCAACGACCACCCGCGCACCGATGATGCCGAGGTATTTGCCAACTTCATCGGCATCGCTCCGCAGGTAGACGGCCCCATCACCGAGCTTGCGGTCGAAGACAACCAATTCCGCAAACAAGGGGAGTTGCTCTTCCAGATCGATCCACGACCGTATGAATACGCGCTGGAAAAGGCGAGGTCTGACCTGAATACGCTGGAGGGCCAGATTGTGGACCAGCGAAGGACGATCGCCTCTCAGGTGAGCGCAGTAGGTGCTGCCCATGCGAATACTGATAGCGCGGCGGCGAACGTCGATCGCGCGGCAGCTTCGGTCAACGAAGCCAAGGCAAATGTTGCGGCTGCGCAAGCGGCCCTTGACAGCGCCAACGCCGAACTTGCTTACCAGACCAACAATTTTCATCGCATTGAGCCACTGCTGGCCAAGCAATTCGTCACCGTAGACCAGGTGGACCAGGTGAGAACCGCGGTCACTGCAAGACAGCAGGCCGTGCAACAACTCCGTTCGCAATTGCTTTTGGCGAGGCGCAAGTGGTATCCGCGCAGGCCGTATACACGCAGACAAAGGCCGCGATGGAGCAAAGCCACGCGCAATTCGACCAATCGCAGCACAGTGTACTCACGCTGGATCCGCTCACGGCTCAGCGCGAAGGGCGAGCGTCGGCGATTCGCACCGCAGAGTACAACCTGAACAACTGTAGCGTGTATGCGCCCTTTGACGCGCGCGTGACCAACATGACTATCTCCCGCGGCGCCTACGCCCATACCGGGCAGCAGGTTTTTACCCTCATCGACACTCGCGTGTGGTGGGCGGTGGCCAACTTCCGCGAGACGCAACTGCACCACATCCATCCGGGGATGCATGCCGACGTTTATGTGCTCTCCCGGCCTTCGGTGCGCTATGACGGCATAGTCGACAGTGTTGGCTTCGGTGTGCGGCCGGACTCCACGTTGGTGGGGACGTTTACGCAGACCGGGTTGCCGGATGTGCAGCGTTCGTTGAATTGGGTGCATCTGGCGACACGGTATCCGGTCCGGGTTCGCATTGTTGCCCCGGAGACCGAACCCTTCCGCTTGAGCGAGTCTGCCGTGGTCGTGATCCGTGGAGAGAAATAGCCATGGCGGCCCAGGGCAAAGCGCTGCCCAATGCCATAGATGACGCATGGAATTGGTTTTGGGATTTCCTGAAGAGCGAGCTCACGCCTTATCCGGGAAGAGCTTGGGTCGTGGCCCGGGTCACCATCGCCGCGACACTCGTGATGTGGATCATCATGACGTTTCAGATTCCCAACGGTTTTCTGGGCGTAATTTTCGTTTTATTCCTAAGCCGGGAAAATCCCACGGCGACGCTGATTGCCGGGTTGAAGGGAATCGCGGCATTCGGGTTGGCCACGATCTACACCTTGATTGGCGCCGCCATGCTGGTCGACGATCCGCTGACCCACTTCCTGGGGGTTGGCATCAGCCTCTTCGTGTCCTTTTTCCTGATCAGTATCATGAACGATTACGGGACGGCGGTAGCCTTTGGCTTCACCGTCGCCGGCGCCATTCCGCTTTGGGATCGAACCACGATTCCCGTAGAGGCCCGGGTCGAGAACACACTATGGCTGGGCGGAGTGGTCGCGATAGGGATCGTAGTGGCGATTGTGGTCGAGTATGTTTTCCGCAGTGTTCATCCCACCACGGACCTCACCGAGGGAATCGAGTCCCGGCTCCAGACCGTGGAGAATGTCTTGCGCAGTGCAGCGGTCGAGCAACCACTTGATAGTGTGTCGGAGAAAAGACTTTCGCTTTTCGGAATGGTCGGCATTTCGAGGCTGCGACGGCTCATCATTCGATCGCCATACAGCGCCCATTTCAAGGCGCAACTGGGTACGGCGGTTGCCGTGGTGGGGCAATTAGTAGACCTGGCAGCGAGTTTTCGACTCGCTGTTACCCAACCGGTGCGAGGGGCTGCGCGGCACATCGACGCGGCGGACAAGGCCCGTTGCCTGCGTCTGGCTGACGAAATTGAAATGCTTTGCCAAGATCTAGTGAAGAGGCGGTCTCCTTCGAAGATCCAGCGTCCGCGGGAGGAGCCGTCGGAGCTGCCTTTTTTGTCGTCGATGGAAAGAACTGTCGCGCTCATTCCGGAAGCATTTTCGGGGTCTGACGTTGTCGGAGAGTTCGTTGTAGCGCCCCTGGACGAAGAGCAACCCACGCAATTTTTTGCCCGTGACGCCTTTTCCAACCCCATTCATGTGCAATTTGCCTTGCGTGGCACGCTCGCGTCCATGGCTAGCTACATTATCTACACGGCGGTTGATTGGCCAGGGCTCAGCACTTCGATGGCGACTTGTATCATCACCGCGCTGTCTACCATCGGCTCATCCCGGCAAAAGCAATTTCTGCGATTTGTAGGGGCATTTATTGGCGGCATCATCTTTGGCTTCGGGGCCCAGATCTTTGTGTTGCCATACCTTGACTCGATTACCGGCTTTACCCTCCTGTTCATGGCCGTGACCGCCATCTCCTCCTGGATTGCGACCAGTTCGGCAAGGCTTTCCTATCTGGGCGTGCAGCTTGCCCTGGCCTTTTACCTCATTAACCTACAGGAGTTCACCATCCAGACTTCGCTCTCTATTGCGCGCGACCGTGTCTTCGGTGTCCTGCTGGGTTTGATGTGCATGTGGCTTATCTACGATCGCCTTTGGGTGAAGGACGCGCTTGAGGAAATGCAAACCGTCTTTGCCCGCAATCTGGGGATGTTTGCCGAGTTGGCCGAGCAGCTGCTGGAGAAGGATCAGGTGAAGGCAATCAAGCGAATTCGCCAGCTACGTGATCAGCTCAATGCCGGGTTCCTGGCAGTAAGTACGCAAGCCGACGCGGTCTTGTTCGAGTTTGGGTCTTCGCGTCAGCGGAAGCTGCATATCCGCGAAGACGTCCGGCGGTGGCAACCTTCGATACGCGCATTGCTGCAGGTGCAAATCACTTCTGCCCAGTATCTCTCGCAGAAGCCGCTCAGTAGTTTGCCTGAGCCCATCGCCCAGGCTGGAATCGTGTTTGAAAAAGACATTGCCCTGGTCATGCGAGCAATGGCGAGTGAGGTCGTCGGGAAGCCTATCGAGGGTGTCCCGGACATCCGGCAATCTGCAGCCCGCATGCGGCAGGAATTCGAGAATTACTACCGCGCCTTAGGCACTCCGATTCCTGACCGGGCTTCCGACATATTGGGGCTGGCCGATCGTCTGGCAACGATCCTAGCTCCTTTGTATGAAGACATCCGCGCGACCTTCGCTGTTCAGCCCGATGGACTGGGAGGCCAAGCTCAGCTTCAGCCCGGCGAGGCTTGAGAGCGTAGTGGAGGGATCTGCGGTACTGCTAGTTCTCACACAGACTTGAGGCCGTGCGTAAATGCTTTGCAACGATTCAACTTTAGCCCCGGAGTTACTGCTTTTCCTGCCCGGTGCAGAGTTGTGCCCTTTGCTACGCCCCGGCGGATTCTCAGTGGCGATTACCACTTGAAGGAGCGCTCGGCGACGATGCAGCGGTGGGCGGTTCTGTGCGATTCAGCGTGTCGTAGAGCGGTTGTGCCTGCCTTAGCTGCGGGCTTTCTTCTGCGACCGAGACGGCGAGAATCCGGATTTTTTCGTTGTCAGGCAAAGTGAGTGTTCGTGCGCCTTCTGGCATCGGGATCGAGTACGCGAAGAGGTAAGAGTATTGGTACGGCTGATTGAGGCCATCGGCGGTGTGCCGATGGGAGGCATACCAGGCGAGACTGGCGGGCTTAACGTAGCCCGGCTCGAGACCCACGTAATCCTCGGGATAGCGAGGCGACGGGACCCGTTGCTCCCGCTGTTGCTCATCGGTGGGAGGCCACGGCGCGTGATGAGCTGAGATATCCCAATTGCGGTCATCCTGGTTCTTAAAGATGCGTGTATCCCACTGGCCGATGAATCCACCCCAATCCTCGATTGTAAGATTCGCTGTCTTGGCGCCCACCCTGAATGCCGCCGTCTGGTCTCCATCCGCGGACGCAGCCAGAATGTAAACCTGGTTGTAAGGCCCGGACGGCAGAGGAATCGCTTGACCTTTGGCAACCACTGCATTGGGCGTTCCGGTTTTTGCGGGTGGTAACTTGAACTCGACATCGTGATAAGCGATCGCAGCAGGAAGCATTTCGGCTGCGATCGCGTGGCCTTTACCATCGAAGCCGCCGCCTGCCGTCTTGGTGTCGTCATTGCTGGCTGCGGCAAGGTCGTACTTGAGCGCAACCGGTTGCGAACGAATGGCTGTCAGCTTTGCCGCCGGTGGACCGAGGCGCAAGGCATAGGTGCGCGGTTGATACGCAGTGAAGGACGTGACTAGCGCCCCGCTGCTAAGGTTCGCGGGTTCTTTTTGTTCCTCTAATTCTTGGGCATTGACTTCGCGAGCGGCTACGATAGGCCCGGCGAGAGAGACGCGCACCTCTTGCGCTGGATGACCGTCGAGCTCGACCATACGGAGAATGATTTCGTCATCCGCTTCCGCTTTCTTGAGAGCGAGCACGCGGATTCTGGAGTTGTTGATCTGAAGCAGGGAAAAGCTCTTGCCCAAAGATCCGGGATGCTCTGTCGCTTGAAAAGCGATGAGCGGATCGCTAAGCCGATAGGCTTGCCAATCCGTTTGCGCTTGCTGCCAGGTCCCGGCGTGTCCCGCCAAACCGAATACGAATTCGTGATGACCCCAGTCCTGGTTTGCCTGGTCGGTATACCCCTGCGGACGGCCATTGGTGGGCGGTTGCATTCCGGGCGAACGTAGCAGTGTCAACCGGATCGTGTGGTCGTTCGGCTTGTCGGAGCCGTTCTTGTATTCGGTCAGGATGGTCGCGCCGAAACTGCCGCTCTTATCGGTGAGATCGATCCAGCGATGTGAGGCGACTTCGAATTGGCGCTCTTGTGCGTTGGGACGCTCAATGGTACCCACGTCCCAGTTATAAGTGGCATCTTCATTCGCCGGGCTGAGTGGAAACGCTACTTTGAGATTGGCGGCCAGCGTTTGCCAATCGATGGCATTGCCGAATTCCACGCGGCTGCCCGCATCGCCAGCTGAAAGGCGAATCGTCTGCACGTATTTTGAGTTTTCCGTCTGACGCGTTACTTCCAGCGCGACTCGAACGGGACCACGCTCAACCACCCGGATCTGCGCCGGGCCGCTCACGTAGGCGCGGGGCGCTGCTTGCTCCTGATCGAAATCCATATTCCAGGCCGGATATTGTTTTGGCGTGTCGGTGGAGATGGCCAGCCGGATGGGCGCCGAGAGCAGCTCCTTGTTCAGGCTCTTGTCGTAGATGCTGGAAACATCTCCATCCTGATTGAGCTGCACGCGGTAGCGCGCATTTTCGAGCGATGATTTCGTCACTTTAACGGTTTCATTAGCCGCGCCACTCTGCGCCGGCAGGACGTGATACACCGTATATCCCACGGACGGCGTCTTGGCCAGGAAAAGTACTTTCCCGTTTTCCAGTTGGGCCGGGGTCTCCGTGCCATCGGAAGCATAGACGCGAACAGCTTTTGGAAGCCCGCCAGGAAACTCGATCTTGGCCTCGACCACGTCTTCGCGAGCGATGTTGAGCGGGTTATACACCACGATGGGCGTTCCCTTGCCCTGCGTGTCCATGCCGGAGGCGATCGATTCGGTGGCGCTGGTCAGCACGCCGGCGAACTGGTTGGCGGCAATATTGTCGTCATTCCAGGAGTACTGATAAGCGCGCGGAGTCGCGGTGCCCGCGGCCAAGTCGTGAAAATGTCCGGCCAGTTCCAGCGTCCAGGCATCGTTCAACTGTTGCTGGGGATACGGTCGCCCGTCCATCCATGCGGCCGCCACCGAGGCTTTCTCGGCAGCGTCGGCCAGCAACTCATTCTTGAGGATCATGCGCTTGTGGTAAGCCTGCGAAGTCAGCGATCCGGCAGAGTGATTGATCAACTCCAGATCGCCTTTGTATTGGGGCATGCGCGAGGTCATGTCCGGCTTGATGTCGTTGAACATCTGATCGGCCGTCGACTCGATCACGTGGACTGGGCCTTCTCCGACGCGGACCGTCGGACCCTGTGGCTGCGAGCCTGGCTGATCCTGCTGGCCGAATCCGCCAGGCGGAGGAGGCAATACTGTCTCGCTCTTATCAACGATGGCTTCCAATAGTTTGACCGTCGATTCACGAGCGGCCCCGCCAACGTCTCCGGTGCCGACATAGTGGTAATCAGCGAAGACGCCGGTGACCTGGCCATCCAGATCGATGCGCTTGACCCAATCCTGTTCCCACTCTCGCGGCCGTTCCCGGGCACGCAGTTGCGCCGGCGTGAGCTTCGCCTTTTCCTCCCTCGTCAATTGGGGCCGTGGCGGCGGTGGACCCGGATCTTGGCTGAGATCGGTGTAGACGCTACTGCCGTATCCGCCGGGGTTCAAGGCCGCGATGACGCTCTTTCCGTCCGGGCCAATCCATAGGCCAACGTTGAAGGGTATCCCTTCGGGGGTGTGTTCGGGCGAATCAGGCCCCCCGATTTTCGGCGCCGGCTGCCAGGCTGCACTGAGCTTTTGGGTGGAGAATCCTTTCAGGCCTGCATGCGCGAGAATGCTGGGCAACGAGGCAGGAAATCCAAAGCAGTCTGGCAGCATGAACTCCGTGCTGGCTTTGCCGAAATCCTTGCGGTAGTAATCGTTGCCGTAAAGGATCTGGCGAAAAATTCCTTCGGCGCTGGGGAGATTTACATCGCCCTCTTCCACCGATGAGCCTGCAGGGAACCAACGGCCGGCGGCGACATATTGCGTCATCCTGGCGTAATCGTCGGGGAAATACTCCTTCATCAGACGGTAACGATTCGAACCCGTCCAGTTGAAGACGTAGTGGGGATACTTATCGATGTAGTCGAAGTTCACCCGCATGGTCTTCAGCAGATATTCGCTGATGGTCTGCGGCATTTCCCAGCGCCACTGCGTATCCAGGTGAGCGTATGACATGACATATAGGGTCGGGTCTTTGGTGATATCCGGGGCCTTCATCGTTTGGCCCTCGAGCGAGGGCAGCAACGAGTGGGCGGCGAGAAACGGCAGAAGGCATCCAGTCATGGTTCGCAGCCGTACGGAGCCCATCATGGTTACGAGTGAATTGCGATAGCGCGTAGCTCCGATTCGCTTGCCCAATTCAGTGATGGTTTCTAACATTTGGCACCTCCCCCGGGTTTTGGCCAACATGATTTCACCAGTCCGGAAATGAGACCCACCGAGGCTGGACGATTCTGCAGAGTCGTTGCGTGGGACGTTCTCTAGCCTCCCTGAGTTTCACTGGCAGGCACTAGTGCCACTTGCACAAAAGTAAAAGGGGACTCCCGTGCGGGAGTCCCCCTAGATTCGCTACGCAGCTAGAAGCGATAACGCAAGCCGACTTGCAGAGTCCGCGGATTGGTGGTGGTCTTCTGAGTCACTTCCCCGAACTGGGCTGAAGTGGGAGTGTAGTTCGGCGAAGACCAGTTGGGATGATTCGGGAAGTTGTACGCCTCCGCGCGGAACTCGAAGCCATTCTCCCTGAAAATAGGGAAGGCCTTGATCATCGCGATATTCCAGTTCACCAAGCCAGGCGCAAAAATATTGTCGCGAATGCCTTTCTGCAGATTAAATGTCCCGGCGGGGGGCGCAGTCCAGAGAGGAGTTCCGTCTTGCGCTGTCGTAGCAAACCACTTCGGGCTGCTGGCGTTACCAGTAGAACCGGCAAATTTGCCTATATGCCTCACACCGCCGTGCTGCACCCAGAACTGGCCCACAGACCCTGTTGGAATGTTGGGCGGTTGGCAGTTGAAGCTGCCTGACTCTCCAACTCCGGCGTAGTCGTTGGCAACCCCAACGGAACAGGGGAGGCCGGTTTGGAATTGGGTGCTGCCGCTGATCTGCCAGCCGCCCGCTACCTTGCCTAAGAGGGTGTGCTGTCCCTTAAAGAAAGGCAGCACATAGAGGTAGTTCGCGATGAAAACTTTGCTTATGTCGTACTCCGAAGGCCCCCAAAGATTGGAGGTGTCGTAGGTATCGGGGACGATCGTATGGTAATTGGAACCGTTATCCATGTCCTTGGCCCAGGTATAGGCAACTCCGAACATAGAACCGTCGCCGAATTGCCAATTCCATGCGGCTTGTAACGAATGGTAAGTCTCGCTCACCCCGCTTTGCGCTTGCTGAATGGAGGCGAAACCCCTGTAGGGCCGGAGATAGTTCGGGTTGATGCCCGGGTTCCTGGTCAGCGAACCGACCGTGGGTTGGTTGATGTCAAAGACATCCCAATTATGCAGACCGCGGGCGCCCACATAGGCGATCGACAGTGACGAGTGGCGCCCTGGAAGCTGCTGCTGGACGGTCACGTTCCAATTCCACCTTGTCGGGGGCACCAGGTTGGCGTTCATCGTAGTGAGCTGGATGGGAGGTTCTACTGTGGGAGTTAACCCCGCACCCGGGTCGTCGACCGAAATGTTATTGACCGACACCGTTGGCTGGAACGGAGAATTGCCACCGGGGAAAATGTTGTCGATGATCCCCTTATTCTCTACAAATCTCCCGCCCCCCATGCGGACCACGGTAGTTGGAAATAGCTGATAAGCGATGCCGAGGCGTGGCAGAACCGCGGTCTTGGTGTGCACGAACCCTTTTGGCAGGTTGGGGGCAAACAGGCCGTTGCAGGGTTGGCCGGCGCAGGCGTTATTGGCCGGATTCGCGGCAGGGACTCGATTGCCCGCAAGTGCCGAGCTGGGGAATTTACTAAGCCCGGGAATCACGATGCCGTTATAAGGATTGCCGGTACCGAGGGTGATAAGGCCCGTGGTTGGACTTTGCACTGGAACACTCGCCGGATTGAATGCGGCAGGATCGAAGTAGTCCGCATTGCCATCCTGCGCGTTCGGAGCAATGATGGTCGTGATGCGAAGACCATAATCCAGATTGAGTTTGTGAGTGACCTGCCAGTTGTCCTGGATAAACTCCTCAAACATCCTTCCGCGCCAGGTAGTGAATGCCTTGGTGCCAATCTCGGTATAGGTGTCTGCCAAGCCGAGTGCCAAGTTGGCCAAGCCTACGCCAGAAGTACCGCCCAGGCCGGTCCGTGTGTCGGTGAAAAGGAACGTGCCGTTCTGGTTGCTGGCCCCCCCGGGCACCGTCGAGACATTGATCTGATCGTTGTCGTTTTCGCCCATACGGTCGAAGAAAAAGCCCCCCTTGACGGTGTGGTTCGCCCATACCTTGGTGAAGCTGTCGGATGCCGTATAAATGATCCCGGAGGAGTGGGACGGATAGGGCCCACCGGCAATGCTGGAGAAAGTGGGCAGGGTGGCGGTGGGAATTTTCTGCTCGGATGCTTTCGAGCCAGGCACGATATAGGCAAAATCGATTCCGAATGCTCCCCGATCATAGCCGGCTCCTCCCGGAGCGGCCTGGATATAGACGTCGTCGACGCTGACGCTGGTGTGGGCCTCGTTAATCATGGTGGGGCTGATCGTCCAGACCCAACCCGCAGAGATTGTTTGGTTCGGGCGCTCGAAGATGATTGGAACCTGGGGGTTGCTTTGGTTGTAAGGGGAAAGCTGGTAGAACGAGTTGTCTGAGCGCCGGAACAAGAGGTGGTTGTTCGGCGTAACGAGAAAGTCGCCGTTGATTTGGCCTTTACGCTGATTTTCCGGGTTGGGGAGCGAGCCGGCATAGTTGTTCGCTCCCTGTTGGAATCCAGGAGTAGGCAGAGGATAGGAGTTCATGATCCCGACGCCGTTTGGACTCAATTGCGCCGCCGGAATGACGTTACCAGGGTAAGGCACACAGGTTGCTGCACCGTACACTGGGCATGTACCCGGCACGTAGAGCTGTTTGCCACCCGCATAGTACGGATTACTCGGATTCAGCAGTTCACTAAAGTTGCCTTGGCGCATCAATGCGGTAGGCACCGTCATGTTTTGCGTGGCTGCAAAGCGGTAGCGAACCCAATCCTCGTTGACGAAGAAGAAGGCCTTATCCCGCAATTTATCCAAGAAGGGGACCTTTGGGGCCCAGATAGGGCCGCCGATCAGGAATCCAAAATTGTTGTAAACAAAGGGCGAAGGAAAACGGGTTGCGGGGTTCAGGTTGCGCGACCAGGTGTTGGCGTTCATCGCCGAATTGCGCAGGTATTCGTACGCACCGCCATGAAAATTGGTGGTTCCACTCTTGCTCACGATGCGCACCTGGGCGCCGGATGCACCGCCATACTCCGCCGAGTAAGCGGCTGTGATCACTTGCATTTCCTGCACCGCGTCGACATTCACGCCGGCGATGATCTCTCCGTCGTCTCGTGTGCGAACCGCGGGAGCGCCATCGATGGTGTACAGCGTATCCTGCGTGCGAGCCCCATTGATGTTGAAACTGTCCCCGCTGTTGAAGGCGAAGTTAAAGTCGCCGAGGGTTGCCGTACTGGAGACGCCAGGCAGAAATTGTGTCATGTAGATGGGATTGCGGCCGTTCAACTCCATCTTTTGGATCTGCTCTCCGTTGATCTCGCTCTGTACCGCTGCAGACTGAGTCTGCAAGAGCGCCGCAGTGGCCGTTACTTCGACCGTCTGGGTAGCTGCTCCGAGCGTAAGCACCGCGTCGATCGAGATGGTGCTATTGGACGCCAGGGCGTTGTGTGTACTCTCGAACCTCTGAAAGCCAGTGGCCTCAGCCGTCATGGTGTAGACGGTGGGTGGCAGGTTCGGGACCGCATAATGGCCTGACCCATCCGTGGAAACCGTACGGCTTTCGCCGGTTCCCTCATTCTTGATGGTTACCTTTGCATTGGGCACGACCGCCCCTGAGGAGTCGGTCACGAATCCGACGATGGAACCCACGTCATTTTGCGCCAACGCGGTTGCAGTTGAGAATATCCAGAAGACAATCGTTAGTGCAGCAAGACAATAGGAGATGCGTGCGCCGATGCCGCCACCCCTAGATCTCGCCGCGGACGACTTGCCGGCGATCCACCTTGGTGTGGATGCCTTAGTCAACCCTGGTATGGATACCGTATCTATTACTGGATGAATAAACTGTGACACGGCGGAAGGACGCGCATCAATAGCTGGAACAATTCCAATCGTTGACATGTCAAGCCTCTCAGAAAGACTGCAGTGGCCCATGTTGGCGCTTCGGCGACCCGATTTGGAAGGGGTCTACCCTGTGTTTACACCGAGTGTTTGACGGGTGGAATGTATACGGTTTCAACTTCTTCCGGAATGTGTAGCCCAGTTGGAAAATTCCGTAGATTTTCAATAAATTTTGGCAGGACAACAACTTAGCAAGTTTTACCGTTTCTTCTCGTGGATCTGTTAACCTTCCGTGCGTGGACGCTATGAACCAGAGCGACGTCTCACTACCAGATTTCGAGCCAGTTTCAAAGGATGCGGCCGTCAACGGTGATTTGCCATCGGCCGCGGTATGGAAAGCCGTATCTAGCCTGGCCACTGAGCCGCGCTGGCAGTTGGCTCAGCGCATCGTCGCCAGCCGCAGCTTTGCCAAGTCGGCTCTGCTGTCCCGCTTCCTTCTTTATGTGTGTGAACGCGAGATTACCGGTAAGACCGCCGAGATCAGTGAACATCAGATCGGTGTGCACGTCTTCGGGCGGCGTCCGGGCTATCATCCCGGCGAAGACAATATCGTAAGGAACTATGCCAGGCAGCTGCGCAATCGTCTGGACCAATATTTCCTGGATGAGGGCCGGGAGGAGGAGCTTCGCCTCAGCATTCCCCGGGGAAAATACGTTCCGGTCTATTCCCGCAATAAATTCCAGGAGCGCCCATTGCTGGTGGTAACGGAGCGCGAAACGGATACTGGCAGCGTTTTGGAGACCGTGGCGCCTGCCGCACCTGCCATTGTGTCTGTACCGCCCGCCCGTCGTCGTTGGCTTGTCCCTGGCTGGATGGTCCTAACATTGCTCACCTGTCTGGCCGTCGCCTGGGCGGTTGCGCATCGCGTGTCCACAAATTCTGCGGATCCTTCCCACCCCTTGTGGGCCAGCCTCTTCGACAAGAGCCGCCCGACGCTGATTGTTCCGTCCGACGATGGAATCGTCATGATTCAGAACCTGACGGGTCATCTGGTTTCTTTGTCGGAATATATCGATCGCGACTATCTGTCTCTCAAGAGTCCCTACAACATCGATGACCAGAACATGAGGGACCTGGACGCGCAGCGCTACACCAATGTTACAGATCTGAACGCGGTGATGAGATTCTCGCGCTTGCCGGAGGCAAGTCACGATCAGCTCACGGTGCGCTACTCGCGCGATCTTCACATGGATGACTTAAAGGATGCGAACGTCATCCTTCTGGGGTCGAGTTTCTCCAATCCTTGGGCAGAGCTGTTCGAGAAGACGCTTAATTTCCAATTCGAATATCAGCCTCACCCGAATGCCTCGCACATCCTGAACCGGCACCCTCAGGCTGGAGAACTCCCGGTCTACGAGAATGATGCGAACGGGCCCTCGCATCGTACCTACGCGGTCATCGGATTCGTTCCTAATCTCGACAACACGGGATGGGTTCTTCTGGCGGAAGGGCTGACCATGGCCGGAACCCAGGCGGCGATAGACACGCTCTTCGACCAGGCTGTGATGCGGCCGCTCCTGGGGCAGTTCAGCAATGCGGACGGTTCTCTTAACCCGTTCGAGATATTGATTGAGACCAGGAGCTTCGGTTCGGATTCGCCCCAAGCCAGCGTGGTGGCGACCCGGGTCTACAGAAAGCATTCCTGAGGGCGCGTAGCCGTTAACCCGCTATTCATCCGTGTAAGATTCTTGCCAGTCGCAATATGCGGCATGCGGTCTGCCGTGACCATGTGACTTGGAGCCCCAACCTACGATGAGGCGTCGCGAATTTATTAAATCTGTGATTGCGCTGGGCGGCGGACTCGCTGCCGGACAAGCCTTCTCCCAACAGGCGCCGGCGCCCGATGGGGAGGTCAAGCGTGTCCTGGTCATGTTCAAGTGTCATTTCGATGCCGGCTTTATCGACACGCAGGCGGCGGTAGTTCGCCGGTACTTCACCCAGTTCTTTCCCCAGGCGATCAAGGTTGCTGAGGAAATGCGCCAATCCGGTTCATGCCGCTACGTCTGGACGACGGGTTCGTGGCTGCTCTATGAGTATCTCGAGCAGGCTTCTCCCGATGATCGCCGGCGAATGGAGCATGCCATTTCCAACAGGGACATCGCCTGGCATGCTCTTCCCTTCAGTTGTCAAACCGAGCTGATGGATGCGTCGATGATCTCCGGAAGCATCGCTTTGTCGAAGTCCCTGGACCGTCGATTTGGCGGAACCACGACCGGAGCCAAGATGACCGATGTGCCTGGCCACACGCGGGGGCTCATTGGTCCCTTAGCCGCTCAAGGCGTGAAGTTTCTCGACATCGGCGTGAACGGAGCGAGTACACCGGCCGAGGTGCCGCCCTTGTTTGTGTGGACCGATTTACGAGGAGCGTCGCTGGTGGTTATGTACCACCACGAGTACGGCGCTGTCACCCGAGTGCCAGGTTCGGATCTCGCCATCGCGATTGTGGTCGCAGATGATAACAGCGGCCCGCACAAGCCTGAAGAGATCGTAAAGATCTGCTCCGATCTCAAGCACCAATTCCCCAATGCCCAGTTGACCGCCACCAACCTCACTGAGATTGCGAACGCCGTCGACGCTTATCGGGGTAACTTGCCCGTGGTGAAGCAGGAGATTGGGGACACCTGGATCCACGGCATTGCCAGTGACCCTCTGAAGGTCGCCAGGTACCGCGAGGTTGCCCGGCTTCGTCAGAGCTGGCTTGCGCAACAGAGCTTCCAGATCGGCGACTCGACGGATCTCGCTCTGCTTCGCCACGTTCTTCTTGAGCCCGAGCACACCTGGGGCACCGACACCAAAACCTGGCTCGATTTTGACCATTACACCCCGCACGATCTGGCCGAGATGCTGCACACCAAAAACTATGAAGTCGTGCAGCACAGCTGGGTGGAAAAGCGCCAGGATCTTTTTGATGGAATTGCCACGCTGCCTGCGCCCTTACGTGATCAGGCTCTGGCCTCTGTGCGCCAGCTCGAAGCCAAGGCGCCGCAGTTGTCGCACCCCTCCAGTCACCCGGGCGGCAAGGAAGTGGAGACGGCGCACTTCATCCTCGCGCTGGATCCGGGTACGGGAGCGATCAGTCGCCTGCGCAACAAAAAATCGGGGCGGGAATGGGCCTCTGCCGATCATCCTCTGGCCCTGTTCTCGTACCAAACGCTTTCCCAGCAGGATTACGCGCGATTCTTTTCCAATTATGTGATCAGCACGGAGGACTGGGCAAAGAAGGACTTCGGTAAGCCCAACATTGAGCGTTTTGGAGCGGAAAGCCGTGACTGGTCGCCATCTTTGGCGCAGCTCCAGGTGGAGGAAGATGCTGAGGCTCATCATGTGCTGGCTCGTCTGGAGATCCGGGATCGTGAAGCATTGAAATCAGGACGAGCCGCATTCCCGGAGACGATGTATCTGGAACTACTGTTCCCCAAAGCAGAGCCCGTCATCCACTTGAACTTTTACTGGTTCCAGAAGGCGGCGACGCGCATGCCCGAAGCGCTCTGGCTGAGCTTTCATCCGATCGTCCCTAGCCAACAGGGATGGATGATGGATAAATCAGGTGAGCAGGTTTCGCCCTTTGACGTGGTGTCCGCGGGCAATCGGCATATGCACGCCGTTTCTACGGGATTCGGCTACAAGGATGCACAGCAGGCGTTTTTTGTGGAGACGCTGGATTCGCCGCTCATTGCGTTCGGGGAGAAGTCGCCCCTAAATTTTTCCCGGACACAAGCCGATCTTTCCGGCGGCGTTGATTGCAATCTCTTCAACAACGCCTGGGGAACAAATTACATCATGTGGTACGGCGAAGATATGCGCTTCCGCTTCGTTCTGCGCCCATGACTATGGCGATGGCCTGGGGAGCCGAAAGGGAACGTTGAGTGCTGTGGTATCCCACTCAAGCCAAAGGCAGGCTTGAATGGGGCACCCATCGATTCGTTACACCGAAAGCGCGGAACTACCGAAAGCGCGGAACTGCAGACATCACGTTATGGCGTAGCCGGTGCGTATTGGGCCTCTCCGTTGCCGAAGGACCAGTTTTCTTTTGTCACTTCCACCAGGCTGATGAAGATATCTTCCCGGCGCAGCTTGACGGTTTCGTGCAGACCGTCGGCGACGGTTTTATAGAAGCGCTGCTTCATCTCCACGGTTCGACCGCTATTCAGCGTGATCTGGACGAAGATGCATTCGTCGGATCGGTGAACACCAAGAAATTTCCGGTCAAACTGCAAGCCGAACTGGGGATGTTCGGTGATGATCTGGAAGAGATCATCTTTGGGGGCATTCATCACATCCGTCAACGCGCTGGTAGATGATCTGGCCAACCTGTTTGCCGTATTCCAGTGATCTGCCTTCAGCAAGATCGATGCGAACGAGAGGCATGCTGTCTCCTTATTGGTAACTACGTTAGTTCAATTCAGCATCGCTAACGCAGCGAAAGCCGACTGTTCCGGAGCGATCATAACTGGGCGCCATCAGCAACAGCTTGCCGTGCTGATCATTGCGGTAGGCTTGAGGGAAATACCACATCGAGCCCTGCGGCTGGTAGTAGCTTCCGCCTCTAAGAATGCCGCCTCGCGTATGGTCATCGACAAATTCGTCTGTCCATTGCCATACGTTGCCCACCATATCCATCACTCCGAAAGCACTCGCGCCTGCGGGGTGCGCATCGACGTTGTCGGGCTGCGTCAGCGCGCGGCCCTTCACCGGAACCGGCACAGCATTCGCCTCCCAGGCGTCGCCCCAGGGATAGATGCGCGATGGATTGCCGCCTTGGGCTGCATACTGCCATTCCCATTCGTGCGGCAACCGTTTGCCGGCCCACTTCGCATAGGCGCGCGCATCTTCGAGCGAGACCCAGGTCACCGGCTTATTGGCCCACCCCTGCGGATACCCACCATCCTTCCAATCGCGTAGAAAGTTCAGAGCGTCTGCCGGACGGTAATGGGTCACGTCTATGAATTTCTTGAACTCCGCATTTGTTACCGGATACTTGTCCATGTAGAAGCGCGGGATCGTCATGCGGTGCTCATGAAAGCGGCGCGGCATATCCTCCCACGGATATTGGACATCGACACCAATGTCGTTGTCGCCTTCGATTTCGATTCCCTGCACTTTGAAAATATAGTCTCCGCCTGGAATCGCAACCATGCCCTCCGGGATAGCCCCCGCTGCTTTTGCCGGCGCAATCGCAACCATTTGCTGGCCCAGAGTCTTCCACTGATCGGCGTACGATGACAGCGGCGTCGCCGTCATCGTCTTCATGCGCGCCATCAGATCCTGCATTTTTGCATCTGGAGCTGCGCGGGTGGCGAGCACCGCCGCGAAGCCATGCGCTTCGATGGGGAAGGCCAAGACCGCCTCGTTGCCCTCTTTCTGCGGTGTGAGCTCAACACCGTGGTAGAGGTCGAAGTAGCGAACGCCGTCCTCCGCGGGAACAGAGATCTCGCGCCCATCTACGTCATACTCGTTGCGGTTCACCATCGTCCACACCGTTTGGCCGTTCAGCGGCCAGCGGCTGGCAAAGACGCCGTAGCGATGGGTTGGGTAATAGGGTTCCCAGCCAGGGCTGGTAAGAAAGGGCGCTACGCCGCGCTCGATCGTGGCTACTCGGCGTGTCGCTTCCCCGTCCCGCTCCGTGATGCCATTCCAGATGCCCCAGACGTTCTCCCAGCTTTCCCAGCCGACTCCGTTGAAGAAAGCAAACTGCAGATCATCGGTTTTGTTCCGCGCCCAGCGATGGGAGATGTTCACCATGTGGCGGGTTTCCAGCCACTTATATTTATCGACCTCGGGGACAAAGGGAAATTGATACTGTCCCCACGTCATCACATTCCAGGCCAGAGCCTCGTCGGATGGACCGCCTTCGGGCTCGAAGGCCAGGGTGTGGCCTACGTGGTCCGAGGCCAGCGAAAACGCCAGCGGCACGCCATCCTGCGTATCGCCGTTGACGCCGTCAGCGTCGATGGCTTTCATGGTTTCCGCAATAGCCTGCGGCCAGGGCTCGCCGGGCTCGCGGGTGCCTTGATCCCACATCATCATGGGGAATAGGACGCGCACGCCTCGACGATGAAAGTCGCCCACCATCTTGCGCACACCTTCCAGACCGCCTGGCATGGAGCGGATCATGTCGTGCTGGTTGCGGTCATCAATGCCCATGTTGGGGTAGGTCGGCCAGATGAGGACAGCATCGATGCCGCCATAGCGTTTTTCGAGGTCGTCGAGGTAGCGATCCACGGTGTACTTACCTGCCACAGGGTCGTAGAAATAGCGGTCCTGCACCATCATCTGCGGTTGCATGAAACTCGATTGCGTCCACAGCAATTGCGGCATCGCGTAGCGCGCACCGTCGTAGCCGATGCGGATACGGCGCTCTGCACGCCAGTGGGTAACATCGTTCAACCATTCCTGGTGCGTGGTCTCAGTGCACGGAACGTATCCGCCCGACCAATTGCCCCGCATCGTAAGACATTCCGGAGACGGGATCTGTTGGCCTTTAGGTTTGTACTTCGTGTCTTGTGCCCCCGCTGCCAGCAAGGCGGTTGCGAATGCCGCGGCCAGACCGACATCTCTCGTCTTCACCGGTTTCTCCTTAGGGTAAGCGGTTGAGCAGGAGTTTAGGGTCTCCTGGCGAAGTTAATCACAAGCGTGACGGAGCAGCAAATAGGGTTAACCCCTTCACGCAACTTTGCCAGCCAAATAAGGGGTTCATCGCTTCCGCTCCTAGCCGCCAGGCGTAAGGCACTCTGCGTGATATCGAATACGATTTCGGAACTCTCAAAGGCCGGGGTTGATAATACTGTCTCCGTGACTTCGAGATCGACGAAGCCCGTCTCTGCTAAGAGCTTGCTCAGATCACGCCCGATGCGAGGGTTGCGGATATCTTCGCTCCAGAGTTGAGCGACTTGCCGGGCGATGGGGTGCTGGGTGTTGCCGAGCGAAGACGCCTCGATGGCGAACGTCGCCCAGTCGGGGTCGGCGCAGACCACCCTGCCGCCCGGCCTCATCGTGCGGAAGATCTCGCTGAGGACCGCTTGCGGCCGCTCCACATGCTGTAGTGTGCGGTCTACCTTGAAGGAGTGGAGAGAGCCGTTCGCAAAAGGCAGCTTCTGGATATCCGCTTGAATGAATTCGACGGCCGGAAAGCCCTCGCTCGCGGCACGCGCGGATTCAATCAGGGTCAGGCTCGCGTCTACACCGATTGCCCGCCCCTCCGGCCCCACCAACTTGGACAGACGCCGAACATCAAAGCCCAGTCCGCAACCAAGGTCGGCGACGAGGGAGCCCGGCTGCGGCTTCATCATCTCCAGGATTGTGGTTTTGTATTGCTGAAATTCGGGTAGCCCATCCATGTACGCCAGGCAGCGCGCCATCTTGCCCACGGCGGCGGCGTCCACGTTGCGGAAACCTCGCGCCAGGTAATCTTCGCCTTGTTCGTTGGCACGCTTCATGCGCAGGAGACCTTTATCCGTCTTTCATATCCTTGGCACGCACAAGCAACTGCTCCATCGTGTTTGGAGGGTCACCCGCCTCCAGCATGGCGCGGAATATGCGATAGGGGTTAGACTATTGTAAGTACGTCGCCCGGTTCTAGCGGAATGCCGATGGAAGCGCGACGGCAATCCGATTCAAGAGCAAATCCGGCAAACAGCCCAGGATGACCACCAGCGCGGCAGTTGCCCACAAAGCGATCCGAGTGGTCACCGGCACGCGGATGACTCCGGCCCCGGCGTTCGGTTCGGAGACGTAGGCCTGCTTGAGAACCTTCAGATAGTAGTAGAACGAAACTACGCTCATGGCGAGCGCCAGCAGTACCAGCCACAACAAAGCAAAGTGGTCCGCTGTGTCCAGAGCCGAAATGAAGATATAGAACTTGCCAAAGAAACCTGCCAGCGGAGGAATGCCTGCCAGAGAGAGCAAGAAGATCAGCAGGCAAAACGCCACGTCCGGAGCACGCTTACCCAGGCCGGCGAAGTCCGCGATGGTGTCCACCTTTTCACTCTCCAACGCAGCGAGCACGCCAAACGCGCCCACGGTCGCCAAGGCGTACGTGATGACGTAATACACCATGCGCCACCAGGCTTTGCCGGCTGTGTACCACCAGCGCGATCAACATATACCCCGCATGCCCGATCGCGGAATAGGCCAGCAGCCGCCTGACACTGGTTTGTGCAATCGCCGCCAGGTTGCCCCAGAGCATCGATACCACGGCGAGAACGCGATCAGGGGCGCCCATCCTGCGGCGTAACCTCGCCAGGCGGCACTGCCCGCCGCTCCCATGAGCCCCAGATGGAAGAAGACAAACAAGGCGATGAAACTGGCGACCTTTGAACTCGATGCGACCAGCGCGGCGCTCCAGGTCGGCGCCCCCTGGTAAACCTCGGGAGCCCACATGTGGAAGGGCGCTGCGGCAATCTTGAAGCCCAACCCTGCCATTACCAGGACGATGGCAATCGTCAACAACGGATCGCCCGGCGAAGCGTTGACTGCGGCGGCGATACCCTGCAGAGCGAGCGAGCCAGAGAGACCGTAGAGCAGGCTGAAGCCGAAGAGCAGGATACCCGCCGACATGCCGCCAAAAAGAAAATACTTGAGCCCGGCTTCCGCAGATGGCTGGCTCTCCTTATCAAACGCGGTAAGGACGTAAAGCGAAAGACTCAGGAACTCAATGGCGATGAAGATGAGCAACAGGTTCTGCGTGCTCACCAGCAACATCATCGCGGTAGTGGCAAACAAGATCAGCGCACAATACTCGCCCACGTGGCTGGTGAAGCGCGCAGAGGCGACCAGGAGAAGAACAAGAATTGCCAGTACGAGGAGGGCGATCTGGACCAGCTGCGTCAGCGGATTGACCACCAGCATTCCCGCCGGCAAGCTGCCTTGAGCGGGGAATTTCGCCAGCACTCCCAGCGCGATCGCGCATCCGATGCCGGAAGCGACAGCCGCGAAACGGAAGCGGATCGCAAGCGCAGCCCGGCGCAGGAAGCCGAGATCCAGTATCAGGACGAGCAGCCCCGCCAGCGCGACCACGATCTCGGGCGCCGTCAAGCGCAGAAGTTCTGTCATCTCCACGCACCCTGGCGAAGCTGCTCAAAGAGTGGCCCATTGAGGCTGGGCAGAATCAGGTCCATGAGCAGCCTCGGATAAAGACCGAGCACAATCGTGCTGGCCAGCAGCAGGCATGCTCCAAGCCGCTCGGGCATAGTGATCGGAGGCATCGCTTGCTCCGTTGTCATCCTCGCTGCCGCCAAAGAAAGTAGCCTGCAGCGCGCGCCACGAAAAGGCAATGCCGATCACGATGCCCAACCCGGCAACACAGCACATCCACGGAAACGCCCGCCAGCTTCCGATCAGCACTTGCAACTCAGCAATAAAGCCGCTGAATCCAGGGAGTCCGACGGAGGCCATGAAGGCAAGTACAAACGTCACCGCCGCAAAGGGAATCAGGCGAGCGAGCGGAATACGCGACAGCTCCGCCAGGTCACGCGTGTGGGTGCGGTCATAGACCATGCGCCCCACCACCGCAAACAGGAGCCCGGCGATGATGCCGTGGGAAAACATCTGGTAAACGGCGCCCGAAAGCCCAATCTGGTTCAGCGTCATCAGGCCCAGCAGGACAAACCCCATGTGGCTAACACTGGAGTAGCCGACAACAAACTTGAGGTCCTTCTGCACCAGGGCGATGGTTGCGCCGTAGACGATGCCGATCAGCGCGAGCACTGCGAAGACCTGCTGCCACGACCCGAAGCCGAGCACCTGAAAGCCCCACGGATCAAGTCCGCGCGGAAACAGCATCATCGCTACCCGCAGGCATCCGTAGGCGCCAAGCTTCATCACCACGCCGGCCAACAACATCGAAGCGGCGGTTGGGGCGGCGGCGTGACCGGTGGGCGCCCAGGTATGAAAGGGCCACATACCCGCGAGCACGGCGAAGCCGACGAAGACCATGGGGAAGGCCCACATCTGAAAATGTACCGGGAACGAGGAGTGCGCCAGCACCTCCAGGTTCAGCGTGCGCTGGCCAGAGACCACGTAGGCAGCAGCCATTCCGCCAAGCACCAGGGCGCTGCCGGCAAAGGAGTAGAGCACCAGCTTCATGGCGGCATATTCCTTGCGAGTCGATCCCCAGATGGCGATGAGAAAATACTTGGGAATAATCGCGATCTCGTAAAAGACAAAGAGCTGAAAAAGATCGAAGCTGAGAAAGACTCCATACACGGCGCCAATCAGCACCAGGTAGAGCGCGAAGAAATCCTTCACTCGGCGCTCGATATTCCAGGAAAAGAGTATGCCCGCGACCGCCGCAATCCCGGTCAGCAGAACCAGGGTCAGGCTGATGCCATCGGCGGCCAGGTGATATTCAATGCCCAGCTGCGGGATCCACGGCGTCTTTCACAATCGTGATCAGTTGGCCGGATCGATCCTGCAGCACAGCCACGATTGCAATTCCCAGCCCTGCCAGCGCCGTGAGCAGGGCGGTGATTCGGGTAACGGCGGGGCTTTTCGCCGGCGTGAGTGTAACTGCAACTGCGCCAAGAAAGGAGAGATAGATCGTCCAGGCAAGCATGGTCAGTACCTCACCTGGCTGACAAACTGCAATACCGTGCCTTGCAGCATTCCGCTGATCAGTTGCGGGTAGAGCCCAACTACGAACATCAGCACAATGGCGGGAGCGAGCATGCACCGTTCGGCAAGGGTCAGGTCCGGCATGCCCGCCCAACGCTCACCGAGTGGGCCGGAGAAGACACGCTGCAGAAGGGTGAGTAGGAAAACAGCGGTCATCAGCAGGCCGAGCAACGCCAGCGCTGCCGCCCACCAGGTCAGTGGGAAGACTCCTTTAAAGATGAGGAATTCTCCGGGAAAGCCCATCAGCCCCGGCAAGCCCAGTGAGGCAAAGAGCGCGATCCCCATCAGCCCGCTGAATACCGGCATAGCGCGGCGTAGGCCACCGAAATCGTTCAGGCCGAGCAGGCCGCCGCTGCGCCTTTCGAGCAGCGCCAGGAACCAGAAGAGGGCCGCCGCGGTGAGTCCGTGGCTGAACAACTGCAGCATCACTCCGGTGAACGCTGCAGCCTTCGCGCTCACCAAGCGCGCATCTGCGCCGGTAGAGCCGGCTGCGGCCACGATGCCAAGAATGCAGTATCCCAGGTGGTTGATCGAGGAGTGGGCAATGACTCTTCTCAAGTCCGTTTGCGCCCATGCGGTGAACGCGGGCAATACGATGGTGGCGATCGCTAGCCAGAGAAGAATCGTGCGCGCACGCCACATCTGTTCGGGGAAGATGGGGAGCAGGATCCTGAGGAAGCCGTATACGCCCATCTTCGACAGCGCGCCGGTCAGCACCATGGTCGTCTCAGGCGGAGCTTCGGAATAGGCCGAAGGCAGCCAACCGTGAAAGGGAACGATCGGCGTCTTGACCGCGAAGCCCAGGAAGGCGCCGCAAAACAGGAACATGGTGATGTGGCCGGTGTCCCACTGATACCAGTGCAGGTTTTGAGCGATGTCGGCTGCGAGCTGGCCGGACTGCGCCATCTGGGTCAGCTCGATAAAGTCGAAGCTGCCACTGGCGAGAAATATGGCCAGGAACGCTAGCAGCAAAGTGATGCTGCCGACCATGGTGTAAACAAAGAACTGGGTCGCGGCGCGCGCGCGTCCCGAGCCGCCCCAAAGGCGGATCAGGAAGAACGCCGGAATCAGGCTCAGCTCCCAGTAAAGGAACCAGTGAAGGAAATTAAGCGCAGTATAAGTGCCGAATAGACCCGTCTCCAGGAAGAGCAGCAGAGAGAAGTAAAGCGGCCCCTGCTTGGGATTTCTCCACGAGGCGGCGATCGACATGAGCACGACGATCGAGGAGACAGCCAGCATGACCAGGCTAAGAGCGTCGAGGCCGACATGGTATTGAAGTCCAATCGAGGGCTCCCAAGCATGCCATTCCTGAAGCTGCATGCCTTGCACTGCGGGCTGGAAGAGCCGCCACAGCACACAGGTATATGCAACCGCGGCAGTGGCGAAGATCGCGGCTACCAGGCGCGCTGCCGAACGGCTGGCTCGTCCCAGCAGGAGCACGGCGAACGCTCCTGCCAAGGGAAGCAGGGTCAGCAGGCTGATAAAAGGGAAGCGGATGGGGTGGAAGCTATTCATCCCCTATGTCCCAGCAGCAGAAAGAGGGCCAGTGCTGCCACCGCGGCACCTAATAACCGCAGATAGTTTTGGATGCGTCCATCCTGCAAGCGCGCGAGCAGCCGGCCGCTATCCGCGACGCCGTTGCATCCCTCATCAAATCCCTTGTTCACGATCCATCGGTCGAGGGAGAAATCAATCCAGCCGAGGCCCTTGGTCAAGTTCGCCACAGCGATCGGGATGCCGCTCCAAACCCATCGATCGAGCCAGTTCGTGAACTTCGCGATCCACCAAGCTAGCCGTTGAATCGTCAGCGCGTAAAGCTGGTCGATGTACAGGCGCTTGCGCAGCGCGTGAAAGAGCGCCGGCTGCAGCCGCTCCAAGGCATCCGGATCGGCAGCTCGCTTGATCGGTCTGTGCCCATACATCCACCAACCCAGCCCTAAGCCGGCGAAGACAAGCAGGGAGGAGGCCAGCATCAGCTGCGGCAATCCGTTCTCCATCAGTTGCCGGAAGTCCAGGCCGGTAGGCCTCAGCTCCAGGAAAGCCTGCAACCACGGCCATGCTGGAGTTCCGATGAAGCCCAGCAGGACCGCGAAGATCGCCAGCAACGCCAGCGGTACAGTCATCGCCGCCGGACTTTCGTGAGCGGCATCATGGGGATCCGACACCGCAGCCTCCGATGGCTCGATGTGATCCGGCGTCGGATCCTTGCGCCGCTTGCCGAAAAAGACATAGCAGACCTGGCGGGTCATGTAGAACGCCGTAAGCAATGCGCCGATTGAGCCGAGATAAAAAGGCACTCGTGAGCCGTTCCACTCATAAGCTGCGTGCAGGATCGCGTCTTTGCTCCAAAACCCGGAGAAGAATAAAGGAAAGCCGCACAATGCCAGCGTGCCCACCGCATAGGTGGCAAAGGTTACCGGCATCCACTTGCGCAGGCCGCCCATCTCGCGAATGTCCTGCTCTCCCATGCAGCCGTGGATCACCGATCCGGCGCCAAGAAAGAGGAGCGCTTTGAAGAATGCATGCGCGATCAGGTGGAAGACGCCGACCGCAACTCCACCGACGCCGAGCCCGATCATCATGTAGCCGAGCTGCGAGACGGTTGAGTAAGCCAGAATGCGTTTGATGTCGTCCTGGGCCACGGCCACTACAGCGGCAAAGATGGCCGTCAGGGCGCCCACCCAGGCGACCACATGCAACGCCGAGCTTCCCGGCACGCTCATCAGGGGATACACGCGCGCCACCAGGTAGACGCCCGCCGCGACCATGGTCGCCGCGTGAATCAGCGCGCTCACCGGCGTAGGGCCTTCCATGGCGTCCGGTAGCCAGACATGCAGCGGCAACTGGCCAGATTTGCCGACAGCTCCGCAGAAGATCAGGAGCGCAATGCCGGTTGCTTGTGTTGCCAGCAGCGACAGGGCGGGATGCTCCATGCATCCTGCGCCATGGTCGTAAAAGAGCAGCGTGCCCGTTTGCCCGTAGAGCCACACCATGCCCAGCAGCAGCCCCAGGTCCCCGATCCGGGTGGTGATGAAGGCCTTCTTGGCTGCTGCAGCGGCTGCGGGCCGCTCATACCAGAAACCGATCAGCAGGTACGAGGTGAGCCCCACCACCTCCCAGCACATAAACAGCAGCAGCAGGCTATTGGCGATCAGCAGGCCGAGCATGGCCCCGGCAAAAAGCGAGAGGAAGCAGAAGAACCGGGTGAAGTTTTCGTCGTGGTGCATATACGCCACGCTGTAGACGAAAATCAGCAGGCCGACGAAGGTCACCATCACCAGCATGACCGCTGCCAGCGGGTCCAACATCCAGCCGAGCTTCACCCATTCCGACCCAAACTGCATCCAGGGGAAATTGATGAATAGCCGCTCCGGCTTGCCCAGCAGATGAACAAAGGCAACCATCGCAAGCACAAACGAAAGACCATGGAGGTGATCGCGATGGCTGCGGCGAATCTGCGCTGCTCCCGTTTGAGGAGCGCACCGATGCCGGCGGCCAGCAGGGGTAGCACTGGAATCAACCAAAGATAGCGAACGATCCAGACGGGGGAGGCCATAGGCAGACTTACGGCGCCCTCCACTCTGGGCTCTTCCATTCAAACCAGAGCCGAAGGAGATGGACGGGTGCCCCAGGTTCGCCAAAGCGTACCTGGGCCGAAAACGATGGGGCGAAGCCCTTCAATTGCTTTACGGTTTTTCCCGCAAGAGCCGGCCAGTGGATCGACTGAAAGCGTTCGAAGAGAACATATTCGGCCCAGGTACGCTGGTGCGAAACTGGGGCACCCTTCGCTGGCGGGTCGAAGGTATCGTCACTGGCCGCTCCCAGTGAGCTGGCTTAGATCCGTAGTTTTCGCATGCCGGTAGACGGCGAGAATGAGTGCCAGGCCAACCGCTGCTTCTGCTGCTGCGACGCCGATCGAGAAGAGCACGAAGATCATGCCCGTCATCGCTTCAGCGTGCGGCCCAAAGCGCCAAAAGGCAACGAAGTTGATGTTGGCCGCGTTCAGCATCAGCTCAATGCCAATCAACACCAGGATGGTGTTTCTCCGCGTCAACGCCCCCGCAAGACCCACCGCGAACAACATGGAGGAGACGAGCAAACACGCAGCCAAACCCGTCATCGTTGGTTCTCCTTCATGGCCACAATCACTGCTCCTATAAGCGCTGCCGTAAGCATCAGCCCAATCACTTCCAGCGGTAGCACATAGCTTTCCATGAGAGCCGTTCCCAACTGCCGAATGGTGGCTTGGGGTGCGGCTGCTCCACCTGAATGGATGGCAACGCTATGCAGGACTGCCCAGGCAAGGACGGCAAACAGGGCCGCCGCTACCAGCAGGCCGGTAATTGGCAACCGTGCTGCGGCCAATGGCGGGGAGTCACTATCACCTCCGCGGGTGAGCAGGATGACAAAGACGATCAGCACCGCGATTGCGCCGACGTAGACCAGCACTTGGGCGAGACCCAGGAACTGGGCCCCCAGGCTAAGGTAGAGAGCGCCGATTCCGGCAAATGCCACCGCCAGCGCTAGTGCGCAATGCACCAGGCCGCGGAACAGCATCGCGGCGGACGCCCCCACCAAGGTCACTGCGGCAAGAATAAGGAACGGTACGATCATTTCCCTCATTCGGCAAAACGGTAGGTCCGTTTTGCGATCTTGTTTCTGGTCTCGACGCCACGTGCCAACAAGAGATAAGCAACTGCAATAAACACCACGCTCACCAGCCAACGGATCACGCCCTGGGGAAGAAAGCGCCACGCCCCCGCCGACACCACAACCACCAGCGCCATGGGCAACATAAACTTCCAGGCAAAGTTCATCAACTGATCCATGCGCAGGCGGGGCAAGGTGCCGCGCACCCAGATGAACCCAATGATGAGGCCCAGCAATTTGGCAAAGAACCATACCCAGGAGGGGATCCAGGTCAGAAAGGGCAGGGGCGCGGACCATCCGCCCAGAAACAGGGTGATGCCCAGACCGCTGATGGCAAACATGCCCAGGTATTCCCCCAGGAAGAAGAGGGCGAACTTGAAGCCAGAGTACTCAAGATAATATCCGGCAATGATCTCGGACTCTCCCTCCGGCAGGTCGAAGGGAGAGCGATTGGTCTCAGCGGTAGCCGCGATCATAAAGAGGATGAATCCGGCGAAGCCCCACGGCGTAAGCACATACCAGTGGGGGAAAATTCCTGAAAAGCCCGCTTGCTTCTCTACGATCTCCACGGTCGACAACGAGCCGGCCGCCATGATGACGGCAATCGAGGAGAGAAGCAGCGGCACCTCGTAGCTGATCATCTGGGCCACTGCCCGCATGGCGCCGAGGAGAGAATACTTGTTGCGGCTCGACCACCCAGCCATAAAGACGGATAGCTCGGAAATGGCCCCAATGGCGAAGAAGAACAAGACGCCCGCATCCAGGTTGGCGGCGATCATGTTCCGGCCGATGGGCAGAACTGCGTAGGGCAGAAAAGCAACCGCTAGCAAGACCAGGGGCGCCAGAAAATGAACGACATGGTCAGCTGAAGCGGGAACAATGTCTTCCTTGGTCAGCGACTTCAAGGCATCGGCCATGGGTTGCAGGATGCCGTAAATTCCCACGCGGTTGGGGCCGTAGCGATTTTGAATTCTGCCCAGGCCCTTGCGTTCCAGAACCGTAGTCAACGCAAACAGGACTGGAAATACGAGCAGGATGGGAATAATTGTGAGCAGAATCGATACTCCCGGCTGAATCGCTGCCGGAGAGTACCCAAGGAGCCATTGCTTTAGCAGGACAAAAAACTGGTCCAGCATTATTTCGCCACCGCGGGTTGCTGCTTCTTGGCGTCGGCTTGCGCCTTTTCTTCCGCTCGCCTGGCCTCGACTTCAGCCGCTTCTGTCGGGTGGATAGCCAGGTAGTGCTCATTGGGCCGCGCCAGTTTTTCTTTGGTCCACAAGAGGCCGCCAAAACGGTCGTCTGTGCTTAGCTCGAATTCGTTATCCATGCGGATGGCGTCGAAGGGGCATACCTCTACACAGATCTGGCAGCTCATGCAAACCGATACGTCGATATCGAAGACCGCGGGATAAAACTGCTGTTTACCGACAAAGTCGGGCTTTTTGTCTTTGCTCTTTTCGATGGTGATGCATCTTGGCGGGCACTCTTTCTCGCAAATCTGGCATGCCACGCAGCGCAGCCCTTCTTCCGCGTCCGTGCCATCGTAAATGAGAAAAGGGAAGTTACGCGCTGCCTCCGCTACCGGCAGCCGCTCTTCAGGAAACTGCACAGTTACCAGCCGGTCCTTGTCGACAAAGCTGCCGACGAAGTTCCGCGCGGTTTCCGCTAACCCTTTGACAATCCCTACGCCCAACATATTCTTGTGCCCTCGCTCTGCATACTTAAAGGCGCGTTTACAGCCAAGGAAACTCTCTGCACGTTTGGCACGGCTTTAGCCGTGCCAAACTGAGCCGCTACTTGTGAGGGCTTTAGTTCCTGGGGTGCGTTTTCGCCGCGCTCTGTCTGCACCGGAATTACCGATGAAAAGCGTACCTCAGCGGCTAAAGCCGTTCGCGGCAACTGAGGTCGACGGCACGACTGAAGCCGTGCCCTTCGTCTCCACAACATGTGAGGCAAGCTCACCGGTCGACTTCTCCCATAACGATGTCAATGCTCCCCAGGATCACCACCACATCCGCAATGTTGTGACCGAGGCACATATCCTCAAGCACCGTAAGGTTGATCAGGCTCGGCGGCCGCACCCGGTAGCGATACGGATTGGGCGTGCCGTCGCTGATCAAATAGAAGCCGAGCTCTCCCTTAGGCGATTCAATCCGCGCATAGGCTTCGCCCACCTTGGGCCTTAGGCCACGCACCTTGCTCTTAGGATCCATGATCGGCCCCGCGGGGATGTCACGCAGAGCCTGCTCCAGGATCTTGAGCGACTCGCGAATTTCCAGCACCCGCATCATGTAGCGGTCGAAGACGTCTCCATGCTCTCCCAGCGGCACGCGAAATGCGAAGCGGTCGTAAATGCCGTAGTGGTCGACTTTGCGAATGTCATAATTTACCCCGCTGGCGCGCAGGCCCGGGCCGGTAACGCCGGCATTGATTGCGAGCTCGCGGGGCAGCACTCCCACTCCCTGGGTGCGCGCCATGAGGATTTCGTTTCCCGTCAGCAGCGCTTCGAACTCATCCAGGAAGCCGTTGAACCCGGCCACCAGCTTCGCAGCCTGGCTAAGCCACTCGGCGGAGCAATCCACGCGCACTCCACCGAAGCGCATGTAGTTGCACATCATGCGCGCGCCGCTTAGGGACTCGAACAGATCCAACACCTTTTCCCGTTCGCGAAAGGCATACATCAGCGGCGTGCCGCTGGCTCCCATATCCTGCAGCAGAAAACCCGCCATGCCGGCATGATTCTGCAGCCGGGTCAGCTCGGCGACGATCACCCGGATATACTCGGCGCGCTCGGGCACCGTGATGCCCGCCAGATTCTCCACCGCCAGGGCATATCCCCAGTTATTGGTCATGGAGCAGAGATAGTCCAGCCGGTCGGTGTAGGGAATGGCGGCCAGGTAGCTGGCTGCCTCGGCGATCTTTTCGTGGTTCCGGTGCAGGTAGCCGAAGACCGGCTTCAGGCGCACGACGCGCTCGCCATCCAGGCGAACATCCATGCGGAAGACGCCGTGGGTCGATGGGTGCTGCGGCCCCATCGAAATTTCCATCAGCTCGCTTTGCTCGGCCTCGGAGGGCACTACCTGGGTCATCGCTCCCTCAGTATTTCCAAGTCATCGTCGTCGGGCGGAGGAACATAGTCCTTACGCATGGGGTGGTCGGTAAAGCCCTCCCACATGAGGATGCGCCGCAGATCCGGATGCCCATCAAAGACAATGCCATACAGGTCGAAAGCCTCTCGCTCCTGGAATTCGGCGCTCCTCCAAATTGGAGTTAAAGACGGCAGCGTAACGTCGTCGGTCCGGTTCGTCGGTGCGCATCCGTAACACCACCGGCCCTTCTTTCCTGGCCATGGAAAAGAGGTGATAGACCACTTCCAGGTAGCCCGGAATGGTGGTCTTTCTTGTCTCCTCTATCTCCTTTTCGACGCCATCGACTACTTGCTTAGCCTTGACTTTCTCCGTCTTCTCGCGATCCGGCCAATCCACCGCGGTTACGTTGGAGCAAAAATCGAGTTGAAGCTCGTCGCGCAGCAGCCTGGCCGCTTCCAGTCCGTGTTGGCGATCGATGAGCAGCGAGTTCTGGGCGGAGGGGCTGCCATTGATGACAATCTCCGCCTGGCAACCTGGAATGGCCGCCTGCAACCGGCTGCTGATTGCTTCCAATGTCATCCCTGCAGCACCTTCAGTGGATTACGGAAGACTTCGTCGTTCTGCGGTGGCTCAAGTCCGTGCTCGCCAAACTCCGGCACCGGAAACTCGCTGGGCAGGTCTTGCTGCAGATGCCTTGGTCTCGACTCTCCCGTAAGGTGTTGGCCGCTAATCTTGTCTTGCAGGGTCATGAAAGCGTGAATCAGGGCCTCAGGCCGCGGGGGACAACCGGGAATGTGCACATCGACCGGGATGTAGCGGTCGATCCCCTTGAGCACGTTGTAGCCATCGCGAAAGGGCCCGCCGGAAATGGCGCATGCCCCCATGGCGATCACGTATTTCGGCTCCGGCATCTGGTTATAGAGACGAACCACCTGGGGAGCCATCTTCTTGGTGACCGTTCCGGAGACGATCATCAGGTCCGCTTGCCGCGGCGACGGCCGAAAGACCTCAGCGCCGAAGCGAGCCAGATCGTAGCGCGCCATGGTGGTCGCGATCATCTCGATGGCGCAGCAGGCCAGGCCGAAGGTGAGCGGCCAAACAGAGTTCTTGCGGCCCCAGTTATACAGCTCTTCAAAGGAGGTGGCGAAGATTCCGTGCTTGCTTAATTCGGTCTTTAGATCCTGGTCCATAGAAACCTCACTAGCTCCAAGTCAACACGCCCTTTTGGCAGGCCCAGACCAAGCCCTCCACCAACAAGAGCAGGAAAACCAGCATAGCCAGACAAGCTGCCAGCGAAAGGCCGGAGAAGGCCGCGGCGAACGGCAGCAGAAAAACAGCCTCCACATCGAAGATCAGAAAAACAATGGCGTACAGATAATAGGAGACGTCCAACCGGATCCACGCGTCGCCCTTGGCTTCGAGTCCGCATTCATAGGTTGCATTTTTCTGTAATCCTGGTTTGGCTGGGGAGACGAGTTTCGCCCACAACCAGGCCAGCGATAGCGGGATGGCTCCAAAGACAACCGCCGCGACCAGCAGCGCGACGATAGTGGCCCAGGGGTGCTCGACCGGAGCTATCGGAAGACTGTTACCCATTCCTCACCATGGTTGTTGGTTGAAATCGGCGGTAAGCCAAACCCGCTCCGTGGTTTACCGCTAACATTTCGACGTTTCCCAGGAACAATTATTGTCGCAAAATTTCCCCGGTCTGGTGGCGGGTGGTTTTGCAAATCGCCGTATTGGTGACACTTACTCGACATTCCAGAGTACGCCTTCTTTGCCGGGCTGCATGATCCGATCCGGCCGCCGGATCGCGGGCGAACCATCTTCTCCACCACGCCGGGGTGCGGATCATGATTGGAATCATCAGATTGGGGCAACCTACCGCTTTTGGGTGATGGCCGTCCCGGAAGACTACATCGAGGAAAAACAAGGCAGATGCCAGACAACAGGAGCTAGGTGTATTCTTATCCGCATTCGAAAGATGGCGCCATCAAAAGCGTCCTGATTTTGTTGGATGAGATGAGATCCGGAGGCCCCCCGAAGAATGTCCAGCGCAGACGGAAGCGCACAAAGTTTTTGGGCGGGCGCCTCCCGTAGCCTGGAGATGAATCTATGAGGCAGTCCTTCGCTATTGGTATCGGCGGCGCCGCCGGTCAGGGTGTTGCTACGCCCGGCGACATTTTCGCGAAAATATTCAGCCGGCGTGGGCTGCACCTGAACGTCTACAACGCCTACCAATCCATTATTCGCGGCGGCCATACTTTCCTTACCATCCGCACCGGTCCGGGCAAGATCACCAACATGGGTGATCGCATCGATTTGCTGATCCCCCTGAACCAGGACACGATGAACCGGCACCTCAGCCTGCTGACCAGCGGGGGCGCCTGTATCTACAACTCCGACACCATCAAGCCGGGCCAGGCAGCCGACGGAGTGCAGTTGTGCCCGCTGCCGGTCTCCAAGCTGGCTGACATCAGCCGCAACAAGATCGCGCAGAATACCCTGGCCATCGGCGCCGCCCTCAGCATGACCGGCATCGGCTTTCAAGCGCTGGAGAGTGTGCTCGCCGAGCAATTCCGCAAGAAGGAACAGGCCGTCATCGACGAGAACGTGAGCCTGGCGCGCGCCGGTTACGACTACGCCACGCAAAACTTCAAAGCCTTCGCCAATCCGCTGCCCATGACGGACACCCGCTACGCCGTGCTGGGCGGCAACGCCGCCATGGCCATGGGCGGGGCGGCGGCCGGGGTCAAGTTCTACTGCGCCTATCCCATGAGCCCATCGACCGGCGTGTTGCACTGGATGGCCGAGCACGCGCGCAAAGCCAATATCATGGTCCGCCAGGTGGAAGACGAGATCGGCGTGATCAATATGGCGATCGGCGCGGCGCATGCCGGCGTTCGCGCCATGTGCGCCACCTCCGGAGGCGGCTTTGCTCTGATGAGCGAAGCGCTCGGGCTGTCTGCCCAGGCCGAGATTCCGGTGGTGGTGATTGACTGCCAGCGCGCGGGTCCGTCTACCGGGGTTCCCACCAAGACGGAGCAGGGCGATCTATGGCAGATGTTGGGCGCGGCCTTTGGGGATTATCCCCGCGTAATTGCCGCTCCGCTGGATATTGGCGACTGCTTCACCCTCATCCCCGAAATCTTCAACATCGCAGAGCGCTTCCAGTGTCCCGGGATCGTGCTTTGCGATCTGCTGTTGGCTGAGGGCCGGCTTAGCGTCGACCCCGCGATTCTCGACTTCAACCCGAAAGTCGATCGCGGCGAGATGATTACCTCCGCCAACGGCAACGGCCACGGCTCCTACAAGCGCTACCTGATTACCGAGAGCGGGGTTTCCCCACGCGCCATTCCCGGCGTCCCCGGCCACACCCACGTCGTCTCCAGCGACGAGCACGATGAAGACGGCGTGCTCATCAGCGACGAATACACCAACACCGTGAAGCGCCGCGCCATGATGGAGAAGCGGATGCGTAAGGTCGCGGGGATTGAAGCCTCTGTGCCGCCGCCTACCTGCAAGGGCCGGCGGATGCCGACGTAACTCTGATTGGCTGGGGATCGACCCAGGGCGTGATCGAGGAAGCGCGCGAGCTGCTTGCCGAGCAGGGGATTACTGCCAATCAGCTGCAGATCCGCTGGCTGGTTCCGCTGCACGGCGACGCCATTGTTGACCTGCTCAAGCACTCGCGTCACACCATCATCATCGAGAACAATTACAGTGGCCAGTTCGCCCGCTACCTGCGCAGCGAAACCAGCTTTGTGGCCAATGGCCACATCCGCAAATACGATGGCGAACCCTTTATGCCGCACCACATTGTGGAAGCGGTCAAAGAACAGCTGAACGGAAGCACGACCCTTTCCGTTCCAACCCACGAGATCATGGTCTAAACCGGTTTCACAATGACTATGGGCTTATAAAGGACCACGTAACGTTCATTGGCTTCGATCTACAACGATTGTGAAACCGGTAAGGAGACTCAACGATGGCAACAGATACAGTAGCTCCAAAACTGACCACCATGGCAGACCTGAAGGGCAAGGTCGATCCAGACTGGTGCCCCGGGTGTGGTGATTTTGGCGTGCTCGCCGCCGTGCAGAAGGCGTTGGTCGAGCTGCAGATCCCGAATCACGAGGTCGCCACCATCAGCGGTATCGGCTGCTCCTCGAACTTTCCCGGGTTCATCAACACCTATGGAATGCACACCCTGCATGGGCGCTCCCTGGCCGTGGCCACAGGCTTCAAGATGGCGAACCATGGCATGACGGTGCTGGTCACCGGCGGCGATGGGGACGGCTTCGGCATCGGCGGCAATCATTTCATGCACACCATGCGGCGCAACGTCGATCTGCTCTACATCGTCATGGACAATCAGATCTACGGCCTGACCACCGGGCAAACCTCGCCCACCAGCCGCAAAGGCATGAAGACCAAGAGCATGCCCTTTGGCAACGTCGAAGGGCCAATCAATCCCATTTCTCTGGCTCTGTCTGCGGGGGCGACGTTCATCGCCCGCGGTTTCAGTGCGGAGCAGAAGCACCTTACCGAGCTGATCAAGCAGGGAATTCAGCACAAGGGCTTCTCCTTCATCGATGTCTTCAGCCCCTGCGTGACCTATAACCACGACAACACCTTCCAGTGGTTCCGGCCGCGGGTGAAGAAGCTCGAAGATAATCCCGAATACGACTCGACCAACTGGATGGCCGCGATGGAGAAGTCGCTGCTATGGGGCGATGAAATTCCCATCGGCAAATTCTTCGAGCGCACGGACGTGCCTACTTTGAACGAGTCAGAACCTGTGTTGGCCACGGAGCCGCTGGTCAAGCAGAGCTCGCGCATTCCCCCCGACGTGGCGCGAGGGTTCATCGAAGAGTTGATGTAGCTTAGCCCGGTATAAAGCATGTCAGCACGAAGGGCACGGCTTCAGCCGTGCCGCGCTCGGCATAGCCTTGATGAGGGCTTCAGCCCCTGAGGTACGTTTTTCCAACGAAAGTAGGATGTGGTTTCGAAGAGCGTACCTCAGCGGCTAAAGCCGATGAGTGTCTTCTGCGTTTGCAGCACGGCTAAACCCGTGCAGGTGTAGCCAGATCCGGCCTTAAGCCGTTTTTGCAGCCGGAAGCAAAGTGTCACCGCTTAGTTGTGGAGAGGGCGCTCGTTGTGGGGTCGGAGAGATCCAGCAGATGAGGATTCTCCATACGTGTATCGCGGCGGCCCGTCACCGTTTTTTCGATCTCAGAGTTCATTTCGCCGCCAATCAGGATGGCTCCGTTGGAGACATAGAGCCATAGCAGGAGCATGACCACTCCGTCGAGATGCCCATAGCTGCGGGCGTAGTTTGCGTGAGCGAAATAGATGCGGGCAGCGAAAGTAGAGGCAATCCAGAGGACGAGCGCAAAAAATGCACCCGGAGTGCTCCACCGCCATTCACAATCGCGGAGATTGGGCGCGAAGCGATAGAGCACCGCAAACGAGAAGGAAAGCGTCGCGGCCAGAACCAACCATTCCAGGCAGCGAAGGGCTATTGCGCCGCCATGAAACTACGCCTGAAGGTACGCACTGCAGAAAATCAGCACTACGGCGATGGAACCGGTGATGGCCAGAGAAAGCGTCAGGCCAACAATAGTGATCGTCAATTCCCACCAGGAGCGATTCTCTTCCACTTCGTAGGCCTTATTGAGCCCATAGATCATGGCCCAGGTACCGTTAAAAGCAGCCCACAAAGCTCCGCCGCAAACGGAAATAAGTTGCAGCCCCGACCGGGATCGCTGGTTGATCTCGTCCATCACTTTCTGTAAGAGTTGCGAGACCTGGTCGGGCAATACCTGGCTCGACATCTCCTGGAGCGCATTTCTCAAGTGATCGCGGAGATGAGGAACTTGCGAACCGAGGAGGAAGAGAAGGAGCAGCGACGGAAATATTGCCAGGAAGTGATAGAAGGCCATTCGCCCACCCTGACCAAACACTTCATCCTGCCAGGATTCGCGAGCTGTGCGATGAAGCAGGTCGGGTAGCGAGAGCCCCCCGAACGTCCAAAGATTGACCATGCGGTTGCGCATTGATATTTTCGCCCAACGAACTGGTCTTCCATGGTAAATGCAATTCGACCCGCTGACCGCTCAGTCACGCCAGGCGTATGGTGCCAGCACCTCAGCGCGGCGATACCAACGTCTTTACGTTGGTTTCTTTCTCGTACAGCAGGCCTTGATAGCCCTTTCCGACTAAGTCGTCTAAAGGGATGCGGGCGGTAATCAGCTCCTCACCTTTGAATCTCGGATCGGTCATGAGGCGAATCGTTTCGTCATAGAGTCCATAACCGCTCATGCTTCCAGTTACGGTCTTCTCACGAAAGACCAGGTCGGTGAAATCAAGCGGCGCGGGTTTTTCGAACACTCCCATGACGACCAACCGGCCCCGTGTCCGGGTGAGCTTTCCGGCGAGTTGCGCAGTCATCGGCTGCCCGGCACACTCGAGTACAACATCGAAGC
Source organism: uncultured Acidobacteriaceae bacterium (assembly GCA_963793525.1). GTDB lineage: Bacteria > Acidobacteriota > Terriglobia > Terriglobales > Acidobacteriaceae > PALSA-350. The sequence continues at coordinate 101,429 of CAWCAZ010000002.1, forward strand.
CCTGTCCGCCAGTGAGCTCCAGCGCGCGTTTCTCCGCATCGTCCTTTGCTGGATCAATGATGCCGGTTGCGCCCAGCCTTATTGCCGTCTCCTTACGGCGCTGGGCAACTTCCACGGCGACAATCTGTTTTGCCCCGCGAAGAGTGGCGGCCAGGAGCGCCATCAGGCCGATCGGCCCAGCGCCCACAATCGCGACATTGTCATCAGGTCCAATTTGGCCTGCTGCGACGGCGCGTACGGTAGCTGAAAACGGTTCAACCAACGCCCCCACCTCGTCATTGATGGAATCCGGCAAGTGATAGCACTGGTAGGCATACAAATTCAGACGTTCTGACAGCGCCCCTCCCCACCAACTCGACCCCAGAAACGCAACCTTATCGCATTGCGCCATGGAGCCGGACCGGCACCAACGGCATTGTTGGCAACCGATGATGGGGCAGGCGACCACCCGATCGCCGACGGCAAAGTTCTGAACACCCTCGCCCACGGCGGTAACCCGCCCAGACATCTCATGCCCGATTAGGACGGGTGCTCGTACCGATGTGAGGGGATGCGCCGCGCGCTGCGGGATGTAGACAGGACCGGCGATGTACTCGTGAAGATCGGTGCCGCAGATCCCGCACCAAGCGACCTCGACTTGAAGCTGTCCAGGCGGTGGTTCCGGAGGATTGGCCACATCCTCAACCCGAACATCCTGCCTTCCGTACCAGACCGCAGCTTTCATAAGCTACTCCATCCTGAGGTATGAATCCTACCCCTTATGGGGCGCCGCGTCTGTGAAACGCAGGCGTTTCTTTCTCAAGAAACTACGGTCATTCTGCCAAAGCTCGTCAGGGGTACCAGGTGATTTGTGCTCCTGCACTGACGTCGCTTTGTTTATTGGGTTCGTAGACTGGAGCTTTCCAACCTTCGTACTGAATCGCTCCCTGCACTTCAAAGTGCTCGTGAAAACGCTTGGTGGCGGAAAGCTGGAAGTCATTCTGGGTGGTGCCGCCAGGAATGAAGTCTTTGGCCGCCTTTGCGTTTCTGTAGGACAACTGTATCTGTTCCCTGGGGGAGAGGTGATATGTGAGCCACGCCTGGCCGCCTTTCGATTCCCGGCCAATCCAATCTCCCAGGATGAATCCTTTATTGGTATAACCCTGTTTCTGAATCTGTTCCCAATAAAGAAACTGGCCGCCATTACTCCGGCTTGTGGGAGGGTCGGTGCTGACCGCCTCTACCCGGAGATCAAGCTGATGAAGCTTAGGAAACTGTGACAGGTACAGACCGGGGCGAATTCCTGCGCGGCGCGGAGCACTGATCGGACTGGTATCGTCGTGTACGAGGGAGTCCGTATACAGCGTTAGCCACTGACGCAGGTAAGGCAAACGATAAGAAAAATCGAAGGTGCCAAAGCGCGCCCCGGGATCGCTCCGCGAAAGCTTCTCCGCCGCAGAGACATTCTGGACACTGAAAAAGCTTTTTAGAAAGCTACCAACGGTAATCGGGACATGACCCTTTCCACCCCAGATAACGGTGCGCTCGAAGCCAAATTCGAGGTTCTCGGTTGGCTTGAAACTTACCTTCTCCGCATGCACCCAGGGCGCGTTTGGATCGGTATGGCCCTGCAGGCTCCCGACAAAGAACTGATAACGGAATGGCCCCGTAAGCCGTGACAGGAGAGGAATGCGCAAAGGCTCTACCCGGTCGATTTGAAAGGCATAAATATTGTCGGCGTTGTTGCTCCAGGCGAAGCTTCCTCCCTTGCCTGGCCCAAGCCAGTGGTCATTTTTCCCAAAGGAGATTTCGTTGTTGAGGAACAGATAAGACACATTCGCCTCGATCACCCTCACCTCATTTGTCGCCGAAATGGGCCCCACGGGAATCGTGTCCTGGTTTGGATTCGTCGCGAAGGGTACGAGGTCAATATTTGAAAGCAACTCAGCGAGGGTGGGCGAATAGCCCGCGGCAGCCGGAGCGTGCTGGTACTCACCGCGCAGATAAAAGGCGAAACGGCCCGCGTCCATGCGGGTACTGAAGCCATTGATGGTGTCGAACCCCTGCTGATAAGGGCGGCCATAATCGTTGACGATGGTCTGGCCGAGATGGTAACTGTCACGTAACGGCGTACCCGAGATACCGCCCAGACGGGTGTAGATGCTTGCGATCTTCGCCTGCGGCCGCGCTGGATCTTTCAAGCTGTCGATATCTGGTTGCAGCTCTCGCTGAAGGGCGTGATAGATACCACAGGCCTCGCTATCGTCGGCAGTGTTACCCATTTTGAGTTCTGCCGCTTCGAGTATGTGAACGATGCTCAATCTCGTCCAGGGCCGCATTCCAATATAGGCGATATCGACTTCTCCCAGCGCATGCAGACGATCCATGGCGGGGTAAATCCAGCTATCCATAGGAACGTAGGTTGAGCCTCTGGCTTGGTCGTATTGGCCACCGCCAGTCAGGAGATTTCCGCAGGCTGTAAACGGCTCAGCCAGCGCAGCAGGCAAAAGCAGGCCGAATAGGGCGAGGCAAAAGGCCCTCTTAAACATTCGCGATCACCTTAGAGTTCTGTCTGCCGGTTCTGCAGGTTCATAACGGAAAAAGGCTGCAGCGGGGCGCACACATCGCACTCCCTGGCGGCCAAGCGGGCTCCCATAGGCTCGCCCACCGTGCTCATCCGCTCTACCAGCAAGCTGATCAGGACAATCGACCATAGGGGGAGCAACAGATCAAAGGGCTCCGCCTCGGCCACGCCGCGCACAACCACGAACAGCAGGAGACTGAGCAAGACGATCTTTACCGGACCTTGAAGTCTGCGGATCTGCCTATAGAGGCTGCCGTATATGCCGATCAGCAGGCACACGCCGACGATCCCGAAAGCATAGAACTGCGTGAGCAGTTCATTTTCGGCATGCCGCGCCTCGAACTTCTCGGGGCCAAAAGGAGGAACCACCTTCCACATGGAATCAAAGCCGTGTCCGATCAACGGTTGTTCCAGCGCGGCGTCTAGAGAATACGCCCAGATGGCGGTACGGCCGGTCAGCGTTTCAGCCTGGTTGCCGGCATTGGTGTAGATGTCGTAGTACGCCTCAAAGAGTCCCCAAAAAACCAGGATGACCAGGACGACAGCGACCGTAAGCAGTATCTTTCGTCTTCCGGCTTATTGACCTGTCCGCAATCAGCAGGAAGCTCTCGCTGATCAAGAAGGCGACGATAGTGGTCTTGCTCAAACTGCGCAGAAGCGTGAGTGCCAGTAAAAAAATAGCAAACCCCCAGCGCCCCGCTTTACGCCGGCTGAGATATTGCGCCAGGAAAATTGCGGTGGCACAAAGGTTGCCGATCTGGTTGGTATTGAAAAACTCTTCATCCCCAAGCCGTAGATCTGCCTGAGCAGGCATGATCCAAGCGATCGCCGCCAGGCAGCAGGTGCTCACCACAAAGCCTTTCAACACGGAATGAGATATCTCCGTCACCGATCCGGAGCGAAGCAGTACGACCACGATGGCGACATCGACAGCCAGCCCAGACCAGTAGGCAGCCGACGTTGGCAGGGATACCGTGGCGCTCCACGCCAGGCTGCAAAATGAAAATGCGAGGAAGGCCAGAACCCAGCGGATACTTGACGGCCGCACCATGGAACCGAAGGTGCGTTGAGCATACCCGAGCGTGCGAAAGCAAACCACAAGCAGCATGAGCAGATCTAAGAGAAGACTCAACTCAGCGCCTGCGCGCGGAACTGTACCCAGCACGCGCACAGAAAAAAGAATAATGATGAGGCGGAAGGAAAAGAAAAAACCAAGGGCAAACGCGAGCCCGGTTGGTTGCGCCTCTCCGCCACGTATTTCAATGGTGTTCATAATGTCTCGTTGGTCAACTCAATGGGTATACATGTCCGGAATACCCTGACTCTCGGCTGGAGGAAGATGGCGCAGGAAAACCACGATCGACCAAAGCTCATCGTCATTCAGAACTCCCTTTGAGCCGGGCATCCCGGACGGCCGAATCCCATAGTCGAGGATCCACTTCAGTTGGCCATCTGTGTATCGCTGCACGTCGGGAGACTTGAGCGAAGGAATCGGGGGCGAGACGTGCTCGATGAAAGGAACACCGGTGTTCTGGCCATCGTTGCCGTGGCAGGCAATGCAATAGTGCGAGAAAGCCTCCTTGCCGTCGGCCCGGGTTTGCGGCGTGTCCGGCAAGGGATTTTTCTGGTCTTTGTTGCCTATGAAAATATCGTGCTCAGCGGTGGTTATGATTTTTGACTCCAGCTTTCCCGGGGGATCAGCCTTACAGCCCGCCAATCCCAGGGCCATGGATAAAGTTACGATCACGTAGCGCATCTCTACTCCACGACGTGCAACGTGATTTTCATCGAACCGTGGCCGGAACCACAGAACACGGAGCACTGACCGACAAAATCGCCGGTCTTATCCGGAGTGAACTGCGCTTGAGCCGTGCCGTGCGCGGGTATCTTCAAGTCGACGTTGAGTTCCTTGACGCGCAGCCCGTGTGGCACATCCTGGCTCTTTACCACTAGCACTACAGGCTCGCCTTTTTTCAAAGTGATTTCATCGGGATCATAGGTAAAGCGATGGGCGGTAAGGTTAATCGTTTTGGGCGCGGCCTGCCCCCCGACTGTAGACGCGGAGAAGGTTTCCATCAGCAACCCGCCCAGCAGCAATACCAGCATGAACTTCTTCTTCATCGATCTCTCTCCCTCAAAGCGCTTTAGCGCCAATCTTTCAATCTCACCTTAACGAGTTGGATGAGATGAGTTGTCGTGCGTTGGTTAGTCAATTGTCATCACCTTGTCGCGTAGAGTCCGGCCGGATCAGCGTGGCAAGCTACACAGATCTCCGCAAACGGTGGTTTCATAGCATCCGCAGTGCGGAAGGTGCCACATACAAGCGTTGTACCTGGATATAGAAAGCAAAGGAGGGAAGATGCCTTGGCACGGAGATGACAATTCGTTGACATTTTGGCGACCCATCTCTGACAACCGGCGCTCTGCTCGCTGATAGCCTCGCCCTATGTCGATTCGATCCGCGCTGCCTCCAGTCGATATAGCGGACGCAAAACGGTCCTTCAGCTTGAGCGAGATTTTCCGGCTGGCCTTTCGCCTCACGCGAAAGCGGCAGCGCTTTCTGTTTGCATGGATGGTGGTTGAGAGAGTCGCTGTGGGGGTCTGCGACCTGCTGGTCGCCGGCGCGATGTATCTCTTATTCCTGCTTTTGCAGGGTGGTTCTCCCTTGCATCCTTTCTGGTGGACGCCGAAGACTACTCTCGCGGCCGCTTTGGTCACGGTGGGGATGGTTCTTGTTCGGTCAGCGATGGAACTGTTGGCCACCCGCCGGTTGGTCGGATATATCCAAAATCTGTACAAGGATTTTCTGCTTCGGCTGACCCACGGCTATGGTGAAATGCGCTGGGGCTGTTTCGTTGAGTGCAATCGCAGCGAGCTCATGAACCATACGGTCCATACGGCGCGCGAAGCTGCCATTTTCTATCAGCATTCGATTGAGATGACCGCGGCCGTGGCTGTGGTCATGATGATGACGGTAGCTATCGTGTATCAGAGCCTGGCGGCAGCATGCGGTCTGGGCACTGCGGTCATCCTGTTCTATGGAGTTCACCGGTTCCTAATCCGCGGGAGCTTACAACGCGCTGCATCAGAGCGCGAGCAGTCGCTGCGCATGCTGCAAAGAAGGCTGGCCGATGTGTTTGCCTCCGGGAAGGAAATTCGTACTTACCAGAACCAGGATTTCTTTCATGGCCGGATTGGCGAGCAAGCTGGACTCTGGCCATAAGCAATCGGCAGGTCGAGCTTCTTCCACTGGTAGCGCGAATCGTGGCCGATCAAGGTGCGGTGCTGCTCTTTCTCGGCGTTATCGTCGCGGTGCAACTGCGCCATGGAGACGTGCGGCAGATGTTGTCGCTGCTGGTATTTTATTTTGTTCTCTCGCGACGTCTGCTGCCCATGATCACCCAGATATCGTTCACGGCTGGCAAGATGGAGAGCGCTTGGGAGAACGTTCGGATTGTCGATACCGAGCTGACCAAATGCCGTCTGCAGCGGACGGCCTGCACGAGCGATCCAACTTCCGCCCCCAGGTTTCGTCCTGGAACTTGACGGGGTGCGTTTTTCGTTTGATGAAGATGTGCCGGTCCTGCGAAACATTCATTTGCGTCTGCGTGCGGGCGAGAGCGTTGTGCTTCGCGGTGTCTCTGGTAGCGGCAAGAGCTCGCTCCTGAATCTGATCGCCGGCGTCTCCCAACCGGACGCCGGGGTGGTGCGTGTGGATCGAACCAGCTCGCGTACGTGCCCCAGGAGATCATCCTGCTCGACGATTCGATACGGAACAACCTGCTCTTCGGGTTAGCGGAGAAAAGCGACGCTGAGCTGATGGATGCGCTTGACAACCGCCCGGCTTAGTGAGTTTGTAGCGGCGCTGCCCCTCGGGCTCGAGACCGGCGTCGGCGATAACGGAGTCTTATTCTCTGGGGGACAGCGCCAGAGGCTGGCTCTCGCTCGGGCGATCCTTCGCGGCGTCAAACTGCTCCTGTTGGACGAAGCAACGTCCGCGCTGGACGACGAAAACGAAGGGCGGGTGCTTGAGAACCTCGGCGCTGCCGGGATAGCTGTGGTGCTCGCGACCCATCGCACTCACAAGCATTCTACGCCGAACGTGTATTTCGCCTTCAGCAAGGTCAGTTGATCGAAGAAACCAAAGCTCCCTGGATTTCTTCCCCAAATAAGCTGAGCGCGCCAAATATCTAGATCCATGGAGACGGATGATGTTATCGATTGAAGACCTCGAATCCGCGTGCAATGCCGCTCAGCGGGTAGAGCCAGCCAGGCACCTCGTGGAACCACCAGAATTTCCTTTCCACGCTACGTTTTATCCGCTTGGCTTCCCGGCCGTGATAAGAACCAACTCGGAGGGCGTACTCAAGCAGTACGAGGAGATGTGGGAAAAGTTCACCAAGCAGCACGACATCGAGCCACTCCGGGTGGAGGTGCAAGTGGTGGAGGGTAATACGACTGCGTGTCCGCCGGAGCCGACGCACCGCTACATGCAGCCGCTCATGATGTGTGTTGCCGACGCGCACAACTACAGCGTGGTCGATCTGGAAAGTTGCCAGGCTAAGATTGTCGTGTCGCGTGCTGCGCTGCGGCATCGCCTCTACGCGCAGTATTCCCTCTTGGGAACCCCGGTTTGCTGCATTGCGACCCGGTATACAACTCCGGTGCATGCCGGGTGTGTTGCCCTCGATGGACGAGGCGTGCTGTTGTGCGGCGACTCGGGAGCGGGTAAATCGACGCTAGCGTATGCCTGCGCCCGCACTGGATGGACCTATCTGAACGATGACGGAAGCTTTCTGCTGAATGGAGGAACCAAGCGTCTAGTGACGGGAGACTGCCATAAGGTGCGCTTCCGGCCCTCTGCTGCGGAGCTGTTTCCAGAGATTGCAGGGCTCGAGAACACGCCGCGTTTGGCGGGCAAACCATCGATCGAACTTCCGACGGCACACATGACGCATATCTCCAGCGCGCAGACAGCCCGGGTGGACTTCATCGTCTTCCTGAACCGGCGTACCAGTTCTGCACCCCAGCTCGTGCCTTATCGCAGAGATGTGGCTCGTCACTTCATGCGCCAGCTGCTCTACGGACCGCCAGAGTTGCTTGCCGTGCAGTACAGGGCGATCGAGCGGCTCTTGACGGCGGAGGTTTTCGAGCTGCGATACACCGACCTGGATTGGGCCGTCGATCGGCTGCGGACACTGGTGAGGGAAGGGCGCTGATGGAATTGCTGCTCGATCCGGTGCCGGACGCGGCAGCAGTCTCCTTCTGGAAGCATCCTGGCTCGTGGTTGCAGGAGAAGAATCTCGGCCGTAGTTATTGGGTGTTTTTCGCTGCCGCTTTCTTATTCGACGCCGGATTCTCGATCTACTTTTTTCTATTCAACCTGTACTTGTTGGATTGCCGTTTCAATGAGCGGGCGATGGGATGGATAGGCGGCGCGATGACGCTGGGCTCGGTGGTAGGAACCTTACCGGCCGGCGTGCTGGCGCAAAGGATCGGTTTGCGGCCGCTGTTGATCGTACTGTTCGTGACCGCTCCCCTGATGAACGCGATGCGCGTGGTATGGATTTGGGAGCCTGCCCAGATCGGGCTGGCGTTCCTGGCAGGTTTGGCGATGAGCAGTTGGGGAATTTGCTTTCTTCCCGGGGTGGCCCGGCTTACAGCGGAGAAGAACCGCGCCGCCGGTTTCAGCCTGATCTTCACGGCCAGCGTGGGCACCAGCATGCTGGGTGGCATCGTGTGCGGCTATCTGCGTCAGTGGCTCGGCATGGCCGGGTTCGCCATGCAGCCCGTCGAGGCCAAGCGTTTCATCCTCCTTGTCTCCTGCGCTATCGTCTTCTTAGGGCTGATTCCCGTGCTGCGTCTCCGCATACTATCGCAGCCCAAGGAAGAGACCACACTCGATCTGGAGTCCAATCGGTGGAGTTGGTTGCGCGCGTGGAGGCTCAATCCATTTCTTTGGCGATTTCTGCCGCTGATGGCTCTGTGGTCCGTGGTACTGGCGGCGTTCAACCCCTTCGCCAACGTTTATCTGTCGCGGGAATTGCATGTCCAGATGACGCGGATCGGACTAATCTTTTCCACCGTGCAAGTGCTGCAGCTCATCACGGGACTTGTGACCCCATTTGTTTTGCGCGCACTTGGGTTGGTAAGAGGCATCGTTGCTACGCAGATCGTTGCTGCGGTTGCGCTCGGCTTGATGGCGGGAGCAAAAAACGGGCAATGGGCCGTGCCGTTTTATCTAACTTTTTCCGCGGCCCAGTGGATGAGTTCTCCAGGAATCTACAACCTGCTGATGAATGAGACGCCGGACGCAGAACGCAGCACAGCCGCGGCCATGATGCTGTTCTGCAATGCGCTAGTCGCATCCATTGCCACAGCCGGCGCCGGCATCCTCTTGACCAGGTTCGGGTATCCTCCCGTGATATTTTCGCTTGCGGCCGTGGCTGTGGTTAGCGCGGTGTTCTTCCGGTTGCTGCTCTCGGCGCCCCAACAAACCCAAGGAGAAATAGGATGAGGGCCACGATCGTCGTGCTGCTGGCATTAGTCGCCGCACGACTTGCGCCCGCCGGAACGTTGCTGCCAGGAGGCGTGCAGTTGCTTTGCCATCGGACAGCGAACGAGGACGTACCCGAAAACACATTGGAGTCGCTCGATCAAGCGGCGCTGCTCGGGTGCAACGTGGTGGAGATCGATCTTCGGCGTACGCTGGACGGAAAAATCGTGCTCAACCATGACGGCATCATGGAGCGCCTGACGGACGGCGTGGGAGAGGCCGAGACCACCTACTACGGCGACCTACAAATGCGCGACGCGGGTTCCTGGATGGGCCAACGATTCGAGAATATGCATATGACCCTCTTCCAGGACGCGCTGCGGTTGACGCGCGAGCGGGATATTCGCCTGGTCCTTGATATGAAGGACAAAGGTCTGGGGGCGGATGTGCTGCAGATCCTCGAACGCGAAGGCATGCTGCAGCGCGTGCAGTTCAATGGTGAATGGGAAGATGTGAAGAAGTTATATCCGGCAGCCACTGATGTTGGCGACGGAACCGTATGGGTGCAGCCGGGAGTAACCGAGGATCAGGTACGGCAGTATCACCGCCAAGGCAAAGCCGTGGTGGCGAACTTTTCCGCCAACGATCATGAGATGGATTTGGCCGGGATGAAAGCCGCGGTCGCGGCGGGAGTGGATGGCATCAACGTAGACTATCCGCGGTTGGGCGCGGACGCGGTGGGCAGGCCGGTGGAGCGCAGGTTGCACGAGCTGATGCTCAAGGCCGATTCTGGCGACAGCATCGCCCGCGTCGCGGCCATGCTGGAGCTTTCCCGGTATAGCGGATTTCCGCTGCAGGGAAATTTTGCCCATTGGTTACTGGATGCGGACGATCATGTTTCGCGGGCCGCTGCACTGGCACTGGTGGCCGCACGTCCACGAACGCCTGTATCCGCCTTCACCGAAGCGCTGCACTCCGACAATGCAGATGCGCGCGCCAATGCGGCGTGGGCTCTGGGCATGCTGCGCGCTCCAGCAAGTAACTTGCTGCCGTTGCTACGAGACCGGGACTCCCAGGTGCTGCAATCGGCTCTATTGGCACTGGCACGCGCCCCGGGCGACGTGAGCGCCGCCACATTGCTGCCGCTGCTGTCTTGTGACGATGCCGCCGTGCGCGGTGCGGCTGCCGTGGCGCTTGCGCGGCACCAACCGGAGATTGCCATCAAGGCCATTCCTGCACAGTTGCAAAAAGAGGTGGTTTTCGAGCAGGCGATTCAAGAAGATCATGCACGTCGTGGCACAAAAAAGTTCACCCAGCCAGAGATCGACTCCATCATGAAGTCTTTCAAGTCTCAGATGGAAATGTTGCGGGCCCTTGACATGCTGCAGGGTAATGATGCCACTCGCGAACTGGCGGCGGTGGCCTTTAGGCCGGACAAAGGTCTGTCGTCTTACGATGGCATCGTGACGGGGTTCCAATTGTGGGACCGAATCGGAGCCGACGCCGCGCCCGCGGTACAGGCGTTGGGATCAAGTGATCGACAAGTAGCGGATCGGGCAGAGTGGATACTGGTGAAGGCCAGTCCGGGAGTTCTGCCGGAGGTGCGCAAGGCGCTTTATAGCGAGAGCCAAGGCGTTCGGCAGCGCGCAATGCGCATCGTGGCCTGGCATGCAGACATAGAATCGCTCGCGGCGCTGCAGTCGATACAGAAGACAGACACGGCGGATGCCGTGCTCGCCGCTTGGGCTATCGAAAAGATCCAAAGCCTTCATCCAAACGCCCGCTAGCACCGAAAGAGGCCACCCGTTGTCTTTATTCGAGAGGGGTCTCGCAATCCGTGTGAGAACTCTACTTAGGAACTAGGTCCCGCAAGGTCTGCTTCTCATTCTCTGACGAAGGACGGGTGGCCCATATCTCGCTCGTTTTTCGCGAGATGTGGGATACCACCGAGGTTGACCGCTAAGTCCGTCGGATGCATCGAGAGTCAGAGGGAAAGAGCACTGGAATCCCACATCTCGCGAAAGACCAGCGAGATATGGCCCACCGGTCCTTCGTCAGACAATAAGGTACGTGTCGTATTGCTGGCACTTCAGGGGTTGAAGAAGTGGAGCAGTTCTTCCTCGTCATGCTTGCTGAGCGAAGCACGCAGGCGCATGTGGCGCACAATCGTGCCCGAGATGCGAGGTGAGAAGCCTTCCGGTGCATTGTGGCAGCGAGAGCAGTTTTGTTCGAAGATGTGTTGCCCGTCATCCTCATGCTGAGAAGGAGCCTGGGCAACAGTCGGTTTCTTGCTTGCGAGCGTAGCAGGCGTCTGATCATGCGCCATAACCGGAGGTAGTAAAGGCGCCGCAGTCATGGCAATCAAGCCGAGCAGTTGTTTATCTTCTTCTGCACGCTGTTGGGGCGCGAGGGTGACTGCAGCCGGCTTTGTATCCGTCTGCGCAGCTCTGGGGAACCGCGGGCGTCGCGGCCAGGATGGTAAGGGCAACGAGAAGATACTTTGTACTCATGGTCATTTGCCTTTCCAGGCCGGGAAGAGGAACCGGTAGACGATTCCTGTCTCCCAAACGTTGTGGTTACCGGTGGAAGAGAACTGGCGCGCGTAGCTGGTAAGAATTCTGGTGTTGTGCGGCAGGTTGTAGTCGAGACCGAAGTTCGCGCGTTGCGTGTTCACCAACGGTACGCCGTCGCTGATAGTGGAGTTGTCGAGCCGGAATGTTTGGTCCATGCGGAAGAGCGGTTCAAACCGGCCAATGAAACTGTTGAGGCCTCCGAAGGCCTGTGTACGGTAATCAAACTCGACCCAATAGCCCTGGGCGTGCTGGCCGCGGTTGTACTCCGAGCGCAGGCGTATGGCAGTATTCTTCGGCTCCCACCATGCGTAAGTGCCGAAAAAGTTTTCGTGCGTTCCTTGAAGCAGGCGATTGTAGGAGAAGCCCACCTCCAGGCGCTTTTCTGGCAGGTAGAGGCTAGTGCGGCCTCCGGAGGAGCGCTTGGCGGTGAACTGTGAATTGGTCGAGAGAGCGGAGAAGTAGGCCGCATAGGCGACGGAGTACTTACGCCGCGAGATAGCAGAGCCACGAACCTGGCCTCCGACGCCGAGGCCGCCGGACATGAGACCGATATTGGAGCTGATCGGGCTGTCCTGGAAGTTGCCGATCCAGATGGGCGATAACCGCTCGTTATAGGTTTGCCAGGGAAGCAGAAAGCTGCCGCCCACAACGGTGAAGTGCGGCGAAGCGATGTAATCTCCCTGGAGATAGGTAAGACCCACAAAGTGGGTGTGGTCGTAGCCGGGTTGGGCGCTGTTGCCACTCGGGGCCCAGGTCTCAAGCAGGGCCGCGCGCGACTCCACGAGAATATGCTGGCCAATGGGCGCCGCCAGCAAAGGCTCGATGATCGGCATGTAACTCGTGTTACCGGCGTTGGTGTTGGTAAAGAAGCCTACACCGCCGGACAAAAGCGGCGTGTTCTGTGCGGCTCCGAAAGCGCAGAGCAGAGCAAGGCCAGGGCAAAGGCGATGGGCCTTGCTGACCGTGCCATTTTCGAGAGAGAGTAATTCCGGATCGGACGCGGCATAACAGCCACAGTAGCGATACCCGGTCCGCCATGTGTCTCGCGATGGTCTGCATTTTGTCAATTGATTGTCACTTGCGGAACGGAACCCCTCCGCGACAAGGCAATGACAATCGCCTTACGGCGACATGACAATCCCCAATCGACCAGCAGCTAAAGTCGGGACAGTTGTTCTCCTCTAGGGCTTTTGCTATCCGCTTGCAGGGTTGGCGATCCCGAGGTCCAACCAGGTCGGTTTCTATGTCCACACTGCATACGAGCACGTCGCCCAAACCCCTGGCTAAGCAATTGCAAGCGCGCGAGGCCGTGCTGCTGCTCTTCTGCGACCCTTTGCCCGAGCAGTACGCGCGGCTGTGGCACCTGTCGGACCATGAATGGCAACAACTATTGCACTGGCTGGATACCAGTGGTCTGGCGTTGTATTTTCTCGATCGAGTGCTTGAGTTGCAACTCAACGACCTTTTGCCCCGAGCGGTGATGGCTCGCCTGCAGCAGAATTTGATCGACAACACTGAGCGGCTCCGCGGGCATGGTCGACGAATCGATCGAGATCCAGCGGGAGTTTCAGAACGCCAACCTTTCCTATGCCATTCTGAAGGGATTTTCGTTCTGGCCGCATTCGGTACCAAAGCTGCAGTTGCGATCGCAGCTGGACCTCGATTTTCTGGTAGCGGAGAACAGCCTTTCCCAAGCGCGGCAGATGCTTGAGCGCAGAGGCTATCGCCTGCACCTGGTCAGCGGCAGAAGTTGGGAGTTCAAAACCGACTACATCCCTCAAACTTCCCTGAAAGATCTGTACAAGAATGTGCCTCACCGTTGCGTCGAGTTGCACGTGGAGACCAACACCAGCGATGGCTCTTCATTGCTGGCTCGCACCGTGAAGCGTCGTTTCCACGGCATCTGTATGCCGGCGCTTTCACCGGCCGACCTTCTTCTGGGACAGGGACTGCACGTGTTTAAGCATGTGTGCAGTGACTTTTCACGCACTGCGCATTTGCTCGAGTTTCGCCGCCATGTACTCGCTTACCTCGAAGATGATGCTTTTTGGCGCGAACTTCAGTCCCTTGCCGAAGACAATCCGAGGGCGAGCCTGGCGCTTGGTGTGGTAACGCTGTTGATCACTCACGTGATGGGGGATTTTGCTCCAGCGTCGCTTACCCGTTGGACCGTCGACCGTCTTCCCGATTCCGCGCGGCTTTGGGTAGAACTGTATGGCTCCCGCTCTGTTTTCGCCAGCTTTCCCGGCAGCAAGCTATACCTGCTGCTGCAAAGGGAGCTTGTACCCGTAGGCATTCCGGCGAAGCGTACGCTGCGACGGGCGCTCTTGCCTCTGCGCTTGCCGCCGACTATCTCGCCCGCAAGTGCGAACGATACCTTTCCCGTGCGCCTCCGCCGATACCGGGGGCAGTTGCGTTACGTTTGTTTCCGCCTGCGCTTTCACGTCGTGGAGGGAGCTCGCTATATGTGGGAGTTACATCGTTGGCGGCAGCACATGAACTCGCGCGGCCGAAGTATCCGCCGCTCAGTACTCCCCGCTCTTCAACCAACCATTCCTGATGGCCCGGCTTTTAGGCGAACAACAAAGGAATGACAATTCACTGACGAACCCATGACACACCTGCGGGCCAGGTTCCTTAGGTTCAAGTTGTAGAAAGAAATAGCCATGCCGCAATTTTCCACTGTCGCCGATGCAGTTAACGTGACCCCCAGCCACCCTTCGCGGCTGGGCGCCCCCGGAGCCCGCATATCACAAATTGCGGTCTTCGTTTCGGCATCGGTGTTGACGTTGTTATTCGCCGGCGGGATCACCGCAAACGGGCAAACACCGCTTTCGCCTGTTCCGCCGCAGAGCACGACGCAGCCCACAGCGAGCGCGGACAGCAGCGCAGCTGACCACACCGACTGCCGGCAGCGACAAATATGCCGACTCCAACAGCTCTTCAAATGCCGGCAATTTGACGCCGTCGTTCAGTCTCTCCTCCAGCCAGATCATCGACATTCTGCAGCAGAACCCTGACCTGGTGCTGGAGCTTAAATCCCAAGTGGCTGATCGCATGCAGGAGCAGGGCATGCAGATCGATGCCAACGAGATTTCTGACGAGATGCTTTATGACCAGATTGCCGGCAACGCCGGCCTGCGTGCAAACATCACCAGCTTTCTCCGCGCGCGTGGATACGTCTCCGACGACGATCTCCAGACCGCGGCATCCGGCGTCAGTGGTGCGAGCGACGAGACTGGCACGGCGCAGCGCGCTCTCCAGCAGACTGGCGCCATGAATACACCAAGGCTCCCGGCGGAGTCCGGCCTGAATCCGGGCCTCGACACGGGGCAGTCGCGTCTGGAGTCGAGCGGTCTGCCGGCAACAACGACCCGGTCGATGAACTCCGCCGGCCAGCGCCAGAACCCTGCAGAGGAAAAGAGATCGACGAAGAGGTAAACTCATCGACCGATCCGCCGAAGGTGCTCCGCCTGCCCGCACCCTACAACCTGCGATCGATGCGTGATCTTTATACGCAAATTCCCGACCAGACTGCACGCCTCAAACGCTTCGGCTCGGAAGTATTCTTGAGCCGCGATCTGGTTACCGCGCGCGGAGTGTCGCCGCGCGACACTCCGCTGGACGTACCTCTCGGGCCGGACTATGTGGTCGGTCCAGGGGACACCCTCACCATCGACATGTGGGGCAGCGTGACCGTGAGTGTTACCCGCATGGTCGACCGTAGCGGCCGTGTCCTGCTGCCCGAAGCGGGTTCCGTTCAGGTTGCGGGTCTTACTCTGGAGCGGGCACAGAGCCTGATCGTAAGCGCGCTCAAACAGCAATATCGCAATGCGCAGGCCGTAGTTACCGTCTCGCACCTGCGATCGGTGCGTGTATACGTAGTCGGCGACGTGCAGCGTCCCGGCGGCTACGACATCAGTTCGCTGGCAACTCCGCTGAGCGCGCTGTACGCCGCTGGTGGTCCTACAGCGGCAGGTTCGCTGCGCACAGTGCGTCACTTCCGCGGGCAGCAGCTGGTGGAGGAGGTCGATCTTTACGACTTCCTGCTGCATGGAGTTCGCAACGGAAGTTCCCGCTTTGAAAGCGGAGACACGCTGCTGGTCCCGCCTGCCGGTCCTCAGGTCGCGGTGTACGGTGCGGTCAAGCGTCCGGCGATCTACGAGGTGAAAGCCGGCGAGACCTCGTTGGCTGCGCTCCTCAATGATGCTGGTGGCTTATACGGTTGCTGCTTCGCTCGGCCACATCACCGTCGAGCGCATCGATTCCAACCGCCAACGCGAGACGGTCACGCTGAATCTTGCCGGCAGACAAGGCCCACAGGCTGATCGCCAGGCCATCGATGCGTTTCAGGTGCAGGATGGGGATCGCGTTCGCGTTGAACCGATCCTGCCCTATAGCGAGCGGGTCGTTTATCTGGAGGGCCATGTCGCGCGTCCCGGCCGCTTGCCCTACACGGATGGCATGCGCCTCGGCGATGTGCTGCACAGCTATCGGGACATGCTACCCGAGCCCGCCGCGCATGGAGAGATTAT
The DNA here is from genome assembly GCA_963793525.1 of uncultured Acidobacteriaceae bacterium. Classification (GTDB taxonomy): domain Bacteria; phylum Acidobacteriota; class Terriglobia; order Terriglobales; family Acidobacteriaceae; genus PALSA-350. The sequence goes on from CAWCAZ010000002.1 coordinate 117,596, forward strand.
CCGTCTGGTACCCCCGGATCTTCACGCCGAGACCATCGACTTTGACGTGCCCGACGTGTTGATCGGGAATGGGAACGTCGCGCTTCAGCCATTCGATACCATTCGCATTTTCGGGCGCTACGAAGTGGATGCGCCCAAAGTCACGATTCTCGGCGAGGTACTGCGTCCTGGCGCATATCCGCTGTCAAAAGGCATGACTGCCGCCCAGTTGGTGCGCATGGCGGGAGGATTCAAACGCGATGCACTGCTCGAAAAAGCCGACCTGACGAGCTATGACGTGACCAACGGCAATCGGATCGTTGAGAGTGTTGCCATGGTGCCTATTGGCGAGGCTGTCGCCGGAAGGGACCCGAATGCGGACCTTCTGCTCAAGCCGGGCGACATCCTGACCATTCATCAGATCACCGGATGGAACGATATAGGCGAGTCGATAACCATCGACGGCCAGGTCAAATTTCCCGGGAACTACGGCTTTCATGATGGCGAACGCCTCAGCTCTGTTTTGCGCAGGGCTGGAGGTTTTCTTTCCGCGGCTTATCCCATGGGCGCGGTGCTGGTTCGGGAACAGGTGCGCGAGCTCGAGCAGAAGAGCCGCGAGGAACTCATTCGCCAGATCGAGACCAACTCGGCGGCTGCGCGCCTTTCGCCCAACCTGGCGAGCGGTGACGGTGCCGCAACGTTGCAGCTGATCAAGGCCCAGCAGCAGGAGGTGTTGCAAGACCTGAAGAGCCATCCGCCAACCGGCCGCATGGTGATCCACATAACCGCCGATATCGACAGCTGGGCCAATACACCAGCGGATATCGAACTGCGCCGCGGCGACGTGCTCACGATTCCCAAACAGCCTGGATTTGTCCTCGTGACCGGGCAGGTCTACAACGCGACCGCCCTCACCTTTGCGCCAGGCCAGAGTGCGGGCTGGTACCTGAGTCATGCGGGAGGAACAAACTCAACTGCAAATCGCAAAGAGATCTTTATCATTCGCGCCAATGGCTCGGTGATCGGCCGTCGATCGGGAGAGTGGTTCGACGCCAACGTGCTTTCCACCAAACTCAATCCGGGCGACGTGGTCGTGGTTCCTCAGAAAATCATCGGCGCCTCGCTGCTATGGAAAAATCTGTTAACCACGGCGCAGCTTGCCTCGTCCATCGCCATCACTGCCTCGGTGGCAGTCCCTGTAGGCAACATGTCGAATCCACACAATTTCACCACCATGATCCCGGCATCCATCGTCACTGCCCTCGAGCGCGATGAGCAAACGCCGGAGCACTGGGCTGTCCGTGCCTCGCTGCTTTGGAAACATCGCCGCCTGCTCGCGCGCGTAACCATGATCGCGTTCCTGGTGAGCCTCAGCCTCGCGTTCCTGATTCCAAAACGCTACAAGTCCAGCGGGAGCATCATGCCGCCCGATCAACAGAGTTCGGGAGCGATGATGCTCGCCGCGCTGGCCCATTCCTCATCGCTGGGTGGCTTGGGCAGCCTGGCCAGCGGTTTGCTGGGCACACACACCTCGACCGCACTCTTTATCAACCTGCTGCACAGTGGAACCGTAAGTGGCCATCTCATCGACCGCTTCCAGCTGCAACACCTGTATCGCAACCGCTATCGTGTCGATACGGCCAAGCACCTTGCCCACCTTACGACCATCACGGAAGACAAGAAGAGCGGCGTCATCACGGTTGAGGTAGAGGATGAAGATCCTGTGCGGGCTCGCGATATGGCCCAGGCATACCTTGACGAACTGAACAAGCTGGTTACGCAGACCAGCACCTCCTCCGCTCACCGGGAGCGCGTCTTCATCGAGAGGACGCCTGCATTCAGTCGCGGCGGACCTGGAACGCGCACAACTTGAGCTGAGCGAATTCTCCAGCAAGAACAGCACCATCGATATCAAGGAGCAGACCCATGCCATGGTCGATGCGGGCGCGCGCGTGCAGGGAGAGACTGCTGGTCGCACAGTCCGGGCTTGAATCGCTTGCGCCAAATCTATGGTGACGGAAATGTCCGCGTCCGCGAGACAGAAGCGCGCATTGCGAGTCTGCAACACGACCTGGAAAAAATGACGGGTTCGTCTGCGCCTCTGGTTCCCGGCGCCGTTGGCGGCGGTGGTGCGAAATCAGACGCCGAGGATAAAGGCGAGCTCTATCCGCCGTTAAGGCAACTTCCCCGGCTTGCGGTTCCGTATGCCGATCTTTACCGCCAGGTGCGTGTGCAGGAGACGGTCTATGAGCTGCTCACGCAGCAGTACGAGATGGCCCGGGTCGAGGAGGCCAAGGATGTTCCGGTGGTCAGTGTGATCGACTCTCCCGGAATACCCGAGAAGAAGTCGTTTCCTCCTCGATTGTTACTCACTCTGGCGTTGACGTTCTTTGTCTTTGCCGCTACGGCGGCTCTGATCCTCATACGGGATTACTGGTCGAAGATCGATCAGCGACAATCCAGGAAAAATGTTTGCGGCCGAAGTCCTCCTGGCAGTGCGCAGGCGAACACGCTCGATCGTCGTGCGCCGGGGTGTCGCATGAGAAAGCACCTCACGAACGCCAGTGCTGCTGGCCCCTTGGCATATCCGCCCGCGCGCTCTGTCTACGCCGTTGCCACCCTTAACCAGATTCAGGAGGTATCGAAACTATGAAGATTCTCATCGCGGCCGCTTCTTTCTCCTCGCAAATCTCCGGGTTGCAGCGCCACGCCTTTAATGTCGTGCGATGCCTCTTGCAATTGCAGGAGATTTCCGCAGTGCATCTTGTGGTTGCGCCATGGCAGCGCGCGCTGGTCGAGGACGCGGGCTTTGATCCCGATCCCCGGCTCACGGTTCACATCGCCGAGATGGAGCCAAGCTCACTCAGCCGGAATCTGTGGTACTACCGGGAGCTGCCCGCACTGGCTGCTCGCCTGCGGGCTGACATTGTCCATCTCACCTTCCCCATGCCCGTAGATGGCCCATCGTTTGCATGTCCAACGGTAGTGACGCTGCATGACTTATACCCCTATGAGATTCCGCAGAACTTTGGCTTGCCAAAATGTATCTTCAATCGGTTGGTTCTGCAGCAATGCCTCCGCAATGTCGATGCGATTGCCTGCGTTTCGGAAATTACAGAAGTTCTGTTAAGGCGGTATGCGCCGGCTGCCACCTCGCGAAAAGCCATCCGCATCTACAACTGCGTCGAGGCGGAGCCGCTCTGTGCCATCGAGTCGCCGATCCCTGGCTGGCAGGGCGAGCCATTCCTGCTTTGTGTTGCGCAGCACCGCCGCAACAAGAACATTCCTCTGCTGCTGCGGACTTTCGATCGCTTGTTGCAGCGCAGAGCAGATCGATAGCAAGACCAAGCTCCTGGTCATCGGCATTGGCGGGCCGGAGAGCCGCCGTATCCATCGCGTGGTGTCGGATCTCCGCCTGGACGGGAGGGTTCACTTTCTCGAAGGGCTATCGGAGCCCGAGTTGCAGTGGTGCTACGGGCGATGCGAAGCGCTGGTCACTCCCTCTATAACCGAGGGCTTTGGTCTGCCAGTCGCGGAGGCGCTACTCGCCGGCTGCCGGGTTGTCTGCTCGGACATACCCGCCTTTCGCGAAGTGGGTGGCGATCACTGCCGCTTCGTAGCCTTACGCGAAGACGGCAGAGAGATGCGCTCGCAGAAGCGATTGTCGCCACGCTTCAGCAACCGGCGAAGCCGCCGATCTCTCTGCCGCAGTTTTCGTCTTCGCTTCTGGCCAACCAGTACCTGGGCCTGTATCGCGGGCTCATCGCGTCCGCTGTATCGCCTCACAACGCCAGGTTCTCCGCTTCTCTCCACGCGGCAACCACAGAAAGGCAATCGCTATGAGAGCACTGAACACCGCACAGGGCTTCCGCATGGAAGGGTGAACATGGCTGCACCTGAATCTTTCGCATCTGGGGCTTTCGCATCGGGCGTTTCCACGGAGATTCTCGCCGCCTCCCGCGGGGAAAGGCAGATATTTCCAGAGCTCTGTTCCGGAAAGTGATGACCGTCTCCGAGGTGTTGGCAGATTTTCTCACCTGCGCCGGCGGAGTCATTTGCGGTCGGTTTACTTTACCCATCGCTGCACATGAGCCGGCAGGCACAATATTCGGTCAGCATCCTGGCTGGTCTGATGATCGTGCTTCTGCTTGCAAAGAGATGGCGCTTATCGCGGAGGCGGCAGCCTGCTCCAGATTCGAATGACGGAACGCGCACTTCGGATTCCCGCTCAGGCGCTGCTGCTCCTGCTGCTTTGCAGCTTCCTTTTACATCTGAACATTCCCCACGGGGCATTCCTTATCGCTTTTATCCTGCTTCCTCTGCTGCTGATCTTTGAGAAGCAGATACTCTTCGCGATCATGCGGATACTGTACGCCAGAGAGTACGGAGTCGACCGCGTAGTCGTTTATGGAGCAGGTGACGCTGCGAAGGCGCATGGTGTCGAGCCTGCTTTATTCGCCCCGGTTGGGACTACGTCCCGTTGCCTTGATCGCTGATGATCTCACACCGAGTGGAGAGCGCCTCTTCGAGATGGGCTACCGCCGCTCTCTTTCGGTTACGGTGAAAAGTGGGCCTCTGACCGCGGCGCTGCTGAAGGCCTGCCGATGCAAGCTGCTGGTTGTAGCCGTCTCCAACCTCTCCCCGGAAAAGCTGACCGCAGCCGCCCAGACCGCGAAGCAGGCTGGATCGGAGATCGCGCTTGTTGTCGATCCCGGGCTCGAAGAACGGTCACGATTGGAATCGATCGGCCGGGGCGGCCTGCAGCTTGCTTCCGCGGTCGACTCGATCGCACCCTTGCACTATGCAGTTGCTAAGCGAACTTCAGACTTGATCGTGTCGTCTCTTCTTCTCCTGCTGTTGGCTCCTCTATGTTTTCTCATTGCGGTACTGATATGGCTGGACTCCTCTGGGCCCATATTGTTCGTTCAGAAAAGGGTAGGCCGCAAGGGAGAGTTCTTCGACATGTACAAATTTCGCTCCATGCATACGACTGCGCCGAGATATGATTTTTCTCCCACCCGATCGTGCGATACCCGAATTACTCCGATTGGAAGGTTCCTCAGGCGGACCAGTCTGGACGAATTGCCGCAGTTGATCAACGTCTTCCGGGGGGATATGTCGCTGGTTGGCCCGCGGCCGGAGATGCCCTTCATCGTGCACTGCTATAACTCCCGGCAGCGGCAACGGCTTCAGGTGATTCCTGGGATCACCGGCCTATGGCAACTGAGCGCCGACCGGGCCTTTCCGATCCACGAGAACATCCAGCACGACCTGAACTATATTCAGAACCGCACCTTCTTTATGGATATAGCCATTCTGGTCCATACCCCGCTCAGGGCCCTGCGCGGGGGTATCTAGTATCCCGTGAGAATCGGAGGCACCTCGGGTTCCTCGAAGCTCCAAGGCCAGGCCAGGCGGCGCCGACCGCTAAACGTCAGCCAGTCTTTCAGGATCGGTGAGTCCTCAAACAGATTCTTCCGGGCGGACTCCCACACGCCGGGGCAGGCACGTCTAGTGGTCGGCCCTACCGGCCTTGGCACTTAGAGGAACCGAGTGTCCTGAAGACGATGGATGCGCCAGCCGATATCGATCTCAGGGATGCAGAATTGACAAACTCGTCCTGATCTTCCGTCCGAATATCGAACACTGTTCAGGAAGGGAATGCCCAGACTGTGCAGATGAGTGGACAGAGTGACCAGGCCGCCAAGATTCCCTGGGCCCATCTGCGAATTCCCGCCTTTCCTAAAATTGCCATCCGCGTTCTTCAAGTGACGAACAACGAAGATGTATCGATACGTCAACTCGGAGACCTCATCTCTTTTGATCCTTCGTTTGCCAGCGAAGTACTCACGGTTGCAAATTCTGCCTTGTATGCCCCCCGCGTGCCCGTCACCAGCATCCTGCAGGCCATGGCCGTTCTCGGCCTTAACCGTCTCAGAGGCGTCTGTCTCACCGTCGGAATCAGAGCCTACCTTGGCAAGTCGCTGAACCGTCTCTCGCTGCGGGCCATTTGGCGCCACAGCCTGGCGTGTGCATTGAAACTCAAGACCTTGAGGAAACGGTACTGCTGCGAAACAGGTCATTATCTGTTTGTTCGCGTCAGTACGAATCACGTACATCCTGGGGGGTTAGTGCTTTTGGCTCGGAGGACGATGATGTTTTCAGAACGGTTACTGGATAATGATGCTGTTTGTCCAAAGATGATCCTGCCTACGCTACGAACGGACCTGGATATGATGCCCTCACCGATATCGGACCGGCCAGGGCTGTTGATTCGCGACCGCTTTCGATATTCGGACGCCACGCTGATTATTCCTCCATCCTTGATACCGGGTCTTCTGTTCTTCGATGGGAGGCAAACAAACCTGGACTTGCAGGCAGTTCTTGCCCGCTCTCTGGGAAACCTTGAAATCGGCAATGCGGTTGGACAATTGCTCAAGGAACTGAGTCAAGCGGGCTTCCTTCAGGACGAAATCTACGCGAAGCTTAAGCATGGACGCATTTCGGCCTTCGCCGAAAGCCCGGTGCGGCAGGCGGCTCATGCGGGATCCGCATATCCCGGAGAAATCGGGCCCCTGCGGAACCTGATGCAGCAGTATCTTGAGGGAGCGGTTCCTGCCCAGCAGGGCGTGATGGGGATAGCAGCGCCGCATGTCAGTCCGCAATGCGGTTGGCAAAGCTACCGGGCTGCCTACAAAGAATTAACCCCTGATTTACAGGACCGCACATTCGTGGTTCTGGGAACTTCCCACTATGGACAACCCGACAAGTTTGGCTTAACGCGAAAGCCCTTCGAAACCCCATTTGGAAGAACGAGAATCGATCGAGACCCTTGTGGCTGAGTTAGAAGCTCAACCAGCAGCGGTGCCGGAGGACTATTGCTATGCGGTCGAGCATTCGATCGAATTTCAGGTGATCTTTCTGCAGGCTATTTACGGAGCGGACGTGCGCATACTTCCGCTTCTGTGCGGACCATTTGGAAGAAGTATGCGTGCAGGCGGATTTCCGGAAGATGACGAGCATGTCAAGCGCTTTCTTGGGGCGCTGGGCGAGATTGCTGAGCGAGAGAAAGATCGTCTGTTCTGGGTGCTGGGTGTCGATATGGCCCATATGGGTATGCGATTCGGGGATAAGTGTGCGGCCCACGCGAACCAGGACCAGATGAACGTGGTGAAGGAACAGGATAAGCTTCGCATCGAGCGAGTGAATGCATCGGATGCGCGAGGTTTTTGGGATCTGATCAAGAGAAATCAAGACGACCTGAAGTGGTGCGGATCTTCGCCAATTTATACCTTTATGAAGGCTGTGCCGCAGGCGCGGGGAACACTGCAGCGTTACGAGCAATGGAATATCGATGAAAACAGCGTGGTCACTTTCGCCGCCATCTCTTTTGCGGTTGATTCGCCTGGGGCGAAATCGTTTTCCGTGAACTACGTAAAGCGCAGCCTCATACACCCCTTAAGTTGCTCGGTTGCAACTATACGGCTATGATAGCGGACTCCCGCGGATGCCGAAAAACTAAACAGAAGTTTCCCAGTCCTCGAGCTGGAGTACGGGAGAGCATCGGGGAAAGGCTAAAAGGCTTCGAGCATGAAAGAATCAGTGAAAACCCAAAAGGCGTCAACGGACGACATCTATTACGTAAGTGCTGCTGCTGTTGCAGACAAGCTCATCGAGCGCATGCAGCGCGGCTTGGATCCTCTCCTGTTTTCGAACTCCTCCTTAACACTTATCTCAGCGGGCCCATGGTTGAGGACTCAAGTGCGGAGAAAGCTTGATTAACGCGTAGTCATCGCCTCGTCCGGCACGATTCGTTTGCCCGGCTCCGGACCTGGCTGAGTCCCTTCGTTGTTGCTACAAGTTCTACCGGATCGAAGCAGTCGCACTGCTCAAGGTCGGTGGAGTACTTAAGAGTAGCCGTCGCCAGGGAGGCCAAGGAGCGACTAGCCTAGCGAATCTGAGACCGTCGCACGGAAGGCCGGGGTACGTGCCGGACAACCGCGCGGAGCTGGTGACGCGTTGGGCTGGCGATGCGAAAAGGGGCGCTGGGGGGACGGGCACCTCAAGGAAGCGGCGCAGAAAGATGCCTTCGAAGGCATACGCTCCCGATCTGCGCCCGGGACTGCTCAGGCCAGTCCGAAGATCCAGGGATAAAGGCCAATAGATTATTGGGTTTTGGTGGTGGGCCCACCAGGACTTGAACCTGGAACCAACGGATTATGAGTCCGCTGCTCTAACCAATTGAGCTATAGGCCCTTCGATAACTCGTCTGTTCAGAACAGATCAGTCACTGCCTGAGTCTACAGTTTCACCGATCTTTCCTCCAAATTGTGTCGCTTGGGACTGACCGCAGAAAGCGCCTGCCGCTCATTCGCACCGGAGAGCTACAGTCGGTTCGACGCGCAGAGCCCGCTGCGAAGGGACGAGGGCGGCCAGGAGGGCGACTGCTACGAATAGGAGCGAAACTCCCCCAAACGAGATCCCGTCGATGGTGTGGATCCCGTACAGAACGTGGCGGAGCAGGTACGCTACACCGCAGGCAAGCACCACCCCAGCGGACAGGCCTGCAAATACCGGACGGGTGCTTTCACTCAGGATGAGAGCCAGAATGTCACGCTTCTTTGCGCCCAGGGCCACGCGGATGCCGACTTCGCGCGTGCGCAGGACGACAATGTAGCTGACCGTGCCGTAAATGCCGATCGCGGCCAGCAACAGCCCCAGGCCGCCGGTGGTGGTAGCGATGGCCGCCGCCAACGTAGAGGCGAGAAAAGGTTCTGTTGCGCGCAGCATCTGTTCCAACGTGGCGAACCGCGCGGCGAGGTTAGGATCCACAGAGGCCATCACCGGACCAAGAGCGCTGACCAACTGCGCCGGGTCGGAACGGGTGCGCACCAGGATCGGATAATTCTGTAGATACCGATCGGAGAGTGGAAGATAAATCTGCGCCGAGTCGCTGCCATCGAGCAGGACGCCCCGCGTATCGCGAGCGACGCCGATGACGCGCCAGGCGAGGCCATCCGGCAGGGGTTCGCCGATGCCATGAACGAGGCCGCCGGTGCCAAGCCGAAGAGTATGGCCAACGGGATTTTCTCCGGGCCATAACTGATTGGCCGCCGACTCACTTACAACGATGGACGGTTCCGCCTGGCTGGCCTCAGCGGTGAAGCCGTGCCCGAGAAGCAGCGGAATCCCGAGAGCGTGGAAATAGTTGGGCTGAATCCATGTGTAGTAGAGATACGCCTTCATGTTCCGGGACGAGGGCGCCTCGCCGTTCAGCGAGACCGCGGCAGAACGAAGCCCGCCGTCGTCTGGCGCGCGCGCCGTAGTCACATCCGTCACGCCGGGCAACGCGGCAAGGCGGGTGCGGAGATCGCGGACCAGAGCATCCTTGTGATCCGGCGTATACTCTGCGCTTTCGGGAAATTGCAGGCCAAGATCCATGACATGCGCATCGTCATAGCCGGTGTCCATCCAGAGCGCACGAATGGCACTGTGGATGAGTGTGCTGCCAGCAATGACCAGCACGGCAGAAACGGCGACCTGGGTGGCGATGAGGAAGTTGCGCAGACGGCGGCTGCGGATAGGCGAGGTGGCGGCATTCGCCTTAAGCGCAGAGGAAACGGCCCAGCCAGAACTTTCCCATGCAGGCGCGAGCCCAAAAAGAATGCCGGCGAAGACGGAAATGAGGAATACGAATGAAAATATCCTGAGGTCGGGAGTGACGTGAAAAATAACCGTGCCGTACTGATCGGGGAAGGCATCCGCGATCATTACCACCGCCGCCTGGAGGAACGCCCAGCTGAATAAGAACGCGAAGACTCCTGCAATCAGCCCCAGCAGGGAGCTCTCCGTGAGCAATTGGCGAACCAGGCGCGTCCGGCTGGCGCCAAGGGAGAGGCGCATGGAAAGTTCATTCTGGCGTGAGGCAGCGCGGGCCAGTTGCAGGCTGGCAACATTGGCGCAGGCGACCACCAGCACCATTCCAACGGCGGCCATGACGAACAAAAGGCTTGTCCTCACTCCACGGTTCTGCTCAATGGGAATCGTGAAGGGCGAGCCGGGCCAGACCATTGCGCTCAACGGCTGGGCGAGGTCGGAACCAGGATGGTGAAGAGTGCGGAGGTGATCGGCGACCAGCGACATTTCTGCCTGCGCTTCGCGCATGCGGGCGCCGGGAGCGAGACGGGCGAAAAGATGGCAGCAGCCCTCTTCGCGCGCCCACAACCAGTTATCGCCAGGATGAACAAGGGGTTCAAGGCTAATCGGAAGCCAGAAGTCGGGCGCTGCTATGAAAGTTCCCACAAAGTTGTGAGGCGTCACGCCGATAATCGTGAACGCCGCGCCATTGAGCCGGACTGTTTTGCCCAGAATGGCGGGATCCCCCCCAAATCGCTTTTGCCAGTAGTTCTCGCTGATGAGGACCGAGGGCGAGGCAGCCAGTTCCGCCTTGTCTGCTGAACCGAACGTTCGCCCGCGTAAAGCCTCCACTCCCAGAACTGAGAAGTAGTTTTCTGAGACCACCAGTGTCATTGCGGTTTCGCTGTTGCCGATCTGAGGCAGCAGTAGAAGAAGCTTTCCGATCAGCGAGCCACCTCCATCACTGTGATGAAGAGCAACGCCGCCCGGCACTGAGACAGTAAGGTACTGGGGCTGGCTGGCGGCAATAACGCCGCTAAACGAACGAACATGGTCCCGGTATATCTCATAATCGGGGTAGCTGAATGAAGGTTCGGTCGCGCCCGTATGTTCAATGAGCGCTAGATTGACCATCGACGCGGGATCATGAGCATCGAGCTTGCGCTCGAAAAAAGCCCGGTATGCGGTGAAAGTCGCGGTGTTCAGGCCAATACCAACCGCGAGAGCAAACACTGCGACCGCCGTGAATCCGGCATTGCGGAGCAGCATCCGGCAGGCGAAGCGCAGATCCTGCATCACGGTTTGCGGAAAGGTCATCAGGTCGATCTCGCGCATTTGCTCCAGCCATACTGCCGGATTGCCAAAACGAACCCGCGCGGAGCGTCGCGCTTCAGCCATGCGGCATGCCCTGTTCAACATTCCGCTGCTCGCGCATCGAAAGGTGAAACTGCAGCTCTTCTTCGAAATCACGATCTAGCTCTTCTTTCCGAAAGAGCGCACGCAAGCGGCGGATCCATGCCATAGCAAACCCTCTAGACAGCTGCCTTGCTGAACTCCAGCACAAGGGCAATCGCGTTGGTAATCTTCCGCCAGTGTTCGCGTTCGGCGTCTAACCGCCTCCGCCCTGAACTGGTGAGGCGGTAGAAACGGGCGCGGCGGTTGTTCTCGCTGCGGCCCCATTCAGCGGAGATCCAGCGCTCCTGCTCCATGCGATGAAGCGCTGGATAGAGGGAGCCCTCCTCCACACGCAGAACTTCATCCGAGACACGCTCTATGTGCAGAGTGATTCCCCAGCCATGCATGGGGCCTTCCTCCAGCGCTTTCAGCACCAGCAGATCCAGGGCGCCCTGCAGATTGTCGCTCTTTGCCCTGACCATCCAGAATCTCCTATAGCTGTCTATGGAAGACTGCGCCTTCTCGTGTGCTTTGTCAATTCTGATGTGGGAATCGCGATTGACTGTCCGTTTTCGGATAGCGCTCTGCGGTCAGCCGCCCTTACTGAACCCCTACCCTCAAAAAAGCCATACCCACGGGCTAAAGCCCGACGTTTTCCAACGTTCACGGCCCGACTAAAGTCGCTCCCTGACACAAAGCATTGAGTTTCTGCAAGATACAAAGTCGTGCCCTGACGCAAAACACCAGACCGCGGCTCATGGGCGGCCCGGCTTAAACGGCGGAAGACTCTGCACTCGGCAGGAAAGCAATACCTTTAGGGCCCTTTAGAATCTCGCATGAGAACTACCCTCTCCAAATTTAGTCCCGTAGGGACGGCTGAGAGTCAATCTTGTACAAATTAGCCTTTTTCGACTCTGTCCATCCACCTCCAACCATGTCAAGTAGCGCCACCACCCTCAACTTTGTCATCCCGAGCGTACTCCGGATTTCCTACTACACGGGGCTAGTCAACGGCCACGTATGCGGCTTTCGGTAGAGAAAGCCGCACGGGATTTATCGACACCACGAAGCCTGACAGGAAATCCGGAGGTAGCCGAGGGACCTGCTGTGCGCCCTTCCCCCTAACAACTCCCTGCGGCTGTCCATCCCCTCCACGAATGCCAAGGTGATGGACGCAACCACTGCCACCGCAACCAACTCCATTTCGCTTGTCCACGTCCTCTTCCACGCATTCAGTAAGTTGCGCCGTCCAGAGTGCCATTTGCGCGCTCATTTAGACAGCTCTGGCTGAAAGTAGCCTAGGACGTAATATAGGACGTAGTCCTGGGTTCAAATGAGTGCGAAGGAGCCAGTCCCGAAGGGACGACTGAGAATGCCCAGGATGCAATCCTGGGGTATCTCTCCCTCTGAAATGGACTGTCCACTTCGGGATATTTCTTTGCCTGTGGAACCAAAGAGTCCATTTTCGCGTTTAGAAGTGTGAGTTTGTAGCGGACCTAGTTTGGCCGCGTACACGCTCTTCTGAGAAGAGCACCAGGAGGGATCATGCAGGACATTCAATTGGCGTTTCGGCGGTTTTCCAAGTCACCCTCATTCTTTTTCGCGGTGATTGTGTCCATCGGACTAGGGATCGGCGCCAACGCAACCATCTTTTCCATCGTCAGCAGTTTTCTCCTGCGTCCCCCCGCGGTGGGAGAACCCGCCACGCTGGTGAGCCTGTTCACGACCAGGCACGGTGACTGCTGTGGTAACAATCTGTCCTGGCCGCTGTTCAACGATCTGCGCGATCAGGCGCGTTCATTTTCCGGTCTTACCGCCTTTTATCCCTCCATGCCAACCTCTATCGGCGGCTCCTCTGAGCCGGTGCGCGTCTGGGGCGCATTGGCAGAGTTCAATTACTTCGATGTCAACGAAATTCAAATGGACCTTGGCCGAGGGTTTCACCACGACGAGGAAGATCTTCCTGTCGTCGTTCTGAGTTACCACCTCTGGTCGAACCGTTTTGCCGCTGATCCCGGCATCCTCGGTAAGGCTGTTAATGTCTCCGGCCATCCCTTCACCGTGATAGGCGTAGCTCCCTCGTCCTTTCGCGGACTCGATATCTACACCTCCGATCTTTGGGTGCCCCTTGGCAACAAGGAGCTTTTGATGCCCAAAATGGGTGACCGCTCCCGAACCAACACCTGGCTGGAAGTGGCGGGCCGCCTTGCCCCAGGAGTCACCAGCATCCAGGCTGCGGCTGAGCTCAATGGAATCGCCCAGCGCCTTGCCCAGACCTATCCGGAAACCGAGAAGGACCGCGGATTCCGGTTGCAGGCTGCCGGATCTCTGCCTCCAGACGAGAAGGCAGGCCTGGCCGGCTTCCTCTCCGCGCTCTCTGTCGTAGCCTTCTTCGTCCTTTGCATTGCCTGCGTGAACGTGGTGAATTTGCTCATGGCGCAAGCTTTTGCGCGCCAGCACGAGATGGCTGTGCGCCTCTCGCTAGGCGCCCGGAGAAGCCAATTGATGAGACAGATGCTCGTGGAGAGCACGCTGCTTGCACTGGGTGGGGGAGTCTTCGGGCTTGGCCTTTGCCTCTGGGGAACATCCGCGCTCTCCGCGTTTCGTCTCCCCATCCCATTGCCCATCGATCTTACTGTGGGGATCGACTGGAAAGTTCTGGCTTATACCTTCGGCTTGAGCGTAGGTACCGGGCTGCTCATCGGGGTGGCCCCGGCTTGGGCAGCGTCGCGGCCTGTGATCGCCAAAGCAATAAAAGGCGAGGAAGCTTTTGCTTATAGAGAACGCCGCTGGAGCTTACGAAATGCGCTCGTATTTTCGCAGGTCTTTTTGTCGCTCGTTCTTCTTTGTGCTACGGCACTATTTCTCCGCAGTCTGCAGAGTGCCTCAAACATAGAGATTGGCTTTCGTTCTCGCGGCATCTTGTTGATGAACATCGATCCGCAACTGAACGGCTACTCCACCGCGCGCACGACGCAGTTTGTAGACGAGGTGCGGCGACGTGTCGGCTCCCTCCCGGGCGTCATGTCCGTCGCCTTTGTTGATCCCGTGCCACTCTCCATGGACGGAAGATGGGACGACTTCCACGTCGAACGCCAGTCAACACCCGACCGAGTGGTGGATCTATATATGATCACCCCAGGCTTCTTCCAGACGATGGGCATCGCCCAGGTATCGGGGAGAGACTTTGCTCACGAGACTGCAGACGCACCCAAAGTTGCGATCGTGAACCAGACATTCGTCAAACAATTCTTCGGCGACAAAAACGCAATCGGCCAACGAGTCACGGGTACGGGAGTGACATATGAGATTGTTGGCGTGGTGAAGAACAGCCGATCAAGAACTCTCGGCGAGGACCTGCGGCCGATCCTCTACCGGTCACTTGCTCAGGACATCGGCCGGGATCCTGATTTCAGAGGAGTCTCTCTTGTGGTGCAGACCCAGGGTAGCCCCGCGGCAATGGAAACCGCGGTGCGTAATCAGATTCATACTCTTGATCCCGCGATGGCGATCTTCAATGCAGAGACCATGGAGGAACACCTTCGCGATGCACTCGTTTTGCCTAGATTGGCTGGTACGCTCTTCGGAGTCTTTGGCATCACGGGGCTTTTACTCACTGTAGTGGGGCTCTACGGCATCATGGCCTATACCGTCAGCCGGCGCACCCGAGAAATTGGTATTCGCTTGGCTCTGGGAGCACAGATCGGCGCGGTGCAACGGATTGTTGTTCGTCAACACCTTCTTTTGTCGTCTATAGCCGTCATGCTCGGCCTGCCGTGCGCTCTGGCCCTGGCAAAATTCGCTACGAGTATTCTCTACGGCGTGCATCCCCATGACCCTTTAACTTTTACGGCCGTTCCGCTCTTTCTCGCAGCCGTTGCGCTGCTCGCCTGCTGGATAGCCGGCACGCCGAATTGCCAGGGTGGACCCCCAGAAGGCTCTCCGCTACGAGTAATGCTTGAGTCGTCACTTGAACCGATTAAGGTACTCTTAATTTGTAAAATGCCGACATGGAGGGAGTTACTCCTAAGATTTCTAGAACGTTTCAGCGCAAGTTTCACCGGCGGTTACATGAATTTCCCCAATCTCTCCACCGATACGTGGCGTAATATGGCGCATGGCACACATCGGCGAGTGGCACGATTTCAATCCCGCAGATCGAAGCACTTATCCGAAGGTGAATTCACCTATACAGGTTAGGGACGCTATTGGCGCAAGGTTCGAGGGTGATTTTCTTAAGCTGATCTCTGACGCCCGCCAGATGCTAAAACCTAGGATCACTGGCTGGCGGTACATCAAAGACAAGGCCATCAGCTAGCGCCGCACCGGGGCGCTTCCGTTTGGTCACCGTTACCCCAGAGGCGGGAGCGATTGCGTCGCCGCCGCATTTGAACTTTATGCGAGCCTCCAGGCTCACGATCCAAACTTCTGCATCCTATACACCGAAAGCACGTGCGCTTAGAAGGCAAGTGCATGTAAAGGGGCACAAGATGAAGAGATTGTTGTTTTGGGGAACGCTCCTTGCTGGAGCTACCGCGGCATATCTGATGTATCGTCGCGGAGAATCGCTGGGTACGATTGCCGCGCAAGCCGTGACCAATCCAGTAGGCTCATTGGTGACAGAACTGAAGACAGCGTCCAGCTAACTCAACGTCCGCATCCGGTTATTCACTTTTTCGTGCTGGCCGGCACTGCCTGGTGAATCTCCCGCCCTACGAGTTCGTACTGGTCCGACGCGAGGTAATCAACGTGCGCAGCGATGGCCGCGCGCCAGCGGACACGCGCCGCAGCCAGCGATCCAAAGTTGTAATCATGAAACCAGCCGTTGCAACTGAGTTGTGCTTTGGTGGCGCCGTCCAGCGTATAGAAGCGAATCCAAAGACCGTTTGTGTGGGCTCGCTCTACCAGCGCGCGCAACCGATTCATCTTCGCTGGTGTCCACTCTCCAGCGTTCGGCTGACCACCGCTTTCAACCACTTTCCACGGATTGTTCCACCAACGCCGGTAGTTCGTGGCTTTCATCGGGTCCATTACCTCGGGCGCCGCGGAAGCTTCCTTTCCTTCGGTATGAATCGCGCCGAAGAGCAACACACGATCACCGGCCTGCAGTTGATCGTAGAATACGGTTTGCTGCTCATCGGCTTCGCCTGTCAGTACCAGAATCGGCTTCACGTCCAACGGCTGCACATCCTCTCCCCGCGCACCTTTCACTGACGTAGTCAGCCAGGGTTGATATTTCCGCAGCAGCGCCAAGACGGCGGCCAGGTGCTCCGGCTTGTTGTCTTTGAAATCCAGGTTCAGGGTTATGATCGGCCAATTGCCATGGTTGCCATCGCGCAGCGCTTTCTCCACAATGGGGCGAACCCTCTTGAAGAAATACTCATCCATCGTCGGCTCTTCGCCGGAGGTCGGCTCCCCATGGGTCACAACGGACCAGCTGCGCCCGCTTTTGGGGTCGGTATGCCAGGCCAGATCCTGCTCAATGGCGAGAGGAGTGCCTGCAGAAAGAGCGCGGTCGATGCGGTCGCCCCACCATTCAAAGTAGGGATAGCAGTTATGTGCATCCATCACTGTGCGCGATCCCGGAGCCGACTGCGCGCCTAACGAAGACGAGCAAATCGCAAGCACCAGCAGCACCTTGATCATCCGCGAAAGCCCAAACGTTTGCATCGTTATCCTTTTATTCCTGGGGAAAATTAATGTAGAGCGGGCTGCTCATCAACTCGTCGGCGCCACTCGAGTCACGCACCTCCAGGCGCAGCCAATGCCGCCCGGCGGTTGCAGGGAACGTGGCGGTGACCGTGGAGTCGACTCCCTCTACAGCCAAGGGGGCCATGGATTCCTCGCCGTCGAGTAACAGGTGAACCGTCGATCCCTTGGCTGCAATCGTGTGGATGTGCACGGAGATCGTAGCTCCGGCCGCGGCGTCGAGGGTTCCACCCATCTTTGCCGAAGCACCACCCGCGTCGGCTGCGAAGTCCAGCATCTTGTCCCGAGAGGCAGTCAAATCGACGAACGTACGCCCGGCTCGAATGCCATCGAGGATTGCCGGTACTGACAGTTCATCCGCTTCGACCGCGGTCGTCGGCCAGCCGATGGCCCCCACTTCTCCGGGAGGAGTGGTCGCATTGTGATTGTCGCTGCCTCCGATTGCCGCCAGGCGGTGCCCAGCGCGCAATTGGGAGTCCCAATACTTCGCACTGGAGAACATGATCTCACCGTAGTTGATCACTTCCATTGCGCTGAAGAGGCCCATGTTCGTGTCGGAAGCCGGCGTCCAGCGGCAACCCATGCATTCCTCTCCGCCAGGCGCCTCCGCGTGGTTGACCAAGCAATGCCGCCCTTGGAGCGTGCGTCGCGCAGCACTGCGTTCAGATCGAGGCTACCTTTGCCAATGCGCCAATCCATGAATTGTGTGACGCCGAAAACATTGAAGTGCCCGTGAAACGTGGTCATCTCGCGCCCCGGAATCAACAGGAGATGATCAAAGAATGGCTGCAGCTCGCGCAGTTGATCATAGTGGGAGTCTGTGTTGTGGTCGGTGATGGCGATAAAGTCCAAACTGCGTGTAGCCGCTGCCTGCACTGTGAGAAAGAGGGGACGCGGGACTTGGCGGCCGCTCTGGCTCTTGCAGCTGCCATCGCTATGCGCAGTGTGCATGTGGAGATCGCCACGATACCAGCGTCTTCCCACTGCGAGCGGCTGCGCTGTGAAGCTGGAATCTTCTGCGAGCGCGTTGAAGCGTATCTCGGCCCGGTAGTGTGAGACAACGTTTGGACGCATGTTGGGGACGGAGATCCACAGCCGCCACTGCCCGGCGAGGATCGCCCCAGGAAGATAGGACGGCGTGGCGTCTGTCTCGCTGATGGTGAAGTGGCTCTTGTTCCCGCCGCTTGCCCCACGAAATCGCTCCGGGTCGGCGATGCCGAGGTCAAGAGCGGCACGCTGATCCTTGCCCGTGTATTGAAAGTCGACGCTGATGCGATGGACGCCCGCAGGCACGGTGAAGGGGACTTCAACGTAGGTTTGGTTTTGCTCGCCCTTTACATCGCCGGTGAGCACCAGGTCTGCAGGCGCGCGTTCGCTAACCTGTTGAGCAGCTGCCCAGGGTGCAAGCGCAAGGGCCAGAAAAACGAGGTAGACGCTCCATTGCTTCATGAAGTTCAAAACGACTCTATCTCCAGGCAGAAATTGTAACCGGCGAGATGCGAACTGGCATGTCGGTAACAGAAGGTACCGGGCATGTAGGTAACACTTTTCGTTGAAGTTGAAATTAAACGAGCTTGGAGAAAAAGGTTGACGCCCTTGCGGGCAGCACTCACGAATACCTTACGAGGTCTTCCTTCTTTAAACATGATGGCGCTCCAGAGAATAGTTTGTTGCGATTTTGTCTATGGTGTGGATCGCGGGCGCGATGACTAATCGCTTATGTGAACGACGGTAACCGACACGTTCCCGTGTCTGGTGACTAGCGATTGAAAATGCGATTAAAAAGATCTGTACCCGACAAAGAGCTTAGTGTTATCCCCTCTCTTGCTCCCATCCCCCGGATCAGGTATCATCAGCGAGAACTGACCGGATCTTGTGCAACATGCTCGTGGCCGGGCGGATGAGAAGGGAAAGAGCAACATGGCAGATGCAAATTGCGATATCGGATTGATCGGACTGGCAGTGATGGGCCAAACCTGGTGTTGAATATGAACGACCATGGATACAAGGTCGCCGTCTTCAACCGTACTGTCTCCAAGGTGGACGATTTTATCGAGAACGAGGCTGCGGGGACGCAGGTCGTGGGTGCGCACTCAATCGAGGAGATGTGTGGGCTATTGAAGAAGCCTCGGCGCGTGATGATCATGGTCAAGGCCGGCGAGGTCGTCGATCAGACCATCGAGCAAGTGCTTCCTTATCTGGAAAAGGGTGACATTGTCATCGATGGCGGCAACTCGTTGTATACCGACTCCACTCGCCGCACCAAAGATCTGGCAGCCAAAGGGATTCTTTTTATCGGGACCGGTGTTTCGGGCGGTGAAGAGGGCGCGCGCTTCGGCCCGTCGATCATGCCCGGAGGAAATAAAGAAGCATGGCCGCACGTGAAGGGAATTTTTCAGGCTATCTCGGCCAAGGTCGAAGACG
>CAWCAZ010000003.1:0-109313 GCA_963793525.1 uncultured Acidobacteriaceae bacterium
GCCCCACATCTCGCTCGTTTTTCGCGAGACGTGGGATTCCACTACTCTTTCCCCCTAACTCTCGAATCATCCGACGCACTCAATCGTTCTGTGGTATCTCACATCTCGCGAAAAACGAGCGAGATGTGGGGCACGTCCTTTGCGTGGAAACGAGAAGTTCTATCAGCGTTTTCCTTCTAGATTTGCCCATTCGCCTACCTGGATGAAGCTGGCCCAATAGAAGGGATGCTCCCGGCCCTTAAGCATCGCCAACTGGGCTTGAAGCAGGGCATCGCCTCTGCCCAGCCCTGCCTTCAGGCCGCGGTAATAGGAAAGGCCACCACGCTCATGGGCAGGGACGTCAATTGCGAGGCTACGTGCAACGGCGTCACCGTATTTACTCCCGGTACCACCTCCAATAATCCGACTCCTCAGTCTTCTGTCTACACCACGGGCTATCGATATGTAGCTGGCTCGAACACGACCATGGTCAACAACCAGGACGCCTTTGTTGTTAGCTGAGTGATACTCCTTGACATGAAAACAGTAACGGTTGCTAAGCTCTGCCAAGGCGCGGCAGGGCCGATCGCAGGCGCGGCACTCGCCTCATCCCATCACATATTCAGGATCGTAGCGCGCGCATGGTGCCGCGCCGCCACCGCTCACAACATCATGCGGATCGAAACCCAGCCCTTAGAGTGTGTGCAGAACTGTCGAAAGGAGCCGTACGAAGGACACGGTTCAACAGGCTGCGGAAAACTCATGTTTTGTGTAAGGGCACGACTTTAGTCGGGCCGCAAACGCGCGGCTGATGACGGCTTTAGCCGCTGGGGTACCGGCTTTTTAACACAGCAGACTCTTCAGCTCGGATGTAAATTGCCGCGCACCCACCCTGATCCCTAGAATCGCCGGTCGATCCGCGGATACCAGGTGAGCTGGAACGCGGTGCTGGTATCGGATTGCTGGCCCGGCTTGTAAAGCGGAATCAGCCAGCGTTCGTACTGCACATTGGCCTTCAGTTCAACGTCCGGAGTAAGGCGCTTGACCAGGTCAAAGCTGAAGTCGGTCTGGGTGGTGCCGCCGGGTATGAAATCCTTCGCGGCCTTGTCACCGCGGTAAGAGACCTGCAGCCATTCACGGGGCGAGAGATGGTAAGTGAGCCAAGCCTGGCCTCCCTTGTTTTCGCGCCCAATCCAATCCCCCATCAGCAAGCCATTGCTGGTGTAGCCATTCCTCTGCACCACCTCGATGTACATGTCCTGGCCACCTTTGCTAAGGCCGCTGTCGGGATCGGTGGAGACAGCTTCGACGCGCAAGTCGAGCTTGGGCGCGCCAGGAAAATGGGATAGGTACAGGCCGGGACGAAAGGCGGCGTGGCGAGGCGCGGTGATGGGGAAGACGTCATCGTGTACTTCAGAATCGTTATAGAAGGTCAGCCACTTGCGGAGATAGGGCAGGCGCCAGGAGAAATCGACCGCGCTGAAACGCGCGCCGGGGTCGTTGCGCGAGAATTTTTCCGCTCCGTTGGTATCGCTGATGCTGTAGAAGCTGCGCCAGAAGGTACCCAGAGTCACCGGCTCGTGGCCCACGCCGCCCCAGATGACCGTGCGCTGAAAGCCGATTTCAACGTTGGGCGTTGGCTTGAAAGAAATTTTTTCCGCATGGGTCCACGGACTGACCGGATCGTTATGACCCTTGAGCGGTCCCACGAAAAAGTCGTAGCGTATAAGCCCCGCGATGCGGGAGATGTAGGGAATGTAGAGCGGCTCGACGCGGTTGATGCGAAAGCTGTAGATATTTTCCGCATTGTTGCTCCAGGCCATGCCACCGCCCACGCCCGGCCCATACCAGTTGTCCATTTTTCCGAAGGAGACTTCGTTGCCGATCATGTGGGCCGATACATAGCCTTCGAGAATGGTGAAGTTGTTGACGGAGGAAACCGGGCCCAGTGGGATGGTGGTATTGCCGGGCAAGGGAACGGAGCTGAAGGTGGCGAAATCATCGATCGTGGCCAGGGTCTCTGCCAGGTCAAGCGGATAGCCCTTCCCACGACGGGGCGTGCTGGAATTCTCCGCGAAAGTAAACGGAAAACATGCCATAGTGGCCGCGCGCGCTCAATCCCGGTGTAGCTGTTGAAGCCGGCTGCGTAGGGGCGGCCAAAATCGTTGATGTCGGTCTGGCCGAGATGGAAGCTGTCGCGCAAGGGCGTGCCGGCAATACCCAGGACGCCCTGGTACACCGAGTCGAGCCCCGCTCGGCCAAACTTCTGGTCGAGAGGGATCCGCATATCGGGCTGCAAATCTTTTTCCAGCGCGGCGTAAAATTGTCGATAGCTTCATCGTTCGTGCTGTCGGTGATCCTGTCGGAGCTTTGATCCAGCATGTGGGCCACGCTCAGACGCGTCCATGGGCGCATACCAAGAAATACGGTGTCGACAAAGCCCATCCCATACAACCGCATCACCGCCGGGTAGATCCAGCTGTCGAGTGGAATATAAGTGGAGCTCATGCCCTCGATGGATTTGAGCGGCTCGTAGGGTGCAAAGTGAATGGTGTCGCGCGCAGCGGGAAGTTGATCGGCAGAGGGTGCGGGGAGCCGCGGACCGGCGAAGGTGTTTGCTGCGGGGCCGGTTCGGACTGTGTCGCCTGTGCCTGATCTGCAGCAGAGATGGTTGCGGCGGCTGAGATCCCAGGGGTAAATAAGACCATCACGCACAGAACAGCAAGGAATTCCACTTAAACCTCAAACACAAGAGCGGTTGATGCCGGATATGACCTGTGGCAGAGGCAAGTATCGGGCCGAGAGACGTGACGAGAATCGTTCACCTCTTTTCAAGCTAACGAAAGGAGGACTACGGGTCAATCGTTTGCAGCAGGCTGAGAAGCGGGAAGATAACGGGGCAGGTGATTAAGAGTGACATTATCTGCGGCGGATTCTCGCTATTTTCGCCGCCTTGCCTGACTTTTCTTTGCATTCCTCAGGGCGGTATCCAGGTTCCGCGAAAACTCTTGCACGACCTGAGTCTTTCCAGTCGCGGGTGAAGAGTCCCTTGGCCTTGAGATAACGTTCCATGTGGGTGAGAGGATCGCGCTCGCTGCGCGACTGCGGAGTTTGCAACGCGGCGTTTGGCCTGGTAAGGCGATACGGCTTACCCTCCACCAGCACCGGGCCGCCGCCCTGCCGCACCCGTTCCACGCTTTCGTAGGCTACCCGGTAGACGGCCACCACATCGTTGGCGTCGACGGAATGATGGGAAAGCCGTAACTTCGTGCTTGTATCGCTCGGGTCTTCCTCATCGCCGCTTGCCTTGAGACTGGCCGGATCCGTCCAAGGATTATCCTCTACCACAAAAATGATGGGTAGGGTTTTGCCCGCGGCGAGTTCGAGTGCTTCATGCCAGCAGCCAAGAGCGGTTGTTGCCTTGCCGGTAAAAAGCAACCACCACGTTGCTTTTCTTCTTCCGTTTATTGGCAAGGGCCACGCTGGTCGCCAGCCCAAGCTGCGTGCATTGCGTGGGCGAGGGCATGATGATGTTGGGCGACTGGCTGTGCGCAGTGGGGCGCCGTAAATCTGAGCCGCGATCTCAGCCAGCGGCACTCCTTTGACCAGGCCGGCGATCGCGTTCTGGGGCGCCAGGGCGATCGTGTCTTCCGGCAGCAGATCGATGGCACACCCGGTAGCAATCGCCTCCTGGCCCATCGAAGCGGCGTAGAGCCCTGCGGATCGAGGTTGGCCACGCAGCCGGCATGCACGTTCCGTGAGCAGCCGGCATCGCACCATGGTGGCGTAAAGCTGCTTCAGCTTGGCGTCGCTGATCAGCGAGCCGCCGGTGGAGACGGCCGCGGCGGCGGTCGCCTGCCCAACCTTACCAGCCATGGTTACGGTTTTCTCCTGAGGATTGAATGACGATGAGCGATTAGAGCATTTTTGCTAATGGTGTACATCCAGGAAACGGAACCCGACGCGGCCATTCCGCCAAAGATGGCCGCACATAACTGATCTCACTGGACCACAGTATTAGCAAAGATGCGTTAAAGGGCTGATTGTAAACCACACTGCTCGATCTGCGCAACCGACTTCGCTGGATGGTGGAAAGCCTCCGGAGTTTTTCACAGAAATGTGAAAAAGCCTGTGTATTTCCGGCCTTCGATGCCGCGCAGTTCCTGAAACGATAGGAGTTTTAGCACTCTGCACTGCTTTCGATGCTCGGGGCCAAGCTTGTCAAGTGGAGTAATCCGAGTTGATGCGCACGTATTCCGCGGTAAGATCCGTGGTCCAGAAGCGGCACGTGCCCGCTCCGAGACCGAGATCGATATGCACCGTCAGATCGCGTTGTTTCAGGTATTCATGGGTGGCGGTTTCATCGAAGCGCGGTGAGAGGCAGCCCCGTCGGCAGATCTCGAGTTCGCCGAAGGAGATATTGATCCGCGCGGGATCGATGGCTACGCCGGCATAGCCGATGGCCGCCAGAATGCGGCCCCAGTTGGGATCGCATCCTGCCCACGCGGTCTTGACCAGGGGAGAGTGGGCAATGGAGCGGGCTACACGTAGGGCATCCGCATCGGTGAGCGCTCCGCTGATGTCCAACTCGACCACGTGTTGAATGCCTTCTCCGTCCTCCACGATGTGCATCGCCAGCGATAGACAGACGCTCTCCAGTGCGGAGGAAAACGACGGCTGTGGGCGGGTCGTCGACGGGATGCGCCGTGTCGTGAGAGTGGCCCTGGATGGTGACTCCGCTGGCTCCGCTGGCAAGCAGCAGAACGGTGTCATTGGTGGAGGTATCGCCATCGATGGAGATGCGGTTGAACGAACGCTCGACGGCGTGATGAAGCAGATCGGAAGCCACACCGGCTTCGAGGGCTGCATCGGTGAACAGATACACCAGCATGGTGGCGTGCGGGGCGGCCGGCGGAGCGGATTGAAGTTGGGGATGAATCATGCCCGCGCCCTTGGCAATGCCGGCAATGCGAACCGTTACGCCGCCCACGGCAAAACTTGCCACGGCAATCTTGGACCGCGTGTCGGTGGTCATGATGGCTCCCGCCATCTGTTGCAGGTGAGCCGCGGTCGGGCCCAGCGCGGCGTGCAGTGCAGGCAGAGCCGCGGTCAGCTTGTCTGACCGGAAGAGGCACGCCGATGATGCCCGTCGAGGAGGGAAAGACATGGTGCGCATCGCAGCCGAAGATGGCGCCGGCGCTGGCGCAGCATTGCTGCGCGGCGCTCACGCCGGCCTCGCCGGTGGCGCAGTTTGCATTGCCGGCGTTGACCAGCGCAACGCGAAGCTGATGTTGACTGCGTTCCAGGTGGCGCTGTCCGACGATCAGCGGCGCCGCGATCACTTTGTTGCTGGTGAACATGGCGGCGGCGGTCGCCGGCTGGTCGGCGACTGCGCAGGCAAGGTCAGGCTTACCGCTGGCTTTGATACCGGCGCGCACAGCTGCGAAAGAGAAGCCGCGCGGCACCTGGTCGTCGTTGAGCGGAGTGTTTAGCGGAGGCGTGGGGTGAGCCGGAGACGTTTCAGCCATTGGCCTTTACTCTATCAAGAGAACACACCAATCTTCACGACCGCCGCGACGACGATCGTGGCGGCTTAGGATCACCACGAATGAAGCAAGAAGAGGTGCGAACCCTGAGGCCAAGGAATCTGCTGAGTTTCTCCGCATGCGCAACGTGGATGTGGCGCGCGGCCAAAAGGTGGTGCTGCACGATGTGAACCTCAGCATTGCTGCCGGGGAACACATCGCCATCCTGGGCCCGAATGGTTGCGGAAAGTCGACCCTGATCAAGGCCATGACCTGCGAGTGCTATCCCATCGTTCGTCCAGGCATGGAGATGAAAGTCTACGGCCGGGACCGCTGGGAGGTGCAGGAACTGCGCAAGCACCTGGGCGTGGTGGCGACCGAGCTGCCGGGCGAACGAACCGCGGTGACGCGGGGTCTGGACGCCGTGGTCAGCGGGTTCTTTTCCAGCTCCACGTTGTGGCCGAATCTGGTGGTGACCGAGAGCATGCGCAGCAGCGCGCTGGATGCGCTTGGCATGCTCGGCGCCGAGTACCTGCGCGATCGATGGGTGGGCGAGATGTCAGCGGGTGAGAAGCGCCGGGTGATGATCGCGCGAGCGCTGGTCCACCGGCCGGAGATGTTGCTGCTGGACGAGCCGAGCAATGCACTTGACCTGGCGGCGCAGCGCGAATTGCGCGAGATCTTGCGTGAGGTGGCCGTGGGCTCCGGCGAGCGGCGCGGAACGGGGCTGGTGATGGTGACCCACCACCTGGCGGATATTCTGCCCGAGATCGATCGCGTGGTGATGATGCGGCGCGGGCCGTATCGTGGCCGATGGACCAAAGCGGGAATTGCTGCAAGCGGCCAGGCTGCGCGAGCTCTTTGGCGTGGATCTCGAATTGACAGAACGCAATGGCTACTGGCATTCCTGGTGAGGGGTTCCGTGCGATCAAACATTGCGGCTTGACCTCGGCCCCGTGGTCGTTTTAATTTATGGCTACACGGGAAAGGAGGATGATCCAGCGAATGAAAAATTCTGATGGTAGTTGTAGTTCTATACGTGAGGTGACTGAGGCTTAGAGCGTGCGCTCTAGACCTGGCGGTAAACGAATTCGTCCGCCGAGGCCCACTTCGTAAGAAGAGCGGACGCCTCAGCCAAACTCCACAGCTTCACCGGTGATCAAGGCCCGCGGCCAATATGGCGCGGGCCTTTCACGTTTGCACCATGAAAAAATGATCGGGTGCCCCATCCTCGCGCTCTTTGCGAAGGGTGGGATACCACGGCTCTCCCCCGAAAACCTTTTCCTGGAGATTTTGCAATCCCACCCTTCGCAAAGAGCGCGAAGGATGGGGCACCTGATCATTCGTTGTCGGGCAAAGAAAACACCAGAAACTCCACAGCTTCACCGGTGATCAAGGCCCGCGACCAGAAATGGCGCGGGCCTTTCACGTTGGGCGCGCGCGCACGAAACAGCAGCCTGAGAGATCCGCGGTTCTCTCAATCCGAATCGGATGCTCACTCCCCACGGCGGCGCGCAGGCTTACAATTACTTCATGGAACCACTGGTGATTGCGGGTAAGGCCTTTCAGTCCCGGCTGATCGTGGGTACGGGGAAATACAAGGACGGTCCAGAGACGCAGGCGGCCATTGAAGCTTCAGGCGCGGAGATGGTGACGGTAGCGGTGCGGCGATTGAACCTGGACCGCACCCGGGAATCGCTGCTCGACTACATCGATCCCGAGCGCTATTTCCTGCTGCCCAATACCGCCGGATGCTACACCGCGGATGAAGCGATTCGCGCCGCCCGGCTGGGACGCGAGGTGGGGCTCTCCGACTGGGTGAAGATTGAAGTCATCGGAGATCAGGCGACCCTCTACCCGGATGTGCAGGCAACCCTGGAAGCAACACGGGTTCTGGTGAAGGAAGGTTTTACCGTTCTTCCCTACACCTCCGACGACATTGTCTTCGCCCGCCGGCTGATCGATGCGGGGGCGGCTGCGGTCATGCCTCTGGGCGCGCCCATCGGGAGCGGGATGGGATTGCAGAATCTGGCGACGTTGCGCATCCTGCGGGAGATGATTACCGAGGTTCCGCTGATCGTCGATGCCGGGGTCGGCATGGCCTCCGATGTGTGCCTGGCGATGGACATGGGGGCGGATGCGGTGTTGATCAACTCCGCCATCGCGCATGCGGCCAAGCCGGTGCTGATGGCCGAAGCGATGCAGCATGCGGTGCTCGCCGGACGGCAGTCGTTCCTCTCCGGCCGAATGCCCAGGAAGCTATACGCGACTGCCAGCTCGCCGCTCGAAGGCCTTTCCAAGTAGCTTTTCTGCACCCACATGACTATTACGGCGTCCATTGCAGTGGGATAGACTCGGTCACATGCGCGTCTTCGGCATCGATTGCGGAACCAATTGCACCGGCTATGGAGTGGTGGACGTGCAATACGGGCCGCGCGAAACACGCCTGATCGCGGTGGCTGCCGGCGGTCTCAAGCTGGCCAAGGATCAGCCATTGCCCATGCGGCTGGCTTATATTTATGCCGAGCTCTCGGCGTTGCTGGAATTGCACCGCCCGGAAGTGGTGGCGGTGGAAGAGGTCTTCTACTCCGTGAATGCGAAGTCTGCGCTGAAACTGGGACACGTCCGCGGAGTGGCCTTGCTGGCGGCAGCCATGCAGGGGCTGCCGGTGGCAGAATATGCTCCGCTCACCATCAAATCCGCCGTGGTCGGCTACGGATTGGCGCAGAAGGAGCAGGTGCAGTTCATGGTCGCGCGCCTGCTGAACCTGGATTGCGCGCCGGAACCTGCCGATGCCGCCGACGCCCTGGCCATCGCGATATGCCACGTCCATACCGCCCAGACACTTTCATTGCAGGCGGAATCCCGCGCTTGAGGTTTGGGTTGAATCCGCTGCGAAGCATGGCATGGGCAGTGTTGCCCTTTCTGGTTGCGCTCCATTGGACAGCGGGCTGCCTGCGCAGAGCGCGGCCCAGGCGCAGATCCGCTTTACCTACGAAAACCCCAAGCTGCAGCCGCCAAAGTATGTCCTGACGGTTGAAGAGGACGGTAGCGGGCATTTCCGCTCGGAGGGTCGAGGCCCGGCATCAGATGATCCCGGGAGTGTGCCGTCGGAGCCCAGGATCGGCCGATCCACATCTCCAAAGCGATGCGCGAGGCCATGTTTGCGGCTGCGCGCAAGAACAAGCTCTTTGCCATTGCCTGCGATGACGGGGAAAAGAACATTGCCTTCCAGGGCACCAAGACGTTGCAATACGAGGGTCCTGAAGGCCAAGGAAGTTGCACATACAACTGGAGCAAGAACGCTCAGATTGATAAGCTTACAGACCAGTTTGAAGCCATTGCTGCAACCCTGGACGAAGGCAGCAAGTTGCAGCGTCAGTATGAGCATGGGCGTCTTAGCCTGGATGCGGAACTGGAATCTCTGGACCAGATGGTGCGCGACGGCCGGGCGATTGAGGTGGAGAATATCGCCCCCATCCTGCAGACGCTTGCCGGGGATGAGGCGGTGTTACAGCGGGTGCAGCGGCGCGCGCGGGCGTTGTTGGCGCAGGGCAAGAACGATTGACGTGCGCCCAGCCGGCATTCACAAATCGTTCCCAGCCGCGTCCAAGAGGTAGGTAAAGTATTGAATTCACGCAAGGAAACTTATTGCGTGAATTTTGGTTTAAGTCATTAGGGGATTTGAACGCAGGGTCCCACCAGGAAATGGAGGTGCTCCGTTATGCAGCACCCAGGAAATAGAAAGATCGTTGCCGGGCCGTTGGCGCTAGCCGCGCTTTGTCTGCTGTGGATGGGATTAGGAACCGGCCGTGCGTTAGCGCAGGCCAGGACCCTGGCGCGCCCAACGTTGCCCGGGTGAGCTTCGTGCAAGGCTCGGTGCAGCTGCTTGCCGGGCAGGGAAGCGATTTCCAGCAGGCAGTGATGAACATGCCGGTGGTGGATGGATCGCGATTGCAGACCGGCGGAGACGGCCAGGCAGAGGTCGAGTTCGGTGACGGCAGCGTCGCCCGTTTGACCCCAAACAGCGCCCTGCAGTTCGATCACCTGGGGCAGGATCGAGTCCAGCTGCAGCAGCTGTCTGGTTTGAGCTACTACGAGTTCAACGTGGGCGATGGACATCCGCCCTTCAGCGTGCAATTCAACAATTTGTATGTGCAGCCAACAGCCAACTCGATCCTGCGCGTGGGTCTGGATGCCGGATGGGAAGTTGCCGTGATCAGCGGCTCGGTGAATGTGCAGGGAGATGGCATTCCGGGCGTCACCGTGGCGGAAAACCAGAGCATCCGTTCCGGCGCCGACAACAGCGGGGCTCCGTACACCGTGGCCCAGGGAATCAATGGCGACTCCTGGGATAACTGGAATCAGGACCGGGACCAGGCGATCGCCCAGGAAGCCTCCCAGCAGACGCCGGTGCGCGATGATTCAGCCAATCCGCAGAACGAAAACTGGAACGATCTGGATGCCGACGGCAACTGGTATCCCGTCGAGGGAGCCGGCAATGTCTGGGTTCCTGCCGGCGTCGGTCCAGGTTGGGACCCGTATGGATCCGGCTACTGGGCCTACTACCCGACCATCGGCTACACCTGGGTTTCCGGCTATCCCTGGGGCTGGCTTCCGTACCATTGCGGCGCTTGGGGCTATTATCCGTTCGGCTGGGGATGGGCTCCGGGCGGCTGCGGCCGAGTCTGGTCTCCGGTGATCGTGGTGCGCAACTATCCTCCTGGCTGGATCATGCCGGTACGGCCGGTCTTTCGCTGGCGGCGGGTATCCCCGTCCCCGCACAACGGCTGGTCGCGGTCGATCGTGGGCCGGTGGCCACAGGCCCTTGGGGACTGCAGCGGAGCAGTGCCCAGGCCAGATCATCAGCAGGCGCTGAACTTTAATGGGCGCACGATTACGCCGGTGGGCCGAGTCGACGTGCGTGAGCAGGGATTCCTCGCGGCCAAGGGAACGGCGCCCGGGACCCGCGCGGTGTTGTCGGGCGCTCCTGTTAGACTGGCGCAGCGGCCGAATAGCGCACGTATTGGGGCGCCAATCCGCCGCGTGCGGTCGAGAGGCCCAACGAGCCGGTGGCCGCAAGGCCGAAGCGCCAATCGCCGCAAGGCCGACGAGCAATGGTCCAAAGGCCAGGTGGGTTACTCGCGCCGCCACAGTCTT
The DNA here is from genome assembly GCA_963793525.1 of uncultured Acidobacteriaceae bacterium. Classification (GTDB taxonomy): domain Bacteria; phylum Acidobacteriota; class Terriglobia; order Terriglobales; family Acidobacteriaceae; genus PALSA-350. The sequence goes on from CAWCAZ010000003.1 coordinate 10,665, forward strand.
ACAACCAGCGTTCGACCTACGTAGCCCGGCCGACGCCGACCCCGCACTATTCGGCGCCGCCTCCACCTCATTACTCGGCTCCTCCGCCGTCGCATGCGCCTTCGGGGCCTCACCGTTAAAGGCAGACCGGGTTAACGCTGAGGCGAGGGCGCGAAAGAGACACGCCATCGCCTCCAGCGACACCGCCTCGGCCCGCACTTGTGCATCCACGGCACACTGCTTGAAAGCCCCGTCGACAACGGCGGGGCTGTATCCTGAAGCGCGCAGGTTGTTGGCCAGCGTCTTGCGTTTCAGGGCGAAGACCTGACGCAGAAAGCGCAGAAAGCCTGCCGGTTCCACCCCCAACTCATCGAATCGAGAGTGCATGGTGAGGCGAAAGACCGTGGAGTAGACCTCCGGCGGCGGAGCGAATGCCTCAGGCGGCAAGGTGAAGAGGTTTTCCACCGTGGCGTACATCTGCGTAGTGGCCGATAGCAGACCGTATGCGCTCGAGCCCGGAGGCGCCACGATGCGTTCTGCGACCTCACGCTGGGCCATGAGCACGGCGCGATCGATCACGGCGCTATGGGCGAAGAGATGCATCAGGATGGGGGACGAGATGTAGTACGGCAGGTTGCCGATGACCTGCAGTTGAACCCCGCGTTGGGCAGCCAGCTGAGTCAGGTCAAGCGGTCAGAATGTCCTGGCAGAGGATTTCGATGGAGCTTCCGGCGAATGAGTGCTGCAGCGACGCAGCCAGAGCAGGATCGAGTTCGACTGCGATGAGCTGTTTGGCGCGGGGTGCCAGCAGGCTGGTAAGGACCCCTGTGCCTGGGCCAATTTCGAGCACCGTGGCCTGACTTAAATCGCCCAAAGCGTCCACGATGGCGCGCGGTGCACTCGGGCTGACGAGAAAATTCTGGCCCAACTTGGGCTTATGGCGCGATGAGCCTTGCTTACGATCGGGCATGGCGCATGCGCCGTGGATTGCTGGCGCCGTTTCTCATAGGTAGACTACGCAATTGCGACGATTCCTTCTCTGCATCATACGGAAGCGGACTCTTCGTCAAGCGGTTTTGCGATCTATCTCGCCGGGGACAGACGCTACCATGTACGGGGCTGCGCAGTAGGAAATCCAGGATCCTTCGTCTGCAACCGATACGGAGGCGGTAGTTATCGTAAAACCGAGGAAAAAAAGGGGTGTTGGCGATGCATATCGTTTTTGCCGCGTCGGAGTGTGTTCCTTACGTCAAGACGGGCGGAGTTGCGGAAGTAGTTGGCGCGCTGCCCAAGGAACTGGTTCGGCAAGGCCATCAGGTCACGGTCTACATGCCTCTCTACCGGCAAGTGCAAAAGCATCTGAAAGAGCGCCGGATCGCCATTCGCAGTCTCACCATTCCTTTTTCCTACTACAACCGCTTTGTGACGGTCGTCAATGGAGGCACTCCCGACGGAGTGCAGATTTATTTCATCGATTGCCCTGAGCTTTTCGATCGCGAGTTTCTCTATGAGACGGCGTCCGGCGATTATGCCGACAACGCGGAGCGATTTGGGTTGTTTTGCCGTGCGGTGCTCGACAGCACCAAGCTGCTGGGTGTGCCGGATGTTTTTCACATCCACGGATGGCCCGCTGGGGTGCTCGCGATCCTGCTGCGGACGGTCTACTACTTCGATCCGGTGCTCAAGAATGTTGCCTGCCTGCTGACGATCCACAACTCAGATCGCCAGGGGTGGTTTCCGCGGGAAACGGTGGAAAAGCTGCTGCTGCCCTGGGATGTGTACACGGTTGAGCGCGCGGAGTTTTACGGCACCTTCGATTTTCTCAAGGGCGGGATTGTCTATTCCGATGCGATCAACACGGTGAGCCGCAAGTACGCTGAAGAGATCCAGACCCCGGAGTATGGCAACGGACTGGAAGGCGTCTTGCGCGCCCGGGCGCAGGATCTGCACGGCATTCTGAACGGTGTCGACTACCAGGTCTGGGATCCGGCAACCGACAGCAAGATCGCAGCCCATTACACCCCGGAGCGGCTGGAAGGGAAGGTGGCCTGCCGTAAGGACATGCTGCATGCCTTCGGTGTTTCCAACCTGCCTGACGAGACGCCGGTGGTGGGCATGGTTTCGCGCCTGGCGACGCAGAAGGGTTTTGATCTGCTGGCGCAGGCATTCGACCAGTTGCTGCAGGAGAACATGTTCCTGGTGATCCTGGGTACCGGCGAACCTTATTACGAGAACCTGCTGCGTGGTTGGCAGGAGCGGTTTGCCCATAAGGTCGCAGTCGCAATTACCTATGATGAAACTCTGGCTCATAAGGTGGAGGCCGGATCGGACATCGTTCTGATGCCATCGCGTTCTGAGCCTTGTGGACTGAACCAGATCTATGGCATGAAGTACGGCACCGTGCCGGTGGTGCGCGCCACCGGCGGCCTCGATGACACGGTGCAGGAATGGTCGGCGGAAGCGGAGACGGGAACAGGCTTTCGCTTTAACGACTATCGGCCGGAGGAGTTGATGCAAGCGCTGCGCCGTGCATTCGCGTCGTTCGCCGATAAGAAACAGTGGCTGAAGCTGATGCGCAACGGCATGGCGCGCGATTATTCCTGGACCAAGCCGGCCAAAGAATACATTCAGCTTTACGAGGAGATCGTGCGCAGACGGTCTTGAGGAGTCCGTCGTGGAGTTGCTGCCGGTTCCACTTTACGGTTCGCAAACGACAGTGGGTTCAATCTACCTTCCGTTTAGCCGCCCGGAAATAGAGGTACACCGGCAAGCCGGCGAGGATGATAAGCGTTCCCACCAGTGATCCGCGTACATTGCTGGCGAAGGAGTAGTAGAGCAATACGGCGGCCGCCAGGATGAAGAGCGCCGGCAACACCGGATATCCCCAGATCCGGAATGGCCGCTCAGCCGCGGGAATGCGGCGCCGGTAAACAAAGATGGTCGTCGCCGTCAGCAGGTAGAACAGCCACTCGGCAAAGATCGCAAGCTCAAAGAGCTGCTGAAAGCGTCCCACCAGCAACAGCAGCAGTGTGCTCAATAGTCCCTGCGCCACAAGCGCGGTGGAAGGGCTTTGAAAGCGGGGATGAATGTGAGCCATGCGGGCAGGGAAGAGCCGGTCCCGCGCCGCGGCAAAGGGCACGCGGGCGCCGGACATGGTGGTTCCGTTGAGCCCGACCAGGATGCTTAGCGCCATGGCAACCGAAACCAGGGATGCGCCCCAATGCCCGGAAACCACCGACATGGCGAGGACCGCCGGGCGCGAGGAGTCCGCGATCCGGGCCGCGGGCAGGATGTACTGAGTGGCCGCGTTGGTAGCCATGTAGAGCACGCCCACGACGCCCACGCCGGCGATGAGCGCAATGGGCAGGCTGCGCTCCGGCCGCTTCACTTCGCCGGCCACCATGGTGAGATCATTCCAGCCGTCATAAGCCCATAGGGACGCGATGAGCGCGACCATGAACCCCTCCAATCCGCCTTGAGCGCCGGGAAAGCTGGTATGGAAATTGGCTACGCCACCAAGCGGGCTGGCAAAGCAGAAGCCGGCGATGACCAGAATCAGAACCACCTTGAGCCAGGTGAAGAAGAGCTGGAAGTCACCCGCCTTCTTGATGCCCAGGTAGTTGAGTCCGGTGATAAGCCAGGCGGCGGCGATGGCGAAGATCTGCGACCAGGTGATCAAGACAGGAGTCCGCAGCACGACTCCATCGAGCCATGCGAAGGCGGGAAAGACGCCCATAACGCGGGCCAGGCCGGTGGTGACGCTGGCGATGGACGCCGGCTTGGCCACCGCAAACCACGTCCACATGTAGAGAAACGCCGGCAGGTCGCCATAGGCGTTGCGCAGAAAGACATATTCCCCGCCGGCGTGCGGCATCATGGCGCCGAGCTCGGCATAGGTCATGGCGCCAAAGAGCGTGAGCACTCCACCGACGATCCAGGCCAGATACACCATGCTGCTGGAGCCGACGGCCCGCATCATTTCCTGGGGTACAAGAAAGATGCCGCTGCCGATGATGGTGCCAACCACGATCGCGGTCGCATGCCAGACGCCGAGCACGCGCGGAAGGTCCGGTGCCGAGGACGTCTACGCCGTGGGTCGCTCCAAAGGGGATGAAAATTCATCGGTGCTGCGCGAGTCTAGCATTTCTAGAACGCGCTTACACAGCTTGGCCGGGCGGAGCTGCGACCGTATCCGCGGGATGGAAGTAGTCATGGATGGCCGCGGCCAGATGGGGCGCCACGACGGAAGCAAGCGCCTGCAGGGTCGCTTCCCGTATGCCGCGCACGCTGCCGAAGTGCGCCACCAGCCGATTGCGCGTCTGCGGGCCGACGCCGGGAATGGACAGCAGTTCAGACTCGCGATCCCTGATCTCCCGCCGCTTGCGGTGGTAAGTCACTGCGAAGCGGTGCGACTCATCGCGAATCTTCTGTACCAGGTGCAACACCGGCGACCGGCGGTCAAGCACGATGGGTTCATCCTCCTGCCCGTAGAGGTAGATAATCTCCTCTCGTTTGGCAATCGAGGCTAGCGGCTGAGTGGTGATGCCGAGCAATTCCAGAGCCTCGGCCGCGGCATGCAACTGGCCCAGTCCTCCGTCGATGAGGATCAGGCTGGGCATGGCTAACTGTTCGTCCTGCACCCGGCGATAGCGCCGGCCGACTACTTCGCGCATGGATGCGAAATCATCCACGCCTTCGACAGTCTTGATCTGATATTTGCGGTAATCGGATTTCTTCATCGCGCCGTCCTCCCAAACCACCATGGAGGCGACTGTTTCCGCGCCCTGGATGTGGGAGATGTCGAAGCATTCAATGCGCCGGGGCAGCTCCGGCAGGGTCAACAGGTCCTGCAGCGATTCCTCGATCACCTTGCGCGTGGGCTGCAACACGCGGAAGCGCTGGTCAAAACTCTGCTTGGCATTTTGCCCCGCAAGGTCGACCAGGGAACGCTTCTCCCCGCGGCGGGGCACGGCCAACTCGACTTTGTGCTCGGCGCGCTCGCTGAGCAACGCCGCCAGCGATTCGCGATCGGCAAAATCGACCGGGATGTAGACCGTCCTGGGCACATACTGCTGATCGATATAGAGCTGCTTGAGCAGCGCGGAGAAGAAGAAGGGGGCGTCAAAATCAGCTCCATACGATTGAGCCTCCGGCGCCGGAGCATCCGTTTCTGCCTCCGGCGAAACATGCTCGGAGGCGTTCAGTTCGGGCGGGTACTCGGGCAGCTCTTCCCAGAAGAATTCGCGGCGATCCACGATCTTGCCGCCGCGCATATGGAAGAGGTTCACGGCCAGCATACCGTTCTCGTGGTGATAGCCGTAGACGTCTGCATCGTCGCCGTCTGCCGTGGCCATGCGCTGTCTCTCCTGCACCTGGCTCATGGTGATCAGCAGATCGCGGTATCTGGCAGCGAGTTCGAAGAGCTGCGAGGCTGCTGCTGCCTCCATGCGCTCTTCGAGCGAGCGGCTCAATTCTGTTTGCCGGCCCTCCAGAAACATCTGTGCGTCGCGCACCGCTTGCCGGTAGTCCTCGGGCGTGGTGAGGTTCTCGACGCAAGGTCCCAGGCAGCGCTTGATGTAGTACTGCAGGCAGGGCCGGGGATGGTAGCGCGAAAGATCGACCTTGCAACTGGGCAGGAGAAAGCTGCGGTGGATCAGGTCGACCACCCGGTGCGCCAGGTTGCCGGGGAAAAAGGGTCCGTAGTACGCGCTTCCGTCTTTGCGCAGCCTGCGGGTGACAAAAACCTTGGGGTACCGGTCGGCCAGAGTCAGCTTGACGTAAGGGTAGGTCTTATCATCGCGCAGCAGGATATTGAAGCGCGGCTTGCGCTGCTTGATGAGGTTGTTTTCAAGCGCCAGCGCCTCATGTTCGTTTTCCACCAGTATGTAATCAATGTCCACGGCCTCACGCATGAGCGAGCCGGTCTTGGCGTTGGCCTGGGATGCCCCCAGCAGATACGAACGTACCCGGGAACGAAGGTTCTTCGCTTTGCCGACATAGATCACGTCGCCCTGGGCATTGCGGTACAGATACACCCCTGGCCGGGTAGGCAGGGTGCGTATCTTCTCGTGCAAATCCATGAAATGTCCCTGACTAAAGTTTAGACGCTATGCACTCCAGGCGGCAGTTTGCGCATCCAAGCAGGTAAAACTTGCGCTCTTTGCTCGATTCATGGAGCACCAAGGTTTACACTTTCGCCCGCAAGTGATTGCAGCGAAACTAGTAAGGTGAGATTCTTTTTTTGGCAATGATCGTGCTAGTAAGACCTGGATGGGCGAAGTACGGGAGCAGAACCTATTATGATTCGAATCGATAAGACGTCGCAACAAGCAGCTATCCTCTTGGGAGCCGTGTCACTGTTTGTCACCGCCGGCTGCTCCACCAAAAATTACGTCCGCTCGCAAACCACGCCGCTAGTGCAAAAGACCAACGAGCTCGACGATGCCACAGCCGCCAACAACCGCGCCATCCAGAGCACCAATGACCGCGCTCAGGCGGGCATCCAGCAGGCTCAGGCGTCGGCCAATACCGCCACGCAAAACGCCACTGCTGCGACAACAGCTGCTAACCAGGCGCAGGGCAGCGCCCAGGAGGCGGTTAATCGTGCCGACTCGCTGGCCAGCGTAGTAGCAAACCTCGACAATTACAAGCAGATCGGCGATGTCTCGGTGACCTTTGGATTCGACAAGAGCCGAGTTGACAAAGGCGGACAAGGCGCAGTTGGATGGCCTTGGGACCCAGCTGACCACAGCCAAGGCGTACATCTTGGAAGTGACCGGCGGAACGGACTCAGTAGGCAGTGCAGATTACAACTACCAATTGAGCCAACGCCGTGCCCAAGCGGTGGTCCAGTATATTGCCTCCAAGTTCAACGTGCCCCCGCACAAGTTTTACCTGATCGGTATTGGCAAGGACGTGGAAGTAGCGACCAACAAGACGGCCGCTGGCCGGGCGCAGAATCGCCGGGTGGAAGTGCAGATTCTGTCCAACATGGCCCAGACGAACTCCACCGCCGTCTCGCAAGTTCGATAGCTTAGTCGTTTAAGACAAGAAAAGGGCTGAGCCCGTCCCCTTCAACGCGATGGAAGGGGACGGATCTCAGCCCTTTTCGTCGCTGGGATTAGTCCAGCAGGAAAGAGGGTTTTGCGGTGTGCCTTTCCCTGAAACAACTCCCGCTAAGAGCGTCCCGAAACGGATGAGAGCTTGCCGCCCTACATGGCCAAATGCCGCACATGTTCCGCGCGCACATCGGCGGCGCTGAATAGCCGATAAAACGGTGCTCCTTGCGCCGCCGCCTCAACCGCTGGCCGTCCCTTGGCTTCTTCTCGCTCGACCAGGCAAACGACCCCGATCACCCGCATCCCGGCCTCGCGCGCAACCTCAATCGCCGTGATGGTGGAAGCGCCTGTCGTGCACACGTCATCGACAATAATCACAGGAGCGTCTTGCTGCTGGAAGCCTTCGATACGGCGCCCGGTGCCGTGCGTCTTTTCCGCCTTACGCACCAGAAAACCGTCCAGCACCGGCGAGCCGGGAGCGTCCAGGGCATGCCAGGCGCTAGCCGCCGCTACATTGCAGACAATGGGATCAGCGCCGAGGGTGAGACCACCCACCGCGCGCGCCCGCAATTCGTGTTGGCGAATCAGGTCGAACACCGCTAAACCGGTGAGGCGCCCACCTTCACCCGTAAGCGTGGTGGTGCGGCAATCGATGTAGTAATCGCTGGTGGCCCCGGAAGAGAGTTTGAACTCTCCCAGGCGGAAAGAGATGCGGGCCAGCATCTTGAGCAGTGCGTCGCGGTGGGCAAGAGTCATCAGCTGATTTTATCCAGATGGCGAAAGCCGCCGGTGCCGAAAAACAGGATGGTAAAGATGGTGCCGTTATAGGTGGCGTGGATCAGCGTGCTGGCGGCGAGAGAATGGGTCCACAACCGGACCCCGCAGAGCACCAGGCTGACGCCAAAGAGCACCGCCAACGGCGCCCAGGCGTGGGCTAACTGATCGGCATGGACCAGTGCGAACGCGATGCTGGTGATGGTGCAGGAGAACACCAAAGCCGCGATACTCCAGCGGGGATCATATTGCGCTCCCCTGTCGGAGGCGGCGAGACTTTCTTCCGACAAGGGCCGAAGACCGCGCAACCAGTCCCAGGCGGAGGCTAACGACGGCAGCAGGAAGCCGCGAAAGGCAAGCTCTTCGCAGACCGGGGCCAGCAATGTGCCAAACAGCGCCACCATCCAAACGTCGGCCGGCGTTCGAAAAAAGTCGTCGATGGGGAGCGTCTTGGGAATAGGAAGGAAATTCGAAAGCAACTGCACTCCAAGGCTCAACACAACTCCGCCCGCCAGCAGGGGAACCCAGCGGCGGCGCACCACGGAAAAATTCCAGTGCAAGCCTTCAGCGAAAGGCTTCTGCCATATGTAGGTAAAAATGGCCCACACAATGGCCCCGGCGATCAGGTAGCCGGCGGCCATGCTGGGGATCAGCAAACGCGGCTCACGCAGCAGCTGTTCCGCCGTCTCCGTCCCCAAAAGATGAAGGCCCATGACCAGGGCGAAAGCGGAGACGCTGGTGAGCAAAAGCACAATAATGGCCACCAGGAAGAAGAGAACGGTGTGCCCAATGTTAGGGATTCGGCGTGGACGCGCGTAAGGCTCGATAACTGGGCCGAGGTCGGAAACCGGGGAAGGTGGGGGCTCAGGCGGCGGGTCGCCTGGCACATAGGACGACAAAATCTCCGGATCAGTCGGCATGGCTCAGGGCGGGTTTCCTGCTGCGGACAGAGCTCTTTGCCCGGCCTGCACCTTTGCGCGGAGCGTGAACGTGGTTGCCGTTGGCTTCCGCGGAGAGCGCCACGATGGGCTTCAGCTCAGCCACTGGAAAATAACGACGCAGAAATTCCCCGGTATGCGAGCCGAGTGTAGCAGCTATCTCCGCAGGAGTGCCCTTGGCCACCAGGAGGCCACCGTCCTCTCCTCCCTCCGGGCCCAGGTCGAGGATCCAGTCCGCACTGCGAATCACATCCAGGTTGTGCTCGATGATGATCACGGTGTTGCCCAGGTCGGTCAAGCGATGCAGCACTTCCAGCAGCCTGCGCACATCGTCGAAGTGCAAACCGGTGGTGGGTTCATCGAGCAGGTAAAGGGTCTTGCCGGTTTGCCGCTTGGAGAGTTCGCGGGCCAGCTTCATACGCTGAGCCTCGCCTCCGGAAAGCGTGGTCGCGGCCTGGCCCAGATGGATGTAGCCCAGTCCCACGTCCACCAGCGTCTCCAGCTTCTGCCGCACCAGCGGGATATCGACCAGCACCGGGAGCGCGTCTTCGATGGCGAGCTCGAGCAGGTCAGCGATGGAGTAGCCATTGAACTTGACCGCCAGGGTTTCCTGATTGTAACGGCGGCCGTTGCATACCTCGCACAGCACGTAGACATCGGGCAGGAAGTTCATCTCGATGCGGCGCTGACCCTCGCCCTGGCAGGCCTCGCAGCGACCTCCGGAGACATTGAACGAAAAACGGCCCGGCTTGTATCCGCGTTCTCGCGACTCCGGCAGCCGCGCGAAGAGGTCGCGAATGGCAGTAAAGACTCCGGTATAGGTGGCCGGGTTGGAGCGCGGCGTCCGTCCGATAGGGGATTGGTCGATACGCACTGCCTTATCGATGTTCTTAAAGCCCTGGATGCTCTTGTAGGGTTCTGGCACTTCGCGCGAGCCGTAGAGTTCCTGAGCCAGGGCACGATAGAGAGTGTCGTTGACCAGGGTGCTCTTGCCAGAGCCCGAGACACCGGTTACTACCGTCATGACGTTCAGCGGAAAGCTCGCGGTCAGGTTCTTGAGATTGTGACCGGTGGCGCCTTCGACGGTGATCCAGTTGCCTTTCAGCGGGCGCGGTGCGTCGCGGCTAATGGTCTGCAGTTCGCCGGAGAGATAGCGCCCGGTCAGGGAAATGTCAGTTTCCATCACCTGCTGCGGGGTCCCGGCAGCGACCACGTGGCCCCCGAGCTTGCCCGCGCCGGGGCCCAGGTCGACGACATAATCAGCGTGGCGAATGGTGTCTTCATCGTGCTCCACGACCAAAACCGTATTACCGAGGTCACGCAGAGACTTAAGGGCTTCAATGAGCCTTTGATTGTCCCGCTGGTGCAGGCCGATCGAAGGTTCATCGAGGACATAGAGCACTCCCCGCAGGCGAGAACCGATCTGCGTGGCCAGGCGAATGCGCTGCCCCTCGCCACCGGAAAGGCTAGCCGCATTGCGATCCAGCGAGAGGTAGCTCAAGCCGACAGAATTGAGAAACTCAAGCCGCTCCACCACCTCACGGCGAAGCCGCTCGGCAATCAGAGCCTCGCGGCGAGTAAATTCAAAGCCGCGGGCCGCATCCAGAGCTCTGCGCAGGGGCAGCGCCGTGAAATCGGCAATGGACAAAGAGCCCACCTTAACAGCCAGCGATTCAGGCCGCAAACGCTTGCCCTGGCAGGCTGGGCAGATGGTTGCCGACATGTAATTCAGCAGCCAATCGCGATAGCTTTCTGACTTGGACTCCTCCAGCGAGTCGCGCAAGTAGGCGAGGATGCCGTGGAAGCCGGTCCGCGGCGCCTCGTCACGTCCCGGCCCGTTGAGGAGCAGTTTCTGATGCCGCTCGCTGAGCTCCTCGAAAGGCTTGCTCAGATCGATCTTGTAGCGTTGCGCAGCCAACTGCAGCAGGCGGTTGAGATACTGCGACCCGCCGCCCGGGCCGAGCGCGCCGTCGGTCAGCGGCTTTGACCAATCGGTAATCACTTTAGCCGCGTCGAAGTCATAGATACTGCCTAACCCATGGCATTCGGCGCATGCGCCGTAAGTGCTATTGAACGAAAAGCTTCGAGGCTCCAACTTAGGGATGTCGAGTCCGCAATCAGGGCACGCCATGGAAGAGGAATAGAGCTGCTCCTCTTTACCGGCAACTGCAGTAAGAACCAGGCCATTGGCCAACTGCAGAGCTTTGGCGACGGAGGTTTCCAGGCGCTTTTCAACGCCGGGTTTCAGAACGACACGATCGATGACGGCTTCAATGGTGTGTTTCTTGTTACGTTCGAGACGTATGGAGTCGGCAAGATCACGCATCTCACCATCGATGCGAGCACGAAAGCCTTGCTGATCCAGTTCGTCGAGCAGGTCTTTGAACTCGCCTTTACGGCCGCGCACGATCGGCGCATAGATGATGACGCGTTCTCCGGGAGCGAGCGAAAGAATACGCTCCACGATTTGTTCGGCGGATTGGCGGGAAATCGGTTTGCCGCACTTGGGGCAGTGAGGCACTCCGATCGATGCGTAGAGCAGCCTCAGGTAGTCGTAGATTTCGGTAATGGTGCCGACAGTAGATCGGGGGCTCCGGCTGGTGGTCTTTTGTTCGATGGAGATGGCCGGGCTGAGACCTTCGATGGAATCGACATCAGGGCGCTCGATCTGGTCAAGAAACTGGCGAGCGTAGGCGGAGAGAGTTTCCACGTAGCGGCGCTGGCCCTCGGCGTAAATGGTGTCGAAGGCCAACGAAGACTTGCCTGATCCCGAGAGTCCGGTGACCACGGTAAGCGTATTTCGGGGAATTTGGATGTTGATGTCGCGCAGATTATGCTGACGCGCTCCGCGCACGGTGATATGAGTAATGGGCATGAGGCTCAGCTAGAACTTTAGAAGTAAAGTGCAGCAACGATGGATAAGGGCCACGGGCAAGGAATACGTAAGGCGCATGGCACGAGTAACTGCTACATGTATCTTATTCGGCAATAGAAACGAGGGTCAACGTAGGGCTGCTGGTCTGGCACAATGACACACTGAATGATACGAGCGAATACACGCTTGTCGATGACGGAAGTGCGCACACGACGCACGATGGGTGAGCAAAAAACTCTGGTGTAAAGGGCCATTATGGGAATCGATGTAAGTATGCTTATGGTGTTTTGTGCGGCGATTGCCGCCCTCGCGCTTGGTGTCATGCTGGGCTACATGTGCTGCAAAACCTTGTTCGATGTCCTGCGTTTAACCGCCCGGATGTCGCAGACGAATGGCGCCAAGGCCGAGGCTCGCGTCGTTGCCCAGGTTTGAAGTGGAATCCGCGGTCATGCGGAGATCTCGCTTCTGTCACTGATCGAAACGTGCAAGGCCAAGCCGATTGGCCTTCATCTCAGATTTTCTCCCCCTCTCTTTTTCCAAGCCAAAAATGCTGGGTGCCCCATTCAAGCCTTCTGTTGGCTTGAGTGGGATACGCAACTGTCCCGGCGCATCTTCTACTGCGGCGCCTGCTGCTGTGGATCTTGCGGTGTGGTTACCTGTTGTTGCTGAGCCGAGCGCATGCGCTGCAGCTGCTCAAACAATTGCTGTGGAGTCTTTACCCCGGGTGTGGGGGGCGGCGTCGTTCCCGTTGGCGCAGGCTCCGGCTGTGGGGCGGCGGCTCGGGCTCCGGTTCGTTGCTGGCCTCATCGGCAGTGGCCTGAGGAGGTGCCGGAGGGGCCGCTCCTGCATGGGTAGTAGGGGTGAGGATGAGTTGCCGGGGCGCGCCGTTGCTCAGGTCCCCCAACAGAACCAGGTTGTATGCAGTTCCGTTCAACAGGTCGGCCAGCACATCGCGCGGCGCTCCCGGGCCGAAGGTGCCAAAAACCCGCTCGTCCCCACTCAGTCCTTCGATCTGCATGCCACTCTTGCTGGCCACCTGGTGCAGGATGGCGCTCAGGCTGGAATTATCGGCGCGAATCGATAGCGTGTCGCCGGAGAAGACAACCTGGGCTTCGCCTGCCGGCTGTTGGAGCATGGAAGGTGCAACCTGGCTGGCTGCGGGAGCCGGTTGCGGCTGCGGGGCCGCGGCTGGTTGAGAGGCAGCCGGTTTGGAGGGGGCCTGTTGCGCCGCTGCCGGTGGTGGCTCAGGCTGATCCCGGTCGGGGCCGCCACGTAGGCGAGCAGAAACATTCTGCGCGTAGAGCTGGGAGCCCCCCAGGACAAGAATAGAGACCAGGAGCGTCAATCCCTTGCTCGTGACGATGCGAGCAAACTGCCGATTCAAGCACGCCATGGTCATACCTCTTGAACTACCCGCGAACTTCAGCCCGCGGGAATCAAACACCATCCGCCGCGGAGATTAGACCTGCTGTGTACTAGACTAGCAGTGGTTGCACCTGAGAGCGAGCCGCGGTTGCTGGCGTCTTGAGCGTCCTGGTGCTCCGATCAAACGGTCTAACTGTATGTCTCTCCTCGCCCGCTCGCACTCTCGCTTTGCACTCGCAATCTCTCTTTTTACGCTTTTAACACCTGGCCGGATCTTTGCTGTGTCTTGCACCACCCAGGCGCAGATGTCCGAAGCTGACCGCGCTGCCCTGGTTAAGACCGCGACCACCCTCGCGTCCGGAGTCCAGAGCGGGAACGTGGCCGCGGTGCAGGCGTTGACCATTCCCAAGGTCAAAGCACAATTTGATTCCATCGCAAACACCATCGTGCAGACAGCTCCGCTGATCACCGGCGCCACTGTGACCATAGACGCACTCTACGGCCTGGACGCTTCCGATTTGAAGATGTCGGCCGAGGACACCCAGTTTTTCTGCGGTATTCCCGGTTCTCCGCTCCATGTCGACTTCACCATTCCTCAGCTTCCGCAAGGCCGATATGCACTGGCTCTTGTGCACGCGACGGGGGTGCATCAGCCCCAGCAGATCGCCTTCCTGCTGCAGAAGAACGGGGACTGGCAGATGGCCGGCTTCTTTGTGAAGCCACTCCTGGTAGCGGGGCACGACAGCCTCTGGTATTGGACCCGGGCGCGCGCTTTTGACCAGAAGAACCAGAAATGGAACGCCTATTTCTATTACACGACCGCAGCCTACCTGGCGAGTCCGGCCGATTTCCTGACTAGCACCAACATGGAAAAGTTGAATCAGGAGACGGCTAATTCCCGGCCCGACGGCCTGCCCGGCGCCCAGCCCATGGTGGTTACCACCGGTGGTAAGTCTTACTCCATCAACGACCTGCATACTGATGGCTCGTTGGGCGGCCTGGACCTGGTGATTCGCTATGCAGCCGCGGATGTGAACGATCCCGTGGCCACCCGAGCCCAGAACCTGGATGTCATGAAGGCGACGCTGGCAGCGCATCCTGAGCTGCGGGAGGGATTCCACGGGTTGTGGGTCTTCGCCCAAGCCCCGACAGGAAGGCCGTTCGGTAATGAATTAGCGATGGGCGAAATTCATTAGGACGGGTTTGCATCCTAGCCAGGACCACGTAAGGATAGGTCACCCGCATATCTGCTGCACTTTCCGAAAAGAACATCTGAAATGCAGGGTTGACGAGGATACGTTGCTGTATGGAATACGAGAGAGAAAAGACGTTGTCGAGGGCCATTGCCGAGAGAAGGGCATCGCCCAGTTTTGACGGGAGCCCGATCCCGGATTCGGATCTGAAGGGGATTCTGCAGGCCGGATTGCAGGCGCCCAGCGGATACAACCTGCAACCGTGGCGCTTTATCGTCGTGCGTAGTCCGGATCAGAAGAAGAAGCTGCGCGCTGCCTGCTACAACCAGGCCAAGGTGGAGGAGGCCTCGGTCATGATTGTGGCTTGCGGCGATGCCGACGGTTGGCGCAGCGGAGACCTGGACGAAATGCTGCGCTTGGGACGCCTGCACGGCATGCCGGAAAACTACGCAGAGCAGGCCAAGGTCACCATTCCCAACTACCTGTCTAACCATCCCAATATGCCCCTGTGGCTGAATCGCCAGGTGATGCTGGCCTTTACCCACATGCTGCTGATGGCTGAAGTGCTGGGCTACGACACCGCGCCCATGGAGGGGTTTGAGGAGGATAAGGTGCATGAGGTGCTCAAGCTGCCTCTCAGCTACTCCGTGGTAGCGCTGCTAGGCATCGGGCACTTGAAGGGACCAGACAAATTTTACGGCGAACGTTTCAATATGGCGCGCACGGTTTTTGCCGAAGAATACGGCAAACCGATCAGGTTTTCAGAGTAGAATTAACCCGGCTGTAACAAACCTTTTCTCCCCGCTAAATAAGGACGGGTTTTCCACGGCAAAGCCGTTTGCAGGAGCATTTCCTGTGCGTCGAGAGTACCCTGAGGCGCCGATCATAGGTGTGGGCGCGGTGGTGATCGACGGTAGCAAGGTCCTGCTGGTGCGTCGCGGCCAGGAGCCGCTCAAGGGCGAGTGGTCCCTGCCCGGAGGCGCCCTGGAGCTGGGAGAGACCCTGCAGCAGGGCGTCGTTCGCGAAGTACTCGAGGAAACCGGCCTGACCGTGGTGCCGGCCGGCATCGTCGAAGTACTTCGACCGGATTACGCAAGACGAGCTCTCGGGACGGGTTCGCTACCACTACGTGCTGGTCGACTTTCTATGCCGCGTAGCCGGCGGCGCGTTGTGCGGCGGCAGCGACGCGGAAGAGGCGCGTTGGGTAGAGCGAGAGGAATTGCAGGGACAGGGTGATTATCGGCTGGCGCCATTGACCGTGCAGGTAATTGAGAAGGCTTTCAGGCTGGGCCTGGCGAGCGATCGATCCGATGATAAGGAAAACGAAGTATGAGTGTTGATGGGAAAGCAATCGAGCGCGACGTCTATGCGGAAATCGTTCCGTAACATGTCGTTTGTTCTGCTGCTGCTGGGTTTAGGTTTTGGCATCCTGGCTTGGAGAAATCCGCTGTGGCTGGTGGACCGGCAGGTCGACGCCAGGTTGCGGTTGCAGGGCGTGCATAGCGAATTTGTGACCGTCAATGGTTACAAGATGCACTACCTGGTGGGTGGGACCGGCCGGCCGCTGGTGCTGGTGCACGGGCTGGGAAGCCGGGGCACTGGATTGGGCCAACCTGATACCGCGGCTCATCCAGGGTGGCCACCGTGTATATGCCGTGGATTTGTTGGGATATGGACGCTCGGCGCAGCCCAAGGATGCGAGCTACTCGATCTCGGACCAGGCAGTCATGGTGGAGGGGTTTCTAGATAGCCAGCACCTGCAGCAGGTGGATATGGCAGGTTGGTCCATGGGTGGATGGATCGCGATGAAGGTCGCGCTGCAGCAGCCCGAGCGCATCCGCCGGTTGGTGCTGCTGGATAGCGCAGGCCTGCGTTTTAAGCTGGGCTTTGATCCCGCTCTGTTTCAGCCGGCATCGCCGACGGATTTAGCGGCGCTGGAAGAGTTACTGGTGCCGCATCCGCGGCCGCTGCCTGGTTTTCTGGCCATGGCGATGTTGCGCCGGGGCGATGACATCGGGTGGGTGGTCCAGCGCAGTGTGCAATCCATGATGACCGGAGAAGACCTGGTGGACGGAAAATTAGGAGCCTTGACCATGCCGGTGCTGATTGGCTGGGGCGAGGAAGACCGGTTGATTCCGCTCTCAGTCGGTTATCGAGCTCCACGCCGAGATCCTCCAGTCTGAGCTGGATGTCTATGCCAACTGCGGGCATCTGGCGCCCGGGCAGTGCGTCGGCCAGGTGGCGCCCAGCGTGGTGGATTTTCTAAACGCCCAGCCGGCGCGGATGGCGATCGTTCGGCACATCCCGGCGTACGGCCACCAACGACAGCGTATTTCCCGGTCAGTGATCAGCCTTTCCAGATATAGGCATCCGGTTGGGGCAAGCCCAATGTGCGCCAGCACCCGGCAGACGAACTGCTCCGCCATCTCGGCTGAGTCCATGGGCCGATTGTAAAAAGCGGGGATGACGGGAAAGATCACCGCGCCCGCGTCCGCGGCCAGGCTCATGTTGCGCAGGTGGATCTTGTTGAACGGGGTTTCGCGGACGCAGAGGATAAGCGGGCGGCGCTCTTTCAGGCTTACGTCGGCCGCGCGTTCGATCAGGTTCGAGGCCAGTCCATTCGCAATTCCCGCCAGCGTCCCCATGCTGCAAGGCAGGATGATCATGCCATCTGAAGGATAACTGCCGCTGGCCGGCCCGGCGCCAATGTCGTTTTCCGCCAGTTGCTGCACTTTCGCCGGAAGGCTTTACCCAGCAGTTTCGTAACCAGTTCACTGCGGCCGCTGAGTTGCAGCTCCTCGGCCATTACCCGCAGCGAATTCTCCGATGCAATGAAGTTGATGTGGGCGATACGCTCGTCGCGCTCCAACGCTCGCAGCAAATACTGACCAAAAATTGCCCCGCTCGCTCCGGTGAGGGCGACCGTTAGGTTCTTCACGCCAGAACCCGATCGAAGATCGCATCCACGTTGGATAGCTGGCGCTCGGAGATCGAAAGGCTTCTCTCGAGGTCGCGGAAGCCGGCTACTGATTGCCGGATCGTGCGCGACCATCTCGTGAAAGACCAGGTCTTTTTTCCATGCGTTCATAGCGTGTTTTTGTACCAGCCGGTACGCCTCTTCGCGGGACATTCCGGCCTCGGTCAGATCGAGCAGAAGCTGGCCGGAGAAGATGAGTCCGCCCGTACTCTCCAGGTTCTTGAGCATGCGCTTGGGATAGACCAGCAGCTTCTCGATCAGAGAAGTTGTCTTGGCCAACAGGTAGTCGGCCAGGATCGTCGAGTCGGGAAAGATGATGCGCTCGACGGATGAATGGGAGATGTCCCGCTCATGCCATAACGCTACATTTTCCAGAGCCGCCTGGGCATTGGAGCGCATCACGCGCGCCAGCCCGCTGATCTGCTCTGAGGTGATGGGGTTCCGCTTGTGCGGCATGGCGGACGAGCCCTTTTGCTTCTCAGAGAAGAACTCCTCCGCTTCGCGGACTTCGGTGCGTTGCAGGTGGCGAATCTCGACCGCGATTTTATCCAGGGTGGAAGCCAGCACCGCCAGGGTAGCGATATAGGCGGCGTGGCGGTCGCGCTGGATCACCTGGGTGGCTATTGGTGCGGCGCGCAGTCCGAGCTTGGCGCAGATGCTCTCTTCGTGCTCTGGCTTGAGATGCCCAAAGGTGCCTACGGCGCCGGAAAGCTTGCCTACCCGCATGTCCTCAGCGCTGGCATCGAAGCGGGCCAGGTCACGCATGACCTCGGCATACCAGTTGAGCAGTTTGAGGCCGAAGGTCGTAGGCTCGGCATGGATGCCGTGGGTGCGCCCGATGGTGGGCGTGTGCTTGAACTCCAGGGCGCGCAGCCGGAGTACTGCGGCGAGGGCCAGAATGCCCTGGCGAATGAGTCCTGAGGCCGCTTTGATCTGCAGCGCCTGGGCCGTGTCGACCACGTCGTTCGAAGTGAGCCCATAGTGCAGCCAACGGGATTCCGGGCCGATTTTTTCCGCCATGGCGGTGGTGAAGGCGATGACGTCGTGCTTTACTTCGGCTTCGATCTCCTGGATGCGGTCCACGTCGACATCCCCGTAGGCGCGGATGGCGCGGGCGGCGGAGTGGGGCACGATGCCGGCCTCGGCTAGAGTCTCAGATGCGGTGGCTTCGACTTCCAGCCACATGCGGTATTTGTTTTCCTCACTCCAGATCCGGCCCATGGCCGGGCGGGTGTAACGACTGATCAACTAAGCCTCCTAAAAAGCCGCACATTGCTGAACTAGCCCTGCGCACCGTAGAAGTGGAAATGCTCGCAACGTACTATTCTATCGTTGCTGCATCTCACCAATAGGGAGAGGTTGATATATGGAAGAAGAACCGGAACTGATCACAATTGAAAGCTATCCGCGATGCCTTGGAGGCGGATATGGCCAAGACTCGCCTGGATTCTGCCGGAATTACCAGCTTTCTGGTCGGGGAGAATACTGCCATGCTTTACGGAACCGGGCTGGGGGGGTTGCAACTACAAGTGAGCCCTGAGGACGAGGAGGATGCGCGCAGCATCCTGAACGATCCTGGACCGCCGGACAGCGAGGTTGCACCGGTCTCGTAAGGGGATGCTAGCGGGGGTGCAGCGAAGTCTGTGGGGTAGCGCCGCCCACTCCGAAGAGCTCACTCATCTCCTGGTGAAGGAAGCCTTGGCCAGGACGGTAGGGCTGAACCCATTTGCCATCGATTACGAATTGCGGGATGGCTCGCTTGCCGACGTGCTGGATCACTTCCTCAGCGGCCCCGGGGGTGGACTCGATATCGATCTCGCTATAGGAGATCTGGTGTTTGTCGAGAAATCGTTTGGCCTCGCGGCAGTCACGGCACCATGTAGCGGAATAGACCAACACATGCATTCCTCAATCATACCTTGGAGCGAAAGATCAACCTGCAGTTCGTCCTTTCCGTTACGACTGCTGAGGTGGGCGTACCTCCCCTTGTCATCCCGTCAGCAGCTGAAGGATCTGCGTTCTACTTCAGTAACGTTACAACCGGCGCTGGCGGAAGAATTCGCGCAGCAGTTCTCCACTTTCTTCTGCCAGCTCGCCACTCGTTACCAGCATTTGATGGTTCAGCTTGGGGTGATTCAGGACTTCGAGCACCGAACCGGCCGCGCCTGCCTTAGGATCGGCCGCGGCATAGATGAGCCGGGAGAGCCTGGCGTGGATCATGGCTCCGGCGCACATGGCGCAGGGTTCAAGAGTGACGAAAAGCTCGCAATTGCCCAGGCGATAGTTGCCCACGGCGCGTGCCGCTTCACGGAGGGCGACAATCTCTGCATGCGCGGTCGGATCCACATCGCGCAGAACCCGATTTTGTCCCCGGCCGACCACGACGCCGTTTTCGACTACAATCGCACCCACTGGCACTTCGCCCGCCGCGCCCGCGGCACGCGCCTCGTCCAGGGCCAGCGTGAGTGCTTCCGCGTCTGTCATTACCCGGCTGGCTGCTGCTGAGTCATGCAGTGCAGCGTCCCCAGACCCCAAACCAGATCGCCGCAGTGAATCCCCACCACCTGGCGGCCGGGAAAGAGGTCAGACAGCAAATTAAGCGCCTTACGGTCGTTGGCGTCGTTGAACGTCGGCACCAGCACCAACCCGTTCGCTATATAGAAATTGGCATAGCTGGCGGGCAGCCGCTGGCCTTGAAACACAACCGGTGAAGGCATGGGCAACTCAACGATGTTGAACGGCCGGCCCTCCGGGTCGCGAGCCCCACGGAGCCGCTCCAGGTTCTCGGCCAGTGGCAGATGATTCTCGTCGGCGGGATTTGGCTCCGTGACGGTGACGATGGTAACGGGACTAACGAAGCGAGTGATGTCGTCCACGTGGCCATGGGTGTCATCCCCGGCGATGCCGCGATCCATCCACAGAACCTGGTCGATGCCGAGATAGTCGTGGAAGACGCGCTCCAGATCCTCGCGGCTAAGGCCAGGATTGCGCTGCTGCACCGGGCTCAGCAGGCACTCCTCGGTTGTGATCAGGGTGCCGCGGCCGTTGACGTCAATGCTTCCACCTTCCAGAACCACGCGGTGGTCCGGCGGGAACACCGGCGTCCAGCTGGGCAGGTTGAGCAGTTCGGCGGCCTTCGAAGGAAGCTGGTCGTCCAGCTGCCAGTCCGGGTACTTCGCCCAGGCATTGAAGTGCCAGTTGGTGATGGCGACCGGGCGCCCCGAGCTTTGGTAACAAAAATCGGGCCGGAGTCGCGCATCCACACGCGGTTGGTGGGCCACTGGTGAAAGTGCACGCGATCGAGTTGCGCGCCCACCCGGCCAAGCATCCCGCGCGCGCGTTGCTCGGCAGCGGCATCCTCCACCAGCAGGTGCACATCCTCCACCCGGGAGAGATGGCGGATTATGTCGCAGTACACCCAGGGAATGGGATGAAACCTGCCCGGCCAGTCATTCGCATTGTGAGGCCACGCCAGCCAGGTCGCGGCATGAGGTTCCCATTCCGCCGGCATGCGATAGCCCTGGCTGCGCGGGGTTGCCGATTCAGTGGCCATTGCCGGTCTTGGCAGGCTCGTCAAGGAAACGAGCCGTGATCGGAGGATAGAAATCGATCCGGCGGTCACGTAGGAAGGGCCAATTGCGCCGCGTATCTTCGAGGTGCTTGAGGTCGACTTCCTCAATCAGGATCGCTTCGCTGTCATGCGGCGCCTGGGCCAGCACGCGGCCAAAGGGATCGGCAATAAAGGATCCACCCCAGAACTCGAGCCCGACCCCAGGAGCTCGTTTGCCGAGGACGTCTCCCTGTTCGTGCCCGACGCGGTTGACGGCAGCAACGTAGACGCCGTTAGCGATGGCGTGGGCGCGCTGGATGGTCTGCCACGCCTCATATTGGGCCACGCCAAAAGCTTCCTTTTCCGCCGGATGCCAGCCGATAGCCGTGGGATAAAAGAGCAGGTTGGCTCCACGTAGGGCGGTGATGCGCGCCGCTTCCGGATACCACTGGTCCCAACAGATGAGTGCGCCCACCTGGCCCACCGAAGTATCGAAGGCCTTAAAACCCAGGTCGCCGGGGGTGAAATAAAACTTTTCGTAGTACAGGGGATCGTCGGGGATGTGCATCTTGCGATAGATCCCGCCCAGCGAACCATCACTCTCCAGCATCGCCACCGTATTGTGATAGAGCCCCGCCGCCCGGCGCTCGAAGAGGGAAGCGACCACCACTACCTTTTCCTCCCGCGCCACGGCGGAGAGCCGCTCTGTGGAAGGGCCTGGAATGGGCTCGGCCAGATCGAAGAGCTCGGCATCTTCCCGCTGGCAAAAATATTGTGCGCGGAAGAGCTCCGGGAGGCAGACGATATTTGCACCGCCGCGCGCAGCTTCGCGCACCCGGTCAGCGGCTTTGTCGAGATTGGCGTCGGGGTCGGGCGAGCAGGACATCTGCACCGCGCCCACGCGGTATTTTGTTTTGCTTGCCATGTTCACTTCTCTAGTGGACTACTCAAAGATCAAGATTGCCGCGGCGATGACCGTCGTCCACAGGCCGCGCTTATCGCCGACGGCAGACTGAGTAATGTTTGCCGTGCGCACGATCTTATTGGAGATGCGATACATCTCTTTCTTCTCGTCCCAGCTTTTATCGGGATCGAAGTCCACGTCGAGCGTGGTGGCCAGCATCTCCGCCGCCAACTCTTCGGCATACTCGCCCGCCTGTTCTTCCGCTTCGCCAAAGCTATGGTGCTCGCTCAGGTAACCGTAGGTGTTGCGATCTGTGGGAATCGCAACCCCGATGCTGGACACAACCAGCCGATGCGGCTCCCGCGTGGAATTCTCCGCCACCACGGCAAAGACGACCTCGCCGGGCGAGAGGTATTTGAGCCCTTCCTTGCGGGTAATGAGCTTGCATTGCGGCGGAAAGATAGAGGAAACCCGAACCAGGTTCTGCGCCGCGATGCCGGCGTCGCGCAGAGCCAATTCAAAAGAGGTTAACCGTTCTTTGTGCTTCCCGACGCCCTTGGTCAAAAACAGACGCTTCGGGACCATGCTTTTACCCAATGCCTAAATCCTCCAAAACGAACCTAACACAAACAGATCAATGGATGCGACAGGGCCCGCCATTGATTGAAAAAGATGCGCGTTGAGGCACAATAGCAGAGAGATGGCTTACCCAATCAAGGTGGAATACGCGGAAAACCGCAATATGCGCCAGCGCAACACCACGCGCTATCGCATTGCCCACTTGCCGATCTGGATCTGGGTGTTTTTTCTCGCCCCCGGACCGCTCACCTTCGACCTGTTTGCCCACGGCGGAAGCCGAAGCAACCTCGCTTGGCTTTTGCTGGTGATCCTGGGAACCGCGGTTGCGGGCTACTTCGGCCAGCTTCCCGGCGTGGAGCCGCGGCCCTACATTCTTCGCTTTACCGAAGACAAGCCAAATCCGCTCTACCGCAAGGTTTGCTATACCTTCGCGTGGAACGCGGTCATCACCTTTGCCCTGTTGAACCTGGCAGGGCTGGTAATCGCCGCGGCGACAGGGAAGTGGGTGATGAAGCAGCTCTATCTGGAGGCATATTTCCCGCTCTGCGCAATCGTGCTCCTGCTGGGCCTATTCGGCCTGCTGCCCAGGGTCGGGCGTTCGACCAAGGGTGAGGGCATCGAGCGCCGGTATTTCTACGGCGCGGTTTGGGCCGTGGCGATTTCGCAGACCATTCTGCTGCTGCTGTGGAAGACCTTGCCCAGGTCACCTGCCACGAACCAGATCAAGCTGGCTGCCTTTGTGCTGAGCTTGTGCGCAGTGGGCGCGGCGGCCGCCTACGGGATACTCCCCCGCACCCGGCCAATCGTACCGGGCCAACTGATGGTGGCGGACTAGAGCCAGGCTGTTAAACTCTCCCGCAAGCAGACGGGTGCCCCGATCTCGCTCGTATTTCGCGATGGGATACCCCTGACTACAAAATTTCGATCCGAGAGCGGTCGACGCCTGGTCCCCACACGCGAAAACCGTGGGGCGCCCATGTCCATTACCGGGAGAGATCTCCGAGAAAAGGTTCCTTGAACGTCGTCTACGCGTGGGTCGGGGTCGTCTTGGGCTTGCGCGAGAGGGCGTAGAGCAGTGCCACCAGCATAAAGAGCGAGCCCATGGCGGCGAGTCCCATCACCCGCAGAATCGACACCGTGTACTTGCCGGCGCTGGGACTGTAATTGCAGCAATAAAGCAGGATCAGGTCGCTGAGCGACCCGATGTGGTGATTGCCGGCCTCAATCACCGCCAACCGTACATCGCGCGGCTGGTAGTCAATGCCGAAGAGATACTTCGACATACGGCCATCCGGCGTGGCGATCATGATCACGCTGGAGTGGGCAAACTGGTCCATCTTCCCGTCCGGCCCGGGTACCCGAACGTAGTTGAAGCCGGTAGCGTGGGCGAGATCGGCAATCGAGGCTTCCGGCCCGGTCAGGAAATGCACGCTCGAGGCCGCATCAGGCCTTCCGATCGACTGCAGAAAGCGCGCCTTTTCGGCCGCCGCGTCGGCCGGGTGTATCCGCAGGATCGATGCTGGCCACGACCACGTCATAATCCTTGCCCGGCGTGAACGCCACCTCGCGCAGCGGTCTTGGCCATGCCACTGAGAACCTGCGGGCAAAGCATGCGGCATTTGTAATAAACCAGCGCCATCACGACAGGCCGTTGCTGATAGTAGGTGGCCAGAGGTACTTCAGTACCGCTGGAGTCGACAAAACGATCGTTCAGCGGGAGCTGCTGGTTAAGATTCTGATTGATGTTGGCCTTTTTGAGGAAGGCCGGGCGTAGACTGCGCCATGGCGCCCATGGGTTTGTCCGCTGAATACTGCTGTGCCCAGGCGGGCGCCAATAAAGTAAGAGCTAACGCAACAGCGGGCAAGGTCCAACGACGCATATATATAGATTACTCCTCGGGCGCAGAAAATGGCTCCGCCGGCGGCCGCCGATTGCCACTGCAATTCGCATGGTGTTAGCCTGACTATTCGTCCTGGCTTCCACTTATCCGTCTGCGGAGAGAAACGCATCCATGCAAAAAAGCTATAACGGTCTTTCCTTGCCCAACGGGGGCGAGGCGATTCAATATGCCGATGGCAAGTACACGATTCCCGACCATCCCATCATTCCCTTCATTGAAGGCGATGGCACCGGGCGGGATATCTGGCGCGCATCCCAGCGGGTTTTCGATGCCGCGGTGGAAAAGGCCTATGGCGGCCGCCGGTCGGTGAAGTGGTTTGAGATCTTCGCCGGCGAGAAGGCATTTTCGCAGTTTTCCACCTGGCTGCCGGACGATTCTGTGAGCGCGGCGCGCGATCTGCGCATTTCCATCAAGGGACCTCTGACCACTCCAGTAGGCGGCGGCATCCGTTCGCTGAACGTTGCCTTGCGGCAAATTCTCGATCTGTATTCCTGCGTGCGGCCGGTGAAGTATTACCAGGGCGTTCCCAGCCCGGTAAAGCACCCGGAGAAACTCGACGTCGTGATCTTCCGTGAGAATACGGAAGACGTCTACGCGGGCATCGAGTTCAAGGAGGGCACGCCGGACGCCAAGCGACTGATCGACTTCCTCAACAACGACATGCTCAAGGGCGGCAAGAAGAAAGTCCGCGAGGACTCGGGCGTAGGGATCAAGCCGATCTCCATCTTTGGCACCAAGCGGCTGGTGCGCTACGCCATCAAGTACGCGCTCGAAAATGGACGCAAATCCGTGACCCTGGTGCACAAAGGCAACATCCAGAAATTCACCGAGGGAGCCTTCCGTGAGTGGGGCTACGAGGTGGCAACCCAGGAATTTCGCCAGCAGACCGTGACCGAGACGGAGAGCTGGATCCTGGGCAACCTCGAAGCTAATCCCAAATTGACGGTGGAAGAAAACGCCGCGCTGATCGAACCAGGCATAGCCTTCGGATCCGATGACTTCCGCGCCGGCCTGTACAAGAGCGTGAAGGACGTGATCGATTCCATCGGCAAAACCCATGGCAACGGGCAATGGAAGAAGAAGCTGCTGATCAACGACCGGATCGCCGATTCCATCTTTCAGCAGGTGATCATCCGGCCCGAGGAGTACAGCGTACTGGCGTGCCCGAATCTGAATGGCGACTACATCTCTGACGCCTGCGCGGCGCAGGTGGGCGGCCTGGGTATTGCGCCGGGGGCCAATATCGGCGATGGCTACGCGGTCTTCGAAGCTACCCATGGCACGGCGCCCAAGTATGCGGACAAGGACGTCATCAATCCCGGCTCGGTGATGCTCTCGGGCGTGATGATGTTCGAGTTCCTGGGCTGGAAAGAGGCGGCCAAGCTGATCGAGAGTGCGCTGGAGAAGACCATCCTGCAGAAGTATGTCACCTACGACTTTGAGCGGCAGATGCCTGGATCGACCAAGGCGAAGACGAGCGAATTTGCCACGCGAATGATCGAGAACATGGGTTAGCGTTTTCGCGGTTGGTGCAGACCGGGAAGATGCCCTTTACGCAGGCGTTCCACAAAAACGCCTGCACATAGCAACTCTCACCAGATCTGAGTAACCGTTAAAACGCATTAGGAGAGATATGCGAAAGAAAGTAACCATCGTAGGAGCAGGGAATGTGGGTGCGACTTCGGCCCACTGGATCGCGGCCAAGGAATTGGCTGATATCGTCTTGGTCGATGTAGTCGAAGGCGTACCGCAGGGCAAGGGTCTCGATCTGCTGGAGGCGCTACCCATCGAGAAGCGCGACGTGCACGTAATCGGGACCAATGATTACGCGGACACGGTAAATTCCGACATTGTGGTCATCACTGCCGGTATTCCCCGCAAGCCCGGGATGAGCCGGGATGACCTGCTGCACACCAATTACAAGATCATGTCGGAGGTGGTCGGCAAGGTAGTCGCTGCCTCCCCGAATGCCATCCTGATCATTGTCTCCAATCCCCTCGATGCCATGGCCCAGGCGGCGTTCAAGCTCTCGAAGTTCAACCGCGAGCGGGTTATCGGCATGGCTGGGATCCTCGATTCCGCCCGCTTCCGCACCTTCATTGCGGAAGAGCTGAAGGTCTCGGTGGAGAATGTAACTGCTTTTGTGCTCGGCGGCCACGGAGATACGATGGTGCCGCTGCCCCGCTATTCCACGGTGGCCGGTATCCCGATCACCGAGCTGATGGACGCGGCTACGGTCGAGCGCCTGGTGCAGAGGACGCGTGACGGCGGAGCTGAGATCGTCAAGCATTTGAAGACGGGGAGCGCCTACTATGCTCCTTCCGCGGCGGCGGTGGAGATGGTCGAGGCCATCCTCAAGGACAAGAAGAAGATTGTGCCCTGCGCCGCTTATCTTGAAGGCGAATACGGCATTCATGGGCTTTATGTGGGTGTTCCCTGCAAGCTGGGCGAGCGCGGGTTGGAACAGATCATCGAGATCAAGCTCACCAAGGAAGAGGCGGCAGCGCTCAAGAAGAGCGCCGACGCAGTGAAAGAGCTGTGCGGCGTGATCGGGGTCTAGCGTGAAGGGACGCGCCCGCCAGGTAGTGAGCACCAACATTGCCGATGCCAAGGCAGTGTTGCAGCAACTGGCGGACCTGGAGTCAACAATCGAAGCAGCCGCGGAGATGATCGCGGCTGCTTTGCTTTCGGGCCATAAGCTGCTGGCGTGCGGCAACGGCGGCAGCGCCGCGGACGCATCGCATCTAACCACAGAGTTCGTGGCCCGCTTCGACCGTGAACGCCGCGCTTACCCGGCGATCTCCTTGGCCGCCCACGGCGGAGATTTAACCGCGATCGGCAACGACTACTCCTTCGCCGATCTCTTTGCCCGGCAGGTACAAGCCTACGGAAAGCCCGGGCGACGTGCTGGCGGTGTTTACCACTACCGGCAACAGCGAGAATGTTTTCCGTGCGCTGGTTGCCGCAAAAAAATTGGGCGTAAAGACGATCGCATTCCTGGGCCGCGATGGCGGCAAATGTGCGGGCCGGGCCGATGTGGAGTTGTTAGTCAGAGGCAAAGTGACCGCCCGCATCCAGGAAGGTCACAAATTCTTGCTGCATACCATCTGTGAGCTGGTCGAAGAGCAATTAGCACCGCCCTCCTGACTCTTTCCCCAATGAAGCGTCCTTCTAACTCTTCCCCCACAACAAACGAACGGGGGAAGAGTCGGACTTGTCTTAGCACCAGACTGCGACCTGCGCCGAGACACGCGCTACAGCGAAGCTCACGCCCCTAAGATTGCGCTCCCTAGGAACTCCTGGAATGTCGCGCGGAAACGGAGGAGCGGTATAAACGAGCTTTCCGTAGCGGTGATTGACCTGATATTCATCCGCTTCCATTACCCCAATAACCCCATCCAGCGACCCTGGCAGCGCCGCTGCGCCACTCATTTCAAGCGCGGAAACGATCACCGCCCCGGCTTGCCTGGTTCTGGCGACTACATCTTCAAAGGCGCTCCGATGCTCTGGATTCAATGTACCCAAGCTGAGATTAATGACCTGGATGTCATGCTCCAGGCACCAGTCAATAGCCCGGATGACAACCGGAAGGTTGGTAGCCAGCTTCCGGTCGAAAATCTTGACTGCGACCAAATCCGCTTCCGGATTCAGATGATGGATGACGGCGGCAACGGCGGTACCGTGACCAAGGGCATCTTCATAGCCGGCCACCGCGCCATCCACCGTGATCGTGATGCCGTCGACGACTTTGCCCACATGCGGATGCGTGCGGCATACTCCACTGTCCAAAACACCAATGCGCACTGGTGAGCTCATGCGGTTACCCGCGCCGATTCGAGCACACACCCGTCCTCGAGGACGACGACCATATCAGCCAATTCAGCCAGAGCCACGCGATGAGTGATCAGAATCGAAGTGCGCCCGCGCAAGACGTTCATCAGCTCACTCGTGACCGCGGCCTCCGAAGCAGAATCGAGCGCGGAGGTGGGCTCGTCCAGGATCAGTATTCTGGGATCGCGCAGCAACGCACGCGCCAAAGCGATTCTTTGCCGTTCGCCGACCGAGAGCGTGAGCCCGCGCTCGCCGAGGATGGTCTCGTACCCATTCGGCAAGGACTGAATGAAGGTATCAATCGCCGCCGCAGCAGCACAGTTGCGAATCTCCTCCAGCGTCGCCTCTGGCCGCCCATACGCGATGTTCTCGCGAATGCTGGCGCGGAAAAAATAAGGTGTTTGCTCGACCATGGCAATCTGCCGCCGCAGATCTTCCAGGCGCAGTTCACGGATATCCCGGCCATCGATAGCGATCATCCCGGAGTCGACGTCGTGGAAACGCAGGAGCAAATCTGCCAGAGTCGATTTTCCCACCCCGCTGGCGCCGACGATGGCGCACATTTGGCCGGCAGGAATGGTGAAGGAGACATCGCGTAGCACTGCGACATCGTGACCGTACTGAAAGCGGACCTTGTCAAACGTGATCGCATGTCTCACCCAAGGCAAGGGGAGTGGATCCGCAACCTCCTTCACCTCCACCGGCACATCCATCACTTCGAAGACGCGCCCCAGGGAAACACCGCCGGTGAGCAGGTTGGTGTAAATACCCAACAGGTTCTGCACCGGAGAGAGCAGCTTGAGATGGTAGGCCATGAAAGCGACCAGACCACCGACGGTCAGCTGCTGGGCGATGACCAGTTTGCCTCCGTAGAGAAAGACGACCGCCGTCGAAAGGGTGAGCACCGTGCTTGGCATGGCGCTGGCCAGGAACGACAGCACCTGCATGGAAAGCAGGGAGCGGATAAAGCTGGAATTGTATTCGCGAAAGCGCTCCGCCTCGAACTTCTCTGTTGCCGAAGCGACGATCAGGCGCATGCCCAGCAGGCTTTCGATGAGAAAGCTGCCTAGATCGGAACTCCGCTGGCGCAGGTCCGCAGTCTGCACCGTCAATCGCCCCTGGTAGTGACGCAAAGCAAAGATGCCCACCGGCAGCAAAGCCACGCTGGCTAGCATCAAGCGCCAGTTGAGCCAGGACATGATCGCGATACTGCCCACCAAAAATAGCAGGTTGGAGAGGACGGAGAGCAGAGTATCCGAGCACACCCGCTGCACTTCGCCGATATCGTTATTGATCCGGGAGACGATATCGCCCAGCTTTTTCTGGGTGAAATAACGCGGCGACAGCTGCTGCAGATGGCGATACACCGCCAGCCGCATGTCGAAGAGGCTTTCAGCCGATAGCCGGACGTAGTAATAACTGGAAGCGATGTTGAGAACAAAGCCGACGATGGTTACGACGACCATCGCGATCGCAATCATGGTCAGCGCGTGCAGATTGCGCCGCAGCAGCGCGTCATCGATCAACAGGCGCGAGATATAAGGCTGTACCAGGCCGACGGCTGTTGAGAACAGCCCCAGCAGCATAACCGCAAGCAGCCCGCGCCAATAAGGAACGACATATGCGAGAGCCCGCTTATATTGCGCAAAGGGAATCTTCATCCACTCGCTCTACGCGGCGCCCTTGAGAGGCATCACGATCAGGTTCGACGTGGTGTCTCCTTCCAGGTTGATGGTGTGCAGCAGCTCCAATGTTTTCGCGTCATACAACTCGATTTCGAAGCCGGCGTTATAGATCATCAGTTTGGAGCCGTCGGCGGTCATGCCGAAGGCCAGGCGGGTCCTCCCAGTGAACTGCCGCCGGTTAATGATCTTCTTGGTCTTCATATCAAAGACCCAAAATTCCGTAACCCGGTCGCCGTGGGTTCCATATACCGAAACCGTGTAGCCCAGCTTTCGATCGGGCGTCAGCATCAGCGGTTCCATCTCTTCGGCGGCGGGGCCCACAGGCGTCAGATCGTAGGTCATGTTGGCCAGATCGAGCTCCGCGATGCCGAAGGTCCGGCGATGGACGTAAGGATCAGAGGAATCGAAGATGCCGATCACTTTGCCCGCTGGTTCGTTGGGATCATTGACCAGGCCGGCAAACGAGCCGTCGGTCGAAGGGTCGGTTGGCTTCGAGAGCTCGATCTTCTTGACGAACTTGAAATCACTGGTGTTGAAGACCATGATGCTGTCGCGGAAGAGATAGAGCAGCTTGCCATCCGGAGAAACCCGGATGGTGTTGCGATAGCCGGCGGGTGGCGGCTCATCTTTCGGATAGGGCACGATTCGCGTGATCTTGCGGGCCGCAAGACTGATCTCGATGATCTGCGGCGGATCGATCTCGTAGTGATCGATTTTCTTGATGACCGGCGTCGCAAACGAGTAGAGGAGTTTTCCCGTGGGATCGATGGCAAAGCCGCCAATGCGATAGTTGGTGTCGGAGGTGTTCAGCGGGAAGGTATCGAGAACCTTGTGGGTCGCAAGGTCAATCGAGACGATGGAGTTGTCCTTCAGCGTTGAGGCGTACAGGATCTTGTTGTCGGGAGAGAGAACCAAGGTTCTTACGATATCGGTGGGCAGGTCGATCTTATCCAGGATCTTTCCCTGTACCGAGTCCATGACCAGCACGGTATGTGGCCAGACTCCCAGGTACATCAGCTGGGTGCCCGTACTCGCAGGTGGCGCGGAAGCAGCAAGGCTCGCGGCGGTCCAGAGCGAGAGACCCAGAAAGGCAAGACAGCGCGCATGAAGTTCCTCCAGGTGAAGATTGCTACGGAAATACGATGTCCACGTTGCGCCAATCTTTGGTGGCGGAAGCGCACTTGCTGGTCCAGTCGGGAGAGTTGTTGAGATGGTCAGGAACCTGCGCCGGCCAGAAGCAGGTTGCGTAGCAATCGTAGATATCGCGTTCCACGGGCTGGCATAGTCCGGCCGTACCGCCGGCCGAGTCGGTCTCCCATCCGGGCGAAAAGATAATGGTGCATCCCATGGGGACATGGACCTTCGGCGTGGACGGCCCGGAGCCTGCAAGGCCACGATGTCATCCTTCAACGCCTCCGCATTGCGCTCGATACGCTGCGCCTTTTGGTTAACGGCTCGGAGATGCTTCATGAAGCCTTCCTTTCAGTGAAATGTTCGAGGAACGAGGGGTTCTGCGCGGCGATGGCGCCATATACCTCCAAGCACTTATTGGTCCAGGTGCGGATCCAATCGCAATAGTGGAGGTTGGCATGGCCGGTATCGCCATAGCGAACAAATGCCTCGTGATGGCACCCGCCGGCACACAGCGGCCGCGCCCAGCACTCATGGCAGTCGTACTTGGTATCGATATTTCCCCGGCTAAGGAAAGCATTCTGCTTTTCTTGATCCATCCCGGTGGTCACATTGCCAAGAACATGTTCGTCGGAGTCGACAAAGCGATGGCAGGGCGCGATATCGCCGGAAGGACCGACACCAACCATGCCCAGTCCTGCGCCGCAGGGGAGGGATTTATTGACCCCCTGGTGCAGCTCGGAAAGGGTATCGCTTACGTTGGAAAAACCGTGGTGCTCCCCTCGCAGAGCGTACTCAAGATACTCATCAGCAAACTCGCTGAACTGCTCCAGCACACTATCCATTCCAGGCTCGTTGATGGAGTAGAGACGGTTTGGGGAGGTGGTCACCGGGGCGAAGCCGACTTCGTAGAAGCCGAGCTCGTGCTTCAGGTGTTGATAGATCTTCCTTACGTCCATGGCTCCTGAGGTCATGGTGACGCGGGCGGCAATCGGCCGGGTATTATGCTTTGCCAGAAGGTTCTGTACCTTGGGCTTGATGATGTCGTAGCTGCCGCGGCCGTTGGCGAAGACGCGAAACTTGTCCTGCATCTCTTTCGGTCCATCCATGCTTACCGTCACGCCGATGGCGTTCTCGGCCAGGTACTCGATGATGGCGGGGGTAAGCAGTGTCGCGTTGGTGGTCAGGCTGAAATCGAGCTTGACCCGCAATTCCTCGGCTCTGGCCCGCGAGTATTCGACCACCCTCTTCAGCAGGGGAAAATTCATCAGGGTTTCCCCGCCGAAGAAAGTAATGTGGACGCTCTTTCGTCCCTGCGACTCGGCAAAAAGGTACTCGACAGAACTCTTCGCCGTCTCCCATTCCATGAATTTCGGTTTGCCCTCGGGGGTCGCGACCTTGTCCTCACCGAACTCGTAGCAGTATTGGCAGGAGAGATTGCACTGGTTGGTTACGTTCAGGACGATCGTCTGCAGCGGAAAGGTCTCAGGCAGGGGCTCGGATTTGGTGTACTCCTTCTTACCGTTCCGGATCGCCTTCACCTCGTGCAGCTCGTCAATGCACTCCTCTACCTCGCTTGAGGCGTAACCGTCGCCGCACAGCCCTGACACGAGGTCCTCACGGCTGAGTGGGGTCTGATCCAGTCTCTGCAGAATCTCGGTCGTCATTCCGTCCAGCGCAACAATACCGCCGCTGGGAACGAGATAAAGAAACTCCTGCCCCGCACCTTGAAACCGGTGGAACTCGCCTAATGAGTAGGTTGTCACTGTGCTACCTCCGGCTGATCCCAGGAGATATATTGCGGTACGGCAACCACCAGGTAACTTCTCCCGTTCAATGGAGCAGCGCCGCCGGCTTTGTAGGTCGCAGTAATCCAAACATCTCCGTAGTTGTTGCGCATCGACTTGCGTTTTGGATCCGGGCCATCGGCGGCAGGGGTAAAGAGCCCAGTCTTTTCATCCACCGCGCCAACAAAATCGGTGTCATCGTCCCCGTAGGAGGCAACGAACTCTTCCATCTTGTAGGTGGCCGGCACCGGGCCTAGATCGATATCGTCATCGGTGTTGGGCTTGCCGTCTGGGCCGTTGCTGAACGCCACGGTTTCAAACTGAACGTATCCTTTGGGGTGCGGAGAGCCTCCCAGGTGGGCGATCGATGTGGTCGGCGTCACCTTGAGGAAGTCGATGTGGTCGTAAACAGCATAGGCGGCGGGAAGGGATGCACTCTTCACGGCCACCATGCGCTTGCCGGGGGTAGCATCCGGGTTAACGCTGGCGGTTACCGTCAATACGCCTGGCTGCTGGTCAATGATCTTGGTGACCTTGACTCCGGGACCAAGATCCACATCGTTCACGGTCAGGTTGGTGGGTAAGGCATCGCCATAGATACGTATGGTCGCGTCTGTGGTCCCGGCCTTGAGCGAAGGCTTATCGACTCCGATCACCATGGGAGCCGAAGTCGCGCGGCGCATCTTCACATCCATGCCGAATTCCGAATACTCACCCCAGAACCAGCGCCCGGTGAATTCGTTTTGATCCTTGGAGAGGGCCATCACTTCGCGCACGGTTTGCGGCGCCTCCGGTCCCGTCCCGGCCTTCTCGACCGTCGATCGTCCGCGCCAGTTGTATCCCGTATAGACAAGGGCCTTTCCTGAGGAGGCCATCACGGAGTCCCCATCGCCGCAAGTCACCTTGGTCTTGGTGATGAAGGAATCTCCAGTGGCGCTGGGTTCAATAGTCATCTCGCCGAAGAAGGGGCCTTTGCCCGGCTCATTTCCCGAGATAAGCCAACGCCCCGCAAGCCTGGGAGCCTGCATGGACGCCTGCCACTCGGCCCATTCCGTGGTGTGCAGCGGCGAGCTCTTAGCGATGTACTCCAGAGCCTGCTCGAGCGGGGGTGGGACCCTTCGGGGGATCGGCGCCGGGTTCTCGATCGTGAGAATGATCGAAGGCGGTAAAGCGCACCGAAGGAAAGAATGCGACGTGCATGTTCTCGAGATACTGCCAATCGGCGGGGGTCCTATGCCACGAGAGCGGCTTGGCGAGCGCATGGCAGGCGGCACAGGCATGCGCGACCTCGGGACTGGGTATTTTTTCATCGATGATGCGATGCTCGGTGAAGTAAGCGATCTTTGCATTTTCCTCGGGAGCCAGCCCGTGCTGATCGCTCAGATAGCGAAGGATGCTACGGGCTTCGTCCGGTGACAGTTGCAATCCGTTCAGCCGCACCATACGCTTGATGGCTTCTTCCCAGCCCTCCGGTGTGGTTCGGATGTAGGAGATGCGGGTCATGTTTCCCTTGGCATCGGGCGCATGGCAACCGCCGCACTTACTCAAGGTGAGCTGGTCCTTTACCGGGAAGCCGGCCGTATCCGGGCTATCCGCCGGTGTGGTGACCTTTACCTCGGGAGTTGAGGCCGTCTCTTGTGAAAGTGCTGGAATGGAGAGAGAAGCAAGGAGGAGTGGGAGCGCCGGCATCCAACAGACGCACCTAAAGCGAACGCGAAGATCCATCGATTCAATTCCTCGTCGGTAGGAAAGGGCCTTCTAAACTTTGGGGCCCATGAATCTGAAATGTTCTTCGACGTGGAAGAGTAGGTTCGTTGCGGGTATGTGTTGATGGTGTGACGGTTTTCTTCCAGTGTCAAGTTTTTTTGATGTTCATGGAAGAATGAGAACGATGGAGATCGAGGTCCATATCGAGGGGGACGGTGTTGCCGCGGCTTGCTGCGCGCAACTGTTCTCTGATAATGGACAAGAGTTCACCTCCTCAAGGGTGGTTCGCCCCAAGCTGGGAGCTGTGTTGCTTAGCAGGCAGACGGTGGCTCTGCTCGCCGAAATCTTTCCCTCGGCGGATTTGCTTTCGGTTGGCCATCCGATTCAGAAAAGGGTCGTGGCATGGGGAGCAGCGCTGAGCCGATTACTCTTCCGCACTCCGCACTCGTGATTTCGGAAACTGATTTGCTCACCCGTCTTTGGGCGCAGGTGCCGTTGCGCGCGGCAGCCTGCTGCCGGCGGATGGAAATTTCTATCGAGCGGTGGAAGCGGCCTGCAGCAACGCGCTTTCGGAACCCGTGTAGCCTCGGTAGTGCGTGCGGTACTCCATCGTGATGTGGATCAAAGTGCGTGTTGGATCGAGTCGGTCGACTCCGGCTGGCTCTTCTTGCTTCCCCGCGGAGAGAAACGAAGCGGCGACGTTGATCGCCGTCGGCGACATGCCCGGCGCACTTCTCGGCCAGAGCCGCGTCATTGCTGGATTGATTGGTGTCCTTGGAAGGTCCGTGGCGGAGTTTGCCGCGTATCCGCGCATCGCTGACCCGGTTTGCGGCGAAGGCTGGCTCGCCTGCGGCGCGGCGGCGATCGGGTTCGACCCACTCTGCGGCGAGGGCACTGGCAATGCCGCACGCCAGGCCTATCTGGCTACGGCGATCATTGCCGCAATCCGCAAGGGAGAACCGGTTGAGGATTTGCTGGCACACTATGCGTCGCGGCAGATGCACGGATTTCTTCGCCATCTGCAGATATGCCTCGGCTTTTATCAAAGCGGCGGTTCGGGGGAGTTTTGGCAGTCGGAAGCAGCATTGCTTCAGCAGGGAATCGAATGGGCCGGGCGGGTCTTGCGGGAACAGGAGAGGCCGCCAACTCATCGCTTGGTCGGAAGAGCAGCTGGAGCCGTTCTCGAGTACGACCGAAGGTGAGTCGTCGAAGATCCCAGGGTGAGGGTTCGTGGTATCCCACATCTCGCTGGTTTTTCGCGAGATGTGGACACGGCTCTACGTGAGACTTCGACTAGACGCGTTCGATGACCACGGTCTCAATCGTTACCGGCTTGTTCGGTTTGTCTTGGGAGTTGCGCGGCACCTTGGAAATCTTCTCCACTACGTCGTAGCCTTCCACGACTTCGCCGAAGACAGTGTGCTTCCCCGTAAGCCATTGGGTTGGCGCGACGGTGATAAAGAACTGCGATCCGTTGGTGTTGGGGCCGGCGTTGGCCATCGCCAGCTTGCCCTTCGCATTAAGAGCTGTGCGGCGAACCCTTGGTCTCATCCGCAAATTTATAGCCCGGACCACCCATGCCGTTGCCCGCTGGATCGCCGCCCTGAATCATGAAGTCGGGAATCACGCGGTGAAAAATGGTGCCGTCGTAAAGCTTGTTGTTGCTCTTCTTGCCGCCGATGGGGTGGGTCCACTCCCGTTTGCCCTCGGCGAGCTCGACAAAGTTTTCTACCGTCTTGGGCGCGTCTTTTTCGAAGAGGCGGCAGACGATCTTACCTTCACTGGTGTTAATGACGGCATACGTTCCTGGATCACGGGACATGAAGAACTCCTGGTGTTGGTTTCGTTTTATTGGGGAATGGGAGGCGCCGCGGGAGCGCTCGCAGGCGCTACAGGAGCAGGCACCGCAGGAGCAGGGGGCAAGGGTTGACCCTCCTGCACGATGGTGACCTTGATGAGCGTGACCGGCTGCAACGGCTTGTCGTCTGGGTCGCGCTGCACCCGCGCGATCGCTGACACTACCGAGAGGCTGGCCTGGTCGCACTGACCAAAGATGGTGTGCTTCTGGTTGAGATGCGTCGTGGGTACTTCGGTGATAAAGAATTGCGATCCGTTCGTATGTGGGCCGGAATTGGCCATCGCCATACGCCCGGGTACGTCGAAGTTCAGGTTGGGATCGAACTCATCTTCGAACATATATCCCGGGTCGCCGGTTCCGGTCGCGGTGGGATCACCGCCCTGAATCATGAAGTCGGGAATCACGCGATGGAAGGTCGTACCGTTATAAAACGGCTTGCCGGTCATCTTCTCCTTGCTCACGGGGTCCGTCCAGGGTTTAGTGCCCTGGGCCAGTCCGATAAAGTTGGCGACGGTAATAGGCGCCTGCTTGTCAAAAAGCCTGCAGGTGATGCGACCCATGCTGGTATCGAGGACCGCCGTAGGCCCGGTCGGCTCCACCGTGGGTGGCACCTGGCTGGTAGGCGTATCGGGCAACTCACTCGCCGGAGTCTGAGGGGTCTGAGCCGGGGGCGTCTGCGTCGGAGTGGACTGCTGAGCGAGTGCAAAGGCGGCCGAAAAGAGCAGTAAAACTGCGTAGCGGTATAGGAATTTCATTGATCGTTCCATTCCCAGACTACAGGCGGCGGCTACTTCTTGTCGAAGGGCTGCTTCTCGGTGATCCGCGGGCGGTTCTCGGCCTGGAGCTGCTTGGAAACCTCCTGAACCTTGGCAAACACCCGAAGGAAGTTTCCGCCCAGGATCTTGTGCATATCCTCAGCGCTATAGCCGCGCGCCATCAGCGCCTGGGTGATCTTGGGCAGGTCGGCTGCGGAATCCATCCCCTCCGGGCTGGACGGGATGCCATCGAAGTCTGACCCCAGGCCCACGTGGTCGATACCGGCAATCTTGGCGATGTGGTCAATGTGATCGATCAGCACGCTCAAGGGCGGCCGCGGAATCTTTGCCGTGTAACTCTTTTCAATATTCTCGGCAAGCTCGTTAGGAATGGGTTTGCCCTCTGCCTGGAGCTTCGCTTTTGCATCGGCGACGGCCTGCTTGACTGCGGGTTCCTGCGCCTTGACCGCCAT
The DNA here is from genome assembly GCA_963793525.1 of uncultured Acidobacteriaceae bacterium. Classification (GTDB taxonomy): domain Bacteria; phylum Acidobacteriota; class Terriglobia; order Terriglobales; family Acidobacteriaceae; genus PALSA-350. The sequence continues at coordinate 47,985 of CAWCAZ010000003.1, forward strand.
GCGGTAATCGTTGCTCAGGAAGCTGGAGTAGAAGTTCACCATCACCACCCCGCCGTATTGGCCGACGGCGCGCAGCATGTCGTCAGTCATATTGCGCGGCGCGTCGCACAAAGCGCGCGACGAGGAGTGGGAGGCGATCACCGGAGCGCGGCTGATGATGAGCGTGCGGTAAAAGGTCTTGTCGGAGACATGCGAGACATCCACCATCATGCCCAGGCGGTTCATCTCGTAGACCACGTCCTTGCCAAAGTCACTGAGGCCGTCTTTGGTGTGGGGAACTTTCGGGTCGTCGATATCACCCGACGAGTCGGCCCAACCATTGGAGTTGCTCCAGGTCAGCGTCATGTAGCGCACGCCGAGACGGTAATAATCGCGCAGCAGGCCGAGGCTGTTCTCGATGGAGTGGCCACCCTCAATCCCCATGAGCGCTGCCAGCTTGTGCTCGCGATGGGCGGCAATAATGTCTTCGGGCGAAAACGCCATGCGCATCTGCTGCGGATGCTTGGCTGCCTGCTGGTAGACGGCGTCGATCAACTCCAGCGTGCGGCGGGCGTCGTGGCCCGTATAGGCGGCCGGGTCTACCCAGATAGAGAAGAACTCGGCTCCCAGATTGCCTTCGCGCGCCGACTCAAAGTTGACGTAGCCACCCTTGAGCGGTTCGCTTAAGTCGTAACCTTCGTCGAGCATGCGCTGGGTGGTGTCGGCGTGGGTGTCAATGACGATAGCGGATTTGTGTACGGCAAGCGGGTCTGTCTTTTTGGTCACGGCAGGAGTCTTCGAGGTGGTTTGCGCTGCGAGCGGGAGAGTGGCGGCGAACAGAATAAAGGCGCGCGTAATCTTCATGAGGGAGTCGCGCTTAGTGTAAGCCATTTCGTGGGGACCCACTACTCTTCCGCATTGCTCGAGCTGAACTTCGCTCCCGTGCTCCACTCGGTAAAGGGGTGGATGGTGGTGCCAAGTTCGTCGCGCCGATTGATGCTGGCGCGGAGATAATCGCGGTTCATCACCGCAATCACTTCTAGCTGGATCTCTTTGGGGCAAACGCCGGTGCACTCGCCGATATTGGTGCAGCTGCCGAAGGCCTCGGCGTTCATTTGCGCAACCATGCCCAGGGCGCGGCGATCGCGTTCGGGCTTGCCTTGGGGCAGGATGCTGAGATGGGCAATCTTGGCCCCGGTGAAGAGCGCGGAGGAGGCATTGGGGCAGGCGGCGACGCAGGCTCCGCAGCCAATGCAGGCGGCGGCATCCATCGCGCGGTCAGCGAGGTCTTTGCCGATGAGATGGGTGTTGCCGTCGGTCGCGTTTCCGGTGGAGACGGAGATGTAGCCACCGGAAGCAATGATGCGGTCGAAGGAGCGGCGATCGACCACCAGATCCTTGATCAGCGGGAAGGCCGCCGCCCGCCAGGGCTCGATGACCAGTTCTTGTCCGTCTTTGAAGTGGCGCATGGTCAACTGGCAGACCGTGGTGGCGGGCATGGGACCATGGGCGACGCCATTGATCATGAAGCCGCAAGAGCCACAGATGCCTTCGCGGCAGTCGTGCTCAAAGGCTACCGGCTCTTCGCCCTTTTCGATCAGATTCTCGTTGAGCACGTCGATGACTTCGAGCATCGACATCTCCGCATTCTCAATATCGACCGGGTAGCTGACGAACTTGCCCGCTTCCTTACGATTCTTCTGGCGCCAGATTTTTAACGTTAGCTTCATTTACTTGTAGCTCCTCTGGCTGGGGTGAACGTAGTGGAATTCCAAGGGCTCCTTGGTCAGCGTGGGCGGGTTGCCGGGGCCGCGATAATCCCAGGCCGCGACGTAGGAGTAATGCTCGTCGTCACGCTGGGCCTCGCCTTCGGGCGTCTGAAACTCTTCGCGGAAGTGCCCGCCGCAGGATTCGTTGCGGTCGAGGGCGTCGATGCACATGAGCTCGGCGAGCTCGAAGAAGTCAGCCACGCGGCCGGCTTTTTCCAGGCTCTGATTCAAATCTTCGCCGCTGCCGGGGACGTTGACATTCTTCCAGAACTCCTCCTGCAGGGTCGCGGATCTGGCCGATGGCGAATTGCAGTCCCTCGGCGGTGCGCGACATTCCGCAGAAGTCCCACACGATCTTGCCCAGCTCGCGGTGGAAGGAGTCCACGGTGCGCTTGCCTTTGATGGAGAGCAGCAACTCAATGGTCTGCTTGACGCAGGCGACGGCTTGTTTCACCTCAGGGGCGGTATCGAGCACCGCGGGGAATTTATTGGTCGCGAGGTAGTTGCCCACGGTGTAGGGAACGATGAAGTAGCCGTCGGAGAGCCCTTGCATCAGCGCGCTGGCGCCCAGGCGGTTGGCGCCATGATCGGAGAAGTTGGCTTCGCCAATGACGAACAGGCCGGGGATCGGTGCTTTGCAGGTTGTAGTCGACCCACAGTCCGCCCATGGTGTAGTGGATGGCGGGATAAATGCGCATGGGGACCTTGTAGGGGTCCTCGTCGGTGATGCGCTGGTACATCTCGAAGAGGTTGTCGTAGCGGTCGCGGATGGTGTGCTCGCCCAGGCGCCTGATGGCGTCCGTAAAGTCGAGATAGACACCGAGTCCGGTCTCGCCAACGCCGCGGCCTTCATCGCAGACAGCCTTGGCATTGCGTGAGGCTACGTCGCGCGGGACCAGGTTGCCGAAGCTGGGATAGCGGCGTTCCAGGTAGTAATCGCGCTCGGCTTCGGGGATCTGGTCGGGCGAGCGCTTGTCGCCCTTCTTGAGCGGCACCCAGATGCGGCCGTCATTGCGCAGCGATTCGCTCATCAGCGTGAGCTTGGATTGATACTCGCCGGAGACCGGGATGCATGTGGGGTGAATCTGTGTGTAGCAAGGGTTGGCAAAGAGCGCTCCCCGCTTGTGCGCGCGCCAGATGGCGGTCACGTTAGAACCTTTGGCGTTGGTGGAGAGATAGTAGACGTTGCCGTAGCCACCTGTGCCCAGGATGACGGCGTCGGCAAAGTGGGTGGTGATGGCGCCGGTCACCAGGTGACGGGCGACGATGCCGCGGGCCTTGCCGTCGACGACGATGAGGTCGAGCATCTCGGTGCGCTCATGCATTCTCACGGTGCCGGCATGGATCTGGCGTTCGAGCGCCTGGTAGGCGCCCAGCAGCAATTGTTGGCCGGTCTGGCCGCGGGCGTAGAAGGTGCGGGAGACCTGCGCGCCGCCGAAGGAGCGGTTGGTGAGAGCGCCGCCGTATTCGCGGGCGAAGGGAACTCCCTGGGCTACGCACTGATCGATGATGTTGACGCTGTTTTGCGCCAGGCGATAGACGTTGGCTTCGCGGGCGCGGAAGTCTCCGCCTTTGATGGTGTCGTAGAAGAGGCGGTAGATGCTGTCGCCATCGTTCTGATAATTCTTGGCCGCGTTGATGCCGCCCTGGGCGGCGATGGAGTGCGCGCGGCGGGGGGAGTCCTGAAAGCAGAAGCACTTGACCTTGTAGCCAAGCTCGCCCAGGGTAGCGGCAGCGGAGCCGCCGGCGAGGCCGGATCCGACGACGATGATGGAGTGTTTCCGCTTATTGGCGGGATTAACCAGCTTGACGTCGAAACGAGCCTGTTCCCACGCGTGCTCGATCGGGCCCGTGGGTGCTTTGGAATCAAGATTCATCTATTTCACCAGCCCCAGTAAAACGCTTATCGGAATGGAGATGTAGCCAAGGACGATCAGCAGCGCGATGACCAACGCCAACTTCTTGTAAGCCGCGGTGTATTTCGGCTGGTGGATGCCGAGGGTTTGGAACATGCTCCACAGGCCATGGCGCAGGTGCAGCCCCAACAAGCTGATGGCGACAATATAGGAGAGAGAGACCCACCAGACCTGAAAGCCGGAAACCACGTTGTGGTAGACGTCGCCCTCAATATAGGCGGCGCCGGGATGGATATAGCCAGCGGTCAGGTGCAGGAGGTGAAAGATGATGAAGGCCAGGACGATGGGGCCTGACCAGTACATGGTCCTCGAGGCGTAGGAGGAAGCGATGGCTTGTTTGCGCGAATACCCGATCGGGCGCGCGCGCTTCTTGCGTAGAGCCAGTTGCACGGTGGCGATGATGTGCAGCGCAATGCAAATCAGCAGGACAATGCGCACCGGCCAGAGCAGTTCTCCAATGCTGTGCAGAAAGGCGCCATAGGCGTTCAGCTTTGCCGGGCCCTCAAAAACCTGCAGGTTGCCTGCCAGGTGTCCGATCACGAACCCGAAGAGGATGATGCCCGTGACGGCCATTACGATCTTCTTGCCGACGGTCGAGGCCCAGAAGCCGGGCGCCCGATTGTCCCGCGGAACGGCTGCAATTGTGCTCATTTGATTTCTTTCCGATGGCTCAGGAGGTGCCGCAACTGAATCCGACCCAACTCTCTATTATTGGTGCGCGATCGAAGCAGCGTCAAGGTTTGGGCATGCGCAAAGGGCTAGTCCGATTTGTCCCAGGAGACAAATTAGGCCAGGAGTTCCAGTAATGCGCGAAAAGCCTGCCCCCTGTGGCTGAGCGTCCACTTGGTCTGGTCGTCCATTTCGGCCATGGTGCATGCGCGGGCGGGCAGATAAAAAAGGGGATCGTATCCGAAACCGTTACTTCCTCGAGGAGCGGAGAGGATGCGGCCTTCGACCGTGCCCTGCGCGGTCAGCAGAGCGGCGCCATCCCGGGCGGCAGCCAGCACACATTGATAGCGAGCGTCGCGCTTACCCTCAGGGACGCGAGCGAGTTCTTGCAGCAGGAAGAGATTGTTGTTGCCATCGGTGGTGGCATCGGCGTGAAAGCCGGCATCGGCAGCGTAGCGGGCGGAGCGGACGCCCGGGGCACCGTGGAGCGCGTCGACCTCCAGTCCGGAGTCGTCCGCCAATACGATCTCACCGGGCAAAAATCGGCTGTAATAGATCGCCTTCTCACGGGCAATGTCTTCGAAGGTCGGGGCGTCTTCCGCAGGGGGCTCAATCGCGGCGAGGCCGGGCAGGGGAAGAATGCGGATGTCATGGGCAGCGGCCGCGACGGCAAAGTCTCGCAGCTTGCCGGGGTTGGTGCTGGCGACGTATAGGGTTCGGGCCATCAGTGGATAGGGCCTAATGGGCAGCCTTCACATCGGGGCTGCGGGCCGCAATGATGCTTGCCCACGGCAACCACCAGCGCGTGAAACTCGTTCAAGAGCGGCAAGCGAGATTCCGCCGGGTCATGGGCGAAGGCGGTATCCACTAGTTGTCGCACTTCAGCATATTTCTGTTTCCGGGGAGCGAGCCCATGGCGGTCGGCGATGCGGCGCAGATACTCATCCACCACTGGAACGGGATGGAGCAGCGCGTAGAGCAGAATGGCATCGGCGGTCTCCTCTCCCACGCCCGGGAGCGCCAGCAGTTGGCGACGGACCACGCTGGTTGGTTGCCCGGCGAGATGGGCCAAGGAGGAGCCGTGCTCCTCGTCGAGAAAGGCAACAAAGGCCTTGATGGCCGCGGCCTTGCGCACCATGTATCCCGAGGGTCGAATGAGCGTGCGCAGCTCTTCTTCTGAGATTTCGCGCAGGCCGTCGAGATTCATCACCCCGGCAGTGACCAGGTTGGCAATGGAGCGTTCCACTCCCTTCCAGGAAGTGTTCTGGGTGAGGTAAGCGCCGACGATCACCTCCAGCGGGGTCTGCGCCGGCCACCACTGCTGGGGACCATAGGTGGCCATGAGCTGGTCGTGAAAAGTGCGCAGCTTGCGGGCTGCGGCGGGTTTGGTCATGGCTTCGGCTTTGTGCTGCAAGTGTTTTTTCCAGCCCAGCAGCTTGGCCTGCAAGGCCTCGGCTTCCGCCTCGGGGATCATGCCCTTGTGCTGATACAGGATGGAGAGGCTGGTGTGGGCGAGAACTTCATCCGGGTCCAGTTGGAGCAGTCGCTTGGCCACCGCAGATGGCGGCGTCAAACTCGCCTTGCTCCTGCAGCGCGCGGATGAGCCCGTGCATAGCATCGAGCATGCCAGGGTCCACTTCGAGGCAATCGCGGAGCTTCTGCGCGGCTCCCGCAGGATCGCCTTCCGCGAGCCGGTCGAGCCCCTCGTGGTAGAGATCTTCAGCGCTGGATGACTGGGAAGGTGGCGGCATGGGTCCAAACTCAATGATACCCGGATGTCCTCACCCATCGCCTCGATCCCAATAAGCTTCACAACAAATCCGGGGTAGCGGTTAGGATGAACCAAACAAAGCATCTTCCGGAGGTTTCGCCCGAATGAGTTTCATCCTCGCCGATGGCTGGTTGATCACCATGAACGATCGCCGTGAAATCCTGGAGCGCGGCAGCGTCTGCGTCGAAAACGATCGCATCGTCGCCGTGGGCAGCCGCCAGCAATTGCAGCAGCAGTATCCCGGGGCGGAGATCGTGGATTGCAGCGGGCGCATCGTGATGCCGGGGATGGTGAATACCCACACCCATTTGTTTCAGACCCTGCTCAAGGGGCTGGGCGACGACATGGTGCTGAAGAAGTGGTTTACCTGCATGACCGGCCCGAGCGCTGTCCACCTTACGGCCGCGGATGCCCATGCTGCCGCAATGCATGGGTGCGTTGAGTCCATTCGCTCCGGGGTGACCACGGTGGTGGACTTCATGTATGTCCACCCGCAGCCGGGCATGATTACGTCTGTCGTCAATGCATTTGATGCCACGGGCATGCGCGGCTTTGTTTGCCGGGGCTTCATCTCCGACGGTGTGCAATACGGCGTTCCGGCAGCGTTGTTGGAGAGGCCGCCGGTTGCTCTGGCCGACGCGAAAGAGCAGATACGGCGCTACAACAAGCCGGGAGGACGGGTGCAGGTGGGGCTTGCGCCCAACATGATCTGGGCGGTCGATGAGGAGGGCTACCGGCTGACTCGAAAGCTGGCCGATGAGGAGCATGTGCTCATCACCACCCATGTGGCGGAAACCAATTTCGAGCTGGAGACGGCCGCGGCTACTTATGGCATGGACGACACACAGTTCCTCAGCGACATAGGTTTTCTCGGGCCGGATGTGATCGCCGTGCATTGCGTGCATTGCACAACGGAGGACATCCAGATTCTCCGCAAGCACGGTACCAAGGTTTCGCATAATCCGTGCAGCAATATGTACCTGGCGTCCGGCTGCGCGCCTATTCCGGAGATGCTTGCGGCGGGAGTGACGGTGGGCCTGGCTTCCGATGGTCCGGCTAGCAGCAACAATCACAGTCTCTTTCAGGCGATGAAGTTTGCCGCGTTGCAGCAGAAGGGCGTGCATCAGGATGCAACCATCATGACGGCGGAAAAGGTGCTGGAGATGGCTACCATCGGTGGTGCTCGCGCGGTGGGCCTGGAAGGCGAGATCGGTTCGATTGAGGTGGGCAAGAAGGCGGATATTGTCGTGCTGGATTACAACAATGCGTTTATGACGCCAATTCATCATCCTGTCTCAGCGATGGTCTATTCGGCGCTGGGTCATGAGGTGACGACGGTGATGATCGACGGACGCTTCGTGATGCGTGATGGGATTGTGGGCTCGGTGGATGAGAATGCGGTCCGGCGGCAGGCGCAGGTCAGTGCCGATGCCCTTACCCAGCGCGCGGGGACGGATGAGTTCAAGCGGCGGCCGTGGCCGAAATAGGAAGAGAAACCGCAGATCCTCGGCATGGTTCCCAACGACAGGTGCGGTACTAGCACCTGTCGTCACTAGGAGCCAAGCAGTGCGCCCCGGCTCCCTCCTCAATCTTTGGCGTAGGGGACCATCAGTGCCGCCGGTTGGATGGCTTTGCCGCCGAACAAACCGGAAATCGCCAGGATGGTGACGATGTAGGGTAACGACGCCAGCAGTTGCGGCGGAACACTTGCTCCTCCTAATTGGAGCGACAGCTGCAATGCATCGCACGCGCCAAACACTAGCGCTGCCAGCGCCGCCTTCCCGGGGTTCCATCTTCCAAAGATGACGATTCCCAACGCGATGAACCCCTGGCCCGAAACAATCGATTCGCGAAACAGCCCGATCTGCGCCAGCACCAGATAAGCGCCGGCCATGCCCGCGGTAGCGCCTCCGATCAACACTCCGATGTAGCGCATGCGAGAGACGGAAATGCCGGCCGCATCCGCAGCGCTGGGATTTTCACCCGCAGCGCGCAGCGCCAGGCCAAAGCGCGTGCGAAACAGGACCACATGCGCCACCAGCACCAGCCCCAGCGTCAGATAAAGCAGGATCGCTTGGCCAAACAAGACCGGGCCGAGCAAGGGAAGATCGCTCAACCACGGAATATGAAGAGGGGGAAACATGGCCACGCTGGTCGGTCCCGCGGATTCGCCCAACGCCCGGCGATAGACGGTAGCAGCAATGCCAAGCGCCAGCACATTGAACACCAGGCCGACGACGACCTGGCTGGCGCGCACCGTGACATACATCCAGGCCAGCAAGAGATTGAAGACGATGCCGGTCAGCATCGCCGCCAACAGACTGATCCAAACCATGCCGGTTACATAATCGGTAAGAAAGCTGGCCAGAGCGCCGAGCAAGATCGTGCCTTCAATACCCACGTTCAGCACTCCGGAGCACTCGGCAAATGTCTCTCCCAGCGCCGCCAGCAGGACCGGCCCGGAGAGGCGGAGGCTGGCGGCGAGCCAGGTTACGAGGAATGCTGAAGTCATGAGCCGATGAAGGTTCATGTGAGCTTCACCCGGTAGCGGCGGAAGATGATCGCTGGCCAGCACCATCAACACGATCAGGCTTTGCAAAATGAAAGTGATGGAGGAGGGAATGCCGGCCCTGCGCTGCATCGCATTCGCCCCCACCGTCATGCCGCCATACAGTACGGCTGCGGGGATAACGGCCAGCGGGTTGAGCTTGGCCAGCAACGCGACGATGATGCCGGTGAAGCCTACCCCACCGCTAATTCCGTCCATCAGGCGATGCTGCTCGCCCAGCACCTCGACCGTGCCGGCCAGAGCGCCCAATCCGCCGGCAAAAAAAGCTGCGAGCACCAGCCGCATGCTCACGTTGATGCCGCCATAGCGAGCGGCGGATGGACTGAGGCCGCTCACGATCAGTTCATAGCCGAGAGGAGTCTTGCGCAGCAGCATCCACACCAGCAAGGTCGCCAACAAGGCGAGCAGGATGCCGGCATGGGCGCGTGTCCCAGGCAGGATAAACGGCAGCCAGGTGGCGCGCGGCAGTAGCGCGGTTTCAGGAACCCCGCCGGGCGCGCGCATGGGGCCTGAGACCAGGTACTGCACTATCAGGATGGCGACGTAGTTTGTCATCAGCGAGATGAGCACTTCGTTGCCCCCGAAGCGCGCTCGGATAAGGGCAACCACGCCCGCCCACACAGCGCCACTGGCGAAACTTAGCAGGAGCACCATCGCCAGGAATGCGAAAGAGGGAATCGGGCCCATGGCTCCTCCCGGCGCGGTGAGCAACGCCAACCATGTGGTGGCCGCGGCGCCGATCACGAAGCATCCTTCGAAGCCCAGGTACCCGAATCCGGAGCGCCAGCTGACGATGGTGCCTAGGGCAATCAACGTTAGCGGCGCGGTGCGCACCAGGGTATAGCCAAAGCCGCGCATGGTGGCGACGGGTTCGTGAAAAAGAGCGTAGTAGGCCCGCAGTGGGTTCGCTCCATAGAGCACAAAGAGGAGCGAGGAGAGGAGCAGCGCTGCCAGCACCGCGAGGATCATGGCCGCGGTCATGGCGAGCGGTGAGTCTGCCGGAGTGAGACGTCGTTCGATCTTCATGCAACTCCGGAGATCATAAGGCCCAGCTTTTCCTGGGTGACGCTGGCTGCATCAAGAATCCCGACAATCCGCCCCTCGAACATCACGGCGATTCTGTCAGCCAGATTCATCAGCTCTTCCAGCTCAGCGGAGATCAAGAGGATCGCCTTACCCCGTTCGCGTTCGCGCAGCAGTTCGAGCCAAACCGACTCAACCGCGCCCACGTCCAGTCCTCGCGTTGGCTGTTCGACCACGATCGCGGCTGCATCCCGCAGAATCTCCCGCCCCAGGATGAGCTTCTGCAAGTTGCCGCCAGACAACTTGCCTGCCATGGCGCCGATACCGGACGCCCGCACCCCAAAGCGCGTCACGAGCCTTTCTGCATACTCGCCGATTTTGAGCCGATCGAGAAACAGGCCGCTGGTGCGCTGCCGTTGTGACCCGAGGATTGCGTTGTCGGCAACGGACATCGCCGTGACCGCCCCTACGTGCCGGCGATCGGCCGGAATATAGGACAAACCGAGAGCGCGATGCTGCGCGACGCTCAGCCCGGTGACTTCGCGCCCGTCGAGGAGGACTTGTCCCTGAAGAGCCGGTCGCAAATGCATGATTGCCTCGGCTAATTGCGATTGCCCGTTTCCGTCGACACCGGCGATGCCAACGATTTCTCCCGCATGGACATCGAGGCTCACACCGCGGACCTTCTCCTGGCCCACGTCGTCGCAGACGTGAAGTCCGTTGATGCGCAATACGGCTCGGCCCCGTTCGACCGGAACCCGATTGGCACGAAGGTTTACGTCGCGGCCCACCATGAGGCGGGCCAGCTCCTGCTCGGTGGTCTGCAGCGTAGTAACGGAGCCCACGACCCGGCCATCGCGCATCACAGTGACGCGATCGGCGAGTTCCAGGATCTCCTGTAGCTTGTGGGTCACAAGGACGATTGCGCGGCCCTGGTCACGCAATCCACGCAGCACGGTGAAGAGCTGGTCCTTCTCGTGCGTGGTGAGGACGGCTGTGGGTTCGTCGAGGATCAGCAGCTTGGCGTCGCGATAGAGCAGCTTGAGAATCTCAACCCGTTGTTGCACACCGATGGGCAGGTGCTGTACTTGCCCGTCCGGATCAATGGCCAAATGATGCTGGTCACTTAAGCTGCGCAGCCGTTTCGCAGCTGCACGCAGGTCGAGCATCGGGCCGGTGTCTTCCTTAAGACCGAGCACGGTATTCTCTACCACGGAGAAGCGCCGCACCAGCATGAATTCCTGATGCACCATGCCGATGCCGAGTGCGATGGCATCTTTGGGGCTGGTGATTTCGACTGACCGGCCGTCGATCAGGATTGATCCGGAATCCATGGAATGGAATCCGTACAGGACCTGCATCAGGGTGCTTTTGCCGGCGCCGTTCTCTCCCAGCAGTGCGTGAATCTCGCCGGCTTCTATGGTGAGGTCGACGTCGTTGTTAGCCACGACGCCGGGGAATCGCTTAACGATCTTCCTCATCGCGAAAGTGGGCAAATGTTCTCCTCAAGGAACAGCCGATTCAGAACGCTCGATCCCTTTACGAAGGAGGTGTCCCGTCAATTCGTTGCTATAGCAGCAGAATAAAAAAGATTAGGGTAGAACGATCTTACCTGCAGAAAGATCGTTCCATACTTTTTGAAATGCAGCCCATTGCGAGGGGGAAACCAGTTGCGGGTTGTGGTCTCCGTGGGCGCCCGCCTTCAGTAGCCACATCCAATCCACGGTTGGCTTCCACTCCTTGCCGCCGGCGAAGGAATGGTTGGCGGTTGCATGAGCGACCGTCTGCACCATGCCTCCGAGATTCATCTCGAAGCTGGTGGCCATATTACTAGGCGCCAAGTCTGTCTGGTCGGAGTAGCAGCCCATCACTTTCGCCTTGCCGGCTACTGCACCTTGGATCGCACCCAGGCCGGTCACGTCCGCTGCATGCCAGATCACATCGGCGCTATTGCCGATCAGGGTCGCGGCAGCTTCGCGGCCTTTGGCGGCGTTGTCGTAATCGCCGGTGATGATGCCCAGACCCTGAATTCCGGGCACGGTGTTGCGGGCACCCGCAACAAAGCACTTCAAGATACGCTGCTGCGTAGGATCATCTTCTCCGCCGACAAAACCAACCGCCTGCTTGTGCTCGGAGATCAACGCCGCCAGGGCACCCGCTCCATAGGCGGCCCTGAAGTAGCCCAAATTGATGAAGAGGAGATTCGCGGGGACCGCGGGCTGGGGCAGAAAGCTGGTGACGAAGAATTTCTGGCGTGGGTAATCCGGCGCAATGTCGAGTAGCGCGCTGCTGAACTCGAAGCCATGTCCCAGGACGAGATCGAAGCCATCGTCGGAATATCCACGAGCAACTTCCTGCATCTGAGCCAGGCCGATATTCTCCGCGTAGGCAATCTTGAAACCGGGACCCAGCGCCTTCAGACCGTTGAAGGCAAGTTGGCTCCAGCCACCATCGGTAATCACCCCGGTAAGCAGCAGTACGACACTGGTCTCTTTCGGTTGGGCAAAACTTGTCGATGCCAGTGCTGCGGTCGCGAGGGCTGAAAACGCCCTGCGCGACATTCTGCTCATTTCGAATCCCCAGCGAGGGCCCGCAGGTGGGCTGGCAGAAAGGGGCGAACCAGATACTGGTAGGCGGCGCCGCCTACAACTCCGCCAAGCAAGGGACCAGCGATGGGGACCCACCAGTAATTCTGCGGCGAAGGGAATGCTGCCGGTCCCCAGCCAGCCATAAAGCAAAAGATGCGGGGGCCGAGATCACGCGCCGGGTTGAGCGGCCACGCTTCCAGATAGCCCATAGAGGCTCCGATCAACGCGATCAGCAAGCCGATCATGAGGGCGCTCGAATTCGCCTGCGGCGCCATCTCGTTGTATTGCTCGGTGATGGCGAAGATGCCGAAGATGAGAAAGGCGGTCAATATGATTTCGTCGCTGAAAGCATGCATGGGCGTGATGGCCAGGCCGGGATGGGTAAAGAAAACCCCGGCAGCGCCCCCAGCGGCACGCGTGAGTTGCGCTGCCTGGTTGAAGTGGTCGATCACCGGCACGTACAACACATAAACCAAAGCGGCCCCGAGCACACCGCCTATCACCTGGGCCACCCAGTAGGGAATGACTTTCCGCCAGGCGAATTTCCGATAGAGCGCCAGCGCCAGCGTCACTGCTGGATTGGCATGGGTGCCGGAGATGGATCCGGTAGCATAGATGGCCATGGTCACGGCCAGACCCCATGCTATGCACAGTCCCCAATACGCGTTCTGGTATGGGCTCGGAGTGTAGAGGGTGTACATGGCGGCAACGGAGTCGCCGAAGGAAATGATGATGAAGACCGCCAGGGCCTCCGCCAGGTATTCGCCAAAATCTTGTCTTTTCATCGAACGAATGGTTCCTGTCTTTTGTGTGCCCTTCACGGTAACAGGTATTTTCGGGCCAGGTCATCGAATTGAAGCAATTGCTGGTCGATCCAACTCTGCCCGGTGCCCAGTTCCTCTGCCATGAGCTTGGCCACGGCCGGCGCCATGGCGATGGCCGCCCTGGCATTCAGGAATAACGCGCGCGTGCGCCGGGAAAGCACATCGTCGACGTTGCGCGCCATCTCCTCCCGAACCGCCCAGATCACTTCAGCGGCTATATAAGGCAGATCAGGATGGAGCCGCTCAGCGAGTCGCGGGTCCGCCGCGGCCAGGGCCAGGATTTTCTCCGCATCCGAGCCGTAGACCCCCAAGCTGTCGAGCGATTCGATCCCCTCCTTATAGCCATGGATCTTCAGGTCATGCGTCCCGCTCGGTACATCCTTCAGCTCACCGAGCGTGACCGCATGATTCACGCAGTCCTCAGCCATATGGCGATAGGTGGTCCACTTGCCGCCAACGATGGTCAACAGTCCGGAGTTGTCGACATGGATGGTGTGGTCGCGGGAGAGGGACGACGTTTTCATCGAAGCGCCGTTGGCCTTGACCAAGGGACGGATGCCAACATAGACGCTGAGCACATCGCTGCGCTTCGGAGGTCGACTGAGGTACTGGGCCGCGGTGTCGAGGATGAACTGAATCTCCTCCTCAAAGGGGAGCGGGTTGTACGACGGCTCCTCGATCGGGGTGTCGGTAGTGCCGACCACCGTGTGCTCATGCCAGGGAATGGCAAAGAGGACGCGGCCATCACTGGTGTGGGGGACCATGATCGCGGTGCTGCCACGCAGGAATTCACGCTGGAAGACCAGGTGAATGCCCTGGCTGGGCGCGATCATACCGGCCAGATCCGGCTCAGCCAGGCGGCGCACATCGTCGGCGAAAATGCCTGCCGCGTTAACCACCACATGGGCAGGGATCTTCATGCGCAGGCCGGATTCGCTGTCGACGGCTACCACGCCGTCAGCAAAGCCGTCCGCGCCCCTGGTGATCTCGACGACCGGCGCATAGTTGAGAAGGACTGCGCCCTGATCGGCAGCCGTGGCGGCCAGGTGGATCAGCAGGCGGGTGTCATCGAACTGACCATCGTAATAGATGACGCCGCCGCGAAGTCCTTCGGTCTGAATGGTGGGCAGCCGTTCCAGAGTCTCTTCGCGCGACAGCAGGCGAGATTTGCCAAAACCATACTTGCCCGCGAGCAGGTCATAGACCTTCATGCCGATGCCGTAGAAAGGAGCTTCCCACCAGGAATAATTCGGCACCACGAAGCCCAGGTCGTGGACCAGGTGAGGAGCATTCTGACGCAGCAGGCCGCGCTCCTTCAGCGCTTCCATCACCAGCGACACGTTTCCTTGCTCCAGGTAGCGGACGCCGCCGTGGACCAGCTTGGTGCTCCTGCTGGAAGTAGCTGAGCCAAAATCCATCCGCTCCAGCAGCAGCACGTCGAAGCCGCGGTTAGCGGCATCGACGGCGACTCCGACGCCGGTGGCCCCGCCTCCGACCACGACAATGTCCCATGGAGTGGACCGAGCCTGCACGCGGGCCAGCATTGCTGGGCGATTCATCTATTCATCTCCTTCATGCCAGTTCCTTGAGCGCTCGACGGCTCTCTTCCATCTTGCGCGCCCGGCAGCCATCTTATTCTGGCCGGCTTTCGGCTCGTAGCGCGTGTCTGCGGCGCGCAGCTTGCGAATCTCTTCCGGGTTATCCCAGAAGCCTACGGCAAGCCCGGCGAGATAAGCCGCCCCGAGCGCGGTGGTCTCGTTGACCGCGGGACGGATGACAGGCACGCCAAGAAGGTCCGCCTGGAATTGCATCAGTAGATCGTCCACGGCCGCGCCTCCATCGACACGCAATTCCCGGAAGGGGCACTTGGTATCCGCGTCCATGGCGTCGATTACATCCGCCACCTGGAAGGCGATGCTCTCCTCGGCGGCGCGGGCGATGTGGCCTGGCTTGGTGCCGCGGCGTAGCCCGATCAAGAGACCGGCGGCGTAAGGGTCCCAGTAAGGGGCGCCCAGGCCGACGAACGCGGGCACCAGGACGACTCCATCAGAGTCTTCCACGGTAGCTGCCAACGCATTCACCTCGGAGGAACGGCGAATCAACTGCAGACTATCGCGCAACCACTGGACCACGGCTCCGCCAATGAAGATGCTGCCTTCCAGGGCGTATTCCAGTTTCTTATCCAGGCTACAGATGAGCGTGGTGATCAACCGCTTCTCTGATAGCACGAACTTGGAGCCAATGTTCTGCAGCAGGAAGCAGCCGGTGCCGTAGGTGTTCTTTGCGTCGCCGGGCTGGATGCACAGTTGGCCAAAAAGAGCCGCTTGCTGGTCGCCCGCGATGCCTGCGATCTCACCGGTTTCGAGTCCCAAAGACGTGGTTACGGGGCCGATCTTCTCGCTCGACCAGACCACCTCAGGCATCATGCTTTCGGGAATGCGGAATAGCTTCAGCAGATCCGCGTCCCATTTGCCTTCGACGATGTTGTAGAGCATGGTGCGCGAGGCATTGGTGCGGTCGGTGATGTGCCTCTTGCCGCTGGTGAGGTTCCAGATCAACCAGCTATCAACGGTGCCGAAAGCAAGTTTTCCGGCCTCCGCCTTTTGCCTTGCTCCGTCGACGTTTTCCAGGATCCAGGCAATCTTGGTGCTGGAGAAGTAGGGGTCAATCAGGAGACCTGTTTTTTGCCGGACGCTTTCTTCCATGCCATCGCTTTTCAACTGGTGGCATTGTTCGGCGGTGCGGCGATCCTGCCAAACGATTGCGTTGTAGACCGGCTTGCCGGTCTCCCTGTCCCAGACGATCGTGGTCTCTCGCTGGTTGGTGATGCCAATCGCCGCCAGGTCACGCGCGCGCACGCCCGCCTTGCCGAGCACCTCGACCACCGAGCTCATTTGCGAGGTCAGGATCTCGTAGGGATCATGCTCGACCCAGCCGCCCTGGGGATAGATCTGCTTGAATTCGCGTTGCGCTTGGGCGAGGATGTTGCCATCTTTGCCGAAGAGAATAGAACGAGAGCTGGTGGTTCCCTGGTCGAGCGAAAGAATATACGCCATGGCGCTCCTGGAGATGCAGAGGGATCAAGCCTTCGCCGCCCTGAGATTTATAGAGTACCCGGCATCGTCTCGTCAAAGAAGCCGTCGGACCATGGCGGACCCGGCCGGTTCAGCCGGCATACGATTTCCGGCCCGGCTGTGTTTCGAGAGCTGCAGGGGTCGTGTTGGCAAACTCTAAAGCGGATGCCGATATAGCCTCTTTCCCTTCGAACGCCGCATACACCACCGGCAACAGCAAGAGAGTGAGCGCGGTGGAACTGACCAGGCCGCCAATGACGACGATCGCGAGCGGTCGCTGAATCTCGGAACCGGGTCCGGTGGCAAAGAGAAAAGGCACCAGTCCCAACGCCGCTACGGTGGCTGTCATCATGACCGGCCGGAACCGCAACCTGGTTCCTTCGCGGATCGCGTTGGCCTGGGTCAAGCCCTCTTCACGCAACTTGCGGATGTATGAGACCAGGACCACGCCATTCAATACCGCAATGCCCCACAAGGCAATAAACCCTACCGAAGCGGGCACGGAGAGATACTCGCCGCTGACGAAGAGTCCGACGATGCCGCCGATGGAGGCCAGAGGCAGGACCGTGATGATGAGTGCGGCGAATCGGACGGACTGAAAAAGAACGAACAGCAGAAAGAAAATCGCAGCAATGGTGATGGGAACAATCACCATCAGGTGGTGCAGGGCGCGCTGCATGTTGTGAAACTGGCCGCCCCATTCGATGTAGTAGCCGGCGGGCAGCTGGACCTGGTGCTCCACCTTCTCTTGCAGTTCCTTGACGTAGCCACCCAGGTCGCGGTCCTGCACATTGACGCCGACAACGATGCGGCGCTTGCCCATGCTGCGATTGATGAGGGCGGGGCCTTCGACCACCTTCACACTGGAGAGGTCTTTCAGCGGAACGCGCGGCCCGTCGGGTGAACTGATCTGCAGTTCGCGAATGTCTTCCACGCTGTCGCGGAGGTCTTCCGGCAAGCGGACGACCCCGGAGAATCGGCGCTCTCCTTCGTAAATCTCCGTTGCGGACTTGCCCGCGATGGCGGTCTCGATCACGTCGTTCACGTCTGCCGCATTCAGACCGTAGCGAGCGATGGAGCCGCGGTCGATGTCGATGGTGAGGTATTGCTGGCCGCCGACGCGGTCAACGCGGGTATCCTGCGTGCCCTGAATGCCGGTGGCTACCCTTGCGATTTCATTCGCCTTTTGCACCAGCGTATCCAAATCGTCTCCATAGAGCATGACGGCGACATCGGCGCGGACACCGGAGACCATCTCATCCACGCGATCACTGATGGGCTGCGACATGACCAGGTTGATCCCGGGCAAAGCTGCCAGCCGGTCGCGGATCTGTTCGGCAATGGTGTCCTGGGTCATGCCACGCGGCCGCTTGTCATAAGGAGTCAGCGATGCCAGCACATCGGCCTCGTTGGGGCCGGCGGGATCGGCAGGGGATTCGCCGCGGCCTAAACGGGAGACCACGTTTTCGACGCCGGGAACCTGCAGCATCAGGCGCTGCATTTCCTTCTCCATCTTGAGCGATTCTTCAAGCGAGATATTGGGCACGCGATCCGCGTTGGGCGAGAGCGTACCCTCCTGCATCTCCGGGAATGAAGGAGGTGCCGAGAAAAGGAAAGAGAGACAGCGCGCCACAGAAGATCGACGATCACCGCCGCAAACCATGATCTTGCGATGGGTCAGAGCCCAATGCAATAGATAGTCATAAGGTTTACGCAGAACCCGCACCAGCCAGGTGTCTTCTTCTGAGCCGCCCTTCAGCAGGTAGGAAGAGAGAACAGGCGAGAGGGTGAGCGAGAGCAGGAGCGAGATGGCCAGCGCGATGGCAATGGTGTAGGCCAGCGGCGCAAACAATTTGCCTTCCATCCCTTCGAGTGTCATCAGGGGAAGAAAGACAAGGATGATGATGGTGACGCCGAAGAGCACGGGCGTGGCCACTTCTTTCACCGCCGAAAGCACCACGTGAAGCTTGGCGTACGTATCTTCCGGCTGGTGAGCCAGTCTGGCGTGGCTGAGCCTGGCGAAGATATTCTCCACCACCACTACGGAACCATCCACCATAAGGCCGATGGCGATGGCGAGACCGCCCGAGGGACATAAGGTTGGCGGACAAGCCGATGCGATTCATCACCAGAAAGGTGAGCAGCGGCGTGAGCACCAGGTTCGCGCTGACGATCAGGCTGGACCGCAGATCGCCAAGAAAGAGAAACAAAATGACGACCACCAGAACAACGCCTTCGGCCAGCACCTCGGTGACGGTATGGATCGCCGCATCCACCAATTGCGAGCGGTCGTAATAGGGAACAATCTGCAGGCCGCCGGGAATCATGTGCTTGCGGTTGATTTCGGCGACCCGCTCTTTCACCCGGCTGACAATCTCTTTGGCATTGCCGCCGCTGGTCATCAGGACGACGCCACCTACGGCCTCGGTGTAACCGTTCTTCATCATGGCGCCGTAACGCACTTCCGTGCCGATGCGCACCTCAGCCACGTCGCGAATGTAGACGGGCGTGCCCTTGGTCTCGGTGAGCACAATGTTGCGGATGTCTTCGAGATCGCGCACCAGGCCGACGCTGCGGATGAGATACTGCTCCGCGTGCTGACGCAGGACGCCCCCGCCGGCATTGGCATTATTGTGCGCCAGCGCATCGCGCACGTCATTGATGGTCAGGTTGTAGTAGTGCAGCTTTTGCGGATCGACGAGCGTTTCGTATTGCTTGACGAATCCGCCGGTCGAATTAATCTCCGCTACCCCGGGGATGGAGCGCAGTAGCGGACGCACAACCCAGTCCTCCAGGGTGCGCCGTTGGATCAGTTCTTCCCGGGTGAGGGGGCGACGCGCGCTGCTCTCGTTGGGAAGCTCGAGCGTGTATTGATATACCTCGCCGAGGGCGTTGGTGATAGGACCGAGAACCGGCGTGACACCCTCCGGCATACGCTCGCGCAGTTCAGACAATCGTTCCGAAATCATCTGGCGTTCGCGGAAGAGATCGCTTCCATCAGCGAACACCAGCGTGATGAGTGAGAGAGCCGGTTTATTGAGCGACCGCATGTCGGTCATCCCGGGCAGCCCGGTCATGGCAATCTCGATGGGGATGGTGACAAAACGCTCTACTTCTTCGGGAGACTTTCCAGCAGCCTCGGTCGCGATCTGCACCTGGACGTTGGCGACATCCGGGAAGGCGTCCACGGATAAATGGTCCACCGCGCTGATGCCGAAACCCACCAGCACCAGGGCCACTACGACGAGGATAAGCCGTTGCCGTAGTGCACCGGCAATGATGGAGTGCAGCATCTATACGCCCCCTTTGATAGCGTTCTGCTTGCGCTGATTGTTCAGATGGAAGGCGCCTTCGGTTACGATTTGGTCGTTCAGCCCCACGCCGCCGAGCACTACGCGGCGATCGTTCTCCTCGTCTCCAAGGGAGACCTCATGGAGCACATATCTCTGTGGCGCAGCCTGTACGAAAACGTAATCCTGATTGTTTTCTCGCACGATGGCCGCATTGGGCACGGTGAGTTTGCTGTCGGTGCGGCCGGTCAGGGTCATGCCGGCGAGTTCATCGGGCTTGAGCAGGCCGTCGGGATTATCAACGTCCATGCGGACCTCTACGGTGCGCGTAGCCGGGTCGACGATGGGTGCGATAAACGAGAGATGCCCGGTGATCTTCTGTTGCAACAGGGCGGGCACGCGCACCAGGACTTCCATGTCCTTCTGCAGTTGGCCGGCGTCCTCCTCCGGCACATTGGCGACGATCCAGACGCTCGAAAGATCCGCGATGGTGAAGGCCGGGTCGGCCGGCTGTACCACTTGCCCGATCGTGATCTCGCGCTTCAGAACGGTGCCACTCCTAGGGCTGAGTACGGGGTAGTCGGCGCTGATCTTGTGGGTAGTTTCCAACTGAAGAATCTGGGCTTCTGTCATGCCCAGGCCGCGTAACTGAGTACGGCAGGACTCCAGCTCTGTGTTTGCTTGCAGCGACTCTGCCCGGCGGCGCTCCAGCTCCGCGCGCCCAATCACATCCGCTTCCACAAGTTGTTCGGCTCGTTTCACGGCCGCTTCCGCGAGCCCTCGCTGAGAGGAGGCTTTGATCAGGGCGAGCTGTGTGTCCGAGAGATCGGTACTGTGCAACATGGCCAGGACGGTGCCGGGCTTTACCTGCTGACCTTCAAAGACGCGCAGCTCGAGGATCCGCCCGGCCACGGGAGAGCCCACGCGCGCGATGCGCCGGGCATCCGTTTCTACATGCGCGGCCACCTGCAGCGTCCCGTCTACTGCCATCATTTCGGGGGTGCCAAACTTCAGGTGTTCCGCCAGCGCCGGTGTGACCGATACCTCGTTCGGATTCCGCGGTCGCTCTGCGGCACTGGCTTTTTGTTTGGTCTTGCAGCCCTGGCTGACGATCAGGAGCAGCCCCAGAACGAGCACGGCCCCCACACGGTCAGGCAAGCGGCGTCGTAGCGGTGAGAATTCAAGGCTAGTCATCACGGTCGCACTCCAGGCGCAATCGCGCCAAGTTCTTCCAGATCCACCAGGGCGGACTGGCGAGCAAACTGTGCATCTACGAGATCGCCCCGGACACCCTGCAGTACGCGTTGCGCATCCAGCACTTCCACGATGCCGCGTTCGCCAAAGCGGTAGGCAGCCTTGGCGGCATCCACTGCGCTCACCGCCGCGCGCAGCGAACCGGATTCCAGCGATGTGGCCTGCTGGTCAGCAAGCTGATATTGCTCATAGGCGCGTTCCAGCGCGGAAACTAACTGGAGGTTCCTGTCGTAGAGCACCGAGGCCGACTGGGAAATCGCGGCCTTAGCTTCGGCTATCTGTCCCTGGCGCCGGTTCCACAAGGGGATCGGCACGGTGAAGCCCATGCGCCAGAAGGTGAGGTCGGGTTGGTTCTCGTATTCCGCGAAGGCGACGGGTTGCGGGATGCGCAGCGCCCGTTCGTGATCCAGTGAGGCGATGGCCGTGTCGATATCAGCCCGCGACTGGGCCACGATCGGGTGTTTTTGCATGATCTGTTCCCTTAATTGCTTCAGTGGCGGTAGCGAAATGCGTGGTTCGAACTCCCCCTGGGGATCGAGGTTTGCGTCCAGGGAGCCGGCGATGGTGACCCGCAGCAGTGCGATTGCGTTGGCGTATTCCAATTGGGCGCTACTCACTGAAAACTGCGCGCGGCCCAGTTCAGCTTCGGCGCGCGTCAAATTCAGCCGGCCCTCTTCGCCGACGTTTACCGACACCTCGACGCGGCGGCGCAGGTCTTCCACTAATTGCAAGTTCTCCCGTGCGTGTTCTATCTCTTCGCGGCGGCGGAGTGCGTTGTAAAAGGCATGTTTGGTGTCCGCGATCACCGACAGCGTAACCGCCTGCTCGCCGAAGCGGCTGCTCGCGATACCAGATTGCGCGGCGCGCTGGCGGGTATGGCGCTCAACAGGAATTTCAATTGGCTGGTAGGCCGCATAATGTTGCAGCAGCCCCGGAAGCCCGGGTATTGCAACCGGCTTTGCATCTTGGTGGCCTTCGAAAACCTCCAGGCTGGGGTTGCTGTAGGCGCGTGCTGCGCGGGCCGCACCTTCCGCCCGCCGGGTGACGGCCGAAGCCGCCTCCAACCGTGGACTGTTGCGCATCGCCATGGCGATGGCGTCCGAGAGAGAGAGTGGGGCGCCGTTCGCCGGCGAAACGGAAACTACGCCGGCAATAAACTGAGGAGGAGGAGCGTCAGGAACAGTGCCCGCCGCCTTCTGGTCCAGCGGGGCAATCAACGGCGCAGACTGGGCGCAAAGCATGCAGCCGGGCAAGAGCACTGGCAATAAGATCAACCCGCGGAGTATCACGTTCCTGCCTGTGCAATCCATGCGCCAAACAGAAATGCCGAGGAATCCCGGTAATTCCTAGGGAGTACGGCCGGAATAGTCCCATAAGGGACACCCCGGTGTTCCGAAAGGTACAACCGATCGCCGGCGGTGGACGCTTCCACCGTGGTAAGAGCCGGGAAAGCAGCAAATACAACTTGGCTATGGAAATGCAGACTTGCCCTTCCGATGCTGGCAAAGTTCCATCCCGCACCGCCGCGGCTGCGCGCGCTCGATAGCCATCCCTGGCCAACGTGGGAGAATGTGGACATGTCTTCCAATCCATCCAGCCTGCGCTCTACGCGGATCAAGGCCGCGCTGATCGTGGTCCTGGTGGTCGCGCTGGCGGTCTTTAATTGGATGGCGCCGGCAAACGCGCTGATACTGCACAACGTGCTACACCATCTCAATATCCTGCCGTTCATGTTGGCCGGCATGTTCTTCGGCTGGCGGGGAGCGCTGAAGACGATCATGCTGGCCACGGTGCTGCAGACCCCATCGATTTACCGTCACTGGTTTCAGGAGCCACTGGATGCGCAGGACCAGGTGGTGGAACTCACCACGTTTGGTCTGGCCGCGGTGATCGCAGGACTACTGGCCGACCGTGAACGCATGCAGCGCAAGCGGGTGGAAGATACCAAGGTTGAACTGGAGCATGTTTACAGCGAACTGCGACAAAATATCGATCACTTGAAGAAGACGGAGCGGCTTACCGCGGCGGGCCAGCTATCGGCAAGCCTGGCCCATGAGATCCGCAATCCATTAGCCAGCATCAGTGGAGCGGCCGGCATCCTGGCTCGCGGGCAGGTTTCCGGCGAAGGGCGGGCCGAGTGCCTGGAAATCCTGACCAAGGAATCGCAACGGCTGAACAAGCTGCTCACGAATTTTCTCCATTTCGCGCGCCCCCGCTTGCCGCGCATGCAGCTAGTGGAACCGCTGGAGATGGTTCAATCTGTAACCGCCCTGGCGCAGCATGCGGCCAGCCGGCAAAACGTGTCGCTCCAGGTGCAGTCAGAAGGGCAGCCGCGAGAGATCGAGTGTGATCCGGAGCAGATCAAGCAGTTGTTGCTCAATCTCATTCTTAACGCCATCCAGGCAACGGAGGGCGAAGGAACGGTCATCATCCGCGCGCTGTTTACCAAAGACCGTCTTTGCGTTGACGTCTGCGATCAAGGGAGCGGCATTGCAGCCGAGGATAAGGAACGCATCTTCGATCCATTCTTTACGACCAAAGAAAATGGAACTGGATTGGGCCTTGCGATCGCAGCCAATATCGCCACCCAGCATGGCGGCGCGCTCACTTGTAGACCCAACGAAGGCGGGGGAAGCGTCTTTCGCATGGAGCTACCTACCTCAGCAACCCTCTCCGTTCAAAGAGCTAAGGCAGAAGTGCTATGAAGCGAAATCATATTTTTGTGGTCGATGACGACAGCAGCCTGCGCCGGGTTATGAAGATGCAGTTGGAGGAGGCTGGTTACGAAGTAACACTCGCTGCCGACGGAGACCAGGCATGGAAGATGCTGAAGGAAGTGGAACCGCAGCTCATCATCACTGACTTGCAGATGCCTACTACCGGGCTTGAACTTCTTAGCCGCATTGTCAAAGAAGGAATGCAGACGACGGTGATCGTCGTCACCGCATTCGGGACGATAGAGACCGCGGTGGAAGCGATGAGGATGGGCGCATACGATTACGTGACCAAACCCATCGATTTTGAAGCCCTCGTGCTTATTGTGCAGCGCGCCATGGAGCGCCAGAACCTGATCGAAGAAGTGCGCACGCTGCGCACGGCCCTTGATGAGAGGTACGGTTTTTCGGGGATTGTTGGCCACTCCAAAGGTTTCCTGCGCGTGCTCGATCAGGCAGCGCGCGTCTCCCAGAGAAATACGACGGTCCTCATCCAGGGGGAAACGGGGACAGGCAAAGAGATCGTCGCGCGCGCCATCCATCACAATAGCCGTCGAAGCAGCCAGCCCTTTGTGCCTATCAACTGCGGCGCAATCCCCCGGGAACTGGTTGAGTCAGAACTCTTCGGCTATGTGCGCGGCGCGTTTACCGGTGCGCTGGCAAACAAAGCCGGCCGCTTCGAGGCGGCGGATGGGGGCACGGTGTTTCTGGACGAAGTCGGCGAGCTTCCCCTGGAGGCACAGGTCAAGCTCCTGCGTGTGCTGCAGGAAGGTGAGGTTCACAAGCTTGGTGCGAATACAGCCGTGAAGGTGGACGTTCGCGTCATCGCGGCAACCCACCGGGACCTGTCGGCCATGGTGGAAGACGGGACCTTTCGCGAAGACCTTTATTACCGGCTGGCCGTCGTTCCCCTCAGGATCCCCGCGCTCAGGGAGCGGCGGGAAGACATCCCGGAGTTGATTGACACCTTGTTTCAACGGGCCAAAGAGCGGCACGGCCTGCTGGAAGTACGCATGGCGTCCGCGGTGCATCAGCGGTTGATTGCATATCGCTGGCCGGGCAATGTGCGTCAGCTGGAAAATGTGTTGGAACGCCTGCTGGTCCTCTCGTCTGCCGACCTGATCACGGTGGAGGATCTGCCCGAGGAGTTGATCCCATCCTCCGCGGGCACGGCTATCCTGTGGCCGAACCTGCCTGAGGACGGCATCAGCCTGGAGGCGATTGAACGCGACCTCATCAGCCGGGCTTTGGAGAAGTTTGATGGGAATCAGACCCAGGCGGCGCGCTACCTGGATATCAGCCGCCGCACGCTGATCTATCGCATGGAGAAGCATGGTCTGGCCGCCGTCGACTCTGAAACCTCGGAGAATCCCCTGTAAAGCTCCTTCGTGCTAGACTGACGCGAATTCACGTGATCGATCGACGCTCCTTTTTCGGCCTCGCTGCAGGCACCGCGTTCTCTGTTGCCTCCCCAAGACTTCGGGGACTCGGGCCGATCCCCATGCCTTCTGCGAAGGGTGAGGCCGACAAAAAACTGGACACATTCACCGCAGACTACATGCGGGTCATGAATGCTCCGGGGATGACCCAGGCGCTGACTGATACCAAGACAACCATCCGCACCGCGAGCTACGGCTTTGCCAATGTCGATCTAAAGACTCCGGTGACCACGGATCATCTTTTTCAGATCGGTTCGATTACCAAATCGTTTGCCGCGCTGATCCTGCTCCAGTTGAGAGACGAGGGCAAATTGGATCTGCACCGCCCGGTGCTCGAGTACCTGCCCTGGCTGCCGGTGACCATGCCGTACGGTCCAATCACCGCGCATAATCTGTTGACGCACACCTCCGGGCTTCCCGATGCTTCTGCCATCTTTCAGAGCGATCCTGGGGCCCGGCATGCACAAGGATTTGAGCCCGGTTCTCACTTCCACTACTGCAATTTGGGCTTCGCGATACTTGGCCAGATCGTCGAGCATCTGGATGGCAGGCCCTGGTACCAATCCTTGCAGGCGCGCATTCTTACGCCGCTGGGAATGACGTCGACCGCCGCGGTGATCACCATCGAATCGAGCGCGCGCAGCGCCACCGGCTATCAGCCCTTCCTTGATGACCAGGTTTATCCTCGCCAGGGCCGGCTGGTCTCGAGACCGCCGGAGGTCTTCGCTAACCCGGCAGGCAGCATTGCCTCGCAGCCCGGTGATATGGCGCGCTATCTGCGCACCCTGCTCAACAGCGGCCAGGGACCAAGTGGGCGCATTGTATCCGCGGAGGGCTTTGCATTGATGTCGACGCCGTATATCAAGGCTGCAGAATTCAGCCCCAGCGCCTCTTACGGTTACGGCATTGCTGTCGATGTTCTGGACGGTCACAAGATTTTGCGCCACACGGGTGGGATGGCCTGCTTTGCCTCCTCCATCCATGTGGATCTGGATGGCGGGGTGGCCGCCTTCGCTTCGATCAATGCGATGCAGGGTTACCGGCCGACGGCGGTTACGCAGTACGCGGTGCAGTTGATGCGCGCTGAGAAGGAAACCAAATCCCTACCTGTTCCGGTGGCGGTCACCGAGGCAACCGAAGTGAACAACGCCGGCGAATATGCGGGCGCCTTTCGCAGCAGTGATGGCCGGGAGTTGGTTTTCAAGGCCGAAGGTACGAAGCTCCTGCTGGTGCACGGGAGTGAGCAGATTCTTTTGCAACGCGGGCAGGGAGATTCGTTTGTCTCCACCGTGCAGGGTGAATTTTCCGATTACAGCCTGGTGTTCGGAAGAGACCATAGCAAGCCGGAAAAACCTGCTGATAAGGACGGTGCTGCCCCGTCACCTCCCGCCCTTGTGGTGGAGGTTGGTTATGGCCCGGATTGGTATACCAACGCAGCGTACAAGGGGGAGCGCGAATTTCCTGCGCCACCGCAATACAGTGCTTTGGTGGGGCATTATCGAAGCGATAGCGGCGACGATGTGCGCGTCTTTGTGCGCAAGGGCAAGCTCTGGATGGGGGACTTGCCGTTGAACGAGATCGGCGCATCGCTCTTTCGCGTGGGAGAGGATGCGTGGTCTCCCGACACTGCGGAGTTCCTGACTGTCGTCAATGGCAGGGCCAGACTGTTGAAGGCCATCGGCGACGACTGCTGGAGAATCGAAGTCGGTTCCTAGTGTGGTGCAGCAAACAGATCTATGCGATTCGTAACTGTCCTACTCGGTTTTGTGCTCCTCTGCGCACCAGCCCATGCGCGCTTCCATCCCCAGCCTTGCAAAAATTCCTACACCACGGATCAGGAGATTTCTGAAGGCAAGAAAGCAGCCGCTCAGATCTACAAGCAGATGCCGGTGCTACCGGATTCGAGCCCGGTCACCAAATACATTCAACAGCTTGGCAACAAGCTGGTGCAGTATGCGCCCGGCTACCGCTGGCCCTACCAGTTTCACGTGGTCGAGATGGCCGATATCAATGCCTTTGCCTTGCCTGGCGGCGCCATCTTCGTGAACCTGGGCACCATTCAAGCTGCGGAGAATGAAGCGCAGCTTGCCGGCGTGATCGCGCACGAGATCTCGCACGTGGTGCTGCGCCACGCCACCTGCAATCTGACCAAGCAGCGCACGCCGGGCATGCTTGCCGGTATCGGGCAAATTGCCGCCGGTGTTCTGTTGGGCGGCGGGGCCGGAGCACTGGCGGCGCAGGGCATCGGCGCAGTGGCCGGCCTAAGCTTTCTGAAGATGTCGCGTGACGCGGAGAAACAGGCCGACCTGCTTGGGACGGGCATGCTGTACGACGCCGGATACGACCCACGGGGCATGGCGCAGTTCTTCGAGATCATCCAGGGCCAATACGGAGAGGGCGGCGCGCAGTTGATGAGCGACCATCCCAATCCGGGCAACCGAACTGCCTACGTCAACGATGAGATCGCGACACTCCCGCCAAAGAAACATTATGTAGAGACTAGCCCTCAATTCACCCGGATCAAGAAGCTGGTTGCGGGCATGCACGCTTATACGGCGCGCGAGGTTGCCTCTGGTGCGTGGAAGAAGCAGGCGCCGGATCAGACCGTGGCTCACAGCGTCAATGCGCCTGCAATCAATCCCACTCCGAGTGGTAGTTGGCAATCCATCGATGGCAGCGGATTCCATATCGAATACCCTGGCAATTGGCGCGCCTACAGCGGTCAGGGGCAGGCGACCACAATTGCTCCTGATGGGGGTGTTCAGGGAAGCACCATCGTCTACGGGGTGCTGATCGATACCTACAAATCACCTCAGGGCAATGACCTCGTCGCCAACACGCAGCAGTTGGTGGCTCAGCTGACGCAGACGAATCCCGGGTTGAGCTGCGGGCAGGGGAGCAACCTCGCCGTCGGCGGCCGAGCGGCCAGAAGCGTTGAGTGCACCAGCGCAGCCCAACGCGACTGGATCGTCAGCGTGGGCCGGCCCAACGGCGATCTGCAGTACATCGTGTTTGTGGCGCCGGTCAACGAATTCGAGAAGATGCGCCCCGCATACCGCCGTATGCTCGAGAGCTTCCGGCTGCGATGAATGTGGGGCACCCGTCCTTCGTCAAGGAATGAGCGATTGAGCCTGATTTTGGACTGGGGCGAGCTTTTGAGGGCAATATCGTTTACACTGAAAACTGCAACATTTTGCTGACTTTGCCTTGGTTCAAAATGCACGCAAGCCCCTCGCGAACATTGGTTGTACTACTGCACTGCCTCGTTCTTAGTAGTTGTTACGCTTCTGCGGGTACCATCCCTGGGGTTTCAAAGGTGAGCGCCCTTCCGTCGGCGCCGGCACCTTCCCCGGCACCTTCCACCGCGCCAGTGTCGCTCACGCAGCAGGCCCATGTTGCTATTCCCCGGCTGGATAGTGACCCAACGCTGAACGATTTTCTTGTCAACCCCATCCGCTCGCCGGCAGCGCGTGCCATGCTCCGCATCAATAATTTCACCGAGCGTTATCCCAAGGATGGCGCTCCCGTCACCGAAGCTACCGTCGCTTACCTGGGTTACACGCACGAATACTTCTTTGTGGCCTTTGTTTGCAAGGATAAAAGGCCGGATCTCATCCGCTCGCACATGCTGGCGCGCGATTCGCTGGGCGACGACGATTCTGTCCAGGTGATGCTCGACACCTTCAACGACCAGCGGCGGGCATTCTTGTTTCGCACGAATGCGCTCGGCATTCAGGCTGACGGTCTTTATAGCGAGCAAAACGGTACCGACTACTCCTTCGACACGGTGTGGGACACGTGGGGCAAACGCACGCCGTCCGGGTACGTTGTGCTCCTGCGCATTCCTTTTTCCAGCTTGTATTTTGCCAAGGCCGGTGCGGGCGAGAGCCGGACCTGGGGAATTATCCTGCAGCGCAACATCTCTCACGCCAACGAGTCGGCCTACTGGCCGCAGAGCAGGCATAGCATCTCCGGTCTACTGACCCAGGACATCGCGGCGGACGGTTTCAGCGATGTCGAGCATGGCCAGAACCTTCAATTCGAGCCTTACGCACTTGGCCGCAACCTCCGGCAATTGGACACCGTTAATCCCGTCGACCCGTATTTTCAGGATAAAGCTCTCCAGGGCTACACGGGGCTGGATGCGAAGTTCATCCTGCATAACAGCTTGGTGCTCGATACCACCGTCAATCCAGACTTCAGCCAGGTGGGCGTGGACAATCCGGCTACCCCGAATCAGCGCTTTCCGCCCTACTTCGCCGAGGTGCGGCCGTTTTTCATCGAAAACAGCAGCTACTTCATGACGCCGGTGAGCCTGTATTACACCAACAACATTGTTAAGCCGCAGTATGGAGCGCGTCTTACCGGCAAACTCGGGCCCTGGGCGCTGGGCCTGCTCGGGGTGGATGACAGAAGCCCCGGAGAGGCCGTACCGCCGGGCGACCCCGAATACGATACCCGTGCCCATTACTACCTTGGCCGGGTAAACCGCGACGTTGGTTCGCTATCGAATGTGGGCATTATTTATGCCGACCGCGAATATCTCGATTCTTTCAATCGGGTGGGCGGATTCGATTATCGAGCGCCGCTCAGAAACCGCTGGACGCTGGCCGGCCAAGCCGTCACCTCGGCAACACAAAACGTCAGCAACTCCACGCAGGGCGAGCAGGCGTGCGAGACGCTCACGTTAACCTGCAGCGGCCAGACCTACTCCCAGCAGTTGAATTATTCCGATCTGCATCGCAACGCGTGGGTTTCCTACAACGACACGTCCGCTGGCTATGTGACCGACACCGGATTTTTTCGACGTCCCGATGTGCGGGAACCGAATGGCTATTACAGCTATACCTTTCGTCCCCGGCAGGGGCTGGTTCTATCCCACGGACCGAGCGTCTACAGCGAACGCATCTGGGACCACAACGGTGTCCCGCTGGACTACTACATCAACCCTGCGTACAGCGTTACGTTCAAGTACCGAACGAGCATCTCCGCCAATATCGATCTGGGGCAAGACCGCTTACGGCCGATCGATTACTCCGCGCTGCCGCAGGATGTGGAATATCACAGCCACACCAGCGGAGTTAATTTCTACACGTCCCCTGTGCCTTATCTAGCGGTCGGCGGCGGCGTTTATACCGGTACGGTGATCAATTACTCGCCGCCTGCCGACGCTGGACCGGGTCCGGTCAATGTGACTTCACCCAACCTCAACGTGGAGGTGAAGCCCGCCAGCTCCGTCGATCTGCAGAATAGCTATGTGTATACGCATTTCACCAACGTGGCCAACGGCGATTTGGTCTACGATAACCACGAGCTGATCTCGCGCTGGAATTACCAGATGACGAAAGCTCTTTCCTTCAACCTTATCGGCCAGTACGTGTCCACTCTGCCGAATCCGCAGTACACCAGCCTGACGAACTCCAAGTCACTTTTTGCGGATGCGTTGCTCACCTACCAGCCGCATCCGGGCACAGCGGTTTACTTCGGCTACATAGGGAATTTCGAAAACGTGGACCGCACCCTCTGCACCCGCGAAGCCGATGGGCAGTGCAACACCGACGATCCGATTTTGCCGCCTACCTACTCCTCGCTGCTGAACACCAGCAAGACGATCTACGTGAAGGTCAGCTACCTGCTGCACTTCTAAGTTCACCAGCCTGGGGCTTCACGGCCGCAACGGCCAGCAGCCTTCCCGAAGAATCCTGAGACACCACGTTAAGTCCGGCTTGCTTGAGTTCGTGGCATAGCCACTCAATCCCTAGACGTAGCTTGCGATAGCTGCTCTTGTTGAGAGCCCAGCCCCCATCGTGACGGGTGTGTACCAGGTCGTGAACCACGACTGACTCTGTGTTCTCGAACTCAAGAAAACACGTCATGATTGTGTTGTCATCGCTGCGCACAGGAATAAAGCGGTCGGTCCCGTGGAGTTCGGTTGTCAGGTCGCGGTAGGTGATGACAAACGTTCCGCCCGGATGCAGCGTATCGAAGACCGCGCGAAACAGGCTGCACACCTCGCTCTTGCCGGGTAGATGGGTCAACGTGTCACCCATGCACACAATGACGGTAGCCTGTCCAGCGGGCACCATGGCCGGCAAATCTCGTAGGTCTGCTTTTTGTGTCTGAATGGGCAGGTTGGTTGCGTGGGACTGCACTTCATCGAGCAGCTCTGCACTGGTGTCGACTGCGATGACCGGAGAAAAGCCAAGCTGTGCGAGGGCGATTGTCTGAAAGCCTGGCCCGCATCCCAGGTCTACGGCAAGGGCACGCTCCGGCAGGTTTTTGAGAGGCTCCAGCCATCGTGAGAGAAACGATTTTTGCTCGTTTACTCGTTCGTCGAATGACGTGCCGAACATCCAAGTGTAATGCTTCGACAACAGGCGTTCGTAATGCTCGCTCACCGTGGACATGGCCCATTGTAGCGATTAGACAGTCAGCAGTTCCTCGTAGAAGCCGCCGATCTGACGCGCCCTGTCGACAAAGTGGATCTCCAGGATCCAATGCCTCGGCTGGCCATTCTCATCGCAGGAACGCATCAGCAGATCGCTGTTCGGATGAACGTAGAGGGTTACTTTATCGTCGGCAATTTTTTCGTGTGGGAAATGTCCAATTAGATGGCCGGCGATGGGGCCGCCAAACTCCCATCCAAATCTTCTTCGCCAGGGATGTGGCATAGTGGAAGAGCTCACTGCTGGTGATCGTCGGGAGTTTCATTGAAATCTGCTTGCCCTGGGCAAATGCCTGGCCTACATCGTGCTTCATTTTGTGCTTCAGAGGGTCGGAGCCGAGGACAAACGTGCGGCCAAAATCAGCTTCCCAATGCTCGAATACCGGCCCCAGATCGAGGAACAGGATGTCGTCGGCTCCAATCATCAGGTCCGGCGGATTTTCCGCATAGGGGAGCAAGGTGTTCTTCCCGGAGCGGACGATTCGCTTGTGCCAGTACGTGGTGATCCCGTACATCTCCTTGGCCAGCGCATAGATATCCGCATTGAGGGCTTTTTCGGTGATGCCGGGGCGGATCAGACCGCGCGTCTCTATTTCTTCGAATAGGCGCACGGCTTTGGCCTGGGCTTCGAGGAGTTCCGTGGCCCGCGTCTCTTCCAAATTCGTCATTCGTGTCTCCTCATGAACTTATGCCGTGTAGCTACGTCCCAGACCTAGCGCGGCCAGACCCTTGCGATAGGTGATGGAGCTGCGATCGGCAGGAAAATGCGCTTCGGCATGCAGATCGAGCGGAAGATCTTCCGGCCACTGCTGCTCGACGATCGCGATATCTTCCGCAAACACCTGGTTGTTGAAGTCGAGGGTCTCCTCCAGGGGCGCATCCTTGTCGAAGTTGCGGCAGAGGGGAACGAAGAGTTGCGTTTTGCGGGCGGACACTGGCGACGCCGCGTTCAAAATGTGAAGCAGTCCACCTCCAGGAAATTTCACGGTCAGCTTCGCGGTGAAGGGCAGAAAGACCTCGAATTTTCTGTGCCACTGAAAGCCGGGCGGGTTGAGGTGTTTGTAGGCGTGGGCGTAATTGCTTACCAGGCTGACATAATCGGCGATGAAGCCTCGGTCGGTCTTCTTCACCCGGTAATCCGGCACCACGGGATTATCTACTTCTCCAAAACTTTCGGGATGGACGAAGGCGAAGTGGCTGACATCGAGAAACCCTTCGACCTGCCGGCCGGCTGCGGCTTCGATGGCTACGCTATCGGGTAGCACGCGCAGATATTCGGGGTCATCCCACTCCTTCATCTCCGGCAACGCGAGGGGACCGTTGTCCACCAGGCGCACCCATACCAGCCCGTAACGCTCCTGCACCTGAAACATCTGCAGACGCAGGCGGGGCGAAATCACACCATTGGGGTGAGCCGGGATGCAGGTACATCTTCCTTCACGGTCGTAACGCAGGCCGTGGTATTTGCAGATGATCTCGTCTCCTTCGACGTGACCCATGCTGAGCGGGACACCGCGGTGAAAGCAGATGTCTCTGGCCGCCGCCAGTGCGCCATCCGAGAGACGGTAGACGACCACCCGTTCATCGAGCAGACGCGCTGCGTATGGCTTGTGAGTGACTGCTTGCGCGAAGGCGACTGGATACCAAAAGGGAGCCAGCGCACGCCAGTCCGTTTCGGAGAAGGTACATCCCCGGGGCAGGCCGGGAGCACTGGCCGCGACGGAGGCCTGCAGCTCAGAGGCTGGAATGAAGGATGTAGGGTTCGTCATGCGTCATTATGAACGTAGGCGAACCCTTGAATCAATTGGCGGCTTTGCGGACTCGCAATCAATGTAGACCGAAGTGATACGCCTTTTCGTGTTTTTCTCCCAAGGAAAACCACACCTCGCGACCTCTATCAGGTCACCGGAATTGCGAGACCGCTTTAAGCCAGCTTCACAAAATGCATGGATGCCGAGTTCATGCAGTAGCGCAATCCAGTAGGCTGAGGACCGTCATTGAAGACGTGTCCCAGGTGGGCGTCACACAGCCGGCAGGAAACTGCCGTGCGCTCCATGCCTAAGGTTCGATCCGTTGTTTCCACCACATTCTCCCTGGCGATGGGCTGATAGAAACTGGGCCAGCCGGTGCCCGATTCGAACTTGGTCTCTGAACTGAAGAGGGCCGTGTTGCAGCAGATACAGCGATAGAGGCCGTGGTCATGCAGATTCCACGTGTCCCCGGTATAGGGGCGCTCCGTGCCTGCCTGGCGAGCCACCTGGTAGGAGATCGGGGATAGCAGTTTCTGCCATTCCGCGTCTGTTTTGACCACGCGCGCGAGCTCCTCTTTGCCGGTTTTCTTGCCGTTCGCGCCGAACTCGATAATGGTCACCATGCCTGGCGTTTTGGACCCGCCACCTGCGGCCGACGCCACTCGCGGTCTTTGCAGAGACCAGAGTGCAAGCGCTCCGCATGCACTCGCCGAGGTGACGAGGAAGGCGCGGCGGCTGGGACGCTGACGATCTGTTTTTTCGGGATACTCTTTCATAAAACTATGCCTCTCTTTCCTTGGACGGTTTCCGTTCGCGAAGGTTCTTTAACCGAAGGTGAACGAATAGGCCCGCACTCCCGGCGTAAGAAATTCTATGCGCAAGGTACGGTCGTGAATACTGCCATGCTGACGAACCAGTTGATAGAGTCGATTTTCCGTAACTACGCCGTATCCGTCCGCGTCGGCGTCCACGCCATGGTCGGCGCCCGGCGCCTGGCCATCGAGGGTAACGCGGAAGCGGACCGGCTTTCCGTCCGTACCCGGCCCTAAAACCAGGTGAAGGTCGCGGGCATGAAAGCGAAACGAGATACTGGCCCCCGCGTCCAGCGAGGTTGCGACCTGGTCCTCGTCCTTCCATCTGCCGGCCAAGGCCCATTGGTTCAGGTCCAAATCTGCGGGGGCTCGATAGAGCTTCGGATCATCCTGGTTGAATCCCCCGGGTGAGGCGAAGTTCTGCGCCCTTGCGTACCCGATGTAGGTTTCGGGCGATTGCACATCATCCGAGTCGGGTGCAGCCTCGGCGCCGCTGGCCGCGATTGGGCTTGCGGTTCCGGGCGGCGGGGTATGGTTCGCCTCCGCCAGGAGCGTGCGAATCTGCTGTTCCGCCTCGTCGTAGGCGCCCTCGCCAAAATGGTGGAAGCGGATGCGGCCGGTGCCATCGATAAAGTAATCGGCGGGCCAGTACTCATTGTTGAAACTGCGCCAGATGCGGTAGTCGTTATCCATAGCGACCGGGTAGGTGATGCCAAGATCCTTCACCGCTTTGCGGACGTTGGCTTCATCCTTCTCAAAGGCAAACTCCGGGGTGTGGACGCCGATGATCACCAGGCCGCTGTCTTTGTATTTCTCATTCCAGGCCTTGATATAGGGCAAAGTGCGCAGGCAGTTGATGCAGGAATAGGTCCAGAAATCGACCAGAACCACCTTGCCGCGGAGCGATCCTGGGGTCAGCGGTGGGGAGTTGATCCAGAGCGTCGCTCCGGAGAGGTCCGGTAGGACGGCCACCCCCGTGCCCGAACCGTTATCGGAGACCTCGATCGTCTGGTTGATGACGATCCGCTTTGTGGATGGATGGAAGCGGTCGACCAAGCGCTGCTCGAGACCAGAGGTGCTGGCCAGGGAAAGGCGGGTGAGCACGCCGCGATCTAACCCTAGGGCAGCGGCGGCTACCGCGGCCAGGACGGCAACACCGAGCACGCGGCGAATCCACTCCTCGGCGCCCAGAGAACGCTTCATCGCGGCGAAGACGCGACCGCCGGCGAGGAGGGCAACTGCCAGGGAGGTCGCTGCTCCAGCCGCGTAGCTCAGGAGGAGTATGGCGGTATGGGCGCTGGCGCCTCCGAGGGCTGCTCCAGTAAGAATGAGGCCTAGAATCGGCCCGGCGCAGGGCGCCCAAAGTAATCCAGTACCAATGCCAAGCAAAAAGGAGTTGAGGACGCTTGCATTTGCATCGGAGTTGCTGGAAAGGCGGTTGCCCAATTGGACGAGTGGACGGGAGATGCGGTCCGCGAGGGAAGAGAAGAGCAGGGTAAGGCCAAAGATGGCAAAGAGCACCAACGCGGCGATACGGCCGAACTGATTGGCTCGAACCGCCCATCCTCCGCCCACTGTGGCGAGGCTGGCGACGAGAGCGAACGTAACCGACATCCCTGCGAGCAGCGGCAAGCCGCTCTTGCGGAAGGGCTGGTCGGAGCGCGCAAAAACGAATGGCAGCACGGGCAGGATGCACGGGCTCAAGATCGTGAGAACGCCACCAAGATAGGCTAAGAACAACAGGAACATTTGCTCACCAAAGGCTCTTTCCAGCTCTCGTCTGGCTATTATCCAGGCCAGAACGATGGATCCTGTAGTCAGATCGCTGAATGCCCAAAGAAGTTACGAAAATTGGAGTTTTTTAGTTTTCCGTGCGGGTAAGACGGTAGGCCCTCGAAAAGCACTTCCAAAAGGGGGGTCGTGGGCGGGGAAAGAGAACCGGAGATCCCCTTCGACTTGGCCCAGGGCAAGCTCTCCGCTCCGAAGCTAATGGTGCAGGGTGCGAGCAAGCTCATGTTGGGTGCCGCACCTACGGCGCTCCCACGGCACGCCGGGCAGGCAGATCATCCTCGGAATTGGGCCCCACTTTCCGAGTGTGTGGGAGAACAGGAAGGCGAAGCATATCCCGCATATCGCCAAGGCCCGGAGGGCCGACCGCTAAACGTACCTGCCCCGGCCTGCCGTGGGAGCCCAGCCCGGCGGAGTCTGTTTGAGAAGTGGTGAGAGGAGCCGTACGAAGGGCACGGTTTGAAAGGTTGTGGAAAACCTTATGTTTTGTATCGGGGCACGACTTTACAGGCTGCGGAAAAACTCATGTTTTGTGTCAGGGCACGACTTTAGTCGGGCCGTAACGGATGGCCTGATGACGGCTTTAGCCGCTGAGGTATTGCTTTTCTGCTCGGTGCAGAGTTTTCCGCAACCTCTTCAGCTTTTAGTAGCCGACGTACGTCTTTTCAAGACGCCTAGACCGCAATCACCCTGTTCTGGTCGCAGAAACTGCGTTGAAAAGCCGTACCTCAGTGGCTAAAACCGTCATCCGGCGCCGCGTTTACGGCCCGACTAAAGTTGTGCCCTGACACAAAGCCAATGCAGCTTCAGCAAGAGCGTGCCGCTCCGTTCAGCCAGAGCTGAAGCCCTAAACACTGGCGTTCTGTGCGGCCCGACTTTAGGTCCTCCGCAGCCTGTAAACCCGTGCGCTTCATTGAATGAGGGTTTCCGCAGTTGGTTATCGACCGGTTCGCACCAAGGTTGGAGGGTACCCATCTGGGGATTTTCTTATTTCCCTGGGCGGTTGTGGCGAAGGAAAGTGGTACATCGAGAGCCGTTATCCCACTCAAGCCAAAAGAAGGCTTGAATGGGGCACCCAGAGCTTGTCGCTGGATTTTTCCGCAAGCTGTAAAGTCGTGCCCTTGATACAAAACATGAGTTCTCCCCAGCCTGTTGAACCGTGTTCTTCGTACGGCTCCTTTCGAAAGTTCTCACCCAGGCTCGGCGGGGCTGGGGACTTGGATCGTATGAGCACCGCCTGCTGTTACCGAGGGATGGGCGGCGAAGCGATCCCGGCGGGCTTCAGAATTCGATCCTTCCCTGGAAGGCGATCATGCGGGGCGAGCTGTCGCCGCCCAAGCCGACACCCAGCAATCCGGTCGGAGGGGAGATCGTGCTGGTCAAAGCGCCAAAGCCGGTTTGCGTGCCTAGCTTGCCGGGAGTACCCGCTTGATTGGTGGGCAGAGCGAAGTTGGGGTGGTTGAAGAGGTTGAAGAATTGCGTATCGATGCGCAAACTGGCGTGCTCGGTGAGCTTGATTTTCTTGGTCAGATAAAGTGCGGAATACGTGAAATGCGGTCCACGGTAGTTGTTGCGGCCTGAATCTCCAAATTGGCAATTGACGGTCGAATCTCCTCCGGCACAGGCGCCGGTGCTGGGATCGACAACGGAGACAAAGGCGTCCGGGTTTAGCCATTGCAGGCTGCCGGGCTGCGTGACCCCAGAGACCGAAGACTTGCGATAGAGCGGGACACCTGGCACCCGGTTAGCGAATTGCGGACCACTGCCTTGAAAAACACCGTTGTTGTTCGCCGTATAAGGTGCGCTTTCCACGCTGAATGGCAGACCGCTGTGCAGGAATGCGGTCTGCGATACCTGCCAGCCGCTGAATGCCTGCCGCAACAGTGCGTGGCTGGAATGAAAGGGAATCTCATAGATGGCGAAGGCGGAGAGGTTGTGACGAACGTCGTAGTCGCAGTTGCCGTATTCCTTACGCAGGTCGCCGGGTAGTGGATAGAGAACACCGAGACTGGAAAACGGAAGCAGGCCGCCATTTGATACTTCGTCGAGACAATGGCTGTAGGTGTAGTTTCCACGCAGCGTCAGGCCGCCAAATTGCTTGGTCGCGCTGGTTTGCAGGCCGGAATAGTTACTGCCGGCATCAGTGCGGAATTCGTTTACATTGCCGAAGCGCTGATCGAGCGGCTGCTTATAGGCAAAGGGCGCAAAGCAGCCATCGCAGACCGTCTGATATCCGTTCAACTGCACCTGGTATGGCTCGTGCACGGCGCGGGTGCCAACATAGTCGATGCGTAGCGCACCGCGCGCCCCTAGCTCGCGTTCAAGGCCCAGGCTCCATTGAAGAAAATACGGCGTCTTGAGTGTGCCGCTGGGGAAGGTGTTCAGGTTGACCGCGAGAGGACAGGTAGGAGCACCGGCAGGCAACCCGACACATGGAGCGCCACCCGAACGAAAGATAGCCTGAAACGATCGGTTGGCTTGCGCGGTTGCATCCGACTGCGCTGTTGGCCACTCCCGGCGCGATGCCAATGCCGCCAATCTGTCCGTTAATCCCGCCGACGAATACCGGTGCATACGGAGCGTTGGTGGCGCCGAGGTCAGCAATCTGCGCCGGGATGATGTCATTGAAGACGCCGCCTCCCGCGTGGACCGCGATCTTATCGGACAACTTGTAGGCCACGGAAGCACGCGGCTGCCAACTTAGCAGTGGAGTGGCGGGGAAGAGATTTCGCACATTAGTCTGGATCGCCTGGTTCAGGGGCTGAGTGACATCGTGGCCCATGTTAAGGAACGATCCTGCCGGCCGTGCAAAGAGGCCATGCTGGTTGACTGGATTTCCATTCCAGGTCACTCGCAGTCCGGCCGTCAGGGTCCATCTCTGGCCGGCCTTGAAGGTGTCCATGGCGTACATGTCGAGGTTGCCCAGGGCGATGCGCTCCTTTTGCGTGACCGGAAACCCCGCCGTTGCCGTGGATGCAGCGCCATAGGTGAACTGCGCGAGATCGTTATAGGTCACGCTGGGCACAACCCCTTCGCCGAGATCGTAATCACTCACGTCCAGTCGGCGGGAGTTCTCGCCGAACTTGAAGCTATGCCGTCCACGGGTCCAGATGAGGTTGTCGTTGATCTGCCATTGGGTAACTTTGCGTCCCTGGGTATACGTCTGGTCGTTTCCACCCAGGGTGGTGAACGGTGCATTCGAGCTGCCTCCGGCCAGCACGATAGGAAAGATCTGCAGCACTTGCGCGTAGTTGTTGGGCAGAAAAAGGCTCGAATACCAACTGGCGCCGGGGTTGAATTGATTGACCAGATTCGGCGTGAACAGATGCGTGTAGCCAAGTACGAGGGTCCTCTGCGGCTGCGGCGAGTAGGAGTTGAAGATGGGATTAATGCGATCGGTGTAGGCGGCCTGCAGGCCCGTGTCCTGCTGGAACCGGTACCACACGCTGTTGTTCGCGTTGAGGGTGTGGTCGATCTTGACCACGATCAGATTTTCGCTGTCGCTATTGTTCAGCGACTGAGTGCGTTTGTTTGCGCAACCCGACGCCATTGAAAAGGTTGGCCGGCGTTTGCTTTCCCCGGCAGCAGTGCTC
Organism: uncultured Acidobacteriaceae bacterium; assembly: GCA_963793525.1. GTDB lineage: Bacteria > Acidobacteriota > Terriglobia > Terriglobales > Acidobacteriaceae > PALSA-350. Next base: position 87,253 of record CAWCAZ010000003.1, read on the forward strand.
CGTTCTCGTCCAACGGACAGGTGAGCACGGGCGTCGGCGTGCCTGCGGTGTTGCTGTAGAGCCCAAACATCTTCTGGTAGAACGCTACTTCCTGCGGCTGTGCGGGCAGCACGGTTCCGTTGATCGGATCGGTCCCACCTTGCGGTAACTGCTGCAATACATATTGCTGATAGGCGGGCGACGGTACGGTGCGTTCGAGCGAGCAGGGGAAGGGCGATGCGGATGCCTTCGTAGTGCCCGAAGAAGAAGAGCTTGTCCTTCAGGATGGGTCCGCCAACACTTACGCCGAATTCATTCACCGTCGAGCGTGGCTTGCTGGGCAATGTTGCCCGGAGTATCGTTGGCATGAAGAAAGTAGTCGGTCGCATTGAGCAGGGAGCCATTCCATATCTCGTACAGGTCTCCATGAAATGGTTCGATCCCGACTTGGTGAAGTAGTTGACCTGCGAGGCGCCGTATCGCCCCTGATCGACGGCATAGGAGTTGGTGTTCACGGTCGCTTCCTGCAAAGCGTCCAGCCCGATGACAAGGTTGGTGGAGAGGCCAATATTCAGTCCCAGGAAAGGATCGTTGGCGTCGAATCCGTCCAGGATGTATCCATTCGAGGTGGCCGGCAGTCCATTGAACTCGACGTTGCCGTAGCCACCCGCGGCCTTGGCATCGTTCGACGATCCCGCCGTATTCATCAATGCGCCCTGCGCAAACTGCGCGATATAAGTGAGGTCCTGCCCCGGGTTGGGCAGGCTCTTGATGGTCTTGGCGTCCAGCGTGGTCGATGTATTCGGGTTCTCAAGGCTCATCAAGGCAGATTGCGCCGTCACTTCCACCGACTGCGAGGTTGCCGCGGGAGACAGGGTGAAATTGACCAATGCGGTTTGCCCCACAGACACAATCGTGGGTTGCGACCGTCCGAGGCCGAATCCCTGGGCATGCACTTCCATCCGGTAGGTTCCCGGGTTCACTTGTGAGAAGAGGAAGCGTCCTTCCGGGTTGGTCTGGACCTCGCGGACTGAGCCGGTATTTACATCGGTCGCCTTGACCTGGGCATTGGGGATCACCGCGCCGCTGGGGTCGAGGATGCTCCCCGCGAGGGCGCTGCTGGTTCCGCTCTGCGCCCAGGCGTTAACCATGGTTAACAGGAGCAAAAAGGCTGAGGCTGTCCGGGCGATTTTGCTGAGGGTCATGGGTGGCTCCGGTCTGCCGTTGGCGAGGGAAGGCTTGCGTCTTGATTTAGGCAAGCCTAAATATTAGGTACGCCTAAAATGGATTCGTGTCAAATTAGGGACTGGAGGTTCTGCCATGGCGGTGCGGCGTCCACCGAACCCGAATAGCGAATCTGTGGACAATTACCTCAAGGCCATTCTGCTTCTGGGCGGACCTGAGGAGAACCGGGTGGCCAGCAATGCTCTGGCGCGCAGGCTGGACGTGGCCCCCGCTTCGGTGACGAATATGCTGCAAAAGCTGGCGGCCAGGCTCACCTCCACTGGTCGAATATGAGCGGCATCGCGGTGTGCTGCTCTCCTCCGCGGGAAAGAAGCGGGCAGTGGAGGTGGTTCGCCACCACCGGCTCATCGAGACATTTCTTTATGAAGTACTCGACTATCCCATTGACGAGGTGCATGAAGAGGCTGAGCGCCTGGAGCATTTCATCTCCGAACGATTTGAAGAGCGCATCGCGGCCAAGCTTGGGCATCCGAAGATCGATCCGCATGGACATTGCATTCCGGAGATGGACGGCGCGATGCCGCGAGAGAACTCGATCCAACTCACCGATGCAGTGCAGGAGGGCGTCTATGTGGTGGACAGCGTCTCCGACCGCAATGCCCGCACCTTGAAACTACTGAAAGAGAACGGCATTGCTCCTGGGGTAAAGCTCCGCTTGAGGGAGAGCCCCTCAATCAACGGCTACGCGGTTTCGGTTGGCCGTTCTTCCAGAATTTTGAACCTGCAGGGAGACGCTGCCGACAGTATTCGGGTGTGCGTCCTAGGTAAACCATGACCTTTCGCTCGAAGTTGCTTGCGACTCTTTTTGCCGTTGTGCTTTTGTCCGCGCCGGCCCAGACTCCGGTTCCCCCATCGCACCCTACCAGCACACCCTACGCCGGCGACCTCAGCATCTTCGAGGAGCCCGGCCGTGACCAGCGCCTGCAGATCGATCGCGTCATGGACCTGCTGCATTTAAAGCCTGGCAGCACCGTCGCCGACATCGGCGCTGGGAGCGGCTGGTTCAGCGTCCGTGCCGCCCGCCGCGTCGGGCCCAAGGGCCGCGTGATCGCCGAGGACATCAATCCTAAAGCCATCACGTATATCCAGCAGCGCACGCAACGAGAGCACCTGGCGAATATCGTTACGGTGCTCGGCACGCCCGACGATCCGAAGCTCACGCCCGACTCCCTCGACGCCGCGCTCATGCTGAAGGTCTACCACGAGATTGCTCACCCCTCGCTCGTCCTGGCCAACCTGCGCGCGGCGCTCAAGCCCGGCGCCCGGTTCGGCATCATCGATCGCAACGGCAACGGCTCCGACCATGGCCTCAAAGAGTCGATCGTGCGCGAGGAGGTTGAGCACGCCGGCTTCCGCCAGGTGGCGCGCTACGATTTCACCAAGGGCGATGGCCAGGATTATTTCCTCATCTTCGAGAAAATAGGGGCGTTAATCGAACCGCTTCGAGGCAAATGACTGGAACGCCTCGACCACTGTTTTCGGCAACTGATCGCGGTTTTGTTTGGTAAGGAGTTCGTGTCCTGCGCTAGTGACAGGGAGCAGTTCGGTGGGCGCCGGAATGAGCTTCAACGCCGTTGTCATTTCATCGATGGAGCCGAAGCCGTCCCGGGTGCCGTGAACGAAGAGTGCCGGGACCTGCAGTCGAGGGAAGTGCGCCGTCCGCAACTCAGCGGGGCGTTGCGGCGGGTGGAGCGGGTAGGAGAGCAGCAGCAGCCGATCAACCAGATCGGGTTCGTCGGCGGTTAGCATCGAGGCTTGCCGCCCTCCGTAGGAATGACCGCCGAGGAAGATACGGCCCGAGGTCTGGCGCCGCATGGATGCGACTGCCGATCGAAGGCCTTGTTGGTCGCGTTCTGCACTGCCGCGTGGCGGCCCGGACGGTCGCAGCTGGCGAAAGGCGAGATCGCAGCGGAGGACGGCCCAGCCCGAGGCACTGAAAGCATCCGATAGCGCCACCAGAAGGGGAGCATTGCAGTTCGACCCCGCGCCGTGGGTAAGCACGAGGCAATCCTTGCCTGATTCCATCGGGCCATGAATGAAACCTCGAACTGGAACCTCATTGGGCGAATCGTCGCGAAATTCCTGGTAGTCTTCATATTGCGTCCGATTTAAAGCCACACATCGTTGGGGGCCGTTCGTTCTCCCCCTTGGTTGCCGGTGTTCGGGGTTCCCCGCGGTTCGATCAGGAGCAGCTTGGTCTCGACGATGGCAAAGGGCTTGTGCTCGACTCCTTTTGGAACGACGAACATTTCTCCCGGCTTCAGGTCAACCGCGCCGTCCCGGAAGTCGATTCTCAGATGCCCGTCGAGGACGATGAAGGTCTCGTCTGTATCCGGGTGATGGTGCCAAACGAAATCTCCCTCCAGCCGGGCAACCTTGAATTGATAGTCGTTCATCTCCGCAATCACTCGCGGAGACCATTGCTCGTTGAGACGCTCGAACTTATTCGCAAAATTAATCGGAGCGTAAAGGGGCATGCCGGCCTCCATGCCTCGGACCCATGGATAATGACTATCTTATGCGGAAGCAGGCGAGATCGTAGGCACTACAATAGGAGCCATCTATGAGCACACCCATTCATCAAATTCCCGTGCGCCGCATCACCGGCGAAGACACCAACCTCGGTGAGTACAGCGGAAAGGTCCTTCTCATCGTCAACGTCGCTTCCAAGTGTGGACTTACGAAGCAATACGAATCGCTGGAAAAGCTTTATCGCGATTATCGCGACCGCGGCCTGGTGGTTGCCGGTTTTCCAGCCAATGATTTCAAGGGCCAGGAACCCGGCAGTAATGACGAGATCCAGAATTTTTGCACCAGCACCTTTGGCGTCGACTTTCCTTTGTTTGAAAAGATCACTGTGGTTGGGGAAGCCAAACATCCGCTCTACAAGGAATTGATCGCCGCCCGGCCGAAGGCCGTCAGCACGTCGGAGGTTCCGTTCAGCGAGAACTTGAAAAAATATGGGATCGAGCCGAATACGGAGCCGGAAATTCTTTGGAATTTTGAGAAGTTTATCGTAGACCGCGGCGGGAAGGTGACCGCCCGTTTCGCACCCAACACCACTCCCGATGATCCGGCGCTAGTAAAGGCGGTCGAAGCGGAACTCGCCAAGGCGTAGTCGGGCGCAAAATCAGCGCCGCCAATCGAAGGAGGACGGGTGCTCCACGTACGCGTTGGCGAGGGCACCCGTCCTCTTTCCGCCCTTGAGTAGATGCACGGCTTGAACCCGCTCGCTTGTGGGTGGTGCGAAAGGTATCTACAATCTTCGCGTGTTAACCTTCCGTTCCTGAAAGGATGCCTATGCGTTTCAATAGCGGATTCATCGTGGCAGCCGCCATCGTCTTCCTTGTGCCTGAAATCGTTCCTGCGCAGGATGCTTCTCACCCTGTAGCTGACGGTGGCATCTCGGCGCCCGGTTGGGTGGGAGCGGTGGATGCCGGAGCGCAAAAGGCCGGGCAAACGATCAATGACACCAAGCTGACTGAGGAAGGCAAGGTGCTGCACGTCACCACCGGCCCTGCGGCGGAGTACTGGAATCCAGCCAACAAGGCGGCAGGCAACTACACAGTATCTGCCACATTCACTGAGGCAAAATACATGAACCTCAACAGCCATCCGCATCCCTATGGCATTTTGATCGCCGGCCATGAGCTGGGGACCGAGCAACACAACGAGTTGTATTGTGCGGCGTACGGAGATGGAAGGTTTATCGTGCGCGGCTTTGCACCCGAACCGTTCCAGATGAATGGCCGCGGTGAAGCGAACCCCGCCGTTCACAAGGCCGCCGGCCCGGGGGAACCGGTGGAGCAGCAAATCGCGGTTTCCGTAAAAGATGGAAAGGTAGAGTGCGCGATCAACGGCACCACGGTCGCTAGCTATGACAAGGCATCGGTGGTGACGGACGGAAAGCTGAAGTCGACGGACGGCATCTACGGGATTCGCTTTGCCCACAACACGGAAGGGACCGTCACAGATTTGAAGATGACGAAGCCCTAGGGCTTCGTCATTCAAAGGGATGCGTCGAACCTCAGGGCTAAAGCCTGTTCGATGAAGTTGAATTCTTTTCCGCGACGCTGAAGCGTCGCTCCCCCCAGCTAAAGCAGGGGGTTCCCACCGTCGGACTTGGCCAAGAGAGACCAGGCTAAACAGTCTGCGTGAGAACTAGAAGACACGGCAGATCCTCCTATCGCCAAGGCCCGGAGAGCCGACCGCTAAACGTCAGCTCAGCCCCTAAGGGCTGGGTTTCGATTCAGAGGAGAATCCTGAGCGTCAGAGGCGCGGTACCATGCGTGCCCAGTGGTCCTGCATGTGATCGCACGAGACGGGTGCCGCACCTTACGGTGCTCATCGTCCCATGGTTGCTATCCCAGCCCTTACGGGCTGGGCTGACGTTTTGCGAGGGGAGGGATCTGCGGTGTCTTTCGTTCTCACGCAGACACTTTAGCCCTCAACCGGGGCGCCGGTTACGAAAGTCGTGCCCGTCGTTTAAAGAGTTTTTCCGCAAGCTCTTTTAGTCGGGCCATACGATGCCACGGATGAGGGCTTTAGCCCCTGAGGTATTGCTTTCCTTATCGCGCGACGGCCAGTTCTTCTTCCAGCAGCTGCTTCTGAAATAGATCGGCGTAGTAGCCGTTGCGCGCGATCAACTCGTCGTGCGTGCCCAATTCGACGATGCGGCCGCCCACCAGGACGGCAATCTGATCGGCGTGCCGCACGGTCGAAATGCGGTGGGAGATGAAGAGCGTCGTGCGCCCCTTCATTACCCGTTGCAGTTCGCCCAGGATCTGCTCTTCGGTGTAGGTGTCCACGCTGGAGAGGGCGTCATCGAGGATAAGGATGCGGGGGTTGCGGATGACGGCGCGGGCAATGGCCGTGCGCTGTTTTTGTCCTCCGGAGAGGGTGATCCCGCGCTCGCCCACCGTAGTCGCCAGCCCGGCGGGAAATTCTTCAAACTCGCGCCGGATGTGCGCCGCCTCGGCGGCTCGCAGTACTTCTTCATCGCTGGCCAAGGGAGCGCCAAAGGCGATGTTTCCGCGAATGGTCTGGCTGAAAAGAAAAGTTTCCTGGGGAACAAAGCCGATGTTGGCGCGCAACACTTCCAGGGGGTACTCGCGGATGGGACGGTCGTCGATCAGAACGCTTCCTGGCGCGGCGTCGTAAAGCCGCGGGATCAGATTCACTAGGGTCGATTTGCCTGAGCCAGTGGGCCCCACGATGGCGAGACTGCTGCCCGCGGGAATCTTGAGCGACAGTGAGTGCAGTACCTCCGACCGGCCGGAGTCAGCGCCGGAATAAGAAAAGCTGAGGTCGCGGAATTCGATATCGCCGCTCAGGGTCAGGCCGGCGGGGATGGAAGAATCCGCTTCAGCATTGTCGATGGCGGGCCTATCCGACAACAACTCATCGATGCGGATGACCGAAGCGGTGCCTCGCTGCCACAGGTTGACCACCCAGCCCAGAGCAATGACAGGCCAGGTGAGCATGACCATGTAGGTGTTGAAGGCAACGAAATCGCCGATGCTGATGCGATGCGAGATGACCTCGTGGCCGCCCACGAGCAGGGTGATGGCCATGGCAAGTCCGAGCACGAACTCGAGCGTGGGCCAGAGCATGCCCATGAGCTGAACCAGGCGGAGGCCGCGGCGGATGTTCTCCTTGTTGGACTTTTCAAAGGCCGCGATCTGGGCCTCTTCCTGGGCAAAGGCGCGCACCAGCCGGGCGCCGGAAAAATTCTCCTGGGCTTGCGCGGAAATCTCCGAGTACATGGCCTGGATGCGCTCGAAGCGATCATGAATCTTTCGTCCCAGGGACTGCACCAGAATGCTGGCCAGGGGCAACGGGACCAACGCCACCAGGGTCAGCCAGGGACTGATGCGCAGCAGAAAATACAAGGCGCCGATCGAGAACAGGACGGTGTTGGCGCTGTACATGATGGCCGGCCCCAGCAGCATGCGCACTGCATTCAGGTCGTTGGTCATGCGGGCCATGATGTCGCCGGTGCGATGCTGCTGAAAGTATGCAGCCGGTTGCCGCTCCAGATGGCGGAAGAGATCATTGCGCAGATCGAACTCGATCTCCCGGGAAATGCCGATGATGATCCAGCGGGTAAGGAAGAGGAAGACGCCCTTGGCGGCGGAGATCAGGACCAGCAAACCCGCATAGAGGAAAATCTTTTGCCGGGTGACGCCCTGGTTGAGATCGTCGATGGCAATGCGGATGACCTGCGGGAAAAGGATCCAGATGGCGTTCGAGACCACCACCGATAATCCGCCCCAGACAAAGTCGCGGGAATAGCGGCGCAGGTATGGGAAGAGAGGCCGGAGCGGAGCAAGCATGCTGGCTTCTATTCTAAGCGTTAGGTCGGCGTGCGCAGCAGCAGGTACGCTCCGGCGAGGGCGAAGAGCAGATCGGGCGACCAGGCCGCCAGCAGCGTGGGCAAGAAGTTCACGTTGCCCAGGGCTTCAAACGTTTGCGTGACCAACAAATACGCGATGGCCAGCCCAATGGCGGCAGCTATGCCGGTCAGCGATCCGCGTTTGCCCATAGATAGAGCAAACGGAATCGCCAGCACCGCCATCACCAGCGTGACCAGCGGATTCGCCAGCTTGAGATTGAGCTGGACGCTGAGTTGCTTGGTGTCGAAGCCGCTCTGCCCCAGGTCGCGGATGTAGCGCTCCAGTTCACCGAATGTCATTTCCTGCGACTGCAGGGCTTGCTTGGTGAAGTATTGAGGCTGCTCGGTGATCTCAGGAAAGCTTTCCACGTTGAATTGGCTAAAGCTGCTGACTGCTTCGCCATCGAATCTCCGCTCCCACCCATGCTCGAAGACCCATTGCTGGATGAGCGGCTCCCAGTGCGCATTGGAAGCGAAGATACGACGGGAAAGAGAAAAGTTCTCGGGGTTGAATTCGAAGACGGTGAGATTGGCAAAGCGATCCTGTCCCGGATCGAAGAACTGGTAATAGAAAATGCGCCCGGGCTTGCCCGGATCCTGACGGCCGAAAATCCATTTCCGGTCGGGGCGCAGGAAGGTTTGCGCCGGTCTACCCTTGATCACGCTGCGCAACGCCTCCTGGTGGCGGTTGGCGGTGGGCAGGTACGACTCATCAAAGAGAAAGAGTGCGACAGCAAGCATCGCCGACACCACCACCACGGGCACCATCACGCGGTATAGGCTGATGCCGGTCGCCTTCATGGCGGTCAACTCGCTGGTTCGGGTAAGGACGCCAAAGGTGACCAGCACGGCAACCAGAACGCCCAATGGCGTGATGTTGTAGATCATGCTGGGTGTCAGGTAGGCAAGATACTCTCCGACGGTGACCAGCGGAGTGCGGTTGCGGATGATGTCGCTCAGCAGCTCGAAGAAGGTGAAGACCAGCATTAGCAGAACGAAACTGACCAGCACCATAGAGAAGGTGGTCAGGAACTCGCGCAGTACATACGCGTCGAGGATGAGGGGAAAGCGGCCCCGGTCGTGCGCGTCGCGCTCGGGCTCGGTGCGTTCGCTTCTGGCCGGCAACAGCCGCGCGCTCTTGAACCTGTTGGCGATGGAGGCGAATTGGAGGCCTGGCCCTCCGCCCACCCCCATCTGGCGCAGCAGCAGCAGGCCGGAAACGGCGAAGAGGATATTCGCCGCCCACACTCCGGCGAAGACGGGAACCTTACCCTCGCGCGCCAGCGAAACGCCGATCACAGAGAAGAAGTAGTAAATGAAAACCAGAGCAATCGTCACCACGAAGCCGGCGCTCTTGCCGCCGCGCCGCGATGCCACGCCGAGGGGAATTCCGATCAGCATCAGAACCAGGCAGGCAGCGGGGTAAGAGTATCGCTTGTTCAGTTCGATCAGGTAGATTCGGCCCCCCGGACCCTTGGTGTGCTCGTAGAGCACATGGTTGCTCATGGCGAGGATGGGGGTGTCATTCTTGCCGATGTGCGTATCTTCCTGGGTGCCGATGGCCAGGGGTAGTTCCGATTCCATAAAGGTTGAGACCTGGTATTGGGTGCTGCCGTCGGCGTTTTTTACTTCTTCGTGCTCGGTGCCATTGCGTAATCGCATCAACAGCGTATTGTCAGGGCCGTTGGCCACTACGGCATCCTCGGCGGTGGTGACTTTGGGCGAGACCGGATCGCTCAGGTCAGCGAGGAAGATGCGCTGCCATCGTGAGGCTCCCGCGCCGGCGCGAATATCCTGCACGTAGAGCACATAGTTCTTGAAGTCTTCGTAGAAGACGCGCGGTTCCACCTCAAACGAGGCCTGCTGATTTTTGAGCGAATCTTCCATCTGCAACAGGGCTGCGGTTGCTTTGGGAGCGATGTAGAGCGAAACCGCCATCGAGATTCCCCAGCTGAGAATGGCGATCACCGAGACCACGCGGACAAAGAACCAGACGCCGATGCCCACCGCCCGCATGGCGGTGATCTCGCTGTCGGCGGCGAGGCGGCTGAGGCCGAGCAGTACCCCGACGAGCACGGCCATGGGAATGGTCAGGATCAGGACGTTGGGGAGCATGAACAGAAAGATTTTGGCCACTGAGCCCAGCGAGGCGCTGTTGCGCGCTGCCATTTCCAGCAGCTGGCCAACGTACTTCATGTACAGAATGAAAGTGAAGAGCGCACCCCCGAGGAAGGCATGGGAGAGGACTTCATTCCAGATATAGCGGGTAAAAATGCGCACAGGCGAGATCCCGATCGACTGTCTTCAGTTTAAGACAGTTTCCTGCCATGAGGGCATGACGAGAGGAGCGCCGACGCTAACTCAACACCCTGTGAGGAGAAAATCGGGGGATAGAAGGGGTGCGCTTGGTAAAGCCGCCGCGCGTAACGTCCGGGCGATATCTTTCGACGTGGAAAGATGTATCGACGATGCCGGCGCACCCAAAGGAGGGAGAGCATGCTGCTGATTGGGAGTCTGCCTTTCGCATGCAAGGGAGACAATGGCGAAAAGGTGTTACTTCGGTGTTTCCCGCTCGGCGGAAATCCGGGGAAGAAAACGATAACCGACACCACGCACGGTCTCCAGAAAAACAGGCTCGGCGGGATTGTCTTCAATATAACGGCGCAGCCGGACCATGAAATTGTCGATGGCGCGCGTATCCGTGTCCTCGTGGACCCGCCAAACCTGCTCCAGCAATTCCTTGCGGGAGATGATGCGGCCCTGGTTGAGGACAAGATAGCGCAGCAGGTCGGACTCCATCAGGGTAAGGCGGATGGTCTTATCCGGGGTGGTCAGTTGCAGCGCAGCAAAGTGGATCGTGCGTCCTGCGAAGGTGAAGGAGGCGGCGGGTGACGCCGCTCCGCGCTGCGGCTGGGACGGCTCGGTGGGGAGCGTCGGGCGCTGCCACGCCATGCGGCGGAGAAGACCGTTGAGACGCGCCAGCAGGATGGAAAGGTCGAACGGTTTAGGCAGGTAATCGTCGGCCCCGGCGCTGAATCCGTTGAGCACGTCTTCGGGACGGCTGCGCGCTGTAAGCATGAGGATGGGCACGTAGTTCTGTTGTGCGCGCAGCTCTGCTGCGACGGAAAAGCCATCCCGTCCGGGAAGCATCACGTCCAGGATGACGGCATCGATGGAGTCGGCGGCGATCATCTCCAGCGCGCTCTCGCCATCTACCGCGAGCTGCACGGTGTAGCCCTCGGCGCGCAGATTGAACAGGAGACCTTGCGCCAGGTGTGACTCATCTTCGACCACCAGGATATTGGCCAAGGCGCTCACTGGAGAGCCTCTTTGCGGGTGCCGGAGAGCGCGCGCGGTAGCTGCAGGCGGATAGTGGCGCCACGTCCTTCGCCCTCGGATTCAGCTACCACGTCGCCCCCATGCTGGCGGGCGATGGAGCGGACCAGGAAGAGACCCAGGCCGGTGCCCTTGATGCGGAAGACATTGCGCGCCGGAACCCGGTAGAAGCGCTTGAAGATTCGCTTCAAGTGCGGGGCAGCGATGCCCAAGCCATGATCGGAGACGGTGAGCATCAGCCACGCGTCGCCCTCGAGAGCGAGATGCACCTCGAGTTGGGGCCCTTCCGGCGAATACTTGACCGCGTTGTCGAGCACATTGAGGACAGCGGTGCGCAAGTCTTCGGGGTTGCCCATCACGGCGAGCTGCTGGGCATCCGGGTCCACATTGAGGCGAATGGTTGATTCCTGCAGGTGGTAACGCAGGAGCGTGGTGCGGATGCAGTCCCGGACCATGTCATCAAAGAGCAGCCGGAGCCGGACTTGGTTGCGCCCGCGCTGACCCACCTCTCCGGCCTTGAGCACCTGCTCCACGGTAGCCAGGAGCCGCTCAGTATCGGAGAGCATGATTTCGTAGAACTCCTCCCGCTTGGATTGTGGCAGCTCGTGCCGTTGGAGGGTTTCCAGATAGAGGCGGATGGAGGTGATGGGTGTCTTGAGTTCGTGGGTGACGGCATTGAGAAAGCTGTCGTGCCGCTCGCTCCGCTTTACTTCGCGCACCAGGAAGATAGTGTTCAGAACCAGCCCGGCGATGAGCAACGGGAAGAAGAGGATGCCAATCACCAGCAGGATGACGCTGCGCGGGCTGATGATGATCCAGCCGACGTTCAGGGCGATGGCCAGGGCGACAAGGCAAGCGCCGAGAGTGATGGAAAGAACGATCGCATTTCTGCGTCTGGTGATCCGCATACCCGGCAAGCCTTAAGAAAGTTTCGCAATTGGTGTAGCCCGAAGCCACAGACCATTTCGTGGTTTTCTCCCAAAGAAAACCACACCTCGCGATCCTTATCAGTCCACAGTAATTGCGAAACTGCCCTAAGAAAAGTATAGCGGCCACTTACTTCCACAAAGGGAAGGGCGCGACCGAAGTCGCGCCCCAGGTTGGCAAAGCTTGTTCCCGATGGTTAGGAAGCACCCGCGGGGCGTGGGTCATGGGGATCGAACTGCGCCACTTTGATGTTGGAGGCTAGTCCGAGTTTCTGCAGGATCCAGATGCCGTAGAAATTGGGATCGAACTCCCACCAGGTGAGGCCGTGCCTGGCGGAAACGGGATGGGCATGGTGATTGTTGTGCCATCCTTCGCCGCCGGTGAGCAGAGCCACCCACCAGTTGTTGCGCGATTCGTCGCGGGTGGAAAAGCGCCGGGAACCCCACATGTGGGTAGCGGAGTTGACCAGCCAAGTGGCGTGCAGGCCCAGCGTCACGCGCAGGAAGATGCCCCACATTACGCAAGACCATCCGCCGAAGGCGAGCAGGAGCAGTCCCACCGTGACCAGGGGAACGTAGTGGTATTTGCTCAGCCAGACCATGAAGCGATCCTTGGCCAGATCGGGTGCGTAGCGGGCCATCAGCGCCGTCTCGTGGTGCAGGGCATCGCCGGAGAGAATCCAACCCACATGGGACCACCATCCGCCATCATGGGGCGTATGCGGGTCGCCCTGGTGGTCGCTAAGCTGGTGATGAACACGGTGCGTGGCCACCCAGAAGATGGGTCCGCCTTCCAGGGCGAGCGTGCCGCAGATGGCCAGGAAATACTCCAGCCACTTGGGCGTGCGGTAGCCGCGATGCGTGAGCAGGCGATGGTAGCCCATGCCGATGCCCATGTTGATGCCGAGTATCCACAACCCGATGAAGCAGAAGAGTCCCTTCCAGGTAAACATGAAGAGAGCGGCCACGGCGAGCACATGAAAGGCCACCATGAAGCCGGTGGTCACCCAGTTGGTCTGGTTGGCTTGGGTCTCACGGCCCAGAACCGGCACCTCATTGAGCTTTTTCGCGGGGCGCGCCACAGCCGGCTTTTCTGCGATGGCTTCAGCCTCGGGGACAAACGATATGGTGCTGGAGGGTTCTATGAGTTCGGTCGACATGATCTAGGGAGGGCCCTTTCGTTGTGCCCCGTTAAGTTGAACCTAACAGGGCGCCGATTCTCCGTTCGTAAGAGTTTTGTAATGAGAATTAGTCATAGTAATGACTCAGCTGTTTGCATGGGGAATCTGTGCTTTTGGGGGGTGATGGAGGCTAATTTTCTACGACTTTCGTCGGCCGCACCAGCCCTGATGGCTACGTGCCCGGCCCTTCAGTCACAGCTGCGTGGCCGGACCATCAACCTGCCCCACAAGCAAGGAATTAATGGAGCCGGCGCCTGGGTCACCGCAGATACTGAATAGCCTGCTGTGGCGGGACGCGATGGGCAACAATCCGTTGCCGGCGATGCTGGCGCATCCCCAGAAGGAGCGGCACCAGGACGATGAAAAGTAAATTTGTGCTTTGTTCCCGGACTCTGTTCTAACCACGGACGTCTAAGCAATGTGCTTAGAGCGGCTTAGCCTACGAAATCAACGCGCACTGGGTGGGGAATGATGCCGCGCTCATGGCCGAGGGTGAGGAGCTTGCGAATGGCTTCTTTGCCGTCTTCGCCGTAATTGAGCGTGCGCTCGTTTACATACATGCTGACGAAGCGGTTTGCCATTTGCGGGTCGAGGTCGCGGGCAAACTGCATGGAATACTCGAGGGCGGCTTCACGGTGGTCGAGCGCGTGCTGGATGCTCTCGCGCAGCGCCTGGGTCACCGTGAGCATGACGTCCTCGCCCAGGCTGCGGCGAATGGCGTTGCCGCCTAACGGCAAGGGAAGTCCGGTTTGTTCCCGCCACCACTGGCCGAGATCGATGACCTTGTGCAGGCCGCTCGCTGCGTAGGTGAGCTGGCCTTCGTGGATGATGAGCCCGGCGTCAAAATTACCCGCGACCACTTCAGGGATGATTTTGTCAAAAGGAACGGTAGCGGTTTCAATCTCCGGCGCGAACAGTTTCAATGCCAGGTAGGCGGTGGTCAGGGTTCCAGGAACGGCCACGCGCACGCGGCCAATCTGATCGGCCGCAATGCGATGGCTGGCAACGATCATGGGGCCGTAGTTTTCTCCCACGCTGCCGCCACAGGCCATGAGCGCATAGTCCTTCTGGACGTAGGGATATGCGTGGAAGGAGATTGCGGTTACGTCGTAAAAAGCCTCATCCATCGCCTTGTGATTCAGGGTCTCAATATCGCAAAGAGTATGGGTGAACTTGTAGCCGGGCACGCGAATCTTACCCGTAGCTAGGCCGTAGAACATGAAAGCGTCATCGGAGTCCGGACTATGAGCGATCGAGATCTCCCTCACCGCGCCCGGCGCTGTCGTAAGACCTTTGGCGGGGGCATCGGGCGGAAGCGAAATCGGGGTAGAGGTCACAAAATCCCTTCTGAGAACATCAGCAGTTACTTAGACGTAAGGGCTCGATTGGATGAAACATCGCCAAAGGATCCCAAGAGGCTAACGCAGGCGGTCGCGGCCACCACTTTCACGGCATCGCCGAAAAGGAACGGGGCAATGGATTCGGCGAAGACTGCGGAAAATCGCAAGTGGCCGAGGAGGCCAAGCCAGGAGGCGCCCGCGGCAAGGATAAGAACGCTGGCAAGCCCTGCAGCCGCGACCGCGTCCACGAAGCGGCGCCGGCCACGGTGGTAGAGCAGACTGGCCAGCGCTGCGGCCAAGGGATACGAGAGCAGGTATCCGCCGCTGGGGCCGAGCAATTGTGCCAGGCCGCCAGGACCGTGGGGGCTGAAGACGGGCAGGCCAAGGGTGCCCTCTACCAGGTAAAGCGCCAGGCAGGCAAACGCTGCCCCCGGACTGAAGAGCATCCCCAGCAACAGCACGGCAAAGGTCTGCATGGTGACCGGAATAGGCGTGAAGCCTACGGGTATGGCGATGTGGGCGCAGATGGCCACCAGGGCGGTGGCCAGGACGACTGCGATGACTGTCTTCCAGGCTATGCGGGGCACAGGAAGGGCGCGAAGGCTGTCCTGCTTAAAACCAATCTCTTCCATCATTCACTCTCTCTTTCGAACCAGGCCGGGGGTACTGGATCCTGGCGGATGGCCGCCGGGAGTTTATTCATGTGCGCCGGGTGTTAAGGCCGGCGCGATTCCGAAGGAGCGACAACGCCCTCCGGCTCAAGCGAAGCATCGGCGGGGCTGGGCTGTCCATGCCGCCGAATATGCCGGGCAACCGAGAAAGCTACCCACAGTAATGCGCAAAAACTGATTGCAAAAGCCAGGAACAGAAGCCGCATAGGGGACGACCGGGCTCAAGATCATCTTGAAGCATAACAAAAAACCGGCGGAACTAGCGCAGACTCATCTGCAGCCAGGCAAGATAAGACTCTGAACCGCCCGAGATGGGGAGTTCCAGGCACTCGGGAACCTCGTATGAGTGAAGACCGGCTAGGGTCGATCGGACCTCAGCGGTTAGAGAAGATCGGGTCTTGATCAGCATGAGCACTTCGGCTGCGGATTCGATGCCGCCCTGCCAGCGGTAAATCGATTGCACGCCGGGCAGGATATTGACACAAGCGGCGAGGTGCAACTCGAGCAGGCGATGGGCTATGCGTTCGGCCTGCTCGCGATCGGCGCAGGTGGAGAGAATGATTTGAAAATCGGTCACAAGAGGTCTCCGAGGGACACTGTTTACCAAGTATGGTTCCTTCTCTCTGAAGCGGAAAAACTTCCACTTGAGCGGGCAGGGGAAAGAGACGTTCACTGAGAAGATAGAGCAGGCGAACCCGAACTTCTTGCCGACGCCGCCAAGCTGCTCAGGAAATTCGGGGATTGCGAGGTGACCTTGAAGATAGAAAACGAAAGCCAGCAGCAGAGTTTGCGGGACAGAGCGTCATCGTTTTTCTCCCGCTCAGGCCGCCGGGTGGCGACCGCGGTCGCCATTGTCATTGCCGTCGCGCTTGGCTATCACGTGACCTTCGGGGCTAACGGCTTATCGGCGTATCAACAGAAGCGTAATCAGGACCAGACGCTGAAGAAGGAGATCCTGCAATTGCAGCAGGAGAATAGCCGCCTGCAGGACCACGTGCAGCATCTGCAATCAGACCCGAACGCCATCGAACACGAGGCGCGGGTGATTCTCCGCTACGCCAAGCCAGGCGAGGTCATTTACGCGCTGAACGACAAACCCGACGCCAAACAGCCCGCCAAGTAAGGGCGGCTGCTAAGCCCTAGAAATAGAGACTGCATCCAGTCCCGAAGGGACGTCTGAAGCGCTGGCAAGACAAATCCGCTGTCAGAGTCTATTGCGACCAGTCCCGCAGGGACGGCTGAAAGTGGCTGAAAGTAGCCCAGGACGTCGTCCTGGGATGGGCCCTGTCTCGGCTGGCACTACGGGCTGGGTTACCAGCCCTTTGCGGCTATTTTTCTTCGGGTACGGCGGTGAGGATGGAGACCGGCGGGGTGTCCCGGTCTACGGGAAAGAGGAATTTAAGCGGAGAACGAACGATCTGGCGGAGCAGATAGCGGAGCAGCAATAACTGGTCGCGGCGGCTGACGTCGTAGGCGCGCAGGGCTACAAACGATGCGATGGAAAAGCTGACGCCCAGGTTCAGTACAAAGGTCACCCCGATGCCGGCCATGGCGTAGTAGAACCAGTCCTTGCCAAAGGAACTGGTGCCGAAGCGAGCGGCGGCCAGCGCCAGGGTGCCGGTTGACAGGGTCACGTGGCGAACATCGAAGGGTATGCCGAAAAAGCGCGCAATCACAGGCACAAACCCCAGCAAATAGCCCAGCGCAATGCTGGTGCTCCAGCCGGCTAGATTGTACTCAATCCAGGCCGCCAGCCGTGCCATGCTGGGCTGGCCAACGCGATGGCCAAAGGGATGCTGGGAGACGGCTTCGGTCAGGCGGTGAAAGACGGCGAAATTTTCGCACCAGCCGCCTATGAGCGCAGCAGCCCATAAAATCACCCCCGTGCCCGCCGCATAGATGATGGTCCCGGAGGCAAAAGGATGAAGCGCCTCGTAGACGTGCCGCGCACTCTCCGCGGGTAGGTAGTGTTCCGCAAACATCACCCGCCACAGACGCTCCAGGGCAACCGAGCCGATGCAAACCGCGGTCACGTTACCAATGGCCGCCGCCAACTGGGTGCGGCTGATGCGCGCGGTAAAGTCTGCGATCTTGCTCCAACTGGCGTTGCCCGGATTGTTGCGGACAATGCCGGCAAAGGTAGCGGCCGTGGCGGAAGGCTGTTTGGTAGCCAGCACCAGGCCGAAAACCTGCAGCAAGATGAAGCTGATCGCGTAATTGGTGCCGGTAAGAAAGCCCTCGACAAAGAGCGGGAAATGTTGCTCGACGATGCGCATTTTGAAGGCCGCCGTCAGCACGGTCAGCAGCCCGCCGCCCACCGCGGCCAGCCACATTTGCCAGTATTCCTTGCGGCTGTGGGCGATGTAGTGCTCGCCACTGCGGCCGGTGCGTTCCACGGTTTTGCGCGCCAGAAGATTCAGGTTCTGCTTGAGCAGGGCGGAAACGCGTTTATCTTCGAGGCGGCCCTCGATGAGCTGGTTGAGCAGGTTGCGGGCGGCCGCGGAGCTATCCGCGACCGTGGGGAGCGGGCGCAGCGCCGAAGGTAAGAATCCTGGCCAGCCCGTGCATGCGCATCAGGGCCAGTTCAATACTCCGCAGGTCGAGCACCAGGTCGGCGCTCACCCCGGTGGTCTCCATGCCCAACCGCACCTGGCCAAGTTCTTTGCGGCAAGTGGTGACGGCTGCTTTCCAAGCCTCAAAGAGAGGGGCGGCGGAAGTCGGCATCCGGGGCGCGCACCAGATCCTGGGTAGCGAAAATCAGGTGGTAGAAGGGCGAGTTCTGCACTTCCCAATGGCCACCCCGCTCGCGCATGGCAGCGGTCACGCCACGGCCCGCGGTGCGGGTGGCGATCAGGCACAGCGCCTGGCGTAAATCGCTCTGCAGGCGAGGAGACGAGCGCGGTCCACCACCCGTGGGCGGCGGCGCGAGCAAAATCAGCAGGCGTTCGAAGAGAGGCTGGGGCAGCTCGAGGAAGCGTTCGACATGGCGGGAATGGGCGAAGAGCGAGACCACCAGCCGCGAACTATCCGAGACGTCCATCGCCGAAGGCAGTAGGCGATTGAAGATCCGGCGGAGCCCTTCGGAAAATATCTGGTGGTGCTTGGGCAAGCCCGCTTCGGCCAGCAGACCCACGGAGTCCAGCCCGGCGAGCATGGCTTGAAATGTCTCCTGAAAATCCAGGCGCAGCAGATCGTCGTGCTCCAGCATCCGCACCCAGCACAGCAGGCGTACATTGAAAGACCGTTCGCTGGAACCGGTCCAAATGGTATGGAAGAGGCGGATGAAGCTGGTGGTCTGCGAATCAAGGGTGGTGGAGGCGGAAAACGTTTTGGTGCGGGCGCGAAGCTCGTCTTTGACGCGAGCAAAGGCGGGCCGGTGCCGGGAATGGCGGCGCAGGCGAAAGTACTTTCTTGATGGATCGGCCTAGTTTCACTTTGCGCTTATCCGATGGTAGAGCATTTTCCACCCCGGCCCGGCACCGGAGAGTCTAGCAAAGCGGGGCTTTTCCCGGGGAGGGAGTGAGACGGGACCGGCTTTTCAAGTGGCGTGCGCGGGGCGGAGTTCCTCGACGGCCAGGAATAGCGCCGCTTGCAGTTGCTGCTGTGTCGCCTGGTCGAGTTTGGCGCCGCCGATGGTGAGATAGAACACGTCAATGGCGATCTCCCCCTCGGTATCGATCAGGGCCACCTCGATATTGCAATTGTGCGCCGCCAGGGTGGTGGCGATCTGGCGCAGGAGCCCGGGGCCATCCTGGGCGACCACTTGCAGCAAGGTGCTGTGGGTGGAAGCAGTGTTATCGAATTCCAGCCGTGTCTCCACCTTGACCATGATGGGCGCGCGGACCGCCTGGCGCCGTCGCAGCAGAACCTCGATGGGAGTCTTCAGCAGGATCACATCGTGCAGGCTTTCGCGGAAACGATCCACTTCAGAAGGATTGAGCTCGAGCGTTCGGAAAGGGTCGGAAAACTGAAACGTATCGACGATAATGCCGGCGTCGTTGGAGAACGCCTCCGCCTTGACGATGTTCATACCCCAGGAGGAGAGCGCGCCCGCCATGTCGGCAAAGAGCAGGGGCCGATCCCTGGTAATGACGGTGAGCTCGTAGGACTGGCGCAGGGTACGCAGGTGGATCTGAGCCGACGACTGCGATAGCTCTAACGCCATCTGGAAGTGATCGCGAATCTGTTCCGGCATGCGCGTTTGCAGGTAGCGTTGCGGAAAGCCTTCCAGGAAGCTGCGCAGTTCGGGGGCGCTCTCCGGAGCCAGAGTGAGAATCCGCTTCAGCAGCGAGGGGTCGACATCGGCGCGATAGCGCTCCTGGTCGACACTGCGGTCCATGAAGTTGGAGGTGGCGATATAGAGCTGCCACAGGCTATCCGCCTTCCACGGGGTCAGAGCTTCAGGGTTGACCGCCTTGATGTCGGCGTAGGTCATCAGGCAGAGCATTTTGAGGTGGGTCTGCGAAGCCGCTTTTTCGGCGAAGGCGCGTATCGTTTCGGCGTCGAAGATGTCGCGGCGCAGGGCCATGGACATTTCCAGGTGATTGCGGATCAGCCGTCGCACAAGGTCGCGTTCTTCGGCATCCAGCTCCAGCCGGGCCAGCAGGCTATCGGCTAATTCCACGCTTTGCACCGTGTGTTCGCCGGTGCGGCGAGCCTTGCCAGTGTCATGCATGAGCAGCGCGAGGAAGAAGAGGTCGAGGCGGTCGATCTCGGCCAGCAGGGTGGAAAAGCGCTTCTCCCAGGCGAGGTGCGGCTGGCGCAGGGCATGCACGTTATCGATCACCAGGAAGGTGTGCTCGTCGACGGTGTAGCGATGATACGAGTCGCGGATGACCAGGGCATCGATGCCGTGGAACTCGGGGATGAGCAACTCCAGGATGCCCAGCGCATGCATGGTGCGCAACGCGTGCGCGGCGTGGGGTCCGAGCAGAATTTCGCGCAGGCTGTTCCACAGGAAGGGCCCTTCGGGGATGTGTACATCGAGTACCGGGAGCGCGTCGGCAAGGCGGTCTTCGGCGTTTTGCGTCAGCCGGTAGCCATGCGCCGCAACCATGGCGAAGACGCGGAGGATTCCTTCGGGGCCGGTGAGCAGAGAAGATTCGGAGACATCGATGCGGCCGTCCTGGACCATGAAGTCGGTGCCTGGAATCGGTGTGCGCTTGCGCCTCTGGGGGCGGTAGAAAGACTGTCGCGCCGGTGGCAGTGCCTCCATGAGCAAGATCGCGCGGCGATACACCGTACGGGCATGGCGGTAATACGTGCGCATCCAGTAGGCGGGATCGGAGGTGCCTTTGGTCTCGAGGCCGATGCTCTGGGCTGCGGCCTCGTCCTGCGCATGCCAGTCGAGGCTGTTGTCGTCGCGGCCGCTGCGGAAGTGCAGAAAACATCGCGTAGCGCTAAGAAATTCAAACGCCGCCGCTGCGTCGTTGTGCACCGCATAAAGGGAGTTTCCAAAGCTGGTTGGCCAGGCCTTATGTTCGCGAACGTGGTGCATCAGGTTGAGCCAATGAGCCAGTTGGTGATCGCGCAGGCCGCCGGGACACTCTTTGATATTGGGTTCGAGATGGAAGATGGTGTTGCCGTATTTTTGATGACGAACACGGGCCAATTCGGCAAGGCGGTGGACGATGCCGCTCCACTCGCGCAACGCGACTTGGGGAAGAGTTTGGGTGGCTAGGGACTGGTAGAGGCTGTGGTCGCCGGCGATGAAGCGGCGGTCGAGAAGGGAAAGGGTGAACTCTATGTTGTCAGGGTCCCAGCGGTCGCATTCTTTGAGTGTGCGGATCATGGGGCTGGCGCGGAGGCCGAGATCCCACATCCCCTGGTTACAGCCGCGGACGGTCTCGCGCAGCACATCCTCCACTTTTTCGTCGGCGCAAAGGTAGAGAAGGTCGACGTCGGAGGAAGGGAAGAGCTCCTTGCGGCCAAAGCCGCCGATGGCCACCAGTGCGATCCCGGCGGGTAACACAGAGCCACTCTCGAACTGCCACAGCGGCTCCAACAGGCAGTCGACCACCAAGGCGCGGCGGCGGATGCAGAGCACACCGTTGCCGGTACGCTCGAAGGACTGGCGCATGGCGGCCATCTCCGCCTGATAGTGCTCTCGCAACTGCTGGTGAGACGTGAATGCAGGTTTCATGTCGACTGAAAGCGCAATAAAGAAGGGTGCTACGTACCCAAATCAATCTTGCAGTACTTCTCCCCGACCCCGCTAGTAGCCTGTGGTAACGGAACCGTTGGCAGCACTATGGAAATGGGCGTCCCACGTCTTGATTTTGAGGCGTGGAGTCCTCCATCAGTGCCACTAACGCTTCCGCCGCGACAAGCCCCTTGAACTGCGGGCTAAAAGGCCGAGGAATTGGTAACGAAAGAGTTCTTTTAAAGCGCAGCCACGCCGCGGTCGCCATTGCGGATGCGGATGGCTTCATTGATCGCGGAGACGAAGATTTTTCCGTCGCCGATCTTTCCCGTTCTCGTCGCTGTGATGATGGCCTGAACCGCCTTTTCCAGCAGTTCGTCCGCGACCACGGTTTCGATCTTGATCTTGGGCAAAAGATCGACCGTATATTCGCGTCCGCGATAAAACTCGGTGTGACCTTTTTGGCGCCCGTGGCCGCGTGCTTCGAGGATTGTCATGCCCTCGACGCCGATGGCGAGCAGAGCATCTTTAACTGCGTCAAGCTTCGACGGCTGAATGACAGCTTCTATTTTTTGCATATCGCATTCCAGAGTAGCAAGAGTATAGCTGTAGGCGCACGGGCGCGGGCGCATAATTGCCTGATTCCTTATCCTTCATCCCGAGACGAATGGCTTATAGTGTTACTTATGAGCGCAACAGGCAGTGACCGTTACCTCTTCGGAAGCTTACAGTCGAGCGGCAAGAACCAGGAAAAAGTCCGCGAAGTAAATTTCGGCCATGAGCAGCCCGAAGGGGTGGTCATGACGACCCTGGATTTTGCGGTGAACTGGGTGCGCAAAAGCTCGGT
>CAWCAZ010000004.1:0-117851 GCA_963793525.1 uncultured Acidobacteriaceae bacterium
TAGTCGTTCTCGATCGCCTGGAAGTGGCAGCTGTCGCAGCCGGTCGCAGGCGGCTGCCGTAGGCGAGCATCCCGCCGGTGCCGTCTCCGCGCCAGAAGATCTCGACACCCCCATCGCCTGCGCCCAGCAGCTCGAACCACTCCCAGCCGGCGCCCTGCGGATTGAAGCCGCCGCCTCGCCTTGCCATCGCGAAGGTCGCAGCACCCTGCGTCGTCTTCACGATGATCGTTCCGAGCGGGAACTGCGTGCTGCCGTGGGCGGCGGATGGTTCAGGAACAGCTCGCGCTGGCCGACGATGTCGAGGTTGTCCGTGGCTTCCGTTCCGCCGTCGTAGGACTCCCAGCTCGTGAAGTCCGCGAAATCTCCCTGGACGGCCACGAACGAAGGACCGGCATCGAGCGCTGGTTCGGGGAGGTGCTCTTCCGCCGCAGCCCGCCAGCAGCAGCGCAGCGGCGCGCGGGGTGTCTCAACCTGGACTCACTCTTCGTTGTCATGCCGCGCGACTCACTGACGCAATCATCCTACTCGCTCGGGCCCGAGTCACCTTCTGCTGCGGGCGGGCTGTGTGACAATCGCCGCAGACAAGAGGGAGCCCATGCGCAATCCAGCCGGGCTTCTGGCGTATCTCAGTCGCAGCTGCCGCACTACTCCTGGCATCCTGCGCAGCGACGCCGACAATCACGAGCGACGCGGGATCGATTCCGACGCCGGATCCGCTCAGCGATGCCGGACCGATCCGGCGGACGACTGAGCTGGACGCCGGACCGGCCTTCGATGCCGGGAACAATCTCATCCAAGACGCCGGCCCCGGGCTGGATGCCGGCGCCGCACCCGACGCTGGCGAGTCCGATGCAGGCTGCTCCGGCTACGTCAGGTCACCGCGGGCAACGAGAGGTCCGAGAGGTTCAGCTCGATCTGCCACGGAGCTGGGGGACGGCGCAGGGGGCGACGACCGCCGTCGCCTATCTGCTCCAGGGCGGAGCTCCCCCGGGATACCACAACCTGATCATCGATGGCTGCACCAGCGCGGCGACGCAGAGCGCGGGCATCGAGCTCACGCTGTACCAGGACAACGGAGTCGGCTCGTATACCAACGGCACGATCAGCTTCACGGACGATCGGGCGCAGCCTGGAGCTCCTGAGGAGACCCCGGCGCGAACATCACGCGCCTACAGCAATCCGGGGGAGGCAGTGGAGGGCACGTTCACCGCCACAGTGAGCAGCGCCGGCGACGCGGGAGAGACAGCTCGCCGGCTCCTTCCACGTCTGTCGCGTCGCCGACGAAGACACACCTTGATCTTTCATCGTGCGGTCTTCGCGCTCTGGCTTTGCGTGTCGCGCAGGCGCGCGCGGACTGTCCGCCGCGCTCCTCGTGGCCGAGGCCGGATTGGCCCTGCCGCTCAGGCAGATTCCTCGGAGGCACTTCGGCGGCGCCTTCGGGGTCTTTGGCGCGGGCGAGCGCGAGGACGGCGGCGCGCGCGGCGGCGGCGGATTCAGGGTCGGGCGCGCTGATGGCGATGAGATTGCGGACGGGATTTTTCATGAAGGGAAATGGAAGATGGAAGAAGAGATCTATCCACAGATTTCACAGATTAGCACAGATTTAGGAGCAGAGGATTAAAAGAGAAGGCGAAGAATTTTTTAGACAGGATTAACCGGATGGACCGGATAAGAAAAGAGCAGGCTAAAAGGAGAATTTAACGGAGGCCGAAGCCGCCGCCAGGACCGCCCATGCCGCCGAGGCCGCCAAGGCCGCCGGGGCCGCCGCCCATTTTGCCGGCCATTTCGGCCATGAGGCGCTTGCCTTTGCCGCCTTTGAACATTTTCATCATTTTGCGCATTTGCTCGAACTGCTTGAGGAGCTGGTTGACGTCGCGGACCTCGACGCCGGAGCCCTTGGCGATGCGGAGGCGGCGGTTGCCGTTGAGGAGCTGGGGTTTTTGGCGTTCAGTGGGGGTCATGGAAAGGATGATGGCCTCGGTGTGGCGGAGGCGGGATTCCTCGGCGTCGCCGATTTCGAAGCCGCTCATGCCCGGGAGCATTTTCATGATATTGCCGAGGGGGCCCATTTTTTTCATCTGGCGCATCTGGGCGAGGAAGTCCTCGAAATTGAAATCGGCCTGGCGCATTTTCTCGGACAGGCGCTGGGCTTCGGCTTCGTCGATGTTTTCCTGGGCCTTTTCGACGAGGGAGACGACGTCGCCCATGCCGAGGATGCGCTGGGCCATGCGGTCGGGGTGGAAGACGTCGAAGTCGGCGGTTTTTTCGCCGGTGCCCATGAATTTGATGGGGACGCCGGTGACGGCCTTCATGGAGAGGGCGGCGCCGCCGCGGGCGTCGCCGTCGAGCTTGGTGAGGACGATGCCGGTGAGCTGGACGGCTTCGTGGAAGGTTTTGGCGACGTTGACGGCCTCCTGGCCGAGGGCGCTGTCGGCGACGAGGAGGACTTCCTGGGGCTGGACGATTTCGCGGACGCGCTGGGCCTCGGCGATCAAGTCGGCGTCGATTTGGAGGCGGCCGGCGGTGTCGAAGATGAGGGCGTCGGGCTGGGGCTTGAGGGTGGCGGCGTAGGCGAGGGCGGCCTTGGCGAGGGCGGGGACGTCCTTGGTGGTGCGGTCGGAGAAGAACGGCGAGGGATTCGGCACGGGCGAGGGTTTCGAGCTGGTCGATGGCGGCGGGGCGGTAAACGTCGCAGGCAACGAGGAGGGGAGAGTAGCCCCGTTTGTGGAGGAGGCGGGCGAGCTTGGCGGCGGTGGTGGTTTTGCCGGCGCCGTGGAGGCCGACGAGGAGGACGCGCAAGGGGCGGTCGGCGGAGAACTGGGAGGAACCTTCGCCGAGGAGGCGGGCGAGCTCGTCGTGGATGATTTTGACGATTTGCTGGCCGGGGGTGATGGACTTGAGGACCTCCTGGCCGGCGCATTGCTGCTCGACGCGCTCGACGAATTCGCGGGCGACCTTGAACTGGACATCGGCGGAGAGGAGGGCGGTGCGGACCTCCTTGAGGGCCTCGGCGGTGTTTTCGGGCGTGAGCTTGGCGATGCCGCGCAGGTGGCGCAGGGCGAGGCTCATGCGGTCGGTCAGGCTTTCGAACATGGGAAAGGAAGGCGGGAGGCGAGGAGAAGGTGGGCGAAAAAGGTTGAGGTTGCAGGAAAAACGGGGCGGGTGCAATGCTGGGGTGGGGGGAGAAGGTGAAGGGCGAAAAGTGAAAGGTGGAAGGAAGAGGGGATGAGCGGACGGAACAGTGGGAACACCTTCGGAGATGGGAGCCCCATTGGTTGTGCCCAGCGCGACCACCGTATGTTCCTTCAGGCCGCTCACGATCTGCACCAGCGTAAGGTTGAGGGCGCCTACTTCCACCGGGACCCGATGTAGCGTGTCACCCGTGACCACGTACACATAATCGCGCCCACCCTCGATGTGGAGAGCCTCACGAGGCACCGTGAGTGCATTGCGTACATCCTGGGTGATGACCGTGACCACGACTGTTATGTTGGGTAATAGAACCCCGTCCGAATCTTCGATGCTGACCAGGACCTCTCCGACCCGCCGGGTTCCGTAGTCGATGACGGAAGTGGGCAGGCGGATGATGTGCCCGTGGAATTTCAAATCCGGCTTTGCATCCCATACGATGGTGACCGGATTGTTCAGTTTCAGGTCGCCGATCTCTGGCTCGTCGAAGTACGCGTGCACCTGCAGCTTGGTGAGATCCGCCAACTGCAAAACCTCAGCGCCGGGCTCGATATAGGAATACTTAGTCACGGGCAGGGAAAAGACAGTCCCGGCGAAGGGAGCGTGCACATTCGATTGCTCGATCACCTGGGCTGCGGCGGCGCGGGCTGCCTCCGCTTCTTCCACGCTCGATTGCGCACGCGTAAGCTCGACCGGTGCGAAAGGCTTCTTCTTCTGCTCCTCAAGCGCGTGGAGGGAAGCCTGCGCAATCTCTAAGCGTGTTTGCGCCTGGGCCACCTCGCTGGGCGCCGCCGCTCCCTTGGCGGCCAGCTTCTGGATCACGTCCAGGTCCCGGGTGGCTTGGTCGCAATCGATTTTTGCTTTGGTGATGTTGCTGGTAAGGGTGAGCTGCTCCTGCTGCGTGCCACCACCCTCCACCGTCTGGTACCCGGCTTCGGCGCCCCGCAATGCCGCAATGGCCGCTGCCAATTTGGCTCGCGCGTTGCCATCATCCAGGGTCACCATCAGCTTCCCTGTGCTTACCTTATCGCCCAGGTGGACGAATACGTCCTTGACGATCGTCGCTTCGGGAGCGTGCGCCTCGAAAATATGTTCCGGCTCGACCCGGCCATTGGTGCTGTTGGGCTTGACCAGGTCCTGCACCTGAGCCTCGGCCACGCGTAACGGCAGCTTATCGCGCGTTAAACGGCGGACACCGAAGAAAATGAAGGTGAGCACAATGGCGGCAGCAATCCAGAGCACACTGCTGCTGATTCTTTTTCGTCGTTCTTCTGCCATTCAGTCGCGCCCGGAGGTCAGTATACAAGTTGCTGTTACCGCGCATACTGAACGGGTGCCCGTCTTCTTCCGCATCGTGCAGGTCCTGGACTGGCTCGTCGCGCTGTCCTGGCTGACGCGCGTGCTGGTGTGGCGCGGTATGCTGCGCCGCGTACCCGATCTAACCCGGACTATCGAGCCCCAACCGGCTCTGCCGGTCTTGAGCGTCATTGTCCCGGCGAGGAACGAAGCTGCGGGCATTGCTGCAACGCTCCGCTCTCTGTTGGCCGCGGAAGGCGTCGACCTTCAGATCCTCGCTGTAAACGATCGCTCCAGCGATCAGACCGGCGCCATCATGGAAAGTCTGTCGGAAAGCCTGGCCAGCGAGGGAGGAGCACCGGGTAAGACCCTACAGATTCTGCACGTAAGTGAGCTTCCCTCAGGCTGGCTCGGCAAGACGCACGCCATGGCCCTGGCCGCGCAGCATGCCACCGGCGAGTGGCTTCTCTTTACCGACGGGGATGTTCTTTTCCGCCCCGATGCGCTGCGCCGCGCACTGCAATACGCCAAATCCAGCAGCGCTGACCATCTGGTTCTGCTGCCTACCATCATTCTGCACAGCTGGGGCGAACGGATGTTGATCGCGTTTCTTCAGGTCTTATCCATTTGGGCGCTCCGTCCATGGCGAGTGGCGGATCCGCAGGCCCGCCGGGATTCGATCGGTGTAGGCGCCTTCAACCTGATCCGGCGCGAGGCCTATGATGCACTGGGTGGGTGGGAAGCGCTACGGATGCAGGTTCTCGAAGATCTGGCATTAGGCCGCCGGGTCAAGGCCCTTGGATTCGCGCAGCGCGTGGCTTTGGGACTTGATCTGGTCGGCGTACGTTGGGCGCGAGGGGCTTTCGGCGTGGTGGATAACCTGACCAAGAACCTCTTTGCGCTCTTCGGTTTCCGGCCTGAACTGCTGCTCGGCTTTGCCTGCGGCCTGGCCATCTTCACGCTTTTTCCCTTAGCCGCCTGTCTGGCTGGGCCTGCGCTATGGTGGCCAACCAGCCTCATGCTCATCGCCCTTTTTATCGCCTACCAGCAGATGGGCAAGTATCAACACTTTTCCGCAGCCCAGATGCCGCTGTTTCCCCTCGCGGCAGTCTTGTTGCTCTACGCCCTGCTTCGCTCCATGTGCCTGGCCCTCTGGCACGGCGGAGTTTCCTGGCGAGGCACCTTCTACTCCCTGCGCGAGTTAAGACAGCCATCGAACAACCCGAACTCAAAGTAGAACCTATAGGAACTGGACGGGTGCTCCATGTTCGCCAAAGCGTACGTGGGCCAAAAAGACGGGCGAAGCCCGACAACAGCTTTCGCCACATGTCCGTTTGCCACAGCTGAAGGGTGGACCACATCTCGCTCGTTTTTCGCGAGACGTGGGATACCGCGGACCTTGACCAACGCATCTACCGGACTTCGATCAACTGCTCTTCACGAGAACCCGACCCATACCGGGCCAAGACATAGTCGTCCAGAATCTTCTTGAACTCGTTGACGATGTTGTCCCCGCGAAGCGTCGTCATCAGGCGTCCGTCCACATAAACCGGGGCCTTGGGATCCTCAAATGTGCCGGGAAGGGAAATACCGATGTTGGCATGCTTGGACTCGCCTGGCCCGTTTACCACGCAACCCATCACCGCCAGCTTCAGCTCTTCCACACCGGGATAGCGCTCCCGCCACACCGGCATGCTGTCGCGCACATACCCCTGAATATCCTGCGTCAATTCCTGGAAGTACGTGCTGCTGGTACGTCCGCACCCCGGGCAGGCAGTCACCTGCGGAGCAAAACTGCGGATCCCCAGTGACTGCAGTATCTGTTGCGCCACCTGCACTTCTTCAGTGCGGTCGCCGCCTGGTTTAGGGGTCAGGGAGACGCGTATGGTATCGCCAATGCCCTTAAGCAACAGCGGAGCGAGGCCAGCCGTGGAAGCGACGATGCCTTTCATGCTCATGCCAGCCTCAGTGAGCCCCAGATGTAGCGCGTAGTCGCAGCGGGCAGCCATCAATTCATAGACTTCGATCAGGTCGCGCACGCCGCTGACTTTAGCGCTGAGAATGATCTGATCATGCCGCAGCCCATAGCGTTCCGCTGCGCGCGCGGACTCGATCGCGCTCACCAGCATGGCTTCGATCATCACATCCCGCGCCTCCGCGGGCTGGGCCTTCTTGGAATTCTCGTCCATCATCTTCGTCAGCAGAGCCTGGTCGAGCGAACCCCAGTTCACGCCGATGCGCACCGGCTTCTGGTTTTCCACCGCGCACTCAATCATGATCCGAAAATTGTCGTCATCCTTGCGGCCAATCGAAACATTTCCGGGATTGATACGGTACTTGGCCAGCGCGCGAGCGCACTCCGGATACTTCTTCAACAGCAGGTGCCCGTTGTAGTGGAAGTCGCCAACAATAGGCACGTCGATTCCCAGTTTGGCCAGCCCCTCGACGATTGCGGGCAGCGCAGCCGCTGCTGCGTCGTTGTTGACCGTCACCCGCACCAGCTCAGACCCCGCGTTGGCCAGCGCGGCGACCTGCTGGACCGTGCCCCGCACGTCGGCGGTATCCGTATTGGTCATGGACTGCACCACCACGGGCGCGGAAGAACCCACACGCACATTCCCAATCCTGACCGTCGTTGACTTCCTACGCTCCAGCTCTGCCATAGATTCCTCGGTATTAGTTTACAACCCGCGGCACCCTCCCGCCTTGACATGCCCCTTGTCCATCAATAGCTTTGAATTCAGAGGTTTGGCACCCTGGACAGGGGCTAATCTCGATCGGATGGAGGCCGGCGATGCCCGAACAGCTAGAGACGCTTAGCGATACCAGAGTGTTAAACGCATTGCTCGGGGACGAATACGTCGCCAAACTCGAGGCTCTGGCCTCAGCCAGGGCGGAGGAGTACAAGGCAAATACTCCCTATCCCCACATCTATTTCGACAATTTCCTGCCCATTGAGGTAGCCGAGGCCGCGCTGCGGGATTTCCCTGAGCCCAAAGAAGCCGACTGGTACGCCCACACCGACGTGAACCAGCGTAAAAAACTGGCCTTCGATGTGGTGGAGAAGCTGCCCTCATCGATTCGCGATGTTCTCTACTTTCTCAACAGCCGGCCCATGCTCAAGTTTCTCGAAACACTGACTGGCATTCAGGGGGTCTTGCCCGATCCGTACTACACCGGCGGTGGTCTGCACCAGATCAGGCCTGGGGGCCTATTGGAAGTGCACGCCGACTTCAGCTACCACAAAGCGCTACGGTTGGACCGCCGCATCAACGTTCTGGTCTATCTCAATAAGGACTGGAAAGAGGAGTACGGGGGACACTTCGAGCTATGGGATCGCGAGGTCAAGCAAGCAGAGAAGAAAATTCTTCCCGTCTTCAACCGCTGTGCGATCTTCAGCACCACCAGCATTTCGTTCCACGGTCATCCCCATCCGCTGGCCTGCCCTCCCGACCGTAATCGGAAGTCCATTGCCACCTACTACTATTCGAATGGCCGCCCTGAAGAAGATCCGGAGCTCACCCACCGGCACGAAGTGGCATTTCAAGAGCGCCCCGGTATGAACAGCGTAAAAGCGACGATTCGCGTCAAGAACGCAATCCGCGCAATCACCCCACCGGTGATCACCGACCTGATTCGCGCCATCCGCAAATAGCGAAGGCCCGGAGGGCCGCAACTAAATGTGAGCCCCAGCCCGTGAGGGCTGGGTATCCGTGATGATGATGGCGAGCGCCGTAGGCGCGGCACTCCTGGAGATTCGGCGGCTTCGCACAATCAACGGATGACCTGCACACCAAGCCCGATTTGTTAGCTAGCCGTTCGCCTTGCGCTCCTTGGGCTTTTTCCCATACCGCGCTGCCGGCAGGATGCTGTTCCACGGCACGGGAGAAGCCAGGACCATCGACGTGTTCGTCGAAACATAGGGCATCATCGAGTCGATCACTTCTTCCATATGTCTTACATCGCGAACTGCGACCTGGACGATAAAGGATTCAGCGCCCGTCACCCGATGACACTCCAGGACCTCGGGCAAGTTGCGCACTACTGCGGCAAATTTGGCCAGCTTGTCTCCCGCGACAGTGACATGAACAAACGCGCGTACGGGCAGTCCCACTTTGGCCGGATCGATCAACGTACGATAGCCGAGAATCACCTGGCTCTCCTCCAACCGGTGGACTCTTTCAATCACCGCCGGCGTGGACAAACCGACTCTGCGGCCCAGCTCCGCAAACGCAATGCGCGCGTTGGCCTGCAGCTCGGCGAGAATTTCGCAATCGATGTCGTCGATCGACGGTTGAACCAATCCAGTCATGGGTAAGTAGGTACCTCCTCTAGCATGCACGTGTCCTTAAATTATGAGGCCCAAGGGGGAATTGTCGATTCTTTCTACGGCGAATGGCCCGATTTTTCATATTTCCGCGATTCCCGCGCCTGCAGCCGTTGTCTATGATTCAACTGTCGCAAGCTTCGCGAACAAGGAGCACCTGTTATGGCAAGAGCGTTAGGGGATGTAGCAGCAAGGCAGTTAGCAAACACAACAAAAACGCCGCCGCAACTTACGGCCATTACTCCGCGCTGGCTGGTGCAGTTGCTCAATTGGGTTCCGGTTGAATCTGGTACCTACAGAGTGAACAAGGTCAAGAACGATTCGGATATTGAGGTCGCTTGCGGATCGCGCGATGAACGTACATTGCCCGAGGCGTTCGTCGATTACGTCGAAGCTCCGCGCGAATATACGCTGAGTGCGATCACCACCGTGGTGGACGTTCACACCCGAGTCTCTGATCTCTTTAGTCATCCCCACGATCAGATCCGTGAGCAGTTGCGGCTCACCGTGGAAAAGGTCAAAGAGCGCCAGGAAAGTGAGCTGATCAACAACGCTGACTACGGCCTGCTGAACAACGTCGACCCTGCATTCAAGGTTCAGGCTCGCGGGGCTGCGCCCACTCCCGACGATTTGGATGAATTGCTGTCACGTATTTGGAAGGAGCCGGCCTTCTTCCTGGCTCATCCCCGAGCCATTGCCGCCTTTGGCCGCGAGTGCACATTCCGCGGTGTGCCTCCGCCCACGGCCACCATTTTCGGCTCGCCATTTTTGACCTGGCGCGGCATCCCGCTCATTCCCACCGATAAGCTAAACATCGACGGGGCGGGCAAGACCAATATCCTGTTGCTCCGCACCGGTGAAAGAAAGCAGGGCGTAGTAGGGCTCTTCCAGCCCGGTCTGCCAGGCGAACAAACGCCCGGCCTTTCCATCCGCTTCATGGGTATTGACCGCAACTCCATCGCCTCCTACCTGGTATCGCTCTATTGCTCAGCGGCAGTGCTGACCGAAGATGCCCTGGGTGTGCTCGAGAATGTAGAAGTCGGACAGTACCATGAGTACAAGTGATCAAAACAACGCCGAAGATTTCGCTGCATCGTTAGGCGAAAGGCTGCCGGCAGACGAGAATAGCGTCGGCCAAACGGGTTCTTTTCCCGATGTGACGATGTTGACTCGTATGGCCAACGAGTTCTTCCGCGGTCAACCAGCTCCGGCTTTGTCATCTGTGCCCGATGCTTCCTACGCTGGGTCAGCCTTCGAAACCAGGCTGCCCCAGTTAGGTATGCCGCTGCCCTCGGTGCCCTCTATCCCATCGGCCGGTGCACCCGCTATGCCCGGGATGTCATCCGCTCTTCCCGAACTGTCATCCGTCTCCCCTGGGCAGGTAACTGCGGTTGCTTTGCCCGCTGCGGCGCCCGTCCATCAGGGATTGCCGCAATATGATCCGCGCAGCGCATCCGCTGCGCTTCCGTCCTCCCCCTTCTCGGTTCCCATGCCCGAGTTTGACGAGGCCTTGTTCCCATCTTTCGCGGCCGGTGTGCCTGCGCTCCCGCCCTTTCCACCACTGCGGACGGAGGACGATGCAAAGTCAGCGTTGAGCGCAGCGTCTCCTTTCTACTTTCTTGAGCACGCTGGCGGTCTCAGCGGAGCCAGCATGGCCCCCACCACGGAATTGCTGTCCCAACCTGCGGCGTCGCCCTCTATGCCGAATGGAATGGCGCAGCAGGATCCGCAAAATGCCGCGGGTGTCTCGCCCTTCTCGCTCCCGATGCCGGAGTTTGACCACTCCCTGTTCCCGTCCTTCGTCGCCGGAGTGCCTACCCTTGCGCCACTGTCGCCATTACTGAACGAAGACGATGCCAGGGCTGCTCGGACAGAATCCTCTTCGCTGTACTTTCTGGAGGACAGCGGCCTGCTGACCGCATCCGGCAAGACACAAAAGAACGCGTCTGTTCTCGAGCCCAAGTCCGCCATGGCACAGCCCACGGCTGTCGGCGACCTTAAGCTTCCGCGGCAGCAGTTCGATATCGGCTCGGTGCGCCGCGATTTCCCGATCTTGAATGAACGCGTGAACGGCCATCCATTGATCTGGCTGGACAACGCGGCAACCACGCAGAAGCCGCAGAGCGTAATCGACCGGCATGGCGTATTTCTACGAACACGAAAACTCGAATATTCATCGTGCCGCCCACGACCTGGCGGCCCGCGCGACCGATGCCTACGAGGATGCTCGCACCAAGGTCGCGCATTTCCTCAATGCTTCTTCTTCGAAAGAGATCGTTTTCGTTCGCGGCGCGACCGAGGCCATCAACCTGGTCGCTCAGTCATGGGGTCGGCGTCACATCAACAAGGGCGATGAGATCGTCATTAGTTGGATCGAGCATCACGCCAATATCGTTCCCTGGCAAATGTTGTGTGCGGAAAAGGGAGCATGCCTGCGCGTTGCGCCCGTCGACGACGATGGCCAGATTTTGCTCGATGAGTACGAGAAGCTGCTAAGTCCAAAGACTCGCCTGGTCTCCTTCACCCAGGTCTCCAATGCCCTCGGGCACCATGACGCCGGCGCATCAGATGGTGCAAATGGCTCATCGCTATGGAGCCCGGGTTCTGGTCGACGGTGCGCAGGCTGTATCCCACATGCCCGTCGATGTGCAGTCACTGGACTGCGATTTCTACGTATTCTCCGGGCACAAGGTCTTCGCGCCCACCGGCATTGGCGTGCTCTACGGCAAGCCGGAGATATTGGCCGAAACTCCTCCTTGGCAGGGAGGCGGAAACATGATCGTCGACGTGACCTTTGAGAAGACGACCTATCAGCCACCGCCGGGACGCTTCGAAGCCGGCACCGGCAACATCGCGGATGCGGTGGGACTCGGCGCGGCCATCGATTACCTGGACCACATCGGCATGCCCAACATTGCCCGTTACGAGCATGAACTCCTGGTCTACGCCACCCAGGGGCTCTTGCGGGTTCCGGGTCTGCGCATCATCGGCACAGCCAAGGAAAAAGCGGGCGTGCTCTCCTTTGTGCTCGCCGGCTTTCGTACCGAAGAGGTGGGCGCCGCTCTCAATCGCGAAGGGATCGCCGTGCGCTCCGGCCATCATTGTGCCCAGCCCACGTTGCGCCGCTTTGGGGTCGAGACCACGGTACGTCCATCCCTGGCGCTCTACAACAGCTTCGAAGATATCGATGCCTTGATCGCGGCGCTCTTCCGCTTGAAAAGCCTGGGCGCATAACCCCTCCGTGTTAGCTGGCGGCATTGCCGATATCGGTACTGCTCCACAAATGGGTCATAGCACAAACTGGTCATTGTCAGTTATGAAGGTCCGATCAAGATTCCTGCATGGGCTCCCCCGTCCTGATCTGCGACCCCCCGACGATTTTGCTGCTTGGTAGGAGGCGTGCCCTTTAGAGGCGCGCCCTGCCTTTGCTCATCACGTAAGTGCTTTTGGGCCACATCGCTCCGCTCTGTCCATCCCCCTCCATGTCTTCGCCCTCTCATCACAGATCCCCGAAAATGCTCTAAACTGAAGCCGTAGCAAGTGTGTCAAGACAAGGGCCCCGTAGCTCAGGTGGATAGAGCAGCAGTTTCCTAAACTGTTTGTCGGAAGTTCGAGTCTTCCCGGGGTCACCATTCTCTATCCAAAGCTTGCGCGTCGGACCCGTGCGCGGCGTCTATTCAGGTGCGGCTCCCTCGTTCCCGGATTTCCTGCCGGGCTTCTGGGGATCGCGGAATGACATGCGGCTCCCGGCGCGCCGGGACTGCACACGTGAGCGTGGGCAGTGCCGCGCGGTAGGAAATCCGGGGTTCCGGGAGAAAAAAGGATTTTCATGCCGGTTCGATCGCGGCGCAAGCACCTCCCGCCATTCAGCCTTTGTCTCTTCCTCATCCTCTTCACGGCCCTCACCACCCGGGCGGCGATCGTTCGCGGCACTGTGACCAACTCCCTAGGCATGGGCGTCATCCATGCCAACGTCGTGCTTGTTGCAAAAAGGCCAGATTGTGGCCATCGCGGTCACCCGCTTGGACGGCACCTATCAGATCAGCAGCAGTGCCTCGCGGGCGGTTCTACGTCCTCGTCTCGGCCAATAATTTCAAACAAATCACCACCCAAAGCTTCTACGCGGGAGCCGCGGACAGCCACCTGGAAGACATTGTGCTGGAGTCGTCCAACGCGCGGCAGGAGATTGTTGTCTCCGCCACCGGCACGCCGACCGCCGAGGCCCAGATCAGCTCCGCGGTCACCCCGCAGCGCAGCGCAAGCTTCCCCAATCGCACCGATCTGATCGATCCGCTGCGCCAGGTGCCGGGAGACTTTGTCGTGCGTCAGGGCGAGTACGGCGCACTGGCATCGTTGTTTATTCGCGGCGGCAATCCCGACTCCAACCAGGTCAATCAGGATGGAGTTCCCATTGGCGACATCGGCGGCGCCTTCGACTACAGCAATCTATCGACCACCGGCATAGGAGACCTCGAGGTTTATCGCGGTCCCAACAGCGTGCTCTACGGCTCGGATGCTGCTTCCGGATCCGTGAATGTGAGGACGCTCGCGCGGCAGCACCGCCTTTCCGTCGCTCTTTTATGAGGGGGACGCCGGCACCTTCACCACCTTTCGCAACCGGGCGCAGCTTGGGGGCACCTATAAGAGGCTCGATTACTACGGCGGCTTCGAGGCCTTCCAGAGCGACAACTCCCTCAAGATGGATGAGTTTCACGACGACACCGGGAGCGCAAACCTGGGCTACGCCTTCACGTCGGCAACCCAGATTCGCGTGACCGCCAGCAATAGCGATGCGGCCACCGGAACCCCCGGCCCCTTCAACTTCTACGGCATCGCCAACGCCGGCAAGCGCTCAAATCAGGACACGTATCTTGGAGCATCGATCGAAAACCGTACCTACGGCAACTGGCACAACCTGGTGCGCTACGGCATGACGCGCAAGCGCCAGGAGGATATCAATTTTTACCCTGCCGGCCTTCAGCTCACCACGTCGAACAACTACTACGGTTACAATACCGTAATCGACGGCGCCAACGGGTACTCCGTAACCGGACAGGCGATCCTGAACTTCCCCGGCACGTATCCCAACACCGTGGAGCAGGTCAACAATCGCGACCAGTTCTACTTCCAGAGCGACTACCCGTTCACCCAGCACATCCTCGGTCTGTTTACCTTTCGCTACGATGACGAACGCGGAGCGAAGAAGTCCGCCGTCTACGGGATCGATCAAAATATAGAGCGCGCCAATTACGACTACACCGGCCAACTGCAAGGCAACTACCACAGCCGGCTCTTCTATTCCCTGGGAGGCGGAGTGGAGAAGAACCAGCTCTTTGGCACGGTCGGCGTGCCTCGTCTCGGTTTGGCCTATTATCCGGTGCGCCCGGGCAAGGGGATCTTCCACGGTACAAAGATATGGTCCAACTTCGCGCAAGGCTTTCAGGAGCCGTCACTCGACGAGCAGTTCGCTTCACTATATGACTTCCTTCTGAATTTGCAGGGCGGCCGAGATGCGATTCAGCAGTACCACATCTCGCCTATAGAGCAGGAGCAATCGCGCACCTTTGAGGGCGGCGTCGCACAGAGCTTTCTCAGTGAGCGCGGACTGTTGCGCATCGGCTATTTCCATAATCAGTACCGCAGGCAGATTGAGCCGGTTCCTGCCACCGAAGTCCCGTCACTTCTGCCCCAGTTGAGCCCGAGTCAGCAGGAGTCGCTCAAAAGTCTTCTCGAGCAGCGCGGGTCCCCTCGATCTGAACTCGCAGGCATTCCGTGCCCAGGGCATAGAAAGCGAAGTGCAATACACCGTCTTCCGGACATTGTTTTTGCGCGGAGGCTACACCTATCTGGATGCGGTGGTGCAGCGCTCCTTTACCTCGGATGCGCTGCAACCATCATTCAACACCGGCCTGCCCTGGAGAACCCCCGCCCTCCTTCTCGACGCTGCCCATCGGAGCCTTTGACCCCTTGCGGGGCGCGCGGCCGTTTGAGCGGCCACCGCATACCGGCTTTGCTGCCGTGACCTACAGCGGAGAACAATATGCGGTCGCGTTCACGGGTGCTTTCGCCAGCCGAAGTGACGATTCCACGTTTCTAGGCGGCCGGGATTTGGTGGAAGGGAACTCGCTTCTGCTGCCCAACCGCAATCTCGACTCCGGCTATGCCAAGCTCGATCTCGGCGGAAGCTACCAGTTCTTGTCCTGGGTTGGCGCCTATGCTCAGCTCGACAACCTCACCGGTAACAAGAAGATCGCCCCCATAGGCTATCCGTCGCTGCCCTTTACCTTCCGTGTCGGCTTGCGTTTCACCATCGGGCATTCGTCGGCCAAGTAGGAAACTCGTAATTTTCGGCTTCCGGTTCCCACACAGCTGACGGGTGGCCCACATCTCGCTCGTTTTTGTGAGGGAAGGGGAGTCCAAGCAACGGCTACTCCAGATCAATCACACGCTGGTCGCGCTGCAAATCGCGACTCTTCCCATTAATGCGGACGGATTCATTATGCGCTGCAGTCTGCGGGATGTGTAATCGGACTCCGCGGCAGCTCTCCTGGTGCTGACCACGGACAAACTTGTAGTCGAGAACCAGCGCCTTACCATCACGACGAAATGTGAAGTCAACCGTTCCAAACTTAGTCGGCGCTCGTTTGACAGTAATCCCATTATTCAGCCACCCCTCCCTGGCCCCCCAGCAAAGATGAAGAACATCCTTATCCTCAAAAACCAGCGCATTACGGTGCAAATGGACATATTGCGCCGCGGCCCAGCCGTGGGGCATATCCCCAGTTCCCGAACCGCGACTCGATAAACATCTCCTCGATCCAGGCATTCGTCGGCGAGGCGTGTGCAACATAGCCATCAAACAACCGGTTGAACGTCGCCAAGTCGTCACGAAGCAAGTAGCACATCGCCCAGTCCGCTGTTAAATAGGTCCAGATTTTCTTCCGGTTAAAGTACGTGTACTCATCCTCCTGGCAGTGTTGGAGCATCAGGTCAAGTGTCCGGGAGATCATCGGATCATTCGGTTCCAGGAATCGCGCCGGATAAAGCGCTGCGATAGAACCCCAGATATCAATGCGAGAAACGGGATCAAAAGGAGTAGCGGGGATGTACTTTTTCATTCCGACTTGCTCATACGCCTGCTTCACCGAGGTGGAAAGGTTTGCCCAAAAGGTGTTGTATTCCTTCGTCATCCATTGCGCATCCTGTTCCTCTTGGAGAGCCTTCGCGGCTTCAAGAGCCATCTGAAGCCCGAGCACGGCCCAGAAGTCGTGATAGTAAATGTATCCGTGACCGATCGCCTCGCCTTCAGCCTCTGGTAGCAAGCCATAGGAGATTGGCCGTTCACCATTCTCCTCAATAAACTTGGTTTGTCCCGTGACATCCCTGAGCCATGCCGCACCCTTACGAACGCTCGGATAGACCGCCTTCTGCCACGCAAGATTTCCCGAAAACTGGCCATGGTGCACGAGCGCCCACATCACTTGCCCTTGGCTGTCGAGTTCATCCAGCGGCGCCTGCCAGGCTCCGCACTCCTGTTGCCCGTAGGCTCCGAAGTCTCCAGGGAGATTCGACTGCCAGAACAGGCGAAGAGAGTTTTCCGCCTCTTCTAAATGGCCGGCTACATCGAGGGCAGCCGTAAGATAGGCACCGTCTCGATACCAAAACGCGTCATAGAGCGTTGCGCCAGGCTTAACTACGTAGAGATCCTGGCCCTGGTTAGCCTTTCCCGGATACTTTGTTCGCAGCAAAAAATATTGATCAGCGAAGTCTTGTAGAGATTGTCGAGCCTGTCATCGCCAGTAGTAAATTGTGCTCCTTGTGAAAGAAGTGGTTCCCATCTTTGCTTTACAGCAGCCCCGTTCGAGCTCACACTCAAGGCGGCAGTTTTGTCATGACTCAGGTGGTACGGAAGCTGGATGCGGCATTTGGTGGCGCTCCCGGCCGAGGTGTAGTCGAGAGAGACGCCGCACGCCACATCCTCCTGGGGTTCCTCGCCACAACGAACATAGAACAACGCCTTTTCCCTCAATGATCCCGTCGCGACTTGATCCAAATCGACGACTCCATCAAACACCCATATTGCATTCAAGAGCGTTGGACGATAGGGAGAAGTCGAGGATGGATCCGTCGCCGAGGTGACGTGAATCTCCGGCTGCGACGCTTGAATCACAAAGTCATGAAGATACGGCTTGCTTGGGTTAAGGTCAGCCATGTTGACCACATGCGATGTGCCATTCGCCGTCAACTTCAGCAACGTTTGCGACGGGTTCAAGGTGTCGTCCATATCCGGCCTGGGCAGAATCAGGCCGACGACAACGTGATACGTTTTCCCCGGTTGCACCGGAAAACTGTAGTGCAATGGGCGAAAAAGAAAAGATGCCCTGCCGCTCGCGAACGCCGGGTCGAAACCTGGAAATGGGCTCGGGTGCGAACCGGGAGTGATGACGTCGGACCATGGCGGCTTACTGAAAGACCAGGTCTCCCGTTGCGGGGTCACAGGTTGTATTTTGCCTGCGATACCTTGGTGCTCGCCGCTGCAGGAAATAATGCCAGGATTTTATCGCCACTGCTTACGACGCCGTTGTTCACTTCGATCCTGGTGGTGAAAGGGAACCACAAGTGAACTTTCAGCGGGAGGTCGGCTTTGAGGAATTCGAAGCATTCACCGCTCAGATCCGAGCGTTCGACGCGTATGCCGTCCAGCGCACGATCCCCTGGCTCGACCTCATCTCCGTGTCGACGATCGGCAGGTATCCATCCCCCAGTGATTGGGACCAATGAAAATCAGGCGACTCGATAGGAGTTGTTCCCAATGTCCAGAGCTATTCGTGCGTTGCGCGAATCCAGTTGCCCATACTGATCCACGATCCCTGCTGTCTCATCTCCCAACCCTATGGCCGTTTGCAGGTTGGTGTTAAAGAGAGGCGGTAAATTCTTCGCTGGCGAAGAGTTGTTTCCGTCGCTCAATAGATGCGCTACTCGGCTGCGCTCAATTGCGAGTTCAATGCAACAAAACCCACGACCAATCCGGACTCCCGTAGAAACTGCCTCCGGTTACGCTTCCGCATACACTCCTCTTCGAAGTCTTCTGTAATAAGGCTGTGGTTAGGCCGAGGCAGGGCAGCGTCCCAGTTAGATCGTGGGCGATCTAACTGGGGAACGCGAGCTGGAGACTTACTTTAGAACTGCAAATGCAATCCGAGCTGGAATTCTCGCATCGGCAGACCAGACTGAAGCGACGTGATTTGGCCGGCGGCAGGATCGTCGATATTGTTATCCGGAATTCCCGCGTTCACGTGGTTGAACGCATTAAACGCCTCTCCCCTGAACTGCAGAGCCATTGGCTCAGTGATACGAGTGGAGAACTTCCACTCTTTCCACAAGGCAAGATCGGTTTTGAAAACGTTTGGTCCAGTCAGCAGTCCCGGAGCGGCATTGCCATATTGGCAACAGGGTGGGAATGGCAAACGCAGCCACGTTATACCAATGCGAGAAGTTCTTATTGGCATACAAAGACGCTCCAGGTACGCGGTTAGCCATCTGGCTGAAGTCCGCATTCAGCGAAGTGTTGCTGGAAACAAAGGCCGAGAATGGCAATCCTGTTTCCGCCACCCAAACCCCGCTTGTCTGCCATCCGCCGAGGAAGAAATTGGCCACTGCCTGAGCTGTTGGCGCCAAAACGCATGCCATGGCCATAGGGAAGCAGTGCGGTATATCCAAGGGTGAAGACAGAAGACCGGTTGATTCCGGAATCACCTTCAAAATAGGCATTCGTATTTCCGCCGACACCATAGTCGGACTTCAGATCCACCGGGTTGTATTGGTAGTAACCCAGAGTCTTAGACCAGGTATAACTCCCCGTGAATCCGAGATATTTGGTAAAGCGTCTCTTCACGCCGACGACCAGGCCATTGTAGTTTTGGTTGACCATGTTTCCCTGCAGGTCGATGGGTTGCGATAGGCCAAACTCGTTGTAATACGGGCGGCGATTGATGAGAGGTCCAACACCAGGGCCGGCCGCATTGATATTCTGCCCAAAACTAATGTGTGTTCCCTTGGTTCCCACATATCCGACGTTCAGCGTCGTGCGTGCGTCCAGCTGGCGTTCGACGGTCAGATTCCACGAGTACATGTTCTCGGTGAGAAAGTTTAAAGCGCGTGTCTTCAGCAGCGTCCCATCCGGCGGTGTCAAAAGCCCGGTGCTGGGAAGAGCCGGAGCAGGGGCCGCCGCCGGAACATCGGCGATGGGGAAGACATATTGGTAAATATTCGAGGCTTGTATCGTCTGCTGCGCGGTAATCGGGTAGAAGCTGGTTAGGTGATAGAAAGTGGCATCGTAACCAGAGCTGAAATAGCTCTGCCCAAACCCGGCCCGAACGACGGTGTTTTCCGTGAGTTTGTAAGCCAGGCCCAACCGAGGTGAGAAGTCATCGAGCGGAGTATGCACATTGGCGCTGTTCGAGACCTTGCCTAGGCCCGCCAGAAGGATTTGTCCAGTTGCGGTGTCGAAATTAGCCAGCCCTCCTGCATGCGCCGGCTTAACAGGTTCGAAGTAATCCCACCGCAGCCCTGCATTA
Source organism: uncultured Acidobacteriaceae bacterium (assembly GCA_963793525.1). Taxonomy (GTDB): domain Bacteria; phylum Acidobacteriota; class Terriglobia; order Terriglobales; family Acidobacteriaceae; genus PALSA-350. Next base: position 19,390 of record CAWCAZ010000004.1, read on the forward strand.
ATAGTCAGCTTCGGGTTCAGGCGCCAGATGTCTTGCACATAAAGACCCGCTCTCGTCTGACGTTCGCCAGGGAACTGAGTGAAGATCGCGCGATCAAACTCCGAGGGCAGGCCCAGCATGAACGAAGCGACGCCCAATCCTGAGGTGGCCACGCTGGGGCTTGCGGTCACAGAAGGGTTGAACTCAAAATTTCCCCTCGTGCTGGCGTTGACCGAAAGAAAATTGAAGTCCTGCCGCAGAAGGTCAGTGCCAAACAATATCTGGTGTCCCCCGAAGATCTTGGTCCAGTTGTTTACGATTTCGAAAGTGGTGGACCCTTCAAAGCGAGGTATGCCAACGCCGCTGGGAATGCCCATGGTAAAAATCCCCACCGGGCCGCTTACATTGATGCCGGCCAGCCCGCCTGTCTGCGGGTTTCCCGTATTGATTCCGGGAATCCCCACCTTGGTATTGGTTTGGAGAGCGCTATCGACTTGCAGCGCGTCGATAGCAAAGCGATCAAACCCGGCGCGGAATTCGCCCAGCAGGCTTGAACCGAACGTGCGTGTGTAATTCAGTGCGAACTGCTGGCTGCGTGTGTTCGCGATTTCCGGGCTAAGGCCACCAGCCGCCGGACCGCCGGCCGTGATACCGAACGCACCTGGGTTATCCAGGTCGGTGTCGTAAAGACTGTAGCGGCCAAACAATTTGTCCTTGTCCGAGATGCTCCAGTCGACGCGACCGTCATATTCGTTGGTGTTGAACGTCTGTGCCTCTTCGCCCAGGAAGTTTAAATCGGTGCTTTGATTGAGGTTCGGTAGCGGCAGCAGGGCGACGAGGTTCTTGGCGACCGGGTCGAGCCTGTCGGCGGGTATCACGTTGTTGGGGAACATCGTGCGCCCAGTGCCGTCTGCATTTCCGGTGTTCGGGTCGTATATAGGAGCGGTAGCGGCCAACGCGCTGAAATCGCCGTTGCGAAACGCTGCCGTGGGCACCGTGGCAACAACGGAGTTATTCGCGTTCAGCCGGATAAGTTGGTAGTCGCCAAAGAAGAAAACCTTGTCCTTCTTTACCGGGCCGCCCAGACTGAAATCCCGCCTGGTTCCAGTTGTATGGCTGCGCGGGAAGTCCCCCGGTAAAGGGCGTTGCCGCGAAGGTGGCGGAATTCTGGTTGTATTCGTAGACTGAGCCATGGAACTGGTTACTCCCCGACTTAGTAACAAATTGAGCGACCATCCCCGCCGTATTGCCAAACTCCGGATCATAGTCGGCGGTGATGATTTTCAGTTCCTGTACGGAGTCCGGCGGCGGGTTGATCACCTGGATCCCACTAAACCCGTAGTCAACGTCCGTAATTCCGTCGAGCACGTACACCTGGGCGCCTGACCACACTCCATTGACGTAGGTGCGATTCGTTCCCTGCGGATTCTCACCCGTGCCCATCTGAAAAGTATCGGAGAGCACTCCCGGGACGAGGCTATAGAGTTGGGTGATGTTGTTGCCGGTAACCGGAAAGCTATCGATCATCTGCGCGTCGAATCGCGCGTTTACATCTGTTTTTTCGGTATTCAGAATGGGAGGGGCTGCCGTCACTGTCACCGTCTCTGAGGCAGAACCAACTTTGAGCGGGCAATCCACGCCAACCGAGGAGCCGACCAACACGAGCACATGCTCGCGAACAAACCCGCTAAATCCGGGCATGCGCACGGATACCGTGTATTGCCCCGGGTTCAGGTGCGTGGCATTGTAGAAACCGGCCGAATCCCCCTGCACTGTGGTTTCGATGCCGGTTTGCTCTTCGGTCACAGTTACGGTGGCTTGTGGCACAGCGGAGCCCGAAGCGTCCGTAACATAGCCGGTGATGGATCCCCAGACTGCTTGCCCGATCGCAGGGGATGGGGCGCCGAGCGTCAGCAGGGCAGCAAACAAAACTGCAACCGGGATGCTCCAAAGTCTGCCTTTCAAAGGCATCCGATAGGGCCGCCTGATGGCGAAGCAAGACTGAGATATTTGCATTGGGTTTTGCCTCCTGGAAGTGCTCTTTCTGGGCCCCGGTCTGTTGCATGAACGGATTGAGTGGCTTATCGTCTGACAGCGGGTTCGGCGCCACGCGAGACAAGATAGATGGCAAATCGTGGAGTTGTCAACCACTTAAATGAGCGAAATATGCACAAGCAATCACCTTGGGTGACGCAATGGGCATAAAAGAATCAGAAATACCCCTTAAAGACCACTGGACCCCCTCGGCCTGCCAAACAGGCTGACTCTGCGCTTTTTGCCAAAAGGGCAACAAATTCAGGATGCCCCATTTGCCCCGATTTCCTGTGGAGGCTTGTGACGTTGATACGCCCATGCGCCTTTCCTCAATGAAAGGCGCACACGCGGACCTCTCTAGCACAGCGCGGCAGGAAGCCGTACTCTGCCTTGAGTCGGCTAATGGCTCTTGATTTTGTGGCTATCCGGCAAACAGTCGTAGGGGGTGAAGACCACCCATCCTCACGATCTCCACGACTTCTCGATCTCTTCCAGGGTCTTCTGTTTAGTCTCGGGCAGGTACAGCCGGATATAAACGAACGACAAAACGCAAAGCACGGCGTAGAAGAAGAAGACGCCGGCTACCGACAACCACGTGATCAGGCTGAGAAAGGTGGCGGTTACGATCGAGACGGCAACCCAGAGCACGACCGTCGCCACCGACATGGCGCGTCCGCGTGCCCGGTTAGGAAAGAGTTCCGCAATGCAAACCCAGACCCCTGGCCCCAGTCCTACGGCAAAACAGGCGACATAGGCGAGTACGGCGGCCATCAGCAGGGTGATCATATCCGCGTGCCATCGCAGGGTGAAGGAAAAGACGAGCAGCGAAATTGCCATGCCGCCGGTGGCGACTTGCAGCAGCGGCCGCCGGCCAAAACGGTCGATCCACAAAATCGCCACCACCGTGCACACCAAATTCACCAGGCCGATCAGGATATTCAAGGCGAGAGCGCTGTTCGCGGACTGGCGGGCGTGTTCCTGAAAGAGGATCGAACCGTAGTACAGCACCGTATTGATCCCGGTAACCTGCTGGATCACGGCGAGCATAACCGCCAATACCATGGGCCGGCGTAGTGCGGCCCCGAGCAGTTCGCGATAAGTAATCGATTCCTGTTGCAGCGATTCGGCAATCTCGGCGAGAGACGATTCGACAGAACCGGCGGGTGCGATGCGCAGCAAAACCTCGCGCGCGGTTTTGCTCTGCCCGCGCTGCATCAGCCATCGCGGGCTCTCCGGGATCCAGAGAAGCGCCAGGCAAAGAAAGAAGGCGGGTAGTGGCGCCCAGGCCAAACATCCAGCGCCAGCTTGATTGGCCAAGCCGGGCGACGAAGTAATTGCTGACATAAGCCACCAGGATGCCAATCACGATGGCCAACTGGTAAACGGAGATCAGCCTCCCTCGGATTGCCGCCGGCGAGATCTCGGCGATATAAAGGGGAGCGACCAGCGATGCGCAGCCGATGGCGACTCCACCCACCAGGCGCGCTAGAAGAAATTGCCAGGCTGCCGTTGGCAGGGCCGCGCCGATGGCAGAGGCGACGAAGAGCACTCCACTCAGCATCAGCACCCGGCGGCGTCCGTAGCGATCGCACAGATAGCCGGCCATCGCCGCGCCCAACACGCAGCCCCACAAGAGAGAGGTCGCTGCCAGTTCTGTTTGAAATGCCGTCAGGTTGAACTGCGCGCGCAAAAAGACAAGTGCGCCATTCACCACCGCCGTATCGTAGCCAAAGAGCAGCCCGGAGATAGCTGCGCTTCCGGTGATCAGCGTGACCGTAGCGAGGCCGGTGCGCTCGTGGGCCATGATGGGTGGATCTGTGGGCAAGTGAGTTTGCAATCTTCAAGCTTCCCAGAAAAAAGTCCAATTGTCCTGCTCCAGGCAAAATCAGCAGCCAATCCACCCAACTCACAAGCACCTCTCGGCTGTTGTTAGCCTGCTCTCGCCCTCGGTGAGCTCAAGCGCATTTAAAGCATAAAGCAATCATATTGCAGAGCGAATGAGCATTAAATACTCAAATTTGTGCGTTATCGCCTTGCCTAAAATTGAAACCTCCACTTAGACTGTGTGAATTCCCGTTCTGGCCGCCAATCCCATGGCCGCCAAGGGAAGCTAGCTATGAGGATTTCTGCTAGTCCGATTCTTATCAACTGGAACGCGGGCACTCTCTCCGGGGCTGCGGTCCGGCAGTCGTCAAAGACACTGGGCCAACTGCCCGGCATCTTTCGCGATGAAGCCGCGAGACGGCGCCTCGATCCTGAAACTCTGGTCTACCGCGTTCAATTCTGGCAACCTGTTTCGCCGGGCACCGAAGGTGGTCTATTCTGGGGAACCACGATTCTCGAGCCGGGCAAAGTCGGAGCAGAGTACTTTATGACTCACGGCCATTTTCACCGCATTCGCAATCGCGGCGAGTACTATGCGACGGTGCTGGGCGAAGGCGCGTTGATTCTGATGGCGGAGAGCGGCGAAACCCGGCAGGAAGCTATGTCGCCAGGAACGGTTCACTACATCCCGGGAAATACCGCGCACCGGGTTGCGAACACGGGGAAAGCCCAGCTGGTGTTTCTGGCCAGTTGGCCCAGTGATGCGGGCCATGATTACGAGATCATCCGCTGCTCCGGCTTCGGCGCTTCTCTGATCGAAGTCGACGGTAAAGCCGCGCTGGTGCCGCAACCCTTGAACGCGCTGGCCATCGACCTGGGGGGTTCCCATGCGACCTGCGCCGTGGTGCGAGACGAGTCGGTCCTGATCAGCTCGATCGTAAGGGCAGATGGCGACGGAAACCTCTTGAGCGTTCTTCCCGCCATACGAGACGAGTTGCAGCGGCTTACCCAGGCGGCGGGATCTCTCGGTGCTCAACTGCGAAGGGTTGGCCTTTGGCTTTTGCGGGATCGTGGATTCGCGAGCCAAGCGAGTCCTCTCCACCAGCAAGAAATTTGATGACGCGGTGAATCTGGATTTGGCCTCGTGGTGCCGGTCCTGCTTTGGTCTGCCCTTCGCGATTGAGAATGACGCGCGCATGGCGCTGTTGGGCGAGGTGGCCTTCGGCGCCGCGAAGGGTGCGTGCGATGCGGTCATGATCACACTGGGCAGTGGGATCGGCGGCGCTGCCGTGATCGATGGCAAGCTGCTCAACAGCAAGCATGGTCAAGCCGGAACGCTCGGTGGCCATATGCCCGTAGTGCTCGGGGGAAGGCTATGCGGATGCGGCAATCGGGGGTGTGCCGAGGCTGAGGCCTCCACCTGTTTTCTGGCGGAGATTTATGCCTCCCATCAAAATGGCGTCCGCAGGCAGTCTTGCCGGGCAGTCGAAGCTTGACTTCGCCCAGCTTTTTGCCGCTGCGGATCACGGCGACAAGGTGGCCCGCGCCACACTGGATCACTGCATACACGTTTGGTCAGCGCTCTCCGTGGCCCTCATCCACGCCTACGATCCCGAGGTGCTTATTGTAGGCGGCGCTGTGGCAAAAAGAGCTGAGGACTTTCTGCCCACCATGCAAGCCTATGTCAAGAAATATGCCTGGACGCCCTGGGGTCATGTGCAACTGCGCCGCGGTTGTCTTGGCGATCAGGCCGCGCTGCTTGGAGCCATCCCTCTGCTCAGGGCGAATCGATGAAGCCCATTACGACAAGCGGCCCTATGTTCAGATATCGTCGCGTGACTGCGGATTGTGATGTGGGCTGCTCTCAGATCGTCGCAGCGATTCAGTCGATGCTCGCGTCGCGACCGCAGATCGATCGCCCTCGAATGCTATCCCGGGGTTTTGCTGGAACCGTTACTAAACAACCTGCTTCCCGCCTTGTCGCCCGCCGTAGTCATCCAGTCGGAATCGTTGTTTCTGGCCCCCTGCGATCTACAGCGGAAGTTCGCCGCGACAACTCACCGAAGATCCGGTTTTCGGGCGCATGCATCCGTGGGAAGCTCGAAGATTTCTTCGATCCCGAACGCCTGCAAACAGCCCGGGAACAATGCCGTCGTTGACACTCCAGGATTGGTCGTGGCCATCGGTGCGGGCGCTTCGCTCATCCTTCCCGCGGCGGACTTGCTGATCTATGTAGACGTCGCCCGATGGGAGATTCAACAGCGCCAGCGTCGCAAAGCAAGTCGCCAACCTGGGACTGAGCAACTTCAGCGACTCCCCAGGCCAACTTTATAAGCGGGCATTCTTCGTCGATTGGCGCGCGGCTGACCGGCTGAAGCACCGCCTCTACTGCTCGGGTTGACTATTGGATCGACGGCAATGATCCCCGAAGCCCTGCGCGGCCTTCCGGGATTCATTCATGCGTTCGGCACTGGAGTCCGTCAGCCATCGCCCTTTCCGCGTCGTTCCATTCTTCGATCCCGGTGTATGGGGTGGTCAGTGGATGCGCCGGCAATTCGCTCTGCCCGAGGGGCCTGCCCAACTACGCCTGGGGCTTTGATTGCGTTCCAGAAGAAAATAGCCTGGTGCTCCGTTTCGGTGCGCGCGAGTTTGAACTTCCCGCGCTCACCCTGGTTCACGAGCAGCCGCGTCGCTCTGCTGGGTGAAACGGTTTACCAGCGCTTCGGGGCTGAGTTTCCCATTCGTTTCGACTTTCTTGACACGATGCAGGGCGGCAATCTCTCGCTGCAGGTGCATCCCCTCACCTCCTACATCCGAGAGAAGTTCGGCGTCGACTACACCCAGGATGAGAGCTACTACATGCTTGACTGCCGGGCCGGACGGGCGGGTGTTTCTTGGGTTTGCGTGAGGGCATCGACCCACGCGCCATGGAAGCGGAGTTGCGCGCGGCGCAAACCGGTGGGCCCGATTTTGCTGCCGAAAAATATGTGAATTGCTGGCCGGCCGCGAAGCACGACCACTTCCTGATTCCAGCAGGCACCATCCACTGCTCCGGGCGGGACGGCGTGGTGCTCGAGATCAGCGCGACGCCCTACATCTTCACCTTCAAGCTGTGGGACTGGGGAAGGCTGGGACTGGACCACAAGCCTCGGCCCATCCATTTGGAACATGGTCTGGCGAATATCCAATGGGACCGCACCACCGCATGGGTCAAGAAAAATCTGATCAACCGCATTAGAACAAGTGGCCTGCGGGGATGGCTGGCGCGAGGAAAGCACTGGCCTGCACGAGTTGGAATTCCTTGAGACTCGGCGCCATTGGTTCACCAAATCCGTGCCTCACGATACGGTGGGGAACTTGAACGTACTGAATTTGGTGGAAGGGGATTCGGTCATCGTGGAAAGTCCCTCCGCCGCCTTTCCCCCGCTGAGGATTCATTATGCGGAAACCTTCATCGTGCCTGCATCGGTAGGCAGAATACACCATTCGGCCCGCCCAAGAGTCTTTTCGCGAACTAGCCACCATCAAGGCATACGTGCGAGGTGGATGATGAAGTTTTCATCATGGCCTGGACTTGTGCGTCCCCGATCATGAGCTTTCGTTTCGATATGGTGCCGGGCGTCTTCGGCCCCATCGCCGAGATGCGCCGGCTGGACGACATACGGCCCAGTCTGCGCGATCCGCACTGTGATGGCCCCGACCCCGTCTATGGCATAACGATGGACGTCGGCAGGGAAGAGCATCGTGAGGATTTACGCCAGCGCATGCTGTTGCTGGGCGCGGTGGTCTTTGCCGGAGGAAGACTGGGCGAAGAACCCGTGCGTTCCCAGGGACACATCCATCGCAAGGCGCCTCACTCCGGCTGGTCGCCGCCGGAACTCTTCGAGATATGGGAAGGCTCGGCGATCATTTACGCCCAGGAAACCGCGGACGATCACCCCGGCCGCTGCTTTGCGATTTCTGCCGGCGTCGGCGATCAGGTAGTCGTGCCCCCGGGTTGGGCGCACTGTGTCATCAATGCTGATCCCTCCCGCAGGATGGTCTTCGCAGCCTGGTGCGACCGCGAGTACGGCTTCGACTATCGAGGAGTGCGCGCTCACCGCGGCCTGGCCTGGTTTCCCCTCCTCCCGCAAGAAAGGGAACTCGGCCCCCTTGAACTGGGTGAGAAATCCAACCTATCTCCCTTGCGAGTTGACGGTGAAAACACCCAGCACATATCCCGCACTGGGACTCGACACGTCGGTCAGCATTTACGACCAATTCTTAAGGGATCCGGACTCAATTCAGTGGGTCTCTGAACCTGCCATGGTCGCGGATGCGTGGCCAAACTTCATTCCCTGAGCACTCCTGGACTCTGCCCTTAACAGATTGCGGCAAAACTCTGGTTTGTGAGGGGTAGGGCTTCAGCCTGTTGTGAAGGGTAGGGCTTTAGACCGTACGTGAGCGTTTACCAACAACTCCGGCTTCAGCCGCTGAGGGCACTCCTCCATCCCCCTGAAGGCTTTTTCCTTGACCGTTAAACCCTCTTGATCACGATCCCGGCCGCTTCATAGGGAGCAATCATCGCGTCGGATGCGCCAGTGTCGGTAATCAGCATATCGATCTCGTCGATCGAACACATCTGCCAATTGGTCACGACATCCAGTTTGCTGTGATCGGTCACCACAATCTTCCGCTTCGCCTGTTCCACCATTCTGCGGTTCATCTCTGCCTCGTCGGCATTCAGGCAGGTCAGGCCGTGCTTTACGTGGATGCCATTGACGCCGATGAAGAGCGTATCGACGAATATCCTGCTCATGGCCTGCATGGCAGCCGGTCCGACCATAGAAAACCAATCGCCGCGCAGATGGCCTCCGGTGACGAAGACGTCGATATCTTTGCGGTTGCTCAACTCCATGGCGACATTCACCGTATTGGTAACCACGGTGATTCCATTTTGAGTGCGCAGATTGCGCACCACCTCGGTGGTGGTCGTACCGGCGGTCAGCGCGATGGTTTCTCCCGTCATGACGAGCTCCGCGGCTGCCTGGGCAATGCGCCGCTTTTCGTCCGCATAACGCGCCCACCTGGTCTTGAAACGACCGGTCATGGCGGAAGGGCTCATAAAAAAGCGGCTCGATGGCTACTGCGCCGCCATGGGTGCGGCGAAGCAAACCCCGCATCTCCAGGTCTTGCAGATCGCGCCGTACCGTGGCCATCGACACTTCCAGCATTTCCCGAAGTTTCTCCACGGAAACCGAGCCTGCCTGCTGCAGCTCCTGCAGAATGACGGTTTCGCGGGAAGCCTGTTTGTCCATTCGTTCTGTCATTTCCTGCTTCCAGCATAGCCGAACGCCTTAGGCCCTAAACGATCACCACCATACACCAGGGCGGGTTCAATCAGTGCTCGGCGTGGTTCGTACCGTTTGCATCCTCAGCTTTGTGCAGTGCAAGGAAGGTCTCCATTTCGCGGCGCGCGTCGTCATCGCGCTTGAGCGCTCGATACACCTGGGCCAGCCTGTAGTGCGCGCTCGCGTTGTCCGGATCGAGACGAACAGCCTCCAGCAGATGTTTGGTGGCCTCCTCCGGCTGCCCAAGCTGGGCCAGCACTTTCCCCAGCGCTACCTGCGCGTCCACCAGGGTTGGCTGCAATTGCGCCGCGCGCGCATAATGTTGCAAGGCGTCTTGCCAACGCGATCGGAGAAACGCGATCTCGCCCAGCTCGTATTCCGAGTGCGCGTCGTAAGGGTTTTCCTTCAGGGCAGCCGCAAATTGTTGCTCCGCACGAGCCCGCGAATCCTCATCGACTTTATTGCGCAGGATAGCTTCTCCCAATTCGAAGTGCACCCCAGGCAAAGTCGAATCGATCGCCAGGGCCTTCTCGTACTCTGAAATCGCCCCCACAAAATCACTATCGCTGGCATGGGATTCGGCAAGAACCTCGTGCAGGCGGGCGGAGTTGGGCCCAACCTTTGCCAGCGTCGACAGTGCGCGTGCCGCTAGGGCAGAATGCGTTCGGTAGGCAATGTACAAAACATCCGGGTCATCCGGCGCCAGTTGTTCCAGCGCGGTCACGACATTGAGCGCATCGTCAAGTTTGCCCTGCTCGTAGTCGAGTTGGACCAGCATCGTTCCGGACCGAATGCGAAGGTTTTTGTCTTCCAGGTGAGCAAACGCGCTTTCCAGCGACTGCCTCGCCTCATCTGCAGCGCCCAGATGCATTTCAGACATGCCGAGGAAAGCTTGCGCGTTCCACAGCGAGGGACGAATCTTGAGCGCCGCGCGCAACTCTTGCGCCGCTGTTTCATAATTGGCGCCCGCAAAAGCGATCAGGCCAAGATTGGCGTGTGCCTCCGCATTGTTGGGATCCAGACGAAGAATCGCCTGGAACTCCAGCGCCGCATCCCCAGGCCGATTGGCCTGCAAATCACTCTGCGCTCGCTCATAATGCGAGCGGATTTCCCCCAACTGCGCGCTTTGCGCAACCATGCATGGGGAACTCATCAACCAGAGAAAGAGCGCGAAGAGCGCTTTGCTTGGAAGATGCGTACGCGTGTCTTTTCTGCGGTTGTCCAGTAGCTTAATCGGCCGGTTAGGGTTCATGTGGATTACAGACTTGTCCAAAATTGTTTTCTACCAGTCCCGCAGGGACGGCTGAGAATTTCCCAGGATGCAGTCCTGGGTGAACCCGGACCGCACGTGAATGCTGACAAGCGATCATCAAAAACCAACCCGATTCTCTTTGAGATCCACCCCGGTTCCGTAGAATCGACGGACTGCCTGCACACTAAGCCCCTTCTATCCGCTAATGACAGCCCAGATGTGGATACGTCCCTGCATCAGCAAATGAACATGCTTCCCACACCGAAGTCAACCCTGCCCCCCGCCGCCCTTGGCTGGAGTTCTCTCGAACATCGCGTACTGCTCATAGAGGACAACGCCCAAATCAAGGGAGGCATGGGCAAGGGGACCAGAGAGCGGGAACTGTAAAATCTGGTTGAACCGGTCGCCGAAGCGGCTCATAAATTCGCCGGCGAAGGTAGGTTTTTCAGCGAAGTAGCTCCAAATCTCAGCCAGGGATATTTCCGCTGTCTCGAGAAGCTGGAGGCTGGCCGGCCCTGCTAATATCTTCCTCACGCCTTTCCCGTCCCGTCCCCAGGTTTTCCCTAAGATGAACGGGTATTCTGTGCGACCAGGAAGGGAAAATGAAAATTCTCGATAAACCAACCAAGAAGCTTATGCGCGTACAAACCCTGGCTCCAACCATGCTGGTTGTTTCTTCGGGTCCGGGCGCGAGCCAGCAACAAGCTACCAGTGTTCGGCAGTCTCATCTGCAAGATCACCGGGATCCCCCATCACTGCCGTCACACGAGGCGTTGTCACCGGTAAGGACTCGACGGGCAAGGCGACTATTCTGAGCCAACCATGCCCGGATGAATCGCGGCGATATACCATGTCGCATCGCATTCGTATTGCTGGATGCCAAAGAGTAAGGCGTATTCCGGTGAAACCGATCCATCTACTTACGCCGAAGTACTACCTAACTAGAAAAGCAATAGCTCTCGACTAATATCTTTGTAGAAGTCGAAGGAATTTATAACTAGTTTACGTTTCAGAGCAAAACCGTTAACCAGATAGCCCGAAATAACTATTGAAAGGGCCTGTCATGGCGATCTATTTTTAGCACCATGCCCCGCCTAAACCCGAAGCGCTACCTAGCCGTTTATCTCAGGGACCACAAAGAGGTACTGACCTTGGTCATCCGAGACACGGAGTCAGGGTGGGTTGCTCAACTCCTCGATAATCGGACGCCGGAACCCCTTGAACTCTTCTCAAGGGTCGTGATGACTCCCAAGCACGGGAAGACCCTGCTCGAACAGGTACTCACCAACTTCCTTACGGCTAAAAACTGGCCTCGCGCATCGCTCAATTGGGTAAGAACAAGTGGACCCAGGCCCCGTTGGCTATTGGAGTGAGATGAGGCCCCTCACTCGTTATAGGCGGTGTTGATAAATCAAAGGAAGTCACGAATGAGACTTAGATACTTTGTATATGGTGTGTTTTTAATCTTGGTAGGTACTGCTTACGACCTGCTTTTGGGTAACCATACTCCGGCCCGCGAATACGTAACCCTGTTTGCCATGGGTTACGTATTTGCGGTAGCTGATGATATAGCGTCCATTGCGGACGATGTAAAGAAGAAAGCCAGCGTTCGGCCTGTCTTGGAAATGAGGAGCGACAGAGCTACGCAAGAGGTAGGTGCCCCTCTAGAGCACCAGGAGGGGATTCTTATTGAGACGAGGCGTTTTCGGCGCTTCTGAGCCTGAGGGTTGTGCCCTCACAAAGAGCTTCAAACGTCTCACCATCCCGTTCCGGATTTGTTCCTGAGAGCCTCTTTTTTGGTCAGCTGATCTGTGCAGCATCAACCGATTCACCTGCACGCCAAACCCGATCGGCTTGCTAACTTGGACAGCTCTGGCTTCCGCTTGCCCCAGACGATCAACGCTGGACGGGCGGGGAAGAGGAAATATTTTCGCATTCTGCGCGTTTGGGTCCTGATTCTACTAGGTGAGGTGTCCAGTTTTCGGGTTCCGTTCCCCGGCGCATCGGGCCCACGCGCGCCTTGCTCCCATAGGTTACGAAGCGAGATTCTTTACCACTTTCGCGCCATAGCGAGTGCCTCTTTCCGCCTGAGACTGTGGAGGAGAGGGAATGAATCAATGGCAAGATTTGGATTGATAGAGGGTGGTAGCATTCTGGAGATTTTTGAAGCCGATACCGTAGTTGTCTACGCGCCTCGCACAACGGCGATCTTCTATGCGGGATCGGATGACTGGCGGGAGACGGCGAGAATTCATCTAAAACCCGGTCAAACTATCGAAACAGATCAATCGAGGCTACCCCAGTGACTCAGCCGGCGCGACCTTGAGTCGATGCCAGCTCCTTTGCAAGGTTTTCCCTTTTCAGGCGCATCAGATCGTGGAGTCAGGGCACGACTAAACAGCTTGCGGAAAAACTCATTTTTTTGAAGGGTACGGCCTTCAGGCCGTACGTAAATGCCTTGCAATGAATCCGGCTTTAGCCGCTGAGGGACGGTTCCCCTTCGAAGCACCAATTTTTTCCGCAGGCTCTTTAGTCGGGCCGCACACAGCGGATGAGGACTTTAAGCTGGCTCTAGGTTGGCCGGTCTGCTAATCGCTTACTCCCGCGCGCGACGACGCGATTGGCGTCAAACTTAGCGAGGCGGCCGTGGGACACATCCGCCAAGTCACAGTCAATGTCATGGCTGTTCACTTGACCAAGGGGATGCCGCTTGATTCCAATAGTGCCCAGGGAAGGCACGCAATGACAATAGCCATAGGATACAGGTGCAAAAGCGGCGTAAAGTCCTTGCTTACGGTCATTTCCTTCTGTCCTGCATTCCGTCAGGCTCGATGACAAACTCTTTGTTGGTGTTGCTGATGCTGGCTGCTGTTGCCGGAACTGTATTCTTTGACCCTCGCTATGCGCAAGCAAGCGCCGCGCAAACAGTCACCGAGGATTGGCAGAAGGCCGCGGGAGGCAAGATGGAGTTTGAAGTTGCTTCGGTGCGGTTGAATTTGGGATCGCATGAGCCATCGACTTTTCGTTTGAGTTCTGATGACGCCTACACCCCTACGGGCGGCCTGTTGATTGCAGATTATCCATTAACGACCTACATCGAGTTCGCCTACAAACTCTCGTTGACCCGTGAACAGTGGCAGACAATGTACGGGCATCTGCCGAACTGGGTACAGACGGATAGATACACGATTCATGCGCGTACGGAAGGAACCGAATCCAACGAAGGACCAGATGCGGCTGATGATGCAGTCGCTGCTGAAGCAGTGGTTTGGCCTGGTGGTGCATCTTGAAACGCAGGAGACCCCGGTGCTGGAGATGACCTTGATGAAGCCGGGAACGTTGGGACCGCAACTGCATCGGCATGAGGACGGGCCGGCTTGCGACCTTAAGGGAGCGCGGGTTGCATGGGACGGAGCTGAAAGATACGGATATATTTCCTTCGCAATGTGGTGGCGTTGAGGCGGAGTTCATGCCGAATCAGACGATTCTGATGGGCTCGCGGAACGTTGCCATGGGTGCGATAGCCGACTCTTTTGAAGTCGGCAGAGTGGACCGGCCGGTGGTGGATGCGACCGGATTGACCGGGAGGTATGACTTCAAACTGACCTGGTCACCAAATCGTGGCGATTTCGCGGCATCGCCAGGCGAGTCCACGGCTGATCCGGAGGGCACGCCATTTCTAGAAGCGGTGAAGGAGCAGCTCGGACTCAGGCTGAAGCCGGCGAAGGCCCCGCTGAAGGCGTTGGTGATCGATCGCGTAGAGCGGCCTTCGGAGAATTAACCGCGCAAGCTCAGGGTGAATCTCGAAACTTCGCAATCGGTATCCTGTCGACGCATTTCCGTCCCATCCCTCCATCCCTCACACTTTCCTGGCCCTTCAAATGCCGTTGGGTCGTGTTTCCTCACTTCATACCAGCAGCGGACATCAGGTCGTATAGTAGATATCGGTCAACCACGGTCTGTGCGTGATCACAGGTGAGGAACTGCCCGAATCGGATCTTGTGCTCCGCGATCATGCCCGGCAGCGCAGCCTTCATGCCGGTTACGGTCAGCGGTGCAGTCTGGAAGCGAGTGTCGTTCTTGATGTCGGTGGTGAAGATGTTGATCATGTCACCCTCCTTGTCGGCTGACCGCTTCAAGAGGTGACAGGTGGTATTGCTTGCTGGGTTGATGTCGGTGTTGTACTGTTCCAGCTCGGTTTGCAGTTTTCCGTCTCTCGTGGTGCGGACGGCGGTCCGCGCATCGTGTACGTAAGCATCTCGCGCCGGTCCGGGGCTGGACTTCAGGGCAGCGGCGAGGTATGCCTTGTAACCTGCGCTGATCCTGTGATCCTTGATGAGGTAGACAGCTACGGTTAAGACGGCGATGATGATCGCGAGCGCGATTGCTATGCGTGTGTTCATCTTCATGTTATTCGTGTCTTTTTATAGCAAAACCAATCACCGCCATCCACGGGAAAACTTGTAACGGCATTCTGGCGCTTGAGTCATTTCGTCTGCCACGCATCACCGGATATTCTGCCGGGTTCCAGGGAGGGTTGCAAGGACGGGTTGCAAGGGCCAGACGAAATAATCACCAAAGGAAAAGTTGCGCGCCTGCAAGGCTGGACTAATGGGTTATTTCGTCGTTCGACGAGGGACGAAGCGCGCCCAGGAATTGACTCAGGCAATTCTTCGCGGCCTTCAGAATCCACAGCTCATTTTTCTGCCCGTCGCGGCTCAGGGGGGGCTTCTTATGCCTTCTGCGACACCAGCAGCCTGCTACCCTAGTACTGGATGAGCACCGTGGAACTGCAATGGGCCTATTGCTTTCCTCCTGGCTTTTGTTCGTGTATTTGTGAAATGAGATGGAGTACGGCATCGATCACGATGTCGGGTCGGTCCCTGGATATGTAGTGCCCACTTCCCTCAGCAAAGATCGCCACACGGTTTGGGGAGGCCGCTACGAATTCAGAGTGCGCGCGGCGCATCGCTGCAAGCTCGTCTGGTGCGTCAACCCAGGTATGCTCTGCAGTGATATCGATTATGGGGAGACTTAACGGTATGTGGACGTCGCGCATGTGACGCGCGGTAGCCGGATAGGCTTCATCCTGGCGGAATAGATTCCGGCCAAGGTCCGGCTTTTCCTTCATTAGACCTTCAGCCAGAGGCGTATAACGCGCGGAGAGGACTGCCGCTTCTTTATCGTCAAAAAAAGAAGGGATGTTCGCGTCAACCAACACAAGACCTTTGACTTGCTTGTCCTCAGAGGCGAGGATCTCGCTAATGAACCCCCCATAGGAGTGAGCCACTAATAGGATGGGCCCGTGAATGTCGCATTGATCGAGCGCGCGTCGTAACGCCTTGGCCTCATCCTCGATCCGGTAAGGCCCTGCATTAGGGTCACTTTTTCCTAAGCCGGCGCGGTCGTAAACTACCGTTCTTACTTTTGCTCGCTCCCGGATCACGGGCTCAATATTGGACCACTCGCTTGAATCTTCTCCGCCGCCGCTCTCGAAGACAATCGTCGGAGTTCCTTGTCCTTGGCTGCGCATCCACAGCGCGTATCCGCCCACGTCAACCTTTCGTCCGACACAATCAGCGACCGCATCACTGCACCAGAAGATCGTTATCGATAGAACTAGGGTCGCAATGACTCGCAAGAATAGCCTCCGTCACTAGCCAATTGAAGAGATCGTCCATGCTGTACGCAGCCTGAGCACTCTTTCTTCAAATCTGAAGATGCAATTAGGATGCCACGAAGGGCAGGTTTATCTAGCTGAAGATTCAAGAGAAAGGCAAGATAAAGGCAGGACAGGCGGGACGTTTACTTGCTTGTTGCGTTGCCATCGCAAAGATGACGTCCCGGTTTTGTCATGAGGAGCCCCAGCTCACGCCGAGGAAGATGGCAGCCGCGTGAAGTGCAGCGTCTAGTTGGCCATGACGCCGGCCGCCAGCGCGCTCGACGAACCCAAGAATTCCCAAAAGCCATTCACCTGGCTTGCGCCATTTGGTCCAAGCGCTCGATTTCCTTCAACCGGCGGCCGGCTCGCGAACTCCAATTAGGGTTGTTTCCCTTACGCCGAGTGCCTACGATGAGGCGCGCGACGGCGAAGACCTGCTTGTCCCCACCCCATTTGCTGATGATCTGGTAGTTGCCACCGTGTCCGGGCGCAGTTTGGAGTGGGCCAGGAGGCGATACAGCACCGGCCAGCTTTGCCGAAGTCATGTAGTCATACGGACTGGCCGCCCCAGGCGCGAACCACGCTCGAAGGAGCCAGTTCGACACTTGAACGACGGTACCGTCCTTGCAGGTCTTACCGTATGTCTGAATTTCCACGGCGTCGCACATTTCTACGGCGTGTAACAAACCCTTGTTGTCGTTCGCAAACTGGTTTGCGCCCTCGTCGCCTGCCGTTTCGAGAATCTCGTGGGAGGCATCGACGCTCACTCCGGTCGGGCCGAGCAGACTGCCGCATGTTGTCACAGCGCACAAGGCAAAGGGTACACCCTTGCCATTGATGTCATGATACGCACTGGCGCCGGGCGCATCCGGAAGTTCTTTTACGAAACCATAGGCCCATTCGCCAGGCTGAATGTCTTTCTCACTGGCGCCCGCGCGTATCGTTGCTTGCGCACCCCACTCCGCGGCGAACTCCTGGTTGACCTGGTCCTGGACTGCCTCCGCAACATGTTTTAGGACCGCAGGGGAGAGTTTCGAGCCGTCCTGCGTGGTAGCACCCTTGGTTGAGTCAATTAGGACCCATTTGACTGCGTTCATTGCCGCCCCCTTCTGAACGAAAAGTGATTGTTAAAGACATGGTGAAAAACGGAACGCAATCGTTACAATTATCCTCCAGAGGATTGCTCGTTCAAATGCGGTGATCGTTGCCGTCAGCAGTATCCGTGAATGTGACAACGGTAGAAGCAACAGGCCTAGGTTTCGGAAGCTTTTTCCGCGTTATCGATGACGAGCATTTCGATCGGGCCTTCCGCTGATTTCAGCCTTGGCTGAGCAGGAGCCACTAGAATGAGGCCTGAAAGCCCCTCCGGCCTCCGCGATGCGGCGACCTGCGCGACCTTGCCTCCCATCGAATGTCCAAGCAGGACATATTGTTTGATTTCCCAACGCTTTGACCAGTGAGAGAGCTTCGTCTGCAAGGTCTGCCAGTTTGCAGCCAGCTAAGGTCTCGCCGGACTTCCCCAGCCACGCGCGTCATAGGCCACTGTCTTGAACTGTCCCTCAAGTTCGGCGGTAACCATGCGCCAGGTGCGTGAAGTTCCACCCCAGTAATGGAGAAATACGAGAGCCGCCTCCGCAGTCCCGTGCACCTCCGCATGGATAGCTGACACGCGTGCGCAATTCGATGATCGGGAGGTCATCTATTCGGAAAATGGTGCATTCGCGACGACATCGGCAAAGTTGGGGGATGTGTACCCCTCGACATATCGAATGCCGAAATCCCGAACGATGTTGTCAAAGGTGGACGCCGGCTTCCGCCGAACGATGTTGCAAAGGCAATCTTTGAGTCCGTCTTTTAGTGCCAGCCGCGGAAATTCGGCCAGGATCGCGCCTTGTTTGTCCTGCGGAATTCGATCAAGGCCTGCCCCCAGAACATCCACCGTTATTCCCGAATGGGTCATAGCGACTTCGGGCTCTTTGTGAATAGCAATGGATCGTGTGGTATGAAGCGCGATGGCATCCCAAACAACTTGCATCTGCTGCGTCGAGATGCCTCGCCCCTTCAGAAACGAGCGCGCCGCATTGGCGCCATCCACCTCGAAACGATTTTCCGCCGTATAGCGGTCGGTCAAGCCCAGATCATGCAGAATCGTGGCTACTGCCAACAACTCGGCATCCGGAGCACGTTCAGCGCTTTCTGAAAGCAATACGCCGAATAGCCAGGAGCGCATCGCATGGTTGAAGAGAAATGGCTCTGACGCGCTCCGTGACAAGTCAATCGCATCGCGAACCAGAACTGTGTCGGTTACTTTGATTCCTGCTAAAACCATTTCCTACCTCTCTCGCTTTCATATAGTCCGTGGTCGGCGATTGGCTTTCCGCCTTGTTCTCACAGTCGTTATCGTAAACGATCGTTAGTGCTCGGTGTCGCCCATCACACACTCGTGATAAGTATTGAGGATTCTACTCATTTGCTGGCTTTCTTGAATTCGAGTCAAATGCTGTACATGAGGAAAATTAGTCGCCTCTTTGCCCGGATCTGCAGGTATGGGCCCGCTCATTTCAGCTTGGATCACGACTGTGTTCCCGTCGTAGGGATCAGCTCGATCACTTTGACTCGAAAGTTCGGAACGGCATTCGGAAACGCGCGCCAAATAACATCGATGCCACCACGGATCGGCACGACGCTTTCGCGGCCGTATGGGGCATATCGTCCCAGTGCGCCATCTGCGCAAAGACCGAGCATGCCATCGACGTCGTGGGCATCGTAGGCAGTGAAGAACTGTTGGGCGGTCGATACGTAGTCTTTCGCGTTCCCTTTCATCTCTATGCTCCTTTGGGGTCGCTTTTGTCGGGATCTTGTGCCCTAGTATTCAAACCACTGGCTGAGCGCTTTGACCTTCTCCTCCGTATACGGCGGGAACAAGTGCTCAATGGCTACGTCGGGCGGCGAAATCAGAACTGATTTCGCGTGCGTGAGAGCGTCAAACCCGGCCTTGCCGTAGTAGTGACCGATACCGGAATATCCGACCCCGCCAAAGGGCATGGTTTCGATAAACAGGTGAATGTTTACCTGATTGATCGCGCCGCCGCCGAAGGACAAGCTTGCGAGGAAGTGATCGATCGCCTGCTGATCTCGGCTGAAGAGGAAGCCGGAAAGAGGCTTCGGATGCTTCTTCACCTCGCGAATGGCCGCATCCATGTCCTTGTAGGTGAGGATTGGAAGAATCGGCCCAAAGATCTCGTCCTCCATGATCGGATCGTCCCAAGTCACTGGATAGATGACCGTGGGATCGAGATAGCGTGCCTCCGGGTCGGAGGCCCCGCCTATGACGACTTTTTTTTGATCGATGAGGCCCGCCAAGCGTTCGGTGGCCTTTGGGCTGATAATGCGGGAATAGTCGTCGGGCCTGCTCTTAGGGTCGGTCCCGTACAGCTCAACCATAGCTTTCTTGCACTCTGCAACGAACTCCTCTGCAATTGATTCGTGCACGTAGGCGTAGCCGGGCGAGGTGCACCATTGGCCGCCCCAAGCCGTCGCACCCCAGACGATCTTCTTGGCTGCATCCGGAATATTTGCGGTCGCGTCAACGAAAGCCGGATTCTGCCCGCCTAGTTCGAGAAGAACGGGAGTCAGATTCTTTGCGGCCGCCTCCATGACGATCTTGCCAACCTTGACGCTGCCGGTGAAGAAGATGAAGTCGAAGGGCAGCTTGAGAAGCTCCGTCACCTCGTCTTTGCTGCCGGTGACGGCAGTGACGGCCCGAGGATCGAAATATTTTGGAATGAGATCGAGCAAGACCTTACTGGTGGCGGGCAAACCCTCGGAGAGTTTGAGGATGCATGGATTGCCAGCCGCAATAACCTGGACAGCGGGGTCGAAGAGCAGCGTCAGTGGTCCATTGAATGGCCCGATAACCAAGGTGACGCCGTAAGGTTCCCGATAGACTTTAGCAGTATGCCCGCTCTCCCGAAGGGCCTTGGGCACAACCACATCTACGGGCTTCATCCACTCCTTCAAATCTTGCTTCGCGAAGGCGACGGTTCCTACAGGCGCCATAATCTCGAAGACTTTCTCTTGGCTGGCCGTCTTGAAGTCGCTGCTCATCGCAGCCTCAAGAACCTCGGCGTTCTCATTGCACAAGTTCTCAAGGCGTGTCAGTTGGTCGATGCGCCACTCGTAAGACTTAGTCGCATCCGAATCGAAATATGCTTTCTGCTTATCGAAGATTTCCTGGAACTGATTCATCTGAGTCTCCTTCGCACATCGGTTGTCGAAGCCGCTTTGCAGCAGCGTTGCGAGCCCTTTAGGCCATCGTGAGGACCATGCGGAATCGCGCGTCACCAGACATCATGCGCCGATACGCTTCTTCGGCCCTTTCCAACGGAAGAGTTTCGATCATGGGCCGAACGTCAGTGAGTACGCTGAAATCAAGAGTGTCCTGGGTCTCGATCGCTCTTCCTGTCAGGCTTCCGATGACGGAGCGGCCACCAAAAATCAGCGGAACTCCGTTGACCGGAATTGGATCGCCTGAGACACCAACCACAACGAGCCTGCCGCGAACGGAGAGGCCAGGAAGCAGGCCGGCGATTGCGGCTCCGCTGGGGGCGGTCGCCAAGATGACGTCGGCACCTCCCAGCTTCTGCAGTGCTGCTCCCGCATCCTCGGCCTTGGCGTCGATGTAAATGTGCGCTCCTAGCTTGGGCGCGAGATGTTCTTTGTCTGGACCGAAGCCGATCGCAACGGTGCGGAAGCCCATCTTTTTGGCGTATTGCACGCCGAGATGCCCCAGACCGCCGATACCCTGGATAGCAACGGTATCGCCAGCACGTCCGGTGTTGCGGAGCGCATTGAATGTGGTGATGCCGGCGCAGACCAACGGGGCCGCATCTTCTGATTTGAGCTCTTCAGGTATGAGAGCCAGTGCGCGTGCCTCTGCGATCATCATTTCCGCATAGCCGCCATCACTCGTCACGCCAGTGATAATGGGGTTCTGGCAATATGCCGTGTCGCCGCGGCGACAGGTCTCGCAGGTTCCGTCTTCACCTCCAAAGAACCCAACTCCTACACGCTGGCCGACCTTCCAGGTCGTAACACGCCGGCCAACCTCCTCGATGCGGCCAATTGCTTCATGGCCCGGCACACGCGGATACACGACGCCGGGCAGTTGTCCCTCAACGGTGCCCGCGTCTGAGTGACATACACCGCAGGCCTCTACCCGGATACGTACTTGTTCCTCACCCGGCTCGACGACAGGCTTCTCGACGAGGCGAAAAGTCCCGGGCCTGGTTATCTCGACCGCCTTATATGTTTTTCCCATTTTCGTCTCCTATCGATCTGGAAGAACTCATGTGTCGTCGTTCACAAGGATTGCGGACAAGCGACAGGTTGAAAATTCGCCGTTGCTCGCGATCCTGGCCGTATGTCGCGAGACAGAGCTGGGTCAGAGGACGCCCTTGTGATCAACTACGCCTCTCCCATTGTTTTGGAAGTGTCAATCCTTGTCTTGATTGAAAGTGCCGCAGTTTGGCGTTTCTGTTGTGGGTGGGAAATGCGAGTGACGACCTTTACTTCTCTTCAGGCGCGGGGAGCTTGAACGCCTTCGGCATCGGTGCGTTTGCTCTTCGCCACCGTCCTGGCGAAGTTCCAACAATCTCACGGAAGCTTCGATTGAAAGCTGGCTGGTCAGTGAATCCGACTTCCAACGCGACTGTTAGTAAAGAGTCTTTCGAGTGCAACAAGAGAGACTTTGCGGCTTCCACTCGCTTATGGAGCAAGTAGCGCCGGACGGGAACACCAAACGACCTTTTGAACGCGCGCATGAAACGACCCGCCGATAGCGCACACTCTTTTGCAAGATCGCCAAGCGCCAGATCACCATCCAGATGTTCGTTCAACACCTCGATCGCTCGGTCCTGTTGCCAGATCGTCAACCCCCCGGTAACAACCTCCGGCGGCTGGCTCCGGCCCTGGTATGTGCGGCTCAGATGAGCGCAGAACACCAGGATCATTTCGTCGATAACTAAGCGTGGAAGCTGAAGCGGACGATCAGAGAACGGCAGCATCATCCGGGCCCAATGAAGAACCACGTCATCCTTGGTTCCCGGGTTGCAATGCAAGTTGCGAATGCGCTTTTGCTCGTTCTCGTCGCTGAATCGATTGATCACTGACCGGGGTATATAGACGTGAACCGAGTCGAAGCCTGAAGTTCGCAGTGCGACCGGCTCCGACTCCATATCGAATATCTGAATCCCACCGGCATCCCATTCGGTCACACGATGAAAGCGTCCGTCAAGCCACGTTCCCCAGCCCTTAATGCTGTCGGGACGGCGCAGGTGCACGGATATCGAAAAAGCCTTTTCTGGTGGAATGTGTGGAGTGGGTCCAGGAAAGCCGTTCGGCATTCGCATCCGTGTCAACGCAACCTGAGAGTTTCCCTTGGGACCAAGCACAAGTGAGGAAGACTCCAGCAGAGAAAAATGCTCCGCCAATCTTCTTCCAAACATGCCTTGAAGCATGTGTTCTGCCTCGCACCGCACTAGAACTTACCGTTGCTATTTTTCCATTGATCGCGAGGTGGAATCGCTTCCAGCGTATCCCAGTGCTCGGCGATCCTAGCGTTTTCAATGCGGAAGAGGTCATAAATGGCAGTGGGTACGCCACCAAACGTAGCCTCGGCGACGACGAGGACGAAGTTACCCTCGCCAAGTATCTTGTGCACGCTTTTGTGTACGACTGCCTGACCTTTGGCGGCAAGAGCCTGTAAGCCCGCAATCAGCCCCGGGATTGTATCGGCCACCCAGGGGTTGTGCTGAATGTATTGGGTTCCGTTGAAGTACCTCGGGAAGCTCTCCCGACGGCCTGCGAGAAGGTCCTCCATATAGCGCTGCATGAGCGCCTTATTAGCATCGGTCTTGTCCAGATCGGAGGCGATCGTGGGACCGTCGATCATCGTGTGCCCGCTGGGGCTAGGTTCGGTCGCGGTCTCCTGCAAATTATCCCAATGCTCGACGATCAGGGAATCTTCGTAGCGGAAGATGTCAAATCCAATGCGTGGTCCGAAGAAGTTGTACTGCGTGTGAGCGAAGACATAGTCTCCATCTTCAAAGACGCGGATCGTATTGACGGACGCATCGGCCGGCATGTTCTTGATGAGGGCGGCGACACCTGCCGGACCGGGTCCCACCTGCAAGTTGTGCTGGATATACTTATTGGGATTGACGTATGCGAGCGGAACCGGATCTTTGGTCTCAAGCGACTTCAGCAGATCGATGACCTGTTGTTTACGGCTGGGCGCCATAGGTCCTCCGGGACAATCTCCTCGTGGTAATAATGGACCATTCGGTCCTTTATTTGCAAGTCTCGCAGTCGAATTGACCGATAATGTTGCAATGGGACGACGAAAACTGTTCACCAGAGAAGATGTCCTCAACAAAACGATTCCCGTCTTCTGGAAGCATGGCCTTGCCGAAACGAGTGTTCAAGATCTTGAGCAGGCCACGGGGGTGCGCAAATCCGGCTTATATGCAGAGTTCAAAGACAAAGAGGACCTATTTGTCGCGAGCATACGCCAATATTTTGACATGTTAAGGGCACGCGGAACCCTAACGAAGCAGCCTTTGGGTTGGAACAACGTCGAGGGCTTTCTCAAGGTCTGTTACGGGAGTTGGGGACAGAAGGGATGCTTTTCTGTGAACTCTATGCGCGAGTTTGCGGATCTTCCCCCCAAAGCCCGCCAGATCATGATTGCGAACATGACGAAAGCCCATCAGCTCCTGATCGACAATCTAGCCGCAGTACGAGGAGGGACCAACGACAATGAATCCCTGGCTGATCTAATCATCACGTTCTTCTGCGGAATTTGCCTGGAGCAGAATCTCGGCCCCGACCGCACTCAAATTACAAAGAAGATTGAAGCCTTCATGCAGTTGATTCGCGGATAGGGGTGAATGAAAATTTGTGACCAGACGAAACTGACCCTTTCGCATGAGAACGGCTTTTCCTCGCCCTCAAAATTCTAAAGTGTCAGTTCTGTCTGGTCAGGAACTCCTACTCACCCATGTGCGCGCGTTTCACGAGTAGGCCCCGGTCGTGATCGATAGAAAACACCGGCAATCGATCCAGGCCCTGCAAGCGACCAGCTACTAATACGCCCCGATGTACATGATCCACTCGTTGAACTTCACTCCTGATGGCGCCGTGTAGGTGATCGCAGCAGTTCCCGGAGTAAGCGCCCACGCCACTCCCGTTTGGCTAACGTACATCACCAGTGGGTTGCTCGATGCCCACGTGCCGCTTGATCCCACGTAGCTGCTGTTGATAAACGGTTCCACCAGCCCATTGGTGTACCAACCGTACGGAGTGAACTGTAAAACAAACCCTGGACTTACGGTATTTACATTGGCTTGTAGTGGAGACCTGGGAGCGGCAATATTCAAGGGCTGATTGGAGAGCTCAATGTCCTGTAGATAACCGCCTCCCGGTGTCTGCCCCCAGGTGTTGATGACGGCTGCGGCCATTTCCGTCATCAATGCGTAGCCGGCAACCGTGGGCCCTGATCCGGCGCCGGGATTATTGTACCCACCGGACGAACCGTAAGCAGGCCCACCAACAGAACTGACACACTGGCATAGGGCATCCTCGTAGTTGATGACCGGGATATTGTTCTGTGCCCCGTAGGCGGCAACAATAGCGTTAAGCTGCTGCGCGTACGGCGGGGTTACGCTTGCCCACGCAACCGATTCGATTCCGAGGATCACCTTGATGTCGGCAGCTTTGGCCATGTTGACCATCTCTTCCAGACTGGTCATAAAACCTGGGGCAATGCCGAACACTTGTTGGGCGTCATCATCCATGGCCAAGTCATCCGCGCCGACCATGATGTGAACGATGGCCGGGTGAAGGTCAATTACGTCCGTCTGGAATCGAGCAAGCGCAGCTCCAGAAGTTCCAGCGCTGCAAATCATGAAGCAGTTGGTAACCGGCGTCCAAGCCCAACCCTGGTTGATCCAGTTTGAGTTGGCAGCAAAGGATGGCGTAGCGCCCCACATATACGTGAATTGGTCACCGATGAAGACGACCTTGGGGGCGGGCGTTGCTCCGGGACCGCGTGGTCGTACGTAATTGGGGGTTAGTTGTGCGGTGGCGGCGTTCGAGAGAATCAAGGCAGAGAGCAGCAATGCAAACGGAGCGAGTGTTGATTTGTAGTGCCGGACCATTTCACGCTGCCTCCTAAGCAGCTTTGCTGGACAGAACCGGATAAACTTCGCGACAAGTCAATCGTGGACGACAATCCGTCGACATCATACCAATTCACCGTCGAGAGTGTTCATTCGCTCCAGTCACTCGCACCGGAGGGCGATTACGCGCTGAATGAGCAACTGTGGACCGCGGCTATTCATCAAGGCCTATCCCACGCGTTTCCCTAAGCATGTTCACACAGACCAACGACAAGGCGCAGGCACTCGCAACGTAGACCGAGACCCAAAGATTACTGTGATACCTGGCGTACAGAGCGGTTGCAATAATGGGCGCTAGCCCGCCACCCAAAATAGCCGCAATCTGATAGGCCAGCGAAATAGCAGAATAGCGAACAGCGGTGTTGAACAATTCGGCGAACATCGCAGCCATCGGAGCCGCGACCAAAGACATCAAAGCCGCTCCGATAAGATACGCCACTATGATCCACAGCAAAGAGCGCGTCTCGATCAGCGGAAAGAGAAGGAACGCCCAAATGCCTAAGAGCACCACGCCGGTCATGAAAATTCGGCGGCGTCCGTAACGGTCGGAGAACCCGCCGGCGAAAACCATAACAGGCAGGGCTATAGTGTTGGCAAGCAACCCTGCGATAAGCATGGTACTTCGTGGCAGATGAAGACCCCCTGCGCTCGTGGCGTAGGCGAGTACGTACGCGTTGAGAATATAGAACGCCAGAACGGTTGAGACATATGCTCCGGCAGCCACGACAATCAACCGGGGATAACGGCGCAAAGCCTCAAGGACCGGCGAGGGAGCGCCGCGCATCGGCTTGGCCGCGCTCACCGGCACATCTGGCGAATTGGCTGCTGACGATTTTCTTTTCTGCTGCCATTCACGGAAGGCCGCCGTGTCCTCAACCCGCAGATGGATGAATGCACCGAGGCCAAGGAGCAAGATGCTCAACAGGAATGGAATGCGCCAACCATACGCCATGAACGCGTCGGACGGCATCACACCGTTCACGACGAGAAAGGCTAGGGTGGCCAGCAATCCCCCCAGCGGAACGCCTGCCTGGGCGATGCTGCCATACAGACCACGCCGCAGCTTCGGTGCGCTTTCCGTGGCAATT
This sequence comes from uncultured Acidobacteriaceae bacterium, assembly GCA_963793525.1. Lineage (GTDB taxonomy): Bacteria > Acidobacteriota > Terriglobia > Terriglobales > Acidobacteriaceae > PALSA-350. The sequence goes on from CAWCAZ010000004.1 coordinate 45,798, forward strand.
AAGACGGCGCCGCCCCACTGACCACCTACGGCGAAACCCTGCATGAGTCGCAGCAGCACGAGAGCCAGCGGAGAGAAGACTCCTGCCGTGTGGTAGGACGGTAGGAAACCGATGAGCATCGTCGCCGTTCCCATGATGCACAAAGCCAAGGCGAACGCCGCCTTGCGCCCCATTCGGTCGCCCATGTGACCGAGCAAAAGAGCGCCAACCGGCCTCGCCAGGAAAGCAACGCCAAAGGTGCTGAATGAGGCCATCACTGCGATGAACGGCGGCAACGTCGCCGGAAAAAACGTAGTCGGAAAGACCAGGGCCGCCGCCGTCGCATAAAGCAGAAAGTCGTACCATTCGACGCTAGCGCCGGCGAGACCGATAAGTGCCAGCCTTAGAGCTCCAGTTTCCTGCGCGCGCGCCTGATCGCGCCCGGCCGGATCGACTAACCCAGCGATGTCATTGCTCATTGGGAGTTCTCCCCCTTAAGCCGCCAAGCGGAACCTGTCATGTAACACACACGTGCTCACCAAAAGGGTCGCGGCGCGAAAAAGATTCCGACGATTCCGCACATCTATGTATCCCCCGCTCCCGGAAGCTGCACATACACGCGTTTGCTGGCTTGCGCACGAAGCGCCGTTCGAGTCTCGATTGTCACAGGCCGGGATGCGCGGGGAGTGTACGCCTTTGATTGGTATCCCAACCATCCTATCTTTCGGACAAGGCTTCCATATCTCGACGATCGCGGCGTAGCCTGCTGACGCGGAGGCTCTATCAAGAGAACAGGCAAGTGCGTTGAGGGCTGGGCACCGGGGCTCTGATTGCGTCGGCGATGCTGCCTAAGGTGTTAGCTCTCGCGCAACTGGCGGCATCACATGCCCACGAATGAGAACGCGAAAAGGCGTGGACAGATGGAACGTCTATCCATGTGGCCAACTCGGAAATAATTTCCCTAACCTCTAACCGAAACTACCCTAACTCGCATCTATATCGGTAGCAAATCAAAAACTGACAAGCATCGAGCGTAACGGACATGTTCGTGGCTAGGGTGGCGCACGTCGGCAGACGGTGCCGTGGTGGCATCCTTTGAATCATGGGGATCGCTATGCAAGGAAGACGCTGGACCTCTAACAACAGAGGAGCGTGATGGAAACATGCCCCAAGATCGCCCCACCCCGCCCGCCCGTAGAGGCCTGTCTGCTCCTGCGCCTCGCACTCAAAGCCAACATCTTCCAACCGGGGGGGCTTATAGCGCTTATAGCGCTTTTAGCGCTCAATTTATTTGGTGTGGCTCCGGCTGTTTACTATCCCGACGGCCTCACCCCAGGACTTAGTTCGCTGAGTTCGCTTTGTTCGCACATTTCTACGGGCAGTTCTGTTGGGCCATCGGCTGCTAGTTCCGTTAACCGCGGCCGAGGCTATTTTCTGCAGCAGAATTGTCATCCCGACCGCAGCGAACCCGGATTTCCTGCTACGCGGCACCCACCCACGGCCACGTGTGCGGCTTTCCGTAAGAGAAAGGCGCATGAATCTCGCCAACGCCACCAACCTCGACGGGAAATCCGGAGTAGCGTAGTGGAGGGACCTGCGGTTTTGCTAGTTCTCACGCAGAGCTCTTTAGACCGTCGATTCTACACGCCCGTCCGCAGCATTCCTGCGCCCCGCGAGGCCGCCCGCGGAGAGGCAGGGTGCGCTCAGGCGTCCTCTTGATTGAGCAGTTTTGACAACTTAGGAAAAACAACCACAGCGAAGCTCTAGTCTGTATGTGAGCACTCTTACGCTGCCTGGGTCCGGGCTGCTTGGCCGCAGGAGCTTCAGCCCGGACATTCATTCCCTGGTGCCACCGGCCTACAACACCTGAGAAACGTTTGTCTCTCCGCCCTCAGGGGGGCTTATAGGCTTATAGCGCTTTTAGCGCTCAATTTATATTTCGCAAAACATCCCCGGGACGCCCTGTCCGTCGAATGATGAAGATCATCAATGAATGAATGAATTGGATCATCTTGGCGAAACAACGAAGTTAGTTGGCATCGCCCCACCCGTCGAGCTGCCAAGCCGCAAAAAGACCCAAAAATATCAAATTTTAAAAATAGCGGAGGGCCGCACGCGGTGCGAGATAGGGCGAACCTAATCCCTAGGTCATTTCAAAAGGAAGCCAACCCGCCCCCTTACCCAGATATTCCACCCCATCTTGGGGACTTAGTTAGCTAGTTCGCTTTCTTCGCACATTTCTACAGCAACAAAACACGTCGGGAAAACCTGGGGGCAGGAATTGGACCAGCCCCAACCTAAAACCGCGCGATCAGGACCCGAGCCCGGCCAACGTGGCCGTGTCCCATCGGGCATCTGCGGTCACTTCCACATTGGACGCCTTGGAGTAGGCCGTCCGAACCACGTCGACCGGCACTGCCTTGCCGGTTGAGTCCACCACGCCTGCCAAAACGACCCGCTTCGGCCCGGGCAACTCGGTTAAGTCGGTGGACTGAAGTATCCCCGGCACAAAATTGGCGAAGGGATGAGTGTAGTTTTCTGTCTCCACAATGTTGCGATAAGACAAAAGTCCCCCGGCGAGATATAGGGTCGCGAAGTTGGAATCGAGCGCGGCGGCAAACTGCATCGGCACTGTCCATTCACCTCGTGCGGCCACAATGAGCGGAAGACCCGCGACACCGTCGTGATGGCGCAACGCCTCCAAAACAGCCAGAACATCCGTCACCCTCTGTCCGAGCAGCGGCTTTCCCAGGATCAGCGATGCCCACGCCCAGGATTCTTCGCGGTCGTGCTCCTCCGCCCAGAGCGCGGCGCCACGCCCCAGCTCAGGCTTCATGTCTCCTACTCCACGCAGGTCGGGAACGCACACGATGTGGCCATTCGTCGCCAGCTTTTGGTATAGGCTGTCCTCCTGCCAGCGGTGATCGTAGTTACGGCCGGCCGGCTCTAACAGCAACAGCACGGATTTCACCGGGACTCTCGTCGGTCGAATCAGCCACGCCGGCAACCAGACCTGTCCTGCCGAAGGAATTTCCAGAGCCTCCACCTGGCAGCCGTCGGACGGTACCTGCTTCAGAATGCGAGCCGTCAAACCCCGAGCCGGCATTTCCGCTCCCAGAAGCGTCTTCAGAGACTCCGGCGACTGGGTCATAAAGGTCTTAGGCATTGCAGCCAGCGTCAGAGAGAAGGGAGTTGCACCTCCCGAGCCCGCGCGGGTCACATTTCCTGAGGCAGACACCCACAGGGTCGCGTCCTCCTCCACCACAGTCTGTGGTTCCACCTCGACGCCGCCCATCTCGCCTTTGAGCCAGCGGCCAAACCAGCTGTACACCTGCAATCGCGTGTCGTAAGACAGCCCGTGTGGAAGCGGAGTCCCGCCCCACGCGATCTGATCCTCCTTGCCGAGCACGGCGTACACCTTGCGCAGCTTTTGAAATTCCTCCCAACCGCTGGAGAGGTAGCGGGGCGAATATGTGCCGAAGAAGTCCTTGTCACTCACGCTCACCAGCAGCGGCTTCGGGGCCAACGGATACAACAGATCCCAGCGGTCGAAGCCAAGCGGCCCAGACCCTACAAAATTCTGCTCAGCGTCATCGGTGGAACCCGGCGGGTTGAAGTTCGCACAGGCAAAGTTCTCGGTAATGCCACTGCACACTACCGCCGCGGCGATGCGGTCATCCACGGCCGAGAGAAACATGGTCGCAGTCGCTCCACCGGATTGGCCGGTGGCTCCGATGCGCTTTCGATCCACCAGCGGGTGTGAGGCCAGCACGTCCAGACTTCGCACCGCATCCCACGCCTGCATGCGCGTGGCGCTCTCGCCGATCAGCAGCATCTGCCGCCCTGCACGCGAATGTTCCTCGTCTACGTCACCCAAGCGGCTTGTTGTTCCGGAGGCGTCGGGATAATAAATCCTCTCCCCTTGGCCCATCGGGTCGAAGCCCAGCACCAGGTAGCCCAATTGCGCCAGTCCCTGGCAGCAACGCTGATAGGTGGCGCCTGCCTTGCCGTTCGGCGTGTGCCCCATCTGAAACAGTACCCCCGGGAAGGGCGGCTTGAACGACTTGGGGATGTAGAGATTTGCCGGAATGTACAAATTTGGCTGGCTCTCGTAGAGCAGCTTCTCGACGCGATAGTGGTCCCGCTCAAATCCTCCAACAGCGCGAACGTTGAGCGGCGTTCGCTGCGGCGCCCCTCCCACCAGTTTCCAGAAGGTCTCTCGGGCCCACTGTTGATACTGGCGCACCGCCGCCGCTGTTGTCAGTGAGACGATTTTGCGGTTGCGGACGTCATAGGCATGTGCGGCAAGCTCATCCAGAAAATCCGCCATGCAACGGGAGTAATCGCGGTAGGCGACACCAGGGTAGGATGCGGTGGTCGCTGTTGGCTGCCCTCCTGGCCGAGGAAGCAGTGGCCTGCGCGCCGCAACCATTGACTATGGGTCGCAAGCGGCAGCGCAGATAAAGCGGCGATCATCCGGCGGCGTGTCATCCTCATTGTTCGGTCCGGCTCCTCTTCTATGGCCATCAGTACGAGCTCTGATACCGCTCGCCGGCAATCATTTCACGATGCCGGGTCAATAAATTTGCTCAATCGCCAAGAAAGTCTCCAGCAAATTATCTAACCATTTCACGAAATTGAGAAATTTTTCTTGACGCGCCAAATTTTGCCTTTTACCTTTTGAACACAATATTTGGTTCAGAAGCGATCCGGGCCCCGTGAAAACTCCTTATGTCGGAAGGGCGGAAATGGCAAAAGTCTCAAAAAGTGTCGTTAGGAAACACCAAGGCGGGAAGAATTCCGGATGCAAGACTCTACTTTCTTTCTTGCTTTGCCTTGCAGCCATGCTTTGCAACCCTTTCGCGGACGCGCAGTTTACGACTGCGCGGCTGGGCGGCATCGTCACGGATAAAGTAGGGGCAGCCGTCGCCGGCGCAACCCTGAAGGTCGAACAGGTGACCACTGGATACACGCAGACAGGGAAGGCCGGATCCGACGGCGCCTATTTGTTCCCCAGTCTCCCGGTTGGAAGTTATCGGTTAACCGTTCAAATGGACGGCTTTGACACCTACGTCCAAAATGGGATCGTTTTGACCGTCGGACAGACGGCGACCCAGAACATTACCTTGCAAGTGGGTGCGGTGACCCAACAGGTAACGGTGCAGAGCAACTCCTCCCTGGTGACCACGCAGTCTCCTGCGCTTGGCCAGCTCATTAGCCAGGAGAACATGATCGGTTTGCCCCTGAACGGACGCGAAGCGCAACAGCTCGTGTTTTTGACGCCCGGTACCGTCGATGTAACGTCACAATATTCCGCTGAAGGCGGCGTTTTCCCTGGCGAGCAATACGCAAAAACAAATGGCGGCGGCGCCAACGGCGTTTATTATCAGCTCGACGGCGTGGACTACAACGATACCTACATTAACGCCAACCTGCCCTTTCCTAACCCCGACGCGGTGCAGGAATTCAACATCCAAACCGAGAACATGAGCGCCGCCTATGGAAACGCAACCGGCGGCGTCGTAAATATCGTAAGCAAGTCCGGCACCAATAGAATTCATGGCGACGCATTTGAATTTCTGCGCAACTATGCCATGGATGCCCGCAACTACTTTGCCTCCTCCCCCGACCCGCTGAAGCAAAACCAGTTTGGAGGAACCGTTGGCGGCCCTATTCTCAAGGACAGGTTATTTTATTTCGGTTCCTATCAGGGCACGCGCACGAATACCGCTTCAAATGGGCAGATCTCTTTTGTGCCCACCGCTGCCGAACGCCAGGGTGACTTTTCAGACCTGCTGCCGTCGGGCACGCAATTAGTAAATCCCGCCACGGGAGCACCCTATCCCAATAACCAGCTGCCAGGTCTTAGCCCCGTTGCGCAATATCTCCTGCAATACATTCCTCTTCCAAATGGGCCGGGCCGTCAGCTTAGCTACGATGGCGTTCCAACGATCGCGAACACCAACGAATATATGGCCAAAGCGGACTATATCGTCGGCAAGCACCACCTGAGCGGCCATTACTTTCAGATGAATTACGATATTCCGCTGGTCGTCCCCCTCAAAACCAATCTGCTGCAAGCCAATACAGAAAGTCCGCAAAGCATCACCTTGAAACACGTCAGTGTCGTCGACATCTACCCGATTTCTTCCAACACCTTGCTCAATAGCTACTTCGGCTATACCAGCCAAAACGGCGACACGCTTTCTGCCGAACCTTTCACCATTGCCGACGCCGGCTCGCTGATCGCGCAGCCGACGCAGGTTTCCGGCGCAAAAGTCATGAGTGTAAGCGTGGCTGGTAACTTTACGATAGGAAAGCAGCATAGTACCGGAGTTTGGGATCGTGGCGACCAATCCTTTCAGGAAGTCGTCACCCTCATCAGGAAATCCCACGACATAGAATTCGGGGGCGAGTTCTTGCGCATTCGAGCTCCCATGTCGAATACCTATCAGGCCGCCGGCATTTTTGCTTTCAATAACACTCTTTCCGGAGACAATGTCGCGGACTTCATGTTGGGAGATGTATCAGGCTTTACCCAGGCAGGCGGCCTGTACCTTAATTTTACCGGTTACAACTGGAATACTTTTATCCAGGACACCTGGCACATGACTCCAGCATTCACCGTCACCGCTGGGCTGCGTTGGGATCCTTTCCTTCCTTATACAGACAGCTTGGGACGAGTTGCATGTTTCGTGCCGGGCGCGCAATCGCAGCGTTATCCTAACTCCCCGCAGGACTTGATCTTTGGCGGAAGTAACCACGACGCCGGCTGTCCTAACTCGTCGATCTATAACAACCTGGGAAATCTTGGCCCGCGCATTGGATTTGCCTATCGCCTGACAGCCGATGGAAATACCAGCGTTCGTGGCGGCGCCGGCTACTATTACGAAAGACCGAACACCGTATCCTTTGAAGATATAGTCGGAGTCCCCCCATTTGCTCCGATCGTAAGTCTTTCCGACGTCAACTTTACTGATCCCTATGGAAGCGGAGGGCTGGCCAATCCCTTCCCGCAACAATTTGGCCCCAGAAACCCTGGATCGGATGCCACCTTCCCGCAGGATATTTCGTTTACGCAAATCTTCGACCGGCATTTTCGCCTTCCCCAGGTGTTGACTTGGAACCTCACCTTGGAACGCGCACTCAAATCGGACTTCCTGATTCGTGCCGCCTATATCGGAAACAAAGGAACTTACTTGGGTGGTACAGGCGATCAGGAATCCGGGCTGCTGCAAATCAACCCCGCCATTTACATTCCGGGACAATCGACAGAAGACAACACGCAGCAACGCCGGGTTTATCCGACGTACGGATTTATCGATTCCATCAATTCGGGTGTGGGCAGCAGTTATAACGCGGTGCAGCTGGGTCTTCAGAAGCGCTTCTCTCACGGATTCTCCTTCCTGACCAATTTCACCTGGGCGCGGGCACTGGATGATTTTGGTCCGAACGGATCTCCTGGAGGGAACGGCACCAATACGTGCACCTGCGGACGGTATTTTGACTACGGCCCCAGCGATGGCGATGTGAATAAGACCTTCAGGATTTCTGGGAACTACAATTTCCCGCGCCTCCCGGTCCATAGTTTCGCGGATAAGCTCATCAATGGATGGAGCCTTTCAGGTATAGCGAATTGGCAAACAGGTTTTCCCTTTACGATCTTTAGCGACTACGACAATTCCTTTAGTCAGAACGGGGCAGACCGTGCCGACTTGACGGTGGCCCAACTCAAACAGGCTTTGCTCAGTTCGGGACGGTCTCACCCGCAGTTGGTGAATGAATGGTTCAATACTTCGGCTTTCGGTCCGAATGCGATTGGCACCTTTGGGGACACGGGCAAGAACATCATCCGCGGGCCAAGATATTTCGATACGGACTTAGGCTTGTTGAAGGACACCAAGATCGACGAGCGTGTATCGCTTCAGTTCCGTGCCGAATTTTACAACGCTTTCAACAACGTAAACTTTGGCCTTCCTGATAGCGGCCTCACCGACAGTAGCTTCGGTCAAATCACTTCGGCCCAGGATCCGCGCATTCTGCAAATGGCCCTAAAAGCCGTTTTTTAGCAGCCCGTAAGTCCGGGCTGACCCGGCCAGTCGAGAAATGCGCGGATAGCGCTCACTCGCACCTCAACGTGGGAGAGAAGATTCCGGAGCCGCGGCTGAAGCCGAATCAGATTAGTCTGACTCGAGCCGCGGCTTGAAAGCCGAGCCCAGTCCCGCAGAGCCTGCCCTGCCTGCCCTGCCTGCCCCGGCGTGCCGGGGCAGTTTGTCGAAGGGGACGGCTGAGAATCAGACTTGTCCAAATTATCTTTTTTCGATCGGCTGATTTGGACAGCACTCTCTTAAAACAAGTCAGCAATCAGGGCGTATCGGAACAGTCCCGTAGGGACGGCTGAGAATGTCCCAGGACGTTAGCCCTGGGTGAACCTGAACCCACGCGAATACCAGGGCAATCATCCAAACCAACCCGATTCTCTTTGAAACTAACCCGGTTCCACTGAATCAACGGATTACCTGAACGCCAAACCCGATCTGCTCGCTAATTTTGGACAGCTGCGGTACGACAACCCAGCCTGGCCACGGAGAGCAGGGAACTGCGCACCAAAACAAAGAGGCCACCCTTGCGGGTGGCCTCTTTTGTAGACTGCCTGTTGCTTAGTACATGTCGCCCATACCGCCGCCGTGACCACCACCGGCCGGAGCACCCTGCTTCGGCTCGGGGATATCGGCCACCATGGCTTCGGTCGTCAGCATGAGAGCCGCGATCGAGGCTGCGTTCTGCAGCGCCGTGCGGGCCACCTTGGTAGGATCGATGACGCCGGCCTTGACCAGGTCCTCGTACTCGTTGGTCGCAGCGTTGTAGCCAAAGTGAGGATTGTTGTTCTCGATGATCTTGCCCACGATCACAGCACCTTCCTCACCGGCATTGCCGACGATCTGGCGAAGAGGCTCTTCCAGGGCGCGGCGGACGATCGTTGCACCGATCTTCTCGTCACCCTCGAGCTTCTTGATCAGCTCATCCACGTCCTTGGCGGAGCGCAGCAGAGCTACACCACCACCCGGGACGATGCCTTCCTCAACCGCGGCGCGGGTAGCGTGCATGGCATCCTCAACGCGAGCCTTCTTCTCCTTCATCTCGGTCTCGGTTGCCGCCCCTACCTTGATCACAGCCACGCCGCCTACCAACTTGGCGAGCCGCTCTTGCAACTTCTCGCGGTCGTAGTCGGAGGTCGTCTTCTCTACCTGGCTGCGGATTTCCTTCACCCGGCCTTCGATGGCCTTCGAATCACCGCGGCCCTCGACGATCGTGGTGTTGTCCTTGTCGATGGTCACACGCTTGGCACGGCCAAGATCTTCGATCTTGACGTTCTCGAGCTTGATGCCGAGATCTTCCGTGATCGCGTTGCCGCCCGTCAGCTTGGCGATGTCTTCGAGCATTGCCTTGCGGCGATCGCCGAAGCCAGGAGCCTTCACAGCCGCCACGTTCAACGTGCCACGCAGCTTGTTGACCACCAGGGTCGCCAGTGCCTCGCCGTCTACATCCTCAGCGATGATCACCAGTGGCTTGCCGTTGCGCGCAACCTGCTCCAACAAGGGCAGAAGATCTTTCATGGAGCTGATCTTCTTCTCGTGGATCAGGATGTAAGGCTCTTCGAGCGATACTTCCATGCGGTCCGGATCGGTTACGAAGTAAGGGCTCAGGTAGCCGCGGTCAAACTGCATGCCTTCGACCACTTCCAGCTGGGTTTCCAGAGTCTTCGACTCTTCCACCGTGATCACGCCGTCCTTACCAACCTTCTTCATCGCCTCGGCAATGATGTTGCCGATGGTCGAATCGCTGTTGGCCGAAATGGTGCCCACCTGGGCAATCATTTCGCCGGTCACCGGCTTGGAGAACTTCGCCAGTGCTCCGCCGATCACCACGCCGTGCTCGTCGCGCTTGCCGACCACTGCTTCAACCGCCTTGTCGATGCCGCGCTTCAGAGCCATCGGGTTCGCGCCGGCAGCCACAGTCTTTACACCCTCGCGATAGATCGCCTGGGCCAGAACCGTCGCCGTCGTGGTGCCGTCACCGGCCACATCCGAGGTTTTCGAAGCTACTTCACGAACCATTTGCGCGCCCATGTTCTCGAGCGAGTCCTTCAGTTCGATCTCCTTGGCCACCGTGACACCGTCCTTGGTGATGGTGGGCGATCCGAACTTCTTCTCGATAACCACATTGCGGCCCTTGGGCCCAAGCGTCACCTTAACCGCGTCCGCCAGCGTGTTTACGCCGCGCAGAATTGCCTGACGCGAATCTTCTCCGTGCAGAATTTGCTTTGCCATTCCATTTCTCCTTGACAATGTGCGCTGCCAGATAGGCAGCAATAAAAAAGCGCATCCGGTGCAACCGCGATGCGCTTACTTCTTCTTGAGAATGCCGAGTACTTCTTCCTCACGCATAATGAGGAATTCCTCGCCATCGATCTTGATCTCAGTTCCGGAATACTTGCCGAACAGAATGCTGTCCCCGGCCTTGACATCCAGCGGGAAAACCTTGCCCTCGTCGTTCGACTTGCCCTTCCCAACGGAGATGACTTCTCCCTCTTGCGGCTTTTCCTTGGCCGAATCAGGGATGATGATGCCGCCCCGGATGGATTCGCCCTCTTCCACACGCCGTACCAGAATGCGGTCGTGAAGTGGGGTAAAGCTGGTAGCTACGGATGCTGTTGCTGGTGCCATTGCGTTACTTCTCCTTCGCACGAGGGTTTGCCTCGCGGTAATTACGAGTAAAGCTGTTTGGTTGAGATTGTGAGAGCGATACGCTATCCCGACTGGGGCGTTAGCACTCTCGCCCTTCAATTGCTAAGATAGCCACGGGCCAACACCCTTGTCAAGCCCGCAAACTCAAAATGTGAGTGAAACTCGCTCAAATATTACGACTGCGTAAATGCTTGGGAAATCATCTATACTTCCTGCCATGGGCGTCCAGTTTCACCGCCGGATTTTGGGGTTCGTGCTGTTGCTTGCCGGTTTTCCGCTGCTAAGCCATGCAGATCAGCATGGCGGGCGTAAGTACACGCCCCCGCCCGCCACTTGCACCATCAAAGTCACCGTGGTCCGGTCCACCAATGGCAAGGCCATCCCCAACGCCGCCGTTGTCTTCCATCCCATGGAAGGCGACAAGGACAAGGGTGCGCTCGAGCTGAAAAGCGACGAAGACGGCAAAGTTACCATCGATGTGATCCCGATCGGCGACACCGTGCGTCTGCAGGTGATTGCCGACGGCTGGCAGACCTATGGCGATGACTACAAGATCGATAGCGACAGCAAAGAGATTCTGGTCAAGATGAAGCGGCCGACCGCGCAATACTCGCTCTACGGCGACGGGAAAGGGACTCAACCCAGCAACACCACCCCGAAAGGCGAGTCGAACAGCGCCAAACCCTCCCAGCAAACGCCCCTGCCTCAATAGATCGGCCCGGCCTTCAGCGACTGGCTAGGTAAGATCAATCTCTATGGAAAGCCTGCAACACAAAAGAGCGCTGGTGACCGGCGCCGCCAAGCGCATCGGCAGGAGCCTTGCGTTGGGTCTCGCGGCCGCTGGAGCGGACGTCGCCATCACCTACAACGGTTCCAAGGCGGAAGCGCAGGAGACGGTAAGCGCTCTCCAGCTGCTCAACGTCAGGGCCATGGCTGTTGCCTGCGATGTGCGCAACCCCGATAGTGTTCACGCCGCCGTCGCTGCCGTGATGGAGCATTTTGGCGGGCTGGACATCCTGGTCAATAACGCGGGAACCTTCGAGACCGCGGCACTGCAGTCGATCACCCTCGAACAATGGGACAAGATGTTCGAAACCAATACCCGCGGACCTTTCCTCGTCTCCCAGGCAGCCTATCCTCATCTGCGGGAAGCCAAGGGGCGCATTATCAATATCGGCTCGTTGGGCGGCATGCATCCCTGGCCCACGCACGCGCACTATTGCACCTCGAAAGCCGCTCTCCATATGCTCACGCAAACCATGGCCAAGGCTTTCGCCCCGGAAATCAGCGTGAATTGCGTCGCTCCGGGCATGGTTGTGAATGGGGAAGTGGATCCTGCCTACGAGCATTTTGCCAACAAGACGCCGATGGGGCGCAACGGAACGCCCAACGATGTTGCGGAAGCCGTTCTATTCTTCGCCCGTGGACCGCACTTCATTACCGGCCAGATTCTAGGAGTAGACGGCGGCCTGGGACTGTAGGTTCCTTCAGTCGCCAATCGAACGAATCACTCTCGCCGGGTTGCCTCCGACAAGCGTATTCGGGGGAACGTCCCTGGTGACGACGGACCCCGCTGCAACCACCGAGTTTTCACCCACAGTCACTCCGCCGATGATCGTCGCGCCGGCTGCGATCCAGACATTTCTCTCAATTGCGATGGGCTTTGCGGTTACGAAGCCGCGGCGTTGAGAAGGTTCCATGGGATGGCCAGAGGTGATGAGGCTCACGTTCGGTCCGATCATCACGTCATCGGCAATGTCCAGCCCGCCGAGGTCATAGAAAGTGCAGTTCTGATTGACGAAGACATTCCGCCCAACGCTGGTATCGAGTCCCCCGGTTGCGTAAAACGGTGGTATCAATACAAAGCTGTCGTCCACCTTTTTGCCGATGAGATCGCTGAATAAGGCCCGGACTTCCTCCGCATCATTGAACGTCAGACGGTTGAGATTGGCGGTTATCGTCATCGCTCGTTTGACGTCCGCTGACATGGCAGCTGATTCCGGTGTTCTCCTGGGAATCAGCTTGGTGCGATCGTCCTTCGCCATTCGTTGTTTTCCCTCGGGTTGCTGTAGGCCCGGCTATCAAAGGATGGGTGCCTCTAATTCCCGAGCCGTCACCCAGGTTGTGATCACCCCGGTCCCCGCATCCAGTCGTCGAATACAGTCGTTGCCAGTATCGGCAATAAACAGGTCGCCCTTTTTGTTCGCCAGGACCCCCATGGGACCATTGAGGCTGGCCTGCACGGCCGGACCTCCGTCTCCGGCATAGCCGGCCTGCCCATTCCCCGCGACCGTAGTGATCACCCCTGACTGGACATCCAGACGTCGGATACGGTTATTCGCTGTATCTGCGATAAAGAGCTCATTTCCGCTCACGGCAACTGATTCCGGGAAACATAGGAGAGCTCCGCTGCCCGGTCCACCATCACCGGCAAACCCGCAAACCGGTCCTCCCGCAATCGTCCTCAAATTTCCCGGCCCGGTGATTTCAGCGACCGAATTGCGGGTTGGATCGGCAACGAAGAGGGCTCCATGTTCGCCGGCTGTTATCCAAAATGGCCCCGAGGCGGGAGACGATGCGAGTGGATCCCCCGGCAGGTCTGCTCCCATCACCTTCGAGATTTCCTGGGTGATCGCATCCACGCGCATGACCGGAGAACCGCCCGAGCTTCCGGTGTAGATATTGTCATCGCCGTCGACGGCGACGGATACCGGCTCATAGAGTGTCGTAGCGGTTGCCACTTTGCTCCGGCCATGCCACAGGGAACCATTACCCGCCACGGTGGTGATGGTGTTGTCCTTTGCGTCCACCCGTCGAATGCGGTTGTTGCCGGTATCGGCAATTAATAAATCGCCAGCGCCATTCACCGCAACGCCCATCGGTAAAGACAAGCCGGCTTGCGTCGCAGGGCCGCTGTCGCCAGAGAAACCCCTCTTGCCGTTCCCTGCGAACACACGAACCTCCCGGTCGGGAGAGATTTTCAAAATCCGATTTTGCTTGCGCGCCGCCACGTAGAGATTGCCTTTGCTGTCCTCGGCAAGTCCTACAGGGAAGGCGATCGAGCCCGGTTGCGGCTGTCCAGCAAGCGGTCGCCTTTCCTTGTGTGCGGTATCTCCACACTCCCGCGGCAACCAGCAGGACCAAGCCACCAAGAATGAAAAGCAATCGCCGGCTCATTGGTCAGAACTCTCGCTGATCAACTGCCGATAGACCTCGCGGGCATGGTCGTACGCCTTCTGCGCATCCGGAAGCTCTTTGGCAGAAATCTTCGGCTGTTTCTGGCTCCAGCACTGATTGACACCTCGAAGGCACCACTCCGCGCTTCGCTTGGATGCCCGGATAGGCTTGCCGCCCACCAGGACAAAGATAGGGTTGGTATGGGACGAGGGAAGTATGCGAACCGCTATCCAACTGCTCTTGTTCATTGGTATCTCGAACTTGAGCTTCTGCTCGGTTCCGTCCGCGACAATTTCCTTCGTCGCCACGGCTTCTCCGTTGACCACAACGGCCACAGGAACCTTGCGCGTGGCGCCCATACGCGCTCGCTCCAGATGCCAGTAGGGCCTTTCGTTGTAGGGAAGTTCATCGAGAGCCGTATCCGGTTTTACCGGGAGATACGCGGCCGCCGTGACGCTCACCGATACCGTGCCCGGTGTTGCCAGATCAACCTGACTGCCTTTCACGCCCATCTCGTTGCCGTTCACGGCGAAGTCCATGAGATGGCTGCGGCCATCGGAAACATAGACAGCGCCATCGCGCACCGCTTTGGTGTAGTTGTCGTAGGTCAGCGGACCGCTGATCTTGGCGTACGTTCGTCCTTCGCCCACTCTGCTGTCATATATGCAGGGAAAATCGGTTTCGCCGGAGATACGAGTGCGAAACCCAACGTTCAAAGTCTGATACCAGATATTCAGCTCCCAAACGTAGGGCGTATCGCCCGCGGAGATGAAGTCGACCGCGCCGGGGTGCGTCACATCCATGATGTATTCATTGGCTCCGATGCTGTCAAAGGGAGGCACGGCCAGGTTCGGTAAAGCATCCGTCTGCACATCAAGACCCCAGCCGGAGTGCGCAAATCCAGCCACCGCCCCTTGCGATTTCGCCCATTGCAGGATGGGTAAGTCCCACGTCGGCCACTCTTCAATGCGCTTCGTGTTGGGATAATTAATCTTCTTAAGATTGAGCAGCACCAGGTGTCCGGAGTGGTCCGACGGGAATCCGGAAACCTCGAGGTCATAGTGGAGCAGGGAACTCCGCGTCGAGCTTGGGTCATCATGCTGGCCGCGAAAAAAGTGAGTCTGGTAGTAGAAGCAGGGTCCCCACACCAGCACGGCGCCCACGTTCAGATGCTCTCCCCGGACCTGCCGTCCCATATCGTCGTCCGAGACTCCCTCAGTCGGGTTCTCATAATGCGAGCAGCCTGCCGGATGAATATGGTCGTCCCCGGAATACCATCCACTCTTTACGGGATCGATCCAGCGGTTGAGACGGAAGGTCAGTTCGCTCGGCATACGGCCCGTTACTGTGAGCTGTCTTGTATCTGTTATGTATTCAGGGCCGCCGGTGTAGGTGATCGTGTACGAGCCGGGCGGCAGTTGAATGGATTCGCCATCGCCACGATATACCTGTGGCTGAAAATAGAAGTCCGGCGCGAGCCTCTTGACGGGATTGGGATAGATACGGCCCAGGCTATCGCGAAAGATAAATGAAGCCATCGTCGGCTGACCATTCGGGTCCAGCACATGAAGCTGAATCGAATGGACGGGCACGATCTCGAAGAGGACCGGGATCTCGTTCAGAAAACCGACATCTTGTGTTCCTTGCCCGACATTGAAGCTGATTTTTGCCGAGCGTTGACCGGCGTCACGGCTGGAGATCGTGAGCACCCGATATTCCAAGGGCAAACCCGAGAGCCTCGCTTCCATGGGAGGATGGTCGAACAACGAAATATCCGCCCATCGTTGGGCCACATCGGATGCAGTCAGACGCTGTTTAGGTTCGTGGTCGCCGGAGGAAGTGATGTAGACCTGGCCGCTGTTGGGGCTGCTCACGGCAAGAGGAGCGGTGATGCCCGGCTGGTTGATGACCTTTACCAGGAAAGACCGGGTGCCATTCTGAATCAGTTCCGGCGCCGCCGCGCCGCGCTTCACGTCGACGCGGCTTTCCGGACTAATCGTCACCACTGCGAGTACATACTTATCTAAGATCGCCTCGACCTGAGAGACCGCTGATCCCGTGTCCCGCCCGGCGGCGATCGCTTTGATTCGCTCCCGATCCTGCTCTGCCAGCGGCTGGCCGAGATACCCAAGTGTCGCCTCCACGCGATCCACCTGCGCCATAAAAGGCTGCATCGCAACATTTGCAACGGGAGCGCCCCGGGCCGAGTCTGGCAACGACACGCTCAGTAGGAGAGCGCACGAGGATAGGAAGAAGACCATCCTGAGTTTCATGCAAACCACCTCGGCATTACGCCAAGATGATACAAGGCACGTCGTCAAGGCCGAATCGCTAACCCCTGGCGCGGAATTCGGGGCTCGGAATTCCTTACCCTACCAGCCGAACATCTTGCTGAGCAGTCCCGAGGAATGCTTAGGGTCCAACTCCGGATGCAGTCCTTCCGGTTCAGGCTGAGGCGGGAGGCTCTCCCCGAAATACGCTGCGCGAGGATTGTGCAGGCACAACCGGTCCGCGGTCTCGACCCCGTATTTGTCCGATACCAGTTGATACGCATCGCGCAGCATCGGAGGCCGCGACTGGAGGTCGTGCGCATCGGTGGCCAGAAAGTTCACCCAGTTCCGCCGCAGCAGCTCGTGGGAAACGCGCTGCGCCACCTTGCCAAAGCGGCCGGTCAACGAAGCCGCAGTGATCTGCACTAAACAGCCCGAGCGGAGCCAATCGGCCATGCGTTCGGGGTGGCGGGCCAACAGCGGGTTGCGCTCCGGATGGGTGATGATCGAGGTCAACCCGGCCGTGCTCAGCCGAAAAAAGATCTCCTTCATGTTCTGCGAGATTCCGTGGTCAGGGAACTCCACTAGCAGATATTGCTTGCCGTTGATGGAATACTTCGCCGGGTTGGCGATGGCGTCCTCGATGTTGTCGAACATGAGGTGAAAGTCGCAGCCCAAACCAAGCGAAATGCGGTCTCCCAGTCGTGTGCGGATCATCTCCAGGCGTTCCAGATTCTCCACCGGGTCGAACTTGAAATGCTCGCTCGAATGGGGTGTGGCCACGATGTGCGTGACCCCGTTCTGCATCGACATTTCGGCCATGGCCACCGAGATCTCGATATCGGAGGGTCCGTCATCCAGGCCAAACAACAAATGATGGTGTATATCGATCATGAAATTCCTGACCTACCGGGCCATTGCGTTGGCCAGTGAGGCAAACAATAACAAGCCGTCCGACGAGCCAAGGATCCCTTCGCTCGAGCGGTCCGGATGGGGCATCATACCCAGCACATTGTGCCCCTCGCTATATACCCCCGCAATGCAACTAATGGAGCCATTGGGGTTGGCGGCGGAGGTTACCTCCCCAGACTGGGTGCAGTAGCGGAAGGCAACCCGGTCGCTGCGCTCTAGCTCAGCCAGCGTGCCAGGGTCGCAGAAGTAGTTTCCCTCCATGTGCCCGATGGGAATCTTCAATACCTGGCCCGGGGTCAGCGCCTGGGCGAAGGGACTGCGATTGGTCTCAGTCCGCACGTACACCTGCTTGCAGATGTAGCGCAGCCCGGCGTTCCTGAGCAGCGCCCCCGGCAGCATTCCGCTCTCGCACAAAATCTGGAAGCCGTTACAGATGCCCAGCACCAGCCCGCCACCGGCGGCAAACCGCTTCACCGACTGCATCACCGGCGAAAACCGGGCGATCGCCCCCGTCCTCAGGTAGTCCCCATAGGCAAATCCGCCCGGCACCAGGATGGCGTCGCAGCCCTCCAGATCCTCCGACTCGTGCCAAAGAAAAGTCACGGGCTGATCAGCGATCTCGCGCAGAGCGTAATACGCATCGTGGTCGCAATTGGACCCAGGAAAGACGAGGACGCCGAATTTCATACTTCTAGGCTAGCAGTTTTGTCCAAACCGGGCAGTGTCTGCATGACTACCGCCCCTCCCCTGGGCGGCATTCCCCCCTGTGGCCGAATTCCCGTTGTGGCATTTGGCCTCCTAGCTGGAGTATTGTCGGGGGTATTGGCCATGCCAGATCAGGACGCCATTCCCGGGGATCCTGTACCCAACGACCCGCCCGCGGTCGATCTGCCCGCAGTGTCAAAGCCCACGGCCCTCAGCGCCGGCGGACCCGTCCCGGGTAAGTTTTCCACCAAAAGTGCGCTTCACCTGCGAACGGCGGGCACGGCCCTGGTCAATTGGTGGCGCGCTGTCACTATTGAAGGGCTCTGCGTCGCGGTGTTGTGGCTGATCGGGCTCCTGCTGTTGAAGGTGCCTCTAGCGCCGGTTTGGGCTCTGGTCGCCGGCCTGATGACCCTGGTCCCCAACATTGGCGGGGTGATTGCTCTGCTCGGGCCCGCTTTCTCCATCCTGGTCAGCCAACCCGATATGTACCGCCTGTGCTTCCTGCTGGGCATGTACGCCGTGATCGTGGTGATCGATCAATTGATGTTGCAGCCGCTGATCATGAAGCGGGTCACGCGCGTGCCCGTCTGGGCTTCGATCCTGGTGCCCATCGTGCTCGGCATTGTCATTCCTTTCTGGGGCATTCTGTTGGCGCCCCCGTTGCTCGCCGTCGTCTATGCTTTCCGCCGCCCGCGCCAAAGCTAGCTCTTCAGGCTACGGGAACCGAACCAAGGGCAAGCCTGAAGAGGTTGCGCAGAAAACTTGTTGAACGAAGGGCACGGGTTCAGCCGTGCCGTAACAGGCATACGCGAGAGACGGCTTTAGCCGCTGAGGTACGTTCTTCGCCGTGAACTGTTGGAAAGCCGTACCTCAGGGGCTAAAGCCGTCATCAGTTGTTGCCCAATATGGCACGGCTGAACCCGTGCCCTTCGTTCATGGATTTTTCCCGCAACATCTTGAGTAAATAGAATGGATACGTTAGCCGCGGAAGAAAATCTTTCTACTTCGCCGTTTTCCCAGGGGTGGGAACCACAACTCTCAAGGTGCTATACTCGCCTTTCGCCGCGACTTCTTGGTTCGCTTCGCGGTGAGTTCAGCCTTCTTAGAGGCAGCAGAGGTTGCTATGTCCGGCCATTCCAAATGGGCCACAATCAAGCACAAAAAAGGCGCACTTGACGCCAAGCGCGGCAAGATTTTCACGCGTCTGATCAGGGAAATCACCATGGCGGCTCGCCAGGGCGGGGGAGATGTCGATGCCAATCCCCGGCTGCGCGGCGCTGTCGCCGCTGCTAAAGCGGAGAACATGCCGCAAGACAACATCAAGCGCGCCATTCAGCGCGGCACCGGTGAATTGCCCGGGTCGATCTATGAGGAAATCTCCTTCGAGGGCTACGGTCCCGGAGGCGTCGCCCTCATCGTCGAAGTGACCACCGACAATCGCAACCGCACCGTAAGCGAAGTGCGCCATGCCTTCTCAAAAAACGGCGGCAACCTGGGCGAACCCAATTCTGTCCGCTTCATGTTTGCCAAAAAGGGCCTGATCGCCGTCCCCAAGTCCGAGGCAGATGAGGACAAGCTGATGAACATCGTTCTCGACGCCGGTGGAGAAGATCTGAACGACGAGGGCGATACATGGGAAATCCTGACCGACCCTTCCGCCTACGATGCGGTCGCGAATGCGGTCAAGGCAGCCAAGGTCGAGCCCACAGTCTCTGAGATCACGATGATCGCGTCCACCTACACCAAGCTCGAGGGCGCCGTGGCGGCGCAGATGATCCGCCTGCTCGAAGCGCTGGAAGACCTGGACGATGTGCAGAACGTCTACTCGAACTTCGATCTGGACGCAACGCAGTACGAAGAAGTCGCTGGCTGATCACCCGGTCGCAAATAGGCTTCCTCCCGTCTTGTCCCGCAACTGTATCCTCGCAAAAGACAGTTCCGCCTCTGCCTGCCTTAAACGCTCAAGATAGACACTGATTTGACAGAAGGGAAGACGAATATCACCATGCCAAGCGGAATGCCACGCTATCGAATTGCTGCTGTGCTCATGGTTGCGTTTGCACTTCTCTTGCCCGCGGTCGCCGGCGCACAATCCTCCGCCAGCGACCCCTCTGAGCGTCCGGCGGAAAACCTCTTGGCTGGCAAGCCATGGGAGTTTGGCCCCTTTGTGAACGGCGGCTTCGGTACAGGGAACCGCGGGGCCTACAAATTTCTATGGGCCGGCATGCATGCCGGCAAGGTGCTGACGGCTCCTGCCGGCAAGGGCATCCTGAATGGCCAATTTGAACTGGCTGCGGAATTCATGCCCTTGTGGCAGGCGTATACCCCTAAATACCTGCGCGCCAACTGCTACGAGCAACCTGGCGTGCCGTTGACCTGCAGCAACCTGTTTCCCACCGGCGGGACCTACACCGGATTGAGCATCACGCCGGCCATTTTGCGCTGGGACTTCCGTAGTAGAGGTCACTTCCTGCCCTGGATTCAGGGTGCGGGCGGTCTCATCTGGACCAATCACAAATTCCCACCGATCGGGCCGTACCCGGTGCCTAATCATCTGGGGACTAGTGTTTTCAACTACACCCCGCAGTTTGGTTTGGGCGTGCACTACTTCGTCAAGCCAAAACAGTCCATCTCGATAGCGGCGAATGCGGTGCATATTTCGAATGCCAGCATGGGTGATGCCAACCCAGGCGTGAACGCAAGCGTACAGTTCTCCATTGGCTATACCTGGTGGAAATAGCCGGCGTAGACCTGCCGCGGAAAACGTCACTACGAAGGGCACGGGTTCAGCGGAGACGGCTTTACAGCTTGCGGAAAAACTCTGGCTTTGAAGGGTACGAGCTTCAGCTCGTACGTAAGTGATTAAGAACAGGGCCGGCTTTAGCCGCTAAGGGACGATTTCTTCGAGGTTCAACGACTTTTTCCGCAAGCTCTTTAGCCGCGGAGGTACGTTTTTGGCCGCGAATCATTGAAAAGCCGTACCTCAGGGGCTAAAGCCCTCATCAGTCTTCGCCCAATGTGGCACGGCTGAACCCGTGCCCGTCGTAGTGAGTTTTCGAAAGCTGTACAGTCGTGCCCTGACACAAACGCGGACTTTTCCGCAGCCTGCAGAGAACCGAAGTCTTATGGACGAGATCGTAATCGAGTGCGTGCCCAACTTCTCCGAGGGCGTCGATCGTAAAAAGGTGCACGCCATCCTGGACGCCATGCGTGTCGATGGCGTCTCCTTGCTCGACTGGTCCATGGACAGCGACCACAATCGTTCCGTGGTGACCATCGCCGGGCGGCCGCTGGCGGTGGTGGAGGCAGCTGTTCGCGCTGCCGGCAGGGCCGCGGAACTGATTGATCTGACCGTACAGCGCGGAGTGCATCCCCGCATCGGCGCCACCGACGTCATCCCCTTCGTTCCCATCTCAGGGATCTCGCTTGCCCAGTGCGCCATCCTGGCTCGTCAGGCCGGCCTCGAAATCTGGAGCCGCTACAACATCCCCATTTATTTCTACGAGGCGGCCGCGTCCCGACCCGACCGGGCGCTGCTGGAGCAGGTGCGGCAGGGGCAATTCGAGGGCCTGCGGGAGCTGGTGTCGCGCGACGCCGCACGTCATCCTGATTTGGGAGGCCCTGAATTGCACCCCACCGCTGGGGCCAGCGCTGTCGGAGCGCGCAAGTTCCTTATCGCCTACAACCTCTATCTGGACCGCCCCAACGTTACCGCCGCGCGGGCGATCGCCAGGGCTTTGCGGGCCTCCAATGGCGGCCTGGAAGGGGTCAAGGCGATGGGCGTTCTGGTCCAAGGCCGGGCCCAGATCTCCCTTAACATCACGGATTTCCGTCTCACCCCCGTAGGCCACGCCTATGCCGCGGTGAATCGCCTGGCGGCTACCCATGGCACCAAGGTTGTAGACGCAGAACTCATCGGTCTACTTCCGGAACAGGCCTTTGAGCGTGATAGTGAGTGGGTACGTCTAATAAGTGGGTTTACGCCGGAGGAGAGGATTCTCGAACGGCGGCTCAAGCAGCCACTCAATTGGCCCGTCGCCGGCTCCAGCAAAGCATAAGATAGAGAAAGCTGGGTTGGAAGCGGTTAAACAAAGATCGGAGCCGGGGAAATCGCCTTGAACGGGGATTTCTACCAGGAAAAGCCCAAATCGCTCGGGCCGGACTGGCAAGATCAGCGTGAAATCGCTCAAATAACTGCTTACATTTGTTGAATGTAGTCCCCCCAGGGAAGGAATGACCCATTGAAGCAAGTCACGAAATACATGCAAACGAGCGCCATGGCCGGTCTCGCTCTCGCGCTGACACTACCCGCAACGGCCGCTCAGCTCGGCCAGGATGCGCGCGCCGCAATACCTAAGGATGTTCAGCAGCTGATCGTCGTCGACTATCACGCCATGCAGAATTCGCAAGCCGCGATGGATCTCAAGGCGCGTGTGCTCCCGCCTGAGCTCAAGCAGTTGGAGCAGGCCCTCCGTACCTCAGGCCTCGATGAAAACCATGACATTGAAGAATTAGCTTTTGCTTCGTTTAAAAAGGGAGGGGACACTCGTATCGTTGGCTTGGCGCAAGGCCAGTTCTCCCTCGACGACATCCTGGCTAACTTCAAAAAGCGCAAGGTAAAGCCCATCCTCTACCGCGAGAACAAGGTATATCCCATGGGCCAATCGGGCATGCAGGTCGTCTTCCTGAATCCGACGACCATGGTCTTTGGGCAAACCGAATCGCTCAAGTCAGCGCTCGATGCGCGTGACGGCATGGCGCCCAGCTTTCTGACGAACAGTGCCATGCTGGGCCAGATGGCATCCGTCGACACCGATGCCGTATGGAGCGTTCTCGATCAGGAAGGCACGCAGACCATGATGCGTTCCGTGCTGGGAGACGCTTCGCAGTTAACCGACTATGACACGGTGAAGAAACGGCTGCTCAGTTCCCGCTACTCGATGAACTTTGACAACGGGGTCAAGTTCTCGCTCGACGTCATTACTCCGGACACCATTTCCGCCGCCACCATGGCTTCGCTGCTGAACGCCGCGGCGCTGTACAAGAAAGTGAGTGGCACTCCGGCAGAGAAGGAAGCCATCGACAACACCACCATCAACTCGAGCGGCGGAACATTGGACGTGCGCTTCGCCTCTTCAGACAGCCAGTTTTCCAGCCTCTTGCAGTCGAGTCTTTTCCAGTCCGTCGTTAAGTAGCGCTATTTCGGATTGGTGAGGCTTGGCGCCCATGTGACTGTCCCCGTGGGGCTGACAGTCACCAGCAGTGAACCCTGATCGCCCAGGTCCACATTCGGACCTGCGGCGGTATGGGTATGACCTTCCCCGTCCTCATATTGCAGCGATAGCGGTCCCGACCCCTGAACCTTGAAGCGGTAATGGAATTTGCCGCCGGCCGCCAGCACGTTCGCGCCAAAGCTGGCGCTGGGATAATCAAACTCCATCACGTGCAAAGCCGGGCCCTGATTCACGATGGTGGCCTCAACAAACCGCGACCGGCATGCGGCCAGGCACAGTGTCATAACCAAACCCAATAAAAACAGGACGGGTGCCCCACGTTCGCCTGGACGGGAACGCTGAGGCGAACGTGGGTACCCGTCCTGCTCTTATTGGGTTCGGTTATGACTCAGACTCCTTCGGGGCGCCGCCGTATCAGGGCACGAAGTACAAACTGCCTGCAAATGAGAAGCGGCACATCGAGAGGCATTATCCCACTCAAGCCCAAAACAGGGCTTGAATGGGGCACCCAGCATTTGTTGGTGGGCTGTGAGGGCTTTCCTCACAACAACGTCTTCCGTTCCAGGATACGCGCGGTCAAAACCACCCCCGTCTCGTCGTTGTGCAACGTGAGCGGAAACGCGAGCACATTCCACACCCATTCTTCGCCCTTCCGCGGCAAATTCAACAACCCTCGATACGTTCGATCGATGTATGTCTCGCGCTTCTCCGCAACGGTGCGCAGAATCTCTCTCCAGTCAGCCGCCAGATCGGGCATCTCGTCGAACATGTTCTTGCCTGGAAACCAATCCCGTGGCCGCTCCAGCAAGCGAGCGCAGGACTCGTTCACGTACATCCATTCTCCCTTGCCATCAAGGATCTCGAGCACAACGTCCTCTCCGATCGCCATGCTGATGCGGGAGTAGAAGAAATCCCGCGCATCGACTACCACCGGTCTTCCGCGGTGCTTGGCCTCAAATGAACGCAAGGCGGCGATCAGATCATCGACCGAACTGTAGCCCTTGAGGAGGTGCATATCTTCGACCCCGCCGAAGCGGTGCTCCAGGGTGGCGGAAAGAATGATGATCGGCACTTCCGGCCGTCGCTGGCGAAGGACGCTGGCCACTTCCGTGCCGAACTGGCCCGCGCCCAGGTGGTAGTCGAGCACAGCGATATCAATTTTGTTGAGCAGTTTCTCCGCCTCGCCGATGGTTCCTGCGGTGTCGGCTAGGTAACCGTGCTTGCGCAGGATGGCGGCGCGCAGCAACAGGTTCTCGGGATCATCATCAAGCAGCAATACGCGAACAGGATTCTCGACCAGATGCAACGCTTCCCCGTTTCTCCGATAGGTTGGTTCTGCCGGCATTGCGACTGAAGTAAGATGCTTGGTTTGGGAAATGTGCTGCCGCCCGAATCTGTTTGTTGCAGGCGAACCAAGCTCCAATAGACTCAATAAAGCATGACTCTACAAATTCTTAGGACTTCTTGTTCACCTGTTTGACGAGATCTGGCAGACGTCTGAATGCGGCCACACTTTTCATCCAGGCACGGTGTTCGAATGCCGGTGAACCGCTGATCACGCTGCCCGGAGCCACATCCCCAGGCACTCCCGATTGCGCGGTGACCACCACACCATCGCCGATGAAACTATGACCGACTACCCCTACCTGCCCGGCGAGCACAACATTCTTTCCGACACCAGACGATCCCGCCAATCCCACCTGGGAACAAACCAGGGTATTCTCTCCAACGGACGATCCATGCCCCACCTGAACCAGGTTATCGATCTTGACCCCGCTGGCAATCTCCGTGTTGCCTACGCTGGCCCGGTCGATGCAGGAATTAGCTTGAACCTCCACCCGGTCCCCCAAAATCGCCGCGCCGCTCTGCGTGATTTTATGCCATGTGCCGCCATCCTCCTTGGCAAATCCGAAGCCATCCGAGCCGACGACCGCTCCGTTTTGCAGGATCACGCCGTCGCCCAGACGGCACTCTTCCCGCACCACTGCGTGGGCGTGGGCAAAGAAATGTTTTCCGATGTGTGCCTTCGGGTAAATGACTACATGGGGTAACAGGGTGGCGCCGGACCCGATCACCACCCCTGCTCCGACCACGACATAGGCCCCGATATGCGCGTCCTCACCAATCGTGGCGCTGGGGTCGATCACCGCCGTAGGGTGAATCCCCGGCGGATAATGCGGGGCGGGCGGAAGATATCGATGGCGCGGGCGAAGGCCAGGTAGGGATTCGCCGTTCGCAAGGTGGCCGCTTCGATTTGCGGAAAGTCCTCGGTCACCAAAACTGCCCCTGCTTTGGTCGTGCGGGCAAACGGCGTGTACTTGGGGTTGGCCACAAAGGTCAGCTGGCCGGGACCAGCCCTTTCAATCCCTTCGACCCCGGTAATTTCCTGGTCCGGATCGCCGTGGCAGCTGGCCCCAAGGACACGGGCGAGTTCGGCTAGCTTCATGCTGGGGATTGTACCGGACTCTTAGATCGAATTCTGTGGTTTGAACAGGCTCTCCTGCACGACCTCGGAAGGGCCCTCGCCGCGCTTCCCGTCTTGATCACCGCCAGCACATCCAGCTCCGTCACTGCCTGCCGCGGCAGAAAGATCCGCTGGGTGTTCGATCGGGTATCCGGCGGAATGAGGAACAGCCCATCTCCCATCCAGCAAAGTCGTGTCGTTCTGCGCCAGCCCCTCGATCAAGTCGTTGTCTTTGAGCCGTGCCCGGATCCAAAGACCCTGGCTGCGGGGACGGGTGACAAATGTCTTGCGCAGCAAACGCTCAGGTTGGTTGGCATCGCCGGACTGAAAGTCGCGCACGAAGCAGATCCATTTCACCTCAGACATCTGCACGGAGACCAGCTTGCCGGCCAGGTCGAGCACTTCTACTTGTTCGTCGTGAACAAAGGCCGACGGAGGCAGATACCCGGACAAGCCAGTCCCGGCTCAACTTTCTTACGATGACTTTCTTACGGCTGACTGGCATGGAGTCGGGCCTCCGCTGGCCCGGGCGCCTCGCACCCGGTTAGCGACCGGCGGAAATTCGCCCAGCTGGATTGTCGCATGTTCCGCAAGAGCACCGGGAATCGTGCAAAGGAGCGCAGCGAAAGCTGTGCAAGCCTGTAGCCAAGGGCGCTCCCCAGTATGGTAACTTAGGTGTTTGTTCGTAGCGTGAGTTTGCCGCTAAGGTGTTCACATGGCGAATGTTAGCCGCAATCTCAGTGGCGGGCGGAGCTGAACGTAAGGCATGCCCGACTATATCTATCTCCTCAAGAACCGTCTCTCCATACACCAGCAGAACGCGCTCCAGCACATCCGTGAGGCAGCTCGCGAAGCTGGGATGACCGTATTTTTGGTCGGTGGCGCGGTTCGCGACCTCACCAGCGGCTCGCCGGTCTTCGATCTTGATGTGACCGTTCAGGGAAATGCTCTTAAGTTAAAGAAATCGTTGGAGAAATCGGGAGGGAAGCTGTGGGGCGAGCATGAGCCTTCACGGACTCTCTTCTTCCGTTTTCCGGTCGGCGTCACGGTTGAGATCTCGAGCGCCCGCCGCGAGGAATACCCCAAGCCGGGTAAGCCGGTTTACTACTGGGACACGATCCTGGAGGATCTCCGCCGCCGCGACTTTACCGCCAACGCCATGGCTTTGTCGCTGAACGAGCATTCTTACGGCTTGCTGATGGATCCGCTGAACGGCGTCGCGGACATCGAAGCCCGGCAGCTGCGCCTGGTAAGCAATTACGGATTTTTGGAGGAGCCCTCCCGCTTGCTCCGGGCCACCCGGCTGGTGGCGCGCCTGGGCTGGGAACTGGACGAGCGCACCCAGACGCGTTTCCAGAATGCCAAGGAAGAGAAGGCGATCGAGGCTCTCTCGCCCTATCATCGAGGCTACGAGCTGGAAGAAATCGGCCATGAAGAGGACGGATTGCGGGTGCTGGCGGCCATGGAGGCGCGAAGGCTGGATGCATCATCTGTTTCCCGCCTGGACCACAGCGTCGGCCGATGCGCCGGGCCTCGAGGAAATGCGCAAGCTGGTGACCCAGTTGCAGATGCAAGGCGTAAGCCCTGACATTTCAGCGGCTTCCGTGCATCATCTTACAGCCAAGCTTTCACCCAAAGACCTGGCGGCCCTGAAGGCCACCTTTGTTCGCCCCGGTTTTGTCGCGGAATGGGACAATCTCGACAATGCAGCCAAAGAGTTCAATAAGCAGCTAAGCGGCAAAGAAGCAGTCACTCCTTCAGCCACCTGGAAGCTGTTTACCATCCGCTGATCCACAAGCTGTCCTTTGGCTTGGCTTGACCTCCAAGTCCCCGGCAATTCAGGCCAAATATAAGAACTTCTTCACCGTTTGGCCGGAGGCGCGGCAGAAGATTCCCCATGCCTTGCTCCAGGAACTGCGCATTACTCCCGAGGTGCCGGGTTATGACGAGATGATTTCCGGGCTATTCCTGGGGGTCATCGACGGCAAATTGGAGACCGACGAGCAATTGCGCGCCTTCCTGGAACCCTATTCGCCGCCCGGCTCCGCCGCCCCCGGTGACCGTACGCCGCACCCGAGGCTCGAAGAAATCCGGGGAGGCAAAAACCAAGATTCCGGTGGAAGAAGTTGCTGAGGAAGCTGCCGAGGAAGCCGCTTTTGACGGGGAGCCCTTGGAACTCGACGATGAGGAGACGATCGACGAGGTAGATGAGGAAGAGGACGGCGAGCCTGAGGATAGCTTTCCGCCGGTAGCGAAGAAGAGTCCGCCGCCGCCCAAGAAGGCCCATGCGGAAAATGAATCGGGCAATGGAGGAGGCAAGGCACACGCCAACCACAAGCCCGAGGCTGCTGCCGCCAAGGTAGCTCCGGCCGCGGCGAAGACGGCACCAAGTCCCACCCTTCATGTGGTGGCGCCCACCAAGCAGGCCAAAGTCCATGTGATGGCCAAGGCTGCCAAACCCGCCGCCCCCCCGAGCCGTACCCCCAGCCATGCTCACAGCTCTGCCCCTGTCGCCAAAAAAGCGTTGCCCACGAAAGCGGTTGCGGTAAAAGCTGCGCCCGCCAAGGCCGCGCCTGCCAAAGCGGCTGCGGCCAAGCCGGTCCCATCCAAGGCCATTCGTCCTGCCGCAGTAAAACCGCCGCCCGCGGCCAAGCCTGCCGCCAAAAGCAGCAACCACGTAAAGAAGGTGGTGGCCTCCAAACCACCTGTCAAAGCCATCAAGAAGGCCGAACCGGCGAAAAAATCGCCGCCCGCAAAGAAGTCCGTCCCAGCCAAAAAACACCGCTGAGGCAGTTTCGCAAATTGGTGCAGACCGTACAGGAAATCAGGGAGCGGAGGGGAGAGCCTGCCCTACCTGCCCCGGATTGCCGCGACTAGCCGAACGGGGACCTACTGTTCTCAAGAGGCGGCCGTTAGACGTTAATCTCTACTTTTTGGCTACTTTCTTCAGAACTTCGTCGATCCGCGTTTGCCATCCTGGACCGGTAGCCTTGAAGTACTCGAGAACGGCGGGAGAGAGACGAAGGGACACAAGTTGCTTTGTCGCGGATTTCTGTTTCCCGCGTTGTCCGGGCCGCCGGATGACCGCCGCCGAAAGATAGGCCTTGGCGGCCTTCGCGTCGTTCGGGTCATAAGGACCGTCTTCCGGCGAATAGGGGATCGGGTCACTCTCTCTGACTGCCTTCACCCGCTTCCAGTCAGTCTGACTCTTGCGCTTGCTCCGTTTGGTCTCGTCCCAAACGATCATGAGCTTATTGTAGCTACATTCTGGCTTCTCGTCTGAACTCATGGTGGGATGGCAGCCCCCAGCGCCGAACTACCGCTTCTGTCATCCCGCCTGCCTATTACCGATGATGGCGGCACTCTGAATCGTCGGCCGCTGTTAAAGTCCCAACCCCCGGGGACGATGATCCACCCATGGACACTGCGTACGCCACACCCTCGGCCGCGACTTCGGTAGGAAAGTCCCTGGAGCTCTCGGAGATCGGTGAAGAGGCCACACAGGATGCCGATGAGCCTTCGCTCCCCTTGAATAAATTGAACCGCCTGCTGCTGGAGTCTGTGGCCGACGGCGTTTACGCCACGGATGCAAAGGGGCGGACGACCTTTATCAATTCCGCTGCGATGAGGATGACCGGATGGACTGCTGAAGAAGTTCTCGGCAAACCGGAAGAGGTGTTTGCTCGTCACCTCCCCGCGCGCGGCATAACTGATTTACACCAAGCGGCGTCCGGTACCAAGCAGCTTGCGCCGGCCCAGGAAGAAGACAATTCCGTCTTTTGCCGCAAAGACGGCAGCAGATTTCCCGCTACCTGCGCCGGTACCTCGGTCCTGCGTCAAGGTCAGATCCTGGGAACGGTCGTCATCTTTCGCGACCTCTCTGAAACCATGCGCATGCAGAAGTGGGAACAGAGCAAGAACGCGATATTTTCCGCCATCCTCGCCCACCGTTCACTTCCTTCGACCATGCAATTGATGGCCGATGCCTTCGTAGCGCTCTATTCCCCCAAATCAATTGCCATCTTTGTGCTTGCCGGGGACCAGTTCCACATCGAAGCCGAGGCTGGATTCCCCCCGCGGGCTGTCCGTCCGGCTTCGGTCGCACCCGCCGCCGTCAACCTGGCCCGGTCCCAGGAAAGATCCCAGGCACGATCCGAGAGCCTGGCTTGGAAAGCAATTTCGGGATCGCGTGAAGGGCCCGCACCCAGCTGCCCTGCCTTCCGGGAAATCCTGAAAACCGGCGTTAAGCTCTGCATGGCGTCGCCCTTGAGATCTGGTTCCGGAGAAGCGACGGGCATGGTGACCGTATTCGACAGGCGCCAGGCACCGCCGGACGGCGCCATTCGCGAAACCATCCGCAGCATCTGCGATCTCGGTTGCATGGCGATCGAACATCGACAGCTTTATGACCAGGTCGTCCATGGTTCCCACTATGACCTTCTGACCGGGTTGCCCAATCGAACCCTGTTGGAGGATCGGCTTCGTCGGGCAATGGTGACCGCCAGGCGTCAGCGCAAGCTGATTGCAGTCTGTTGCATCGATCTGGATCGCTTCAAACAAATCAACGACAACCTGGGACATGAGCTGGGCGATGTTTGTTTCAAAGCTGCTACTGGCCGGCTGAAGGCAGCGATTCGAGACGTCGACACGCTTGCCCGCCATGGTGGTGATGAATTCATCCTCGCCCTGCCCGACCTTGGAGAAATCTCCGCCGCAACGAATATTTGCCAACGGCTGCTTAAGCAATTGAGCGCGCCCATGCTGGTGGACGGCCATTCGCTGACCCTACACGCCAGCATTGGCATCAGCATCTTTCCCGGATCATGGGGATACTCCGGACTCATTGTTGCGCAATGCGGATATGGCGCTGGTGGAGGCGAAACACACGGGCAGAGGCGCAGGCGCAGATCTATTCCCCGGATTTGGGGCGGCAAAGCCGGCGGGCGGCGGAGATGGCGGATGCCCTGGCCGTCGCCGTGGCCCAGGGCCAGTTCCGCGTAGCCTACCAGCCGATCTACAGCATGAACCGGGAAATCATGGGCTTTGAGGCGCTGCTGCGCTGGAAGCATCCCAGCTGGGGCCAGGTTGCTCCCCTGGAGTTCATTCCCATCGCGGAAGAAACCGGTCTGATTGTTCCCATAGGCGATTGGGTCATTGACGAGGTATGCCGCCAGGCGATGGCGTGGAATGCCGCCGCCATGCCCCTGGTCAAGTTCTTCGTCAACGTATCCGGGGTGCAGTTGGGACGCCCTAACTTCAGCTCCAAGATCGCCGAAGCGTCGAAGCGATAGCGGCCTTGCGCCCGACCGCCTGGAGCTTGAAATTACCGAAAGCTGGATCATCTCAGATCTCAGACGGAGCTGCCGCCAAATTGCAGCAAGCTGCGCGATCTGGGTGTCGGCATTGCCATCGACGACTTCGGCACCGGCCACTCGACCTTCAGCTACCTTCAGGCGCTGCCCCTGGATACCCTCAAAATCGATCGCTCATTCGTCCAACGCCTGGATGGTTCTGCTGCCAACCTGTCTACGGTGCGTGCGATCACCGGCCTGGCACAGCAGTTGGGCCTGAAAACCGTGGCCGAAGGAGTGGAGACCGAGCAGCATTTGAGGCAGCTCGCCGACATCGGGTGCGAACTGGTGCAGGGCTTCTTCCTGGCCCGGCCATTGACCCCTCAGGCCGCCTGTTCGCTGATGATGCAACAATCCTTGCCCGCAACAAACGCCAAGAACGCCCTCACCGAATGCCTGAGAAGCTAGCGGATCTCCACTTCGGCTGTGCAGAGTCGACTGCGGTTTCACGGTGTAGTCAAGCTTCGCTCTGCGATAATTTCGTTCGTGCATCGTAATCATGAATTCTCCCCAGAGGTCAGCCATTCATCCCCTCGTGTGACCAGCATGAGGGTGATTCCTGTTGCGGGCCATGACAGCATGCTGCTGAACCTTAGCGGCGCCCACGCGCCATTCTTCACTCGCAACGTCGTGGTGCTCACCGATGACGCCGGCCACACCGGCGCGGGCGAGGTTCCAGGCGGCGAGAAGATACGCCAGGTTCTGGAAGAGGCCAGTTCCGCGATCGTTGGCAGCGCGATCGCTGCTTACCGCGAGATTCTCGAGGCCATGCGGCAGCGTTTTGCCGATCGCGATGCCGGTGGACGTGGTCTTCAGACCTTCGATATGCGTACCACGGTGCATGCAGTCACGGCAGTCGAGAGTGCGCTGCTCGACTTGCTGGGGCAGTGGGCCGGCCTGCCTGTCGCCGCGTTGCTGGGGGAGGGAAGGCAGCGGTCGAGTGTACCGGTGCTCGGCTACTTGTTCTTCGTCGGCGACCGGCGCAAGACGGATCTGCCCTATGCCAGCGAACCAGATGCCGGCGACGAGTGGTTGCGCCTGCGCCATGAAGAGGCGCTTACCACCGCCACCGTGCTGCGCCTGGCAGAGGCCGCGCAAGCCCGCTACGGCTTTCACGACTTCAAGCTCAAAGGCGGAGTGCTTGCCGGGGCGCAGGAGATGGAGACCGTGACTGCGCTGGCGGAGCGGTTTCCCCAGGCACGCATCACCCTCGATCCCAACGGCGCCTGGTCCTTAGAGGAGGCGGTGGCTCTTTGCCGCGGCAAACACCATGTCCTCGCCTATGCGGAAGATCCCTGCGGGGCGGAGCAGGGCTACTCCGGCCGCGAAATCATGGCGGAATTCCGCCGCGCCACCGGCCTGCCCACGGCCACCAACATGATCGCCACCGACTGGCGGGAGCTCAAGCATGCCGTGCAGTTGGACGCGGTCGACATTCCCCTGGCCGATCCGCATTTCTGGACCATGCAGGGTTCGGTGCGCGTGGCGCAGTTCTGCCGCGACTGGGGCCTCACCTGGGGATCGCACTCCAACAATCACTTCGACATCTCCCTGGCCATGTTCACCCATGTTGCGGCCGCTGCTCCGGGAAAAGTAACCGCCATCGATACTCATTGGATCTGGCAGGACGGCCAGCGCCTGACCCGGGAACCGTTCCGCATCGTCGACGGAGAAATCGAACTGCCCACTCGTCCCGGGCTGGGCATCGAGATCGACCTGGAGCGCATCGAGGCCGCGCACAGCCTCTACAAGAAGCTGGGCCTCGGAGCGCGCGACGATCGCACACCAATGCAGTACCTGGTGCCGGGCTGGACCTTTCATCCCAAGCGTCCTTGCCTCGTCCGGTAATCTTTTGCCCGGTAGTTTATATTTGGGACAAAATGCCCACCATCAGCATGAAACCTTTCCTGCTTGCCCTGCTGTTCGTAGCCTTTTCTACCCTGGCCTCGGCGCAGAAGCGCCTGGTCCTGGTCGACCAGGACGCCTCCGGTCCGGGCGGATCGGATCAGATGTCGTTGATGGTCCTTCTGCAATCGCCGGATGTTCAGGTCCTGGGCATCACCGTGGTGACCGGCGATGCCTGGCGCGATGAGGAAGTGCAGCACACGCTGCGCATGCTCGAGCTGATTGGAAGAACCGACGTGCCGGTGGTTCCCGGCGCGGTTTTTCCCCTGGTGCGCACGCAGAAGGGGACGCAGCTCGCCGCCCAGCTGTACGGCAAAGTGAATTGGCTGGGCGCATGGGGAGCCGGGCCTTCCAGATCTTGACCAACAGGCCGGTCACGAAGGGGACCCATCGCGCAGCCATGATCCCTACTTCGTTCCTCCGCTGCCTGAAGGCGCGCCGCACACTCTCCCCCTTGATCAGGATGCGGCTCACTTTCTGATCTCGCAGGTGCACGCGCATCCTCACCAGGTGACCATCTGCGCCTTGGGCCCGCTCACCAACATCGCGCTTGCGTTAGCCATCGATCCGCATTTCGCCGAGTTGACGCAGGGAATTTATCTCATGGGTGGGAGCCTTGATCCGCAGACCGCCGATCCGGAATTCTCCGCCAGCCCGCGCCATGAGTTCAACTTCTGGTTCGACCCCGAGGCGGCGCACATTGTCCTGCGTGCCCATTGGCCGCGCATCGATGTGACCACGGTGGACGTCTCCATCAAGGGGTCATTCACCCAGAAGATGGTGGACGACATTGCGCAATCGTCCAATCCGGCGGCGCAGTATATCGTCCGTTTCTCCAAGGATCGCTACTACTTGTGGGACGAGTTGACCGCCAGCGCGTTGCTGGACCCGTCCATCATCACCGCGGAGCGCGTTCTCTACATGGACGTCGACATAAGCCACGGCCCAAGCTACGGCAATACCCTCACCTGGACCGCGGCCTCTCAAGCCCGACACGGACGTGCAGCAGGTCCACGCGCAAATGGACTTGGATCTTCCGAAGTTCACCACCATGTTCGTCGGCCTGATGAAAGCGCCGCCTGCAAAGAAGTAAACAGCGCCCAGGAAGTCGAGCCGCAGAGCGCCGTTTATCCCAATCAAGCCCAAAAGCGGGCTTGAATGGGGCTACCCAGCCAGTTGTCGCTAAACAAGGTTAAGGAGTAAAGCCATCCAGTAGATCTGCAGAAAAGGCGCATCTGGGCGTATCAACGCCATAACCTCTGTCAGGCAATCGCGGGCATGGGGCACCCGATTCGTTGCACG
Source organism: uncultured Acidobacteriaceae bacterium (assembly GCA_963793525.1). GTDB lineage: Bacteria > Acidobacteriota > Terriglobia > Terriglobales > Acidobacteriaceae > PALSA-350. The sequence goes on from CAWCAZ010000004.1 coordinate 79,845, forward strand.
AGGTGAGGGACCTGCAGTGTCTACGGTGCTGAGGGAAAATACGCCGCCGAATTTGAACCAGCGAAAAAGGTGGTTGCGCCTACGCGGCCATCGTCATCGCCCTGGCAGAGCGCCGTGCATCGCCATCACCTACACCCGGCAGCGCCCAAGCATCGACCCCCAGCAACTCACCCTACCCGCCGATGGAGCCGAACACCCGCATTCCGCATCCGGCTGCCTTGGCCCGGCGGTACCGTTACTCGAAGACACCAACAACTCCCCAAACGTACGCCTACTCGAATCCGACAAGCCGCCGTCATCGAAGCCATGCTGCAATCTCCGGTCAACCCCGGCCATGCCCAACTCCACCTACACTGGCGCCACCGACTCCTTCGCGTCCCCGTAACCTTCGTCTTCGACCCCACCGACACCTACTCCGACGGAACCCCCGACTTCCTCCGCCTCCACACCACCCAGGACCGGCAAGCCTTCCGCGCCTGGTTCACCGACCATCGCTGAGCACCAGGCAGACCAACCCGCCGAACTCCCCGCGAGATCAACGACTGCGCCGCCCTGCTGCGCTTTGCCTATCGCGAAGCCCTCCACGCCCACGACGAAACCTGGCTAAGCAGCCACGCTCTCCAATCCGCCGCCCCCTCGATCCGCCAATACGCCTACCCGCAAACTCCATTGGGCGCCAACCTCTTCCGCGTGCGCCCCGGCCCCTTCCAACCCGCGGACCTCAACAACGGCGCCTTCGCCCAATTCGCCGACGCGCAAACCCTCATGCAGGACAACACCTACCTCGTCGGACGCGACCTTCGCCTCGCCCGCCCCGGCGACCTGATTTTTTATCGCCAGTTGGACCAGGACTCACCGTATGATGTCCCGGGCACTCCCCGTTACCACTCGCCGTTTCACTCCATGATTGTTTGTGGGGAAAAGGGCGTTGTCTATCACACCGGGCCCATTCATCATGGCAAAGGCGAAATGCGCCGCCTGCTGGTGAGTGATCTGTTGCACCACCCGGACGCGCGTTGGCGCCCGCTCAACGAAAACGCAAACTTTCTCGGAGTCTACCGTTGGAACATTCTGCGCGAAGGCGATTGAGCGTCGGGTTGCTGCTGCTGCTCGGGCTGCTCCTGCCCGCGCATCTGCACGCCGCCCGCTCCGGTCTCCTTCAACCTCAGCACCAACCGCAGCTTCGCTCCCAACGAAAAACCCACCATCCATCTCTACGCGCAGAACGTCGATGAGCTGGAGTTCCGCATCTACCGGGTGCAGAACCCGGCAAAATTCCTCGCCGGCCTCCCCGACCTGCACAGCTTCGACAACGGAACCCCCTTCGGCCCCAAAGAGCACATCGACGAGCGCACCTGGCTGGAGAAGTTCCACGACTGGAAGCATCATCTCTGGTTTCTGATCCGCCGCTTCTTCCGCGGCCAGTTCACCATGGAAAACCGCGACCGTCTGCGTGAGCATCAGGCCAATCTGGCCCATCGCAGCCGCATCGTCGGCGTGGCGCAGTTTGCCCAGATCCCGCTACTGAACGATCACCAACTGGTCGCGCGCTGGCGCCAGGAACTGCCGCCAACCTACGTCTCCGATTCGCAGGAACTGCCCATCGATCCGCTGCCCTCAGGCCTCTACCTGATTGAGGCCACCAACGGCCACTACAAGGCCTACACCCTGCTGATGGTGAGCCGCATGGCCATGATCACGCGCACCGGCAGCGGCAACGTGCTGGCCTATTGCGTCGACCGTGTCTCCGGAGCGGGCATCGCCGGAGTGCAGGTGATCGCAGGCTTCGGCCAGCAGCAGCAAGCCACCGGCAACACCGATGCCGACGGGATCGCCGACCTGCATCTGACCGCGCCCAAGGTGCAGCAGGACAACTTCTGGGTGCTGGCCACCATCCGGCGACGACGTGGCCGCTGTCACCCCCGGAAGCTATGCCCTCAGCGGCTTTCAGGGCGGCCGCTGGTCTTCCTACATCTACACCGACCGCCCCGTCTATCGCCCCGGCCACGTTGTGCATTGGAAGGGAATTCTGCGCGCCAAGGTGGAGAACCATCTGGAGCTGCCCAAGCTCACCACCATCCACGTGACCATCGCCGACCAGGATGACCACGCCCTGCTCGACAAAGACATGCCGTTCTCCGCTGGTGCTGTGTACGGCGATCTGACCCTGCCGGCAACCGCGACCCTGGGCTACTACACCATCCGTCTGCGCAACGGGCCCGCTTCCGACGACCCCGACAACGACGCAGGCACCGGCACCTTCCGCGTGGAGGACTACCGCAAACCCGAGTACCAGGTGCGCGTCAGCCCCGCCAAACCCCGCCTGCTGCAGGGCGAGACCATGCCGGTGGTGATCGATGCCCGCTACTTCTTCGGCGAGCCCGTCTCCAATGCCGCGGTCAAGTACCGCGTCTACCATTCGCCGCACTACTGGTGGGATGACGAAGGCATGCGGCGATGACACGGCGGGCATGGGAGCCGGCGATGGCAACGCCTCGACTGGGCTACGACGCCTCGCAAGCAATCCGAGCAGACCGGCAAGCTCGACGCCAACGGCAAGCTCACCATCAATGTCCCGACGCAGTACGTAGCCGACGCGACGCACCCGATGGACCAGGACTACACCGTCGAGGCCGCCGTCACCGACCAGGCCAACCGGGAGATCACCGGGCGCGGACGCTTCCTCGCCACCCGCGGCACCTTCCGCATCGGCGTCGAGCCCGTGAGCTACGCCATCCGCACCGGCGACACCGCGCTCTTTAACGTAACCGCGGTGGACTACGATAACCACCCGGTACAAACCCGCGTCCACCTGCAACTGGTTACGCATAAGTATGCCAACGGAAAAACCGAGACCACCCGCGGCGCCGCCACCGATGTCACCACCGACGCCAACGGCAAGGCCCAGGGATCCATCCGCGTCAACCAGGCCGGCAGCACCGAAGTGGAGGCCAGCGCCACCACCCCGGAAAATCGCGTCGTCTTCGACTCCAGCTATCTCTGGGTGATGGGCAGCAACGAAGAAGGATGGGGCGGGGAATCGCGCGCCGTCCAGATCATCGCCGACAAGAAGAGCTATGCCCCCGGAGACACAGCCCACCTCAGCATCCTCTCCAATGTCGACAACATCCACCCGCTGGTGATTGCCACCGGGAATACCGTCGAGTTCCGCAAGGTCATGTTCTCCCCGGGCAAGTCGCTGACCTTCGACCTGCCCATCACCGCGGATGCGCAGCCCAACCTCGAAGTAACCGCTGCCTTCATCCGCAACGATCAGCTCTACCAGGCGAACCTCAGCATCAAGGTTCCACCCGTGCAGCAGCAGTTACAAATCGACATCACCCCGGCCAAGGAGGTCTTCCAGCCGCAGCAGACCGCCTCCTACGACGTATTTGCCCGCGACTACCAGGGCAAGCCGGTCAGCGCCGACTTTAGCTTCGGCGTGGTCGACGAGGCCATCTACTCCCTCTATCCGGACAGCAGCGGCGACATGGTCAAGAAGCTTTACCCTGACCGCTACGTCTACGCCGCCGTCGATTCGTCGCTGCAGTACTACTTCAGCGGCAAGGCCGGGCTCAAATCTCCGCAGCTGGCCGAACGGCAGTCACGTTACCGTCCGCAGCTGGCCCAGGTAAAGCCGGGCAACGATGTAGTGCAGCCGCGTGTGCGCAAGGCCTTTCCGGATACCGCCTACTGGTCGCCGTCGATCCATACCGACGCCACCGGCCACGCCCACGTCACCCTCACTTTCCCTGACTCGCTCACCACCTGGCGGAGCACGGTGCACGCCATCACCCTCGACTCCCGGGCGGGCTCCGCGATCAACCGCGTGCTGGTGCGCAAGAACATCATCGTGCGCATGGGCACGCCCCGCTTCCTGCGCCAGGGGGATGAAGTCACCATCCCGGTCATCGTCCACAACTACCTCGACACCGCGAAGCAGGTGCAGCTCTCGCTCGACATCAATGGCCTCGACCCCGTCTCCGGCGCGCCGCAAACTGTCACTGTGCCCAGCAAGGGCGAAGGCACCGCGCTCTGGCGAGTCAAGGCATCGAAGATCGGCACCGCTCGCCTGCTGGCCAAGGCCCTCACCAACGAAGAATCAGACGCCCTCGAGCTGACCTTCCCGGTGGAGCCGATCGGCGTTCCGCGCACCATCAACAACTCCGGAGTGATCGCGGATAACGGACAGGCCTCCACCACCATAGACTTCCCTGGAAACACCGATGCCGCCGCGCACACGCTGCATCTGGAGATCGCTCCGTCGATCGCGGGCAGCCTCTTCTCCGCGCTCGGCTATCTCACCACCTATCCTTACGGCTGCACCGAGCAGACCATGTCCAGCTTCCTGCCCAACCTGGTCGTTGCGGATACGCTAAAGAAACTCAACCTCTCCGGCCTGGTGAGCCCAACCGATCTGCAGGCCAAGATCGACGCCGGCCTCGATCGCCTGAACGACCTCAAGCACGATGACGGAGGTTGGGGCTGGTGGAAAGAGGATTCGAGCCGCGTCTTCATCACCGCCTATGTGGTCTCCGGCCTGGCCGAGGCGAAGACCGCGGGCTATGCCAAAGCCGACGCCGACCTGGGCGGAGGGGTGAGCTATCTGCAGAAACAGCTGGCCCAGCATCCGCGCATGATCCCGGAACTGCGCGCCTACGTGCTCTATGCTCTCAGCGAGGCCGGCGCGAAGAACCTCGGTTCATCCGTCGAGACCCTATGGTCGCGCCGCAACGACCTCTCCGCGGAAGGCCTGGCGCTGACCGGCATGGTCATGCTGCGCACCGGCGACAGCAGGGCAGCACAAATCGCCCAATTGCTGGAAGCAAAAGCCAAGCACACCGGAACCCTCGTCTCCTGGCCATCGACCTACAATCCGCTGCTCGAGTTGAGTGACGACAACAGCGCCGAGAGCACCGCCTTCGCCATGCGCTTCCTCACCCACGCCGATGCCAAGAGCCCCTTGCTCGAAGGTGCGGCGCAGTGGCTGGTGCTCAATCGCAACGGTGGATACTGGTGGAACTCGACTGAGCAAACAGCCATGGTGCTCTTTGGCCTGGTGGATTATCTCGCCGCCTCGCAGGAGCTGAACGCAGACTTCGATGTGGACGTGCAGCTCAACGGCGCCTCGATAGGGAAGCGGCACTTCACCGCGGCCGACGCGGCCTCGGGAGTAGACCTCAGCCTCGATGTAACCCCCGCCCAACTCCATCCTGGGAGCAACGCAGTAGTCGTGACCAAGCAGGGAAATGGGCGCGCTTACTGGACAGTGCAGGGCAAGTATTATTCCACCGAGCAGAAGTTTTACCAGCAAGGCACGCTCTCGCTGAACCTAACCCGCGACTACTTCAAGCTGGTGCCGACCACCAAGGATGGGCAGATCGTTTACCGGCTCGACCCGCTGAAGGGTCCCGTCGTGCCTGGCGACACGCTCGCTGTTCACCTGGCGGTGAACGGCTCGCCGGCGAAATATCTGCTGATCGAGGATCCAATTCCCGCCGGAACAGAATTCGTGCAGCACGAGGACAGCTATAACATCCTGGACCAGCCCGGCGCCTGGCAGTACTGGTATACGCGGCGCGAATTTTTCGATGACCGCGCGGCTATTTTCGCCACCGAGTCGAGCGGCCGCCACGAATCCTTCTATCTGCTCAAGGTGGTCAACCCGGGAAGCTTTGCCATCAGCCCGGCCAATGTGCAGCCGATGTACCAGCCGGGCATTCAGGCCACCAGCGACTTGTTGCACCTGCAAGTAGATCCGGCGCCGTCGCCCGCGGAGGGACAGAAATGATGCAGGCATTCCGAGGCGCCGTCGGCAGGTTTAGGGGCCGTCTAATCCTTGCCCAATTGCTGGGAAATTTCCTGCTCATGCTCTTGGCTGCCGGTTGGCTGCAAATTCCCGATTCGCACACCTGGCAGTTCGTGTTCTCCATGCTGTCTGGGGTGGTGCTGGTGATCGCCTTTCTGTGGCTCTATACGGGAACCTTCCGCCATCTGCGACCGTGCGCCGCGCGGCCGCCCCTCTGGCTCAGCTGGATTCTGCTGGCGCTCTTCGTAGCACTGTGGTGGTTGCTATTGCAGCCGATAGACGCGCTCCGGGCGCACGAAGGCTTGTATGCCGGTTATTGGAACTCTCAATCGCCGCCTTGGCTGCGCCATCATCTCGGCTACTCGTCCCTGGTCGCCTGGCAGGAACGTCTCTATGACGGTGCGCAATGGCTGGTGGGCGGACTGTTGCTTCCGTTGGCCATGGAGACCTGCGCCTGCGGTCTGAAAGCCGGTTGGCTCGGCCGTGCCGCGCGCGCCTATCGCCACTGGCTTTACTGGTTTTGCATTCTGGTGGCCGGCCTGGGCGCCTCTGGAGTGACCTGGGCCCTCGCCGGCTGGACGCCCTCCGCGGGTTTGGCAGGCCAGATATTCAGCATCATCGCCCGTCTAGGCACCGCCTACATTCTCGACATCATGCTCTGGTGCTTCATCCTGGGTCTCGTCGCTTATTACCTCGACATCCCGGCTTTCGTTGATGAATAGATCTGCGTCGACCATCCGGAGCGAGACAGCCCCACCAAGGCGATAGGATGGGACATATTACCTCGAACGTGGTGGGGGTATCGTTCGTTACTACTTGGAGGATCGCGGCACTAAACATGGGCCGCTGGTGCCTGTGTCATTAGGAGCAACCTAGGGGTCTTCCTTATTTCTCCCGAAGGCCAACCGAAGCTATTGAGAAGAACGCAGAACAGCATAGAATCGGAAAACATGCCCAGGCTCCCATTCCAGCAATCTCCTATTAGAACCACGTCTCGCCGCTGGACGATCGTGTGGCTTCTCTTCATAGCCTCCCTGATCAACTATCTTGACCGCTCCAGCATTTCACTGGCTTTGCCGCTCATCTCCAAAGACCTGCATCTGGGTCCGGAAAGCAAAGGCCTGTTGCTCTCGGCCTTCTTTTGGACCTACGCGTTGATGCAAATCCCGGTGGGTTGGGCTGCTGACCGCGTCAACCTGCGCTGGCTCTACTTCTCCGCTTTCGTCCTCTGGTCTTTGGGCCAGGGATTGACCGGCTTTGCCACCACCCTCGGTGTGCTCATCCTCTTTCGCCTGCTGCTCGGTATCGGGGAGTCCATCTACCTGCCCGGCGGCACCAAGATCGTGAGCCTCCTCTTTGCCTCCACAGAGCGCGGTCTACCTTGCGGCCTCTTCGACTTCGGCACCCGTATGGGCCTGGTGCTGGGTGGCCTGACCATCCCCTGGCTGCTGGTCCACTTCGGCTGGCGCCTGAGCTTTCGGTTGATCGGGTTCACTGCGCTGTTGTGGGTGATTCCCTGGCTATGGGCGACGAAAGGAAGGCTCGATCAGCGCCCGCGGCCGGCATCATCGGGCCGCAATCGAGGGCGAGCCATGCGTCGCCTGTTGACCAATCGCAACCTGATCGGTATCTGTCTCGGTTTCTTTTGCTTCGACTACTACTGGTACCTGTTTGTCACCTGGCTGCCCGACTACCTGGTGACCGTGCGTCACTTGACCATCTTGCGTGCCGGCTTCTTCTCCGCGCTGCCATATTTCGTCTTTGGGGCCAGCGAACCCCTGGGGGGCTGGATCGCCGACCGCCTCGTCGCCCACGGCTGGAGTGAAACGCGGACCCGCAAGGGAATTGTCACCATAGCCTTTCTCTGTGGCCTGCTGCTCCTGCCTGCTTCCCGCGTGCAGAGTGCCAACACCGCGGTGTTTCTCATCGCCGGCGCCTCGCTGGTCGGCCTCGCCACCGGCAATCTGCTGGTCATCCTGCAGTGCTGCGCGCCCCAGGAGGACGTTGGCCTATGGACCGGCTTTGAAAACTTTGCCGGCAACCTCGCGGGTGTTCTGGCGCCGTTGCTCACCGGCGTGCTCATCAGCCGCACCGGCTCCTATGCTCCCGGCTTTGGGTTGGCCGTGGTGTGTCCTGCTCGCAGGCATATTCTGCTACTGGTTCATCGTAGAAAACTTTGATATCCGGCAGCCTGAGTCTGCACCATGAATCCTTCCGAGGTGAAACCGGCTGCTGAAAACCTTCTCAATGAAGGGCAAGCCGTTTGGGGAGCGTGTTTGCCTGCTCGCCAAGTTGGAGTTCTGTTAGGGTAGGAGCTATGCGCGCCCAACCTCTCATCTGTGTTACGGATGTCGAAGCCAGCAGCCGGTGGTATCAGCGCCTGCTGAACTGCCGCGGGGCTCATGGCGGCAGGCAATATGAGCAACTGGTGAAGGATGGCGGGCTTATCCTGCAATTGCACAGCTTTGAAGTCGAACATCATCACGGCCCGATCGGCAATCCCGCAGACAGGCCCTACGGCAATGGTGTGCTGCTCTGGTTCGAGATAGAGGACTTCGATGCGGTAATGCAGCGCGCTGCCGAAATGGGTGTCGAGATCGTGCTGCCCCGCCATCGCAACCCTGCCGATGGCGAGGCGGCCCCAACCACTGGGAGTGTTGGATGCGCGACCCGGATGGCTACACTGTCGTGGTCGCCAGCCCTTATGGAACCGCCGATGGTGCCTGGCGCCCCGGCCCTGATCTATTCACCTAAATCGCAGAAGGTCAGTCCGAACGAAAACCTCGGCCTACAGACGTGGCAAGCAGTCATTCCAAAGAGGAACCCTATCTCCATGCGGAGGCGCCGCCGGCCGGAAAGTGGCAACCCCTCACTTTCCTGCGTCGCCTCTCCGGTGACTCGAGACTGGCTTGGTCCAGCTTCGCCTTCACCGCGCTATCGAGTTTGTAATCTGCAGCGGCCAGTGTATCGGTTAGTTGTTCGAGCCTGCTGGCGCCCAGAATGACTGACGTAATGCCCGGGTTTGCCAGAACCCACGCTACCGACAAGGTCGTCATCGGTGTGTTTTGCTGCTCAGACGAATTCGCGCGATTCATCCTCGTCGTCCGATGGGGAATGGCCATGGATTCGCAATCAGGAGCGAGCCGTAAAGACCTCCATCGCACAGTAGCGAGGGCAATGCAGGCTTGGCCCACATAAACAATTGACATGAAAGAGTCGCAGACCCCGAGAGAAAATCAGCCGAACCCGCCGAAGGTGCAGTCCCCCCGGTGGCAGTCTCCTTGACGGGAAAGGAGAGAACGCGTACTCTCCTTTCCCAGATAGGAGAGAGCTTTTGACGAAGCCGGTTGAACTCCCGCAGGGCACACTCGAGATGCTCATCCTCAAGGCGGTCTCGCTCGGTCCGCTGCATGGCTACGGCATCCTGCTGCGCATCCAGCAGATCTCCGGCGAGCGCCTCGAAATCCTGCAGGGTTCCTTCTACACCGCCATCTATCGTCTTGAGCGCCGGGGCTGGATCAAAGGCGAGTGGGGTGAGTCGGAGAACAATCGCCGCGCCCGCTTTTACTCGCTCACCGCTGCCGGTACGCGTCAGCTCAAGGCCGAGACCGCCAAATGGACCGACATGGCCGCCGTCGTCGCCGGCATTCTCGACAAGAAGGCGGACGAGATATGAGTCTCCTCGCCGCAATTCGCAAGCTCTGGCACTCCATCGCGCCACGCACCCACAGCGACGTCGAAGAAGAGTTTCGTTCTACCCTTGACGCCTACCAGGAAGATTTAATCCGCCAGGGCTTCCCCGAAGAAGAAGCCCGCCGCAAAGCCCGCATCGACCTCGGCCAGCCCGCCGCCCAAAACGAAACTTACCGCGACGCCATCGGCCTCCGCCTCTTCGATGAGTTAGGCGGAGACATCCGCTACGGCCTCCGCGCCCTGCGCCGCAACCCTGGCTTCGCCGCCGTCGCCGTGCTCTCACTCGCGCTCGGCATCGGCGCCACCACGGCGATGTTCTCGCTCATCTACGCCGTCCTGCTGCACCCGTTTCCCTACGCCGGCGCCGACCGCATCATGAACCCCGTCGTCATCGACAAGCAACATCCTGACGATGGAGCTGGTTTCTCCTTAGCAAGGCACAGTTTGATGAGCTGCGCCTTGCAGCCCCGGTTGATTCGGCGCTTGGCTTCAACAACGCGCAAATGGAGATCACCGGCGGCGCACTGCCGGAAGACATCCAGGGCATCTACCTCACAGAAAATGCCGGAACGTTCTTTGGCGTGCGCCCGCTTCTCGGCCGCAACATCGAGCCATCCGATGGAGAGAACGGCGGCCACTCCGTCGTTGTTCTCAACTACCGCTTCTGGCAGCGCCACTTCGGCGGCGATCCCCACGTCATCGGGCAAACGCTGGAAATCGATCACGCCCCCTACACCATCATCGGGGTCATGCCGCGCAGCTTCGCATTCAATGACATCCTCGGCGTCGGCGATGTTTACCTGCCTGGCAGTCTCATGCCGAGTTTCAACCTTCCCTTCCAGGCCTACCTACCGTGGATCAAGCTCCGGCCCCACGTCACACTGGCCGCCGCCAACGCTGCGCTCGAGCCCATCGTGCGCCAGTTTGCGAAACAGCATCCCGAGCGCTTTCCCGATCACTGGCATCTCGCGCTGCAGCCCATCATCGTGCCTTACCAGCAGGGAACTGGCCGCACCCTGACGCTTCTTCTCGCAGGCGTTGTGCTCTTGCTCATCATCGGCTGCGCCAACTGCTCCATCCTTCTGCTGGCCCGGGGCCGCACGCGCCAGCATGAGCTCGCCATCCGCAGTGCGATCGGCGCCAGCCGCTGGCGCATCGTCCGCCAGTTGCTCGTCGAAGCCGTCGTCATCTCCTGCACCGGCGCCGTGCTTGGCGTTGCTGCGTCTTACTGGCTGGCAAAGCTTCCCTTGTTGCTTTCTCCGGATTCCTTTCCAGCCGAATCCGTCATCCGCATCAACGCTCCCATCCTCGCGTTCTCTGTCGCGCTCGCGCTGCTCTGCGGCATCCTCTTCGGTCTTGTCCCCGCATTGCGTCTCTCGCGTCACGATTCCGCGCGTATGCTCCCCGGCAGGCAGATTGGCGTTGTCGCTGCTCCCGCAAAGCATCGCTGGAGCGTTCTCATCGCCGCGCAAGTCGCGCTCACGCTTCTTCTCATGGCCACTGCGGGCACTGCCATCCGCAGCTTTCTTCGGCTCATGCAGATGCCGCTCGGCTACGATCCCGCAAATGTCATGAAGCTCGGCATCATGCTGCACGTCCACGACCCAGGCGAGTGGAGCCGCATTCAGTCGCGCGAAGCGCGCACCGCTTACATCGAGCAGATCCGGGAGAAGATCGCATCCGTTCCCGGTGTCTCCACGGTCGCTGTCGGAGCCGGCGCCGATGCCACGCCGCCCGATACTGGCGTTGAGAGCTCCTTCAACATCGACGGAACTGGCGATCGGGAGCAGCCGCAGGCCCGTGTGATGCTGGTCGACCAGCGATATTTCGCTGCGCTCCGCATCCCGCTGCTTCAGGGCCGCGTCTGGAATACGGATGAAAACACCCGCGGAGACTTCATCGCGGTCGTCAATCACGCTTTCGCGACGCGCTATCTCTCCTCGTCCAATGCCTTGGGCCGGCAGCTACGCATTCCCGGTCTCGCCCATCAGAATCGCTACGCGGCCATCTCTGCGCAAAGCACCGCCTGGCGTCAGATCATCGGCGTTGTCGGCGATGCGCGCAACGACGGCGTCGATCGCCCCGTCGTCCCCGCCATCTACCTTCCCTACACCGCCGTGATGCCGCCCAACGTGCAGTTCTTCGTCCGCACCCAGGGCGATCCGCTCACCTACTTGCACTCCATCCGCGCCGCGATCGCATCCGTCGCTTCCGACCAGCAGATCTCCAACAGCTCCTTCAACGGCACCTTCACTCTCAACGAAGCCATCGAGCGCGACGCACAGTACAGCCGCCAGCGGCTCTTCTCCATATTGTTTGGCGTCTTCTCTGCCATGGCGCTCGCGCTCGCGCTGGTCGGCATCTTCAGCGTCGTCGCTTACAGCGTCGCGCAGCGCACTACGGAGTTCGGCGTCCGCCTGGCGCTCGGCGCGCCGCGCGCGCACGTCCTGTGGGTCGCCGCGCGCATCGCGCTCGTCAGCGCGGCAGTGGGCATTGTCACTCGGTCTTGCCTTCGACAGCTTTCTCGGCGCCGTCCTCGCCCACTGGATGCAAAGCGCCTTTGCCGCAGGCAGTCTGTTCGCAGCCGCCGCGCTCCTCGCTCTCAGCGCACTCCTCGCCTGCCTGTTGCCCGCCCGCCACGCCATCGCCGTCCCACCCGCCGAAGCTCTCCGCTATGAATAAAGCGTGTCCCATTTGACCGGAGGCCGCAAGATCTGCGCGATCATAGGCAGATCTTGATTTAGCCACTTTGATAGACTTGCCAAGCAGATGAGAGAGCTAAGCGACCAGCTGCGAGGTCTGGTGGAAGCCGCAGAGCCAGGGCTGCGACAAATCCCTGAATCAGAAAGCATGCGGCCCGTCTTGTCTGGAGGCTGGTCCCGCAAGCAGGTCCTTGGACATCTCATCGATTCGGCGTCCAACAACCACCAGCGTTTTGTCCGCGCGATGCTGCAGCCGTCGTTGGATTTCCCCGGCTACGACCAGGAAGGCAACATACGCGTGCAAGCGGTGCAGGCGGCTGACTGGGGGTTGCTTGTCTCGCTATGGGCAGCCTACAACCGCTATCTTGCCCATCTCATCGCGCACATCCCACCCTCTCAACTAGACACACCGTGCCGGATCGGAGCCGGAGAACCGGTAACTCTGAGCTTCCTGGCGTCCGACTACCTCACCCATCTGCATCATCATCTCCGTCAAATCGGCGTGGCAGAATGACAGTTGCCCTGATGACTTGCGGGGTGGCGCGATTCCTCGTCATTGGAGAAGTTCACCAACAGGGCTGAACTTCTCCAATCAGCGGATATGGTTAGAACGAATACTTCAGCGAGAGCTGAATTGTGCGTGGGCTGCTGTTGACGCCGGTGATCTGGCCGAAGTTAGAGTCGGTTACGCCGATGTCCGGCTGCTGGTAAGAAGCGATGTTAAAGGTATTGAAGAAGTCCCCGCGGAACTTGACGCTATGTTCGTGCCAGACCGGGAAAGCTCTTTTCCACCGACATATCGATGTTCTGGAAACTGGGGCCGGCAAGCGAGGACGGGCGAACATCGCCGAAGTGGTTCGCCGACTGCGCGGCAAAGACGCAGGTTCCATTGTCAGTATCTGGGGCACATGCGTTGCCCTGTACTTCCGTTCCGAAAAACGCGTTAGCGGAATTATGGACAGCATGGAGCGGGCGTAATTGGTCCGGCCGCGCCGCTCCGGTAAATGCGAACACTCTGGTTGGAGTAGTTTGGAGGGGAACTGACGGTGACCGGGAAGCCGGAGTAATACACCTGGGCACCGCTCAGCTTCCAGCCCCCGAGAGCCTCGTCTAGGACATAGTTCCAGTTAGAGCCGAACTTCTTACCGCGCCCAAAGGGCAGATCGTACACGCCGGTCACGGAGATGTTATGACGGGTATCAAAACCAGCCGGACCCCATTCCGCGGCCAAGTTGTAAGCATCCTGCTGATAGTACTGGCTACTATTGATGTTGCTTGTGCCGTAGAAACCGATGTCATCGGTCAATGATTTGGAATAGGTATAGTTCGCGGTCAATTCCAAACCAGCGGTGAGATGCTGCCTGAAAATGGCTTGCAATGCGTTGTAGTTACTTGAGGACTCAGGTCTGGGTAATTTTGATGACGCCGCTTTGCCCTACGATATTGGCATAGGGAGCCGTGCGCCGTAGGAGAGGTCAACTGGTTCCCCCAGTAGGGGTCAGTGAGGTGATGGCCGAGGATACCTACATAGCCCACCTGAAAGGAAGATGAGCGCGTAACCTCATATTCTGTCGTCAAGCTGAACTCCTGGGTAACGGCGGCTTGAGATCCTTGGGCCATACATAGAAGGTGGTTGTAGGAACCTCAGTGGTTGGGAACCCATTCGAGGCCTGATAGAAGCTGCCCGGATTGAAAGACACCATTTACCACGTTCGGGACCGTAGCGGTCTGCTCAAAGTCTTTGTGGAAAGGCGGGTTTTGCGTCAAGCGGAGGTTGGCGCCAGTACCCTCCAAATAGCTTGAGATGCCATAACCACCACGGATGACGGTACGCGGTGTTGGCTGGTAAGCAAATCCAATGCGCGGCTGGAATTGGGTCCAGGCCGGGTTATAGAGTGCGCGGCTGTTGCCGTTCACGCCGGCATATTCAATCTGCTTGGTCTGCATATTGATGTTTGCCATCTTATTATTGACTTCATAAATGGGCTGATCGTACTCCCAGCGAATGCCGAGATTTAAGGTGAGGTTGTCACTTACTTTGAAATCGTCCTGGGCGAAGACACTGTCGCGCCATTGGCGCTGTCCCGTTCTTCCGGTCACGGCGCCGATTTGCACATCGTAGACCCGATCGGTCACGAAGTCGGCGAAGGGGTACAGCGTGTTGGCGTTCGGGCCCGGCGGTAAAGGCGCCCGTGTATGTGAAATTTCCCAATTCACCGTCATTGCCTGGATAGAAGCTGTTCTGCTGATAGCGGAGAAATCCGCCGCCAAACTTCAAGAGATGACGGCCATGCTGCCACGTGAGGTTATCCGTATACCCGAAAATGTTGTCGATGAATATCTCCGGCGTTGGGTTGGCGCCGAAGCTGCTGGGATAATTATTGCCTGGAGAGGGAGGGCCGCCTTCTATACCGTTAAAAGACTGCAGGCTGAAACCAGCTGTCTGTTGCGCATTGCTGGGGATGCCAACGATCTTGTTGCCATTCAGCCCGAAGATACCGCTGGGATCGGTAGTATTGCCGCTGTTAAAGCGAATGCGTCCATAATTTGCAGTGAACTGGTTCACGATCGCGTTCGAAAAGGTATGCACCCAGCTGGTATCGAAGAAATGATCCGGATAGTTGCTGGCGGTTGGGAACTGGACGGGAACTGGATCCGCGGTCTGACCATCCCGCGCGTACCCCTGTGAGTAGCGGACGAAAAACACATCGCTGGGACGGAAATTCCAGTCGACTTTTGCGTCTCCCTGGTCATTCTTGTTGAAAGAGCCCGACGGTCCAATGAAGTTATTGAAGATGCCAAGCGGATCACTGGTCGGGTTGTTGGGGGCTGGATAAGCTTTTGGATTGCTGGCCAGGTATGCTGCGACCGGATTGTTGACCGGAACCTGGTTGTTGACATACGGAACGGGCTGCCCGTTTGGACCAATTTTCGATGTATCGTACAACTGAATTCCAAGCACGGTTAGGAGCTTGGAGAAGTCGCCATGGAGAAATGCCACGGGAGCCTGGCTGGCGGTCGTCTGGCCGCTGGTGTGCAGGCGAAGGCCTTCGTAATCGACAAAAAAGAACAGCTTGTCTTTGATGATGGGGCCGCCGAGGGTTCCACCGAAAAGTGTCTGCGTGAATGGATTCTTGGGCGTGGGGATGACGTTGTTGTCGTTAGCCCAGGTGTTTGCGTTGAGATTGTAGTTTTCCAGGAAGGCGAAGATGCTGCCATGGAAGCGATTGCTGCCGCTCTTCATGACGGCCAGCACCGTACCGCCATTGACGTTGCCGAATTCTGCGTTGGCGTTGGAGGCGACCACACGAATTTGCCCCAGTGAATCAGGGCTGGGGGCGTAACCGATGGTGTTGTTGAGGTTCTCGTTAATTTCCTGGCCGTCGAGCAAATAGTTATTGGACTGCTGCCCGGTTGCCGTTCACGTCGACCTCGTTGGCTGCCATAGTGGATCGCTCGGTTGAGTTCATGGTGCCGTACTGGTTAAAGCCAGTCGAAACGGCGCCGGGCGTGTAAACGGTCAACTGAGAAAAATCGCGGCCATTCAGCGGGACACTATTAATCGTGTTTTCCGTGAACGTTTCTCCCAGGGTCGCACTTTCGGTGTTGAGGATCGGCTACAACCTCGGCGGAGACGGTCACTGTAGCCGCGGCTGCGCCCACACTGAGCGGAATATCAATTTTTGCAGTCTGGTCGATTTCAAGAGCAAATGGACCATAGGTGGCAGTCTTGAAGCCGGACGCCTCGACGACCAGGTTGGTATGTGCCGACTGGCAGGAACCGGATGGAGTATTCTCCGGCCGGATTTGTTTTTGTTGCGGTGGGCACCCCAGTTGCCACGTTGGTCGCGGTTACCGCAGCACGCGCTACGATGGCTCCCGTCGAGTCGGTAACAGTGCCGCGGATGGCGCCGGTCACTGTTTGCCCTAACGCTGAACAAGAGGGCAAGAAAAGGGCCAATGCCCACGCGAGTGATTTGCAAATAAGCTTCATTATCTTGTCTCCGTTGCACGGGACATGATTACCCGTGCCGCATCAAGCACTGTCGTCCAAAGATTGGGTTACCAGCGAAGCGCCGCGAGTCAAAAGACCCTGCAACGTTCCAAATATCGACTTGTCGGGGGACGAACGTTACTCGCCTTGCTGGTCTAACAGGAGTCGGCTGCCGCTATTACGCTCCAGGACCATTACGAGGGCTAAGCCCCATAAGGTAGTTAATCTCATACTGGCCTCCAAAGAAATCTATGGATAGTCGTTAGATACAATCGTCTGCAGCTCTCCTTGGATTTGCTTTCTAATCGACCCTTATTAAGGTCGTTGAATGCAATATAACCATAGCCCCACAACAATGCAAGCTTGGGGTCATTGCGTCATGAAGCACTTTTGGTGCTGCACTTTTGCAGTTAATCTTAGTAGACAATCGATTGTCTATATGCAACATATGCGCGGTTATCTTTTGAGAGTGGTTATGCTGATTTATTCGCGAGTGGCTATGAGCAGTTATTCTCTGGAGTGGCTATGTGCAGACATATGCGAGTGGATATGTGTAGTTATTGTGTAAGTGGCTATGTGCGATTATTTGCGAGTGGCTATGTGCAGCTGTCGTGCAAAGACTACGTGGGGGGGGAGCTTCTTTAGCAGGACGCCTGTCGCTTGCTCGGTTACATCATTTGTATCAGCAACAGCGATTGCAGTAATTCCAAGAGATACGTAGCGTGGTCCCTGTCTCTATCTCCTTTCGCTGGGACGGCATCCTATGGATCTCTGTTTGTGGAGGCCCCCAAACAGTCAATTGGCTTTTTCAGCTTCGATAGGTCGGTCACGAGGACGTGGTCGGTAGCGGCTTATCTGGGAACCATAGAATGTGCGACCTAATAGGGGGCAAGGCCCGTAGGGCCGACGGCTAAACGTCAGCCCAGCCCTTCCGGGCTTGTGTGAGAACTGTCGAGAGGAGCCGTACGGAAGGGCACGGATTCAGCCGTGCCATGAAGAGTACTACCTGATGACGGCTGCCCTCAATTTCCTGCAGAGTTGGCTCGAAAAACTGTACCTCAGCGCATTTAGAGGCTGCGAAAGATGAGCGATTGTGTCCGGCATGCCCGCAGAAGACGTACCTCAGGGGCTAAAGCCCTCATAGCTGTTGCTAGGTGCGGCACGGCTAAACCCGTGCGGTTGGAGTCTGTGTCATAGATAAAAATCGACGAAAAGCAATACGAATTAACCAACCGAATTCATCGTCATTGATACGGAAATCTTCGCCTCTAGCTCGGCCGCAATGTAGCGCAGGAGGGTGCGTTGCTCGCTCGTGATTTTCGCCTGCTCCTTGACACCGCAGGGAAGCAGCCTTTGATAATAGCCAGAGCCAGACTTTGATTGTGCGAATCCCTGCTGGCCAGACCGTGGAGTGAACAGATGCTCACCAAATTGACAGTCAACAACGTGGCCGCGACGGTGGACGTGCCACCGGATATGCCCCTCCTGTGGGTGCTGCGCGATGTATTGAACATCAAAGGCCCCAAGTTCGGCTGCGGCATTGGGCTTTGCGGGGCCTGCACAGTCATCGTTGGCGGCGAGGCGGTCCGCTCCTGCCAGACGGCGGTGAGCAGTGTCAGCAGCCAACCGGTCACTACCATTGAAGGGCTTTCGCCGGATGGCCAGCACCCGGTACAGGTGGCCTGGGAAGCAATCGACGTGCCCCAGTGCGGCTACTGCCAGGCAGGCCAGATCATGTCGGCCGCCGCCCTGCTGCATCGTACGCCGCACCCTACCGATGCAGAAATCGATGCAGCGATGAGTGGGAACATCTGCCGTTGCGGAACGTATACACGCATTCGCCAGGCGATCCATCAAGCAGCACAATCAGGCACGGTAGCAGGCTAACAGTAAAGGAAGGGCATACTTATGCGCATGCACCGGAGATCGTTTCTGCAGTTGACGGCCCTTGCGGGCGGTGGGCTTGCCCTGAGTCTCTATCGCTCTCCGCTGGCTATAGCCCAGGATCAGGAGAAGCCGCCGGAACTGACGCCGCAGGCCTTCATCCACATCACCCCGGATGGCGCGGTCACTATCCTGGCGCGCGCTTCGGAGTCAGGCCAGGGCATGCGGAACATGCTGCCGATGCTGATTGCCGAGGAACTGGATGTCGACTGGAAGGACGTCCGAGTCCAGCAGGCCGACCTGAACGAAAAGATATACGGCAAGCAGTTTTCCGGAGGCTCCGCGAACACGCCGATGGGTTGGGAGCCGATGCGCCGCGTCGGCGCGGCCGGACGCCAGTTGCTGGTCACGGCCGCTGCGCAAACCTGGGCCGTGCCCGCGGCTGAATGCACGACTCAATCCGGCCGCGTGATGCACGCCGCCTCGGGCCGCTCCGCGAGCTATGGAGAGTTTGCCGCCAAGGCTGCTGCGCTGCCCGCGCCCGACCTGGCTAGCGTGAAGCTCAAAGATCCCAAGGACTACTGCATCATCGGCCACTCGCAGCAGGGCGTGGACACTCGTAAGATCGTCACCGGCAAACCGCTCTTCGGCATCGATGTCCAACTGCCAGGGATGTTGTACGCAAGCATTGAAAAGGCCCCAGTATTTGCCGGCAAGGTGAAGAGCGCGAATCTCGATGAGATCAAAGCGCTGCCCGGCGTACGCCATGTCCTGGTGATCGATGGCGGCATCACCCCCGCAGCCTTTACGCCATGGGAGCCAGGCATGGAACCGGGGATCGCCATCGTTGCCGACACCTGGTGGCAAGCACAGCAGGCACGCAAGAAACTCAAGGTCGACTGGGACCTTGGGCCCGCGGCGACGCAGAGCAGTCAAGGATTCGCAACCAAGGCAGCTGAGTTGCTGACGGCGGCGCCGCAAAACACGGTGCGCCGATACGGAGATGTGGATGCGGCGCTGCAAATCATCGCCGAAGGTTGTCGAGGCGACTTACGAATTCCCATTCATTGCCCATGTCACGCTTGAGCCCCAGGGCGCAACTGCGCACTGGAAAGACGGCAAGCTCGAGATGTGGTCGACCAGCACGCTGCCGGGTGATGGTCGCGCACTGGTGGCCAAGACACTGGGCATCCAGGAGAGCGACATCACGACGCACATGGTGCGCTCCGGAGGCAGCTTCGGCCGCAGGCTGCAGAACGACTATCTGGTCGAGGCCGCGTGGATCGCGAAACGCGTGGACGCGCCGGTCAAGCTGCTCTGGTCGCGCGAAGATGACATCGCCCACGACCCCTTTCGTCCAGGTGGGACGTTTGGCCTGAAGGCAGGCCTTGACGCGCAAGGAAAGATGACTGCCTGGCGGCAGCATTTCATCACCTTTGGAGACGGCAAGCACGCAACCTCCGGCGGAGGCATCGGACAGGACGCTTATCCAGCCGGCTTTCCTCCGGCCTATGCGCTTTACACCTCCATGCAGCCCCTCATGCTGCGCACGGGAGCGATGCGCGCGCCCGGCGACAATGCCTATTGCTGGGTGGTCCAGTCTTTCCTCGACGAGGTGGCTTGTGCTGCCGGGCGCGATCCACTCGAATTCCAACTCGACTTGCTAAGCAACAAGCAAATGCCCTGGTCTTCAGGGGAACATGACGCCGTGGGCGATCACGAACCGACCGGGAGCGTCTGTTCTTATCCCGGAGCGATACAAAGGCGTGTTGCAGTTAGTCGCAGAAAAGTCAGGCTGGGCGAACCGGCCGAAAACACCAGGACGCGGCATGGGAATAGCCGCATGGTTTTGCCACCTGGGCTACTTCGCCGAGGTTGCCGAGGTCAGCGTCGATAAACAGAACCGGGTCACGGTGCATCATGTCTGGGCGGTTGGCGATGTGGGCAGCCAGATCATCAATCCCAACGCGGCCGAGAGCATGGCGCAAGGTGGAATCATGGAAGGCATGGGCCACCTGGCCCAGGAAATCACGCTGAAGGACGGCCAGGTACAGCAGTCAAACTTTTATAACTTCCCACTTATGCGCATGAGGCAAGTACCAAAAATCGAAGTCTATTGGCGCAAGACCGACTACGCACCGACCGGGCTTGGCGAACCGACTCTGCCGCCGATTCTGCCCGCGGTGGGGAATGCCATCTTTGCTGCTACGGGCAAGAGAATACGCACCTTGCCGCTTCAGCGCAGCGGGTTCAGTTGGGCTTGATGCCAGCAATATCCCTTTATGCATGTACGGGCAGATCGACCATGTGGGCACTTTCTACCCACAGCCCCCTCATTGCCGTGTCGTTTTGCGCGAGCTCCGAAGGATCCGGCCACGTCACCTTGCCCTTCACCAGGGAGGCGTAAATGCGGCCAGACGGCGGCACAATCGTTCCAAGCCCGATGTCGGCAATCGCATTACCTGCCTGCTCGATCGTATTCACGGGACGAAGTAGAGAAGCCATCGCCATCATCAACTTTGCCCACCAGGGCCACGCGCGAAACAGCGACGTGCCGGGAGTTAATCCGGGATTGTAAGCGATGACCCGCATGCCATTCATCTGCGCATCGATTGAGGCCTCGAATGCACGTGCAGTGAGGAGGTCGCAGAGCTTGGAGCTTGCGTAAGCCCTAATTCCCGGGAGGAAGCCTTTGCCCTTCTCTTTGGGATGAGCCAATGTTTCGGGATCGAGTCCCTTGGGTCCAAACGGGACCATCTTGGGATCATGGACATCGCTCGTAGTGATAACTACGGTGGCGTTCTTCGCGAGACTGGGCGTCAGCAGCCTCAGAAGAAGATAGTGAGCGAGGTGATTGATCGCGAACGTCGATTCGAATCCGTCACCTGTCCGATGCTTGGTGTTTCCGAACTGCGCCCCGGCATTCATGATGAGGATGTCGATCTTTGTGCCGTCCAACTTCTTGCGTGAGCGATTGAACGAAAGACCGGACACTCGAAAGACGCGCCAGATCCAATGGTAGGGTCTCGATCGAGGAATTCTTGCTGTCTCGCGCCCCAAGGATCAGTTTCGTGTTTGGAGTGTCGGAGATTCTCTTTGCGGCCACTGCACCGAAGCCGGCAGTTCCGCCTGTCATAACAACTGTTTTCATTGATCCCTCTCTGCGTCCTGCTTTTCTTTATGGATCGCCTAAACGTAGCCGCCCGTAACCTCGATACGCTCCGCATTGATCCAGCGATTGTCCTCAGAGAGCAGCGACGCGATCATCCGGCCGATGTCGTCGGGAACACCTGCTCGCCCCAGGGCTGTCCCTTCGGCCACCCTTTTGTTTACGGCAGGATTGTCGCGGACGATCCCGCCACTGAAATCCGTCTCCGTAGCCCCCGGCGCAACAACGTTGACGGCAATCCTTCGCGGGCCAAGTTCCTTCGCCATGTGCTTCGACAGCACCTCGACCGCGCCCTTCATCGATGCGTAGACGGCACCGCCCGGACCGAGTCAGTGCGAGTTCGTGCCGTCGATACGTTGACGATCCGGCCGCCGTCGTTGATGAGAGGAAGAAGCTTCTGTGTCAGGAAGAAGACGCCTTTGAAGTGGACGTTGTAGATGCTGTCGAGTTCTTCCTCGGTCGCCGTTGTCAAACGGCATGTTGCGGTGACTGTTACCGGCGTTGTTGACCAGAAAGTCAAAGCGCGTGGCTCCGAGCTTAGAGAGAGCGTCTTTCACGCTCTCGACAAAGGCATCGAACGAAGCGATGTTGCCGGCGTCCAGTTGCAGGGCGATGGCTTCGGCTCCTGCGTCTTTCGCCGCGGCAACGACCGCCTCCGCGTCCGTGCCATGCGTGTGATACGTGAAGATCGTATGGACGCCGCGTCTTGCGAGGCTCTCAACCGTACTGCGGCCAATGCCACGACTGCCACCGGTGACAATCGCAATCTTCGTTGGGGTAATTGCATCTGTTACTATCGACATTTTCCGCTCCATTCTGCTTTATATTGTCTGTCTAGACAGTCGTTTATCAGCATCAAAAAAATCAACTCAACATCCGCCATAGAGCATCGAAACCCTCTTTGCTGTGCTTCTTTGCATTGGCCGGATCCTGCGTCATGAAATCCATGGTTGCCTCCGCCACGGAGTTCATGAGCGCAACAAGGAAACCCTTTGGACACTTTCTGCATAGGTCCGTGGGCGCGTGCACGCTCCAGCAAGTCGGCGACGGCGGCCATGATCTTGTGTCCGGCCGCACGGGTCTCCGGAGTGATCTCGTCGGATACGCCGAGCTGTGCGAGCGCTCGCCGCTTCTCCGGGTTCGCAATCGCCCAGTTCATCCACTTCTTCCATAGGTGGAAAAACTGCTCACGAAGTTCGGCATTCACTGGAAGGTTCTTCGTAGCGGCGGACTGCCATCTCCATTTTCAGATCAAGATAGAGCTGGTTGAAGAGGTCCGTTTTGGTCTCGAAGTAGGTGAAAAGCGATCCATTCGCGACACCAGCTTCTTTGGCAATGCCAGCGTCGGCGCGCTCAGGCCCTGCGTAACGATGACGCGCGTCGCCGCCTCCAGAATCGCGCTCCTCTTCTCGTCGCTCCTCGGCCTGGGCATGGATCCAATATATAGGTAAACGTCTAGCCAGTCAATAATGCCACGACGTAGAGATTGCCTTTGCCGTCCAAACAGCCCGAACGGAGCCAATCCGCCATGCGTTCGGGATACCGGGCCAAAGATTCAGAAAATTCTTCCAGCTTCGCGCTATTCAGTATTTCTGTCGATCTGCCCGGATGACACGAGTCGAATACCAACCTGCGTTGCCCTGCGCTCTGGCAGTGTTACCAGGATGCAATTTATTTCGTTCTCAGGCTGGGTTCTATTTTGGTAACACAACCATTTCCTTCTTAGCGCGGCGACCACGCGTGTTCCGCTTTTCCGTCATGATAGCCACCCGCGCAGAGCGAAACTCTTTGCCCCGGTGCGGGTTCAAATAAGGGGCGGGAAAGAGGTCACCGCGATGGAAGTCAGCTGATGAAATACCACTGATTGCGGCCTTCACATAGGAGCGCGGTGGCACCTTAGCCTCTTACAGTGTGTGATTCACAATTCACTATCTAGCCAAGGTCCGGGGCAGCGCTAAATCGCGCGGCTCGCAGCAAAGGTCAGCGTCGCTTGCGTGGCGCCGCCTGTTGTTCCCTGGCAGAAAACCATTAGGAGAACAAGCAAAATGAAACGCGCAAATCGTAGGTTCATTCCCTTACTGGCCTTGGTCCTGGGAGCATCCGTTTCCGCTTTACCGTATGCGGTTGCGGCGGCGCAGCCTGTCCAAAACGACACTAACCTGCAGGCCGAGGTCATGAACAAGGCGTTGAACAAGGCCAACCTGAAGGGTGTTCAGGCTACGGCTCATGACGGAGTCGTTACCTTGACCGGAACCGTACCACTATTCTGCCTGAAGCAAGAGGCGGATAAGCGCACGCATAAAATCAAGGGCGTGCAATGCCGTGTCAAACGAGATCGAGGTTGCGGGTGCAAATCTTCCCGATTCCGTGCTGGAGGCAAAGCTCGTCAAAGCCATTTCCTATGACCGCGTCGGATACGGCACGACACCGTTCAACGCGATCTCCGTCCAGGTGCAGGATGGAACCGCAACGCTGTCGGGTGATGCCTACGGGCCTGTCGACGCAGCCTCCGCCCTCGCGCTGGCGGCCAATACGCCGGGGGTGAAAAATGTCGTCAACGAGGTCCGGGTCGATCCGCTTTCGCCGATGGATGACCGCTCGCGCATGCAGCTGTTCCGGACTATTTACGGATTTCCGACGCTCAGCAAATACGCCATGGACCCGGCAAAGCCCATCCGCATCTCGGTGCAAAACGGCAACGTGACACTCTACGGCGTGGTCGACAGTCAGATGGACAAGGATGTTGCTGGAATACGCGCCAATTCCGTACCTGGAATATTCAAAGTGACCAACGACCTCAAGGTCGCGGGCGGCTCGGAAAAGAACTAATGCACAAGTACTGCGGGTGCGATGAGAATCGCACCCGTTTCTCTTGCATGTCGCCTGTGAAGGGAAAAACCGGACAGGAGCCAGCCTCAGCAGTCACGCATCGCGCGAAAGGGCATACCTTACCGCCGCAAGAGCCTGCTTAAAGATTTGCAGCCGCAGAGTAAACAGCCTGCCGTGAATCCTATGGCGGCGGCCGCAATTAGCCTTTTGACCGTCGACAACTCTACATACCGCGTCCCCGCATCCGTAATCTCGATGTAACCAACAGGACGCGCGACAACTCCACCCCCTCCGCTACCCCCTCCGACGGTTTCGCCGTTTCGCCCGCCAGAAGTAGCTCCCAGAAGATATCCGACCTGGGCGACAGGGATTACAGTTCGGCTTCCGGCATGGATCGGCTCTCCATACACACTTTTGGCGTTTGCCCTGGCGGCGAAATTGTCGCCAAGATTCAAAACAGTATCCTCGGCCCTGGTGAAGTCTTTGCCGCCGCCATCTGCATCTTCTGTCATCTCGATGTCCTCCAATTGGCTGAAGGTATCCTTCCGCGACTACAGAATACCGGGAATGGAACGGCGGATAGCTGGCACCATTTCTTTGGGAAGTTAAAACTGTCTGACGCCCGGGAGGGCACAGGATGGCATGCTGGCGGCGGGCCCTCCACGCAATAGCCTCGTTGACGCTTCTAGCCAGTATGTTCCCTTTGCTGGCAGAGATCGCTCAAAACGGCGACGCCGAAGAAAATTGATTTATTGAGGTCTAATCAGGCCACGATTTGGAAGACTCATTTGCAGCAGAAACGCAACCAGGTTTCGCAGACGATTTGGTTGTTCGAACAGAACTCCATACCGGTCTGCGTCCCCATCACGCTCTGGTCCCGACACCCGCATGGCGAGCGTTTTAACCGTGGGATCCAGTTTGTGAACCAGATCGATAAGCGTTCGTGAAGTCTCCTCTGGAATCGTCTGGCAGAAGATAATCAGGTCGTAAAACTTTGATCGAAACTCCTCGACAGCCTGTTCGGAGGTAGTGGTTGAGACCTGCCAGGCTTTCAACGAGTCGGTTCGTGTCTCCAGTAGTACCGGGTCATCACCCACGATCAAAATCTCCGCCGTCATCCACTTTCCTTTCACGGCGTCTCAGCGCAGGGAACCGGGCATTTGCTGTTCGATGGTCTCCTAACATGCCTGGCGACGGCATGTCAGCAGCCCTGGACAACACTCCAACGGTAAGCGGGCTGCTGAGCAATTGCTATCCCCTTAAGCCACTAAAAACGCGCCGAAAAGGGAGGATGATCGCTCTCCCTGTACCAATGCTTCACCACGGCATGCTCGCTCGTTTTCTCCTCTGCAGCAGCCTACGGACTTCTTCAGACAGCGCGAGCTTCGGTCTTTCGACATGGTCGCTCGCCGCGATGTCGCCGCCGGCGACGTTATGACCTCGGCGTCGCCAGGAACGCGTGCATTTCGCCAGTGCTGATCTGCATGGCAGTGCCGACGATCTGTCCCAAGTCATTGTTCGAGGTGCCTTCCGTGATGAAGAGACCGGAATTCGCAGGAATGAGCGTGTTGAGGTCGGTGATCACGCCGTTCTGCCACACGACGCCGCGTCCGTTAAACGAGGCATCCGAAGATCTCCCCACGATCTCGCCCGTGCTGTTAATGCTTTCGGCTACGCTATGAACGTCCCCGGCAAGCGTGCCCAGGTCTTTCATCACGCCCCTCTCCCATAGGAAGGCATGAAAGGTCGCATCACCGGACAGGCCAGAGAATCCAACCACCTGGCCCAGGTTGTTGAGGTCCTGAGGTGCGTTGTTCGTGGTGCCCCCGAGGCTGCCGAGGTCGAAGGGCTTGCCGTTCACCCAGAGCACCGCATGACCCGTGCCTCCGAAGGCCTCGGTTCCGCAAGGTCCCGTCTGGCCGACAGCTTCGCCCCAGTCATTAATTGCGTACGCCACGCCGACCGGGTCATCGCCCAACGTGGGCAGTTCGTAGACACGGCCTTGTCTCCAGAGGACAGGTTTATATTGCAGAACCTGGCCGGTCCCGGCGCAGGTCGGCTCCTGGATCTTATTTTCCGCGCTCCCAGCCAGATCACCCAGGTCGTTGCTTCCGAAGCCGACGCCGTTATTGCCGCCGAGTGTAGGCTGCGCGATCATGGCGCCGTGGTGCCAAAAAAATGCGCGACAGATCAGTTGGGTGCCGAAGCCGCAGTAGTCTTCTCCGTTGGGGTCGGGAGTCGACGTATCTGAAGTAGCCCCCACCGTCTCCAAAGTCGTTTGGGCGAAAGTCCGAAAAACTATTTGGACCACCCAGAGTACCGAGGTCGGTCATCACTCCATTGCGCCAAAGAAAGGCGTGGGTGTCGTTATCACCGGGCAGGGAGGAATAGCCCTCAACCCACCCGCTGTCGCTGATGCCGCCGGCAAAAGAAAACGTCCCACCCAGTGTGCCGAGGTCTTTGATCGTATAGCGAGCCTTAGGTGCCGACTGTGGTTGTGCGTGCGCAGCCAACACTGTAAGGAACATTGCTGCTGTAATGCGCGTCAGTTTTGCTGATTTCATTTACTGGCCTCCCGGGCAACCGAGCGTTTGTCGCGCTGGAGTCTGGCGTTTGAAAACACGGGCCCAATCACCTAACAACGCGAGTAGGCTGACCCAGAGAAGTGCCGGCTGGCAATAGACGCGCGCCTGTCCCCGCCTTAATTCTTATGTCCTCCCTCAAGCGCTGGGAAACATGGGGGATACGGCGGAGTAGCGGGCGCGGGTTACAATTGGCAACTGCCCCCGGGGAGAAGCCAGTGACATCGGAGCCAGGCAAGAGCGAAGGCGCGGTCCGCATAGGGGATGATTTCGACTTCGAACCGCGCATCCCCAGGTTGCGCCGGGCCGGTTGCGTGCTCAAGTTGCAGCGGGTTCCCCTGGAAGCTTTGGCTGCCTTGATTGAGCAGAAGGGGCAGATCGTCAGCCGCGATCAGTTAGCGGAGAGGATCTGGGGTAAAGGCGTATCGCTCGATGCCGACAACAGCCTCAATGTAGCCATCCGTAAACTCCGTCACGCCCTTGGGGACAATCCGGAAGAACCACAGTTCATCCAGACGATCACCGGCCAGGGGTATCGCCTCATTGCGCCGTCGTCCATCTGTCGTCGATACCGGCCTCGAGCCTAATTTGGAACAGCAACCTGTTGCTGCGGAGGCCAAGCCCCTTGCCCTCGAACCCCCGGCCGGCGAGCCAAAAGCCCGGCGATGGCCGGTTTGGGCGGCGGGGGCTGTGCTTGTTCTGATGATTGCCGCCGGTTGCCTTTATTGGGCTCGTGTTCACGAAAGCCTTCGCCAGCCGGCGACGGGGAGATTGATGCTTGCCGTTCTCCCATTCGAGAACCTTACCGGAGACGTCGGCGCAGGATTACTTCAGCGACGGACTC
Source organism: uncultured Acidobacteriaceae bacterium (assembly GCA_963793525.1). Lineage (GTDB taxonomy): Bacteria > Acidobacteriota > Terriglobia > Terriglobales > Acidobacteriaceae > PALSA-350. Next base: position 107,351 of record CAWCAZ010000004.1, read on the forward strand.
ACCGAAGAGATGATTACCCAGGTGGGCAATCTGGACCCGCAACAACTGGGGGTGATCGGGCGCACATCCGTTATGTACTACAAGCATCGTCAGCAGCCTTTGCTGCAGCTGGGCCACGATCTGGGAGTGCAGTACGTGCTGGAGGGTAGCGTTCGGCGTGATCACGAGCAGGCACGCATTTCAGTACGGCTGCTTCGGGTGGCCGACGGCGCGACACTATGGACGGATTCTTTCGACCGCAGCATCGGCGATGTTCTGACGTTGCAGTCCGAGATTGCGCAACGAATCGGCGGCAAGCTGCTGTTTCAGGTCCTCGGCCGCGCCAAAAGCACGCCCACCAGGCCTGAGGTTGTCGAAGCGTACCTGCGAGGCCGCTTCGAGCTGAATCGCCTCGATACTCGAGAAGCCGCTCAAGGGTATTTCGAACGCACCATCGCGCTGGATCCCTCCTATGCTCCCGCGTACGCCGGTCTGGCTGATTTCTATTGTTTCCGCGCGGTTACAGATGACGAAGGTTCCGAACAGGCCTGGCGACTGGCGGAGCAGAATGCGACCAAGGCAATGTCGTTGGACGGCAATAGCGAGGAGGCGCATATTGCCATTGCCCGCATCAAGCTGATGCACGATTGGGATTGGCGCGCCGCGCGTGAACACGCGTTGCGCGCCCTGCAGTTGAACCCCAGCTCGCCTGAGGCTCATACGGTATTTCGCCCAGTATCTCCGGATCGCGGGCAACATCCCGGAGGATTTGATCCATCGCAAGCAGGCGCTCGCGATGGATCCGTATCGCGAGGACCTGAAAGAACAGCTCGTCTCCGAACAGTATTTTGCCCGCGACTACCAGAGTCTTGTGGTCTCAGCGCGCCATACACTTGGCAGTGACCCTAACAATCTGGAAGCGCACGTCGGGCTTTGCATCAGCCTCGGACGTCTGAGTTTCTTCGCCGAGTCTGTCGCCGAATGCAGTAAAGCGCTCGTCTTGGAAGGGCAGCCTGACTGGGCAGCGGCCTATACGCAGGAGTATCGGCAGCGTGGGTATAAGGCGGCGAATTTGTTCCTAGCCAGGAAGCAATTAAATGCGATCCTGGCGCTTCCTCATCCCGACCTTTGGGAGTTAGCAAACGCCTACGTCGCAGCAGGCATGAAAGACAAAACGTTTCAGACTTTGTTCCAGGGAGTGCCAACCCACGAACCAGGACTGTTGCAAATCCGCGTAGACCCTGACTTTGACCCCATTCGCGACGATTCACGCTATCTTGAACTCGTTCGCGCGATAGGGTTCCCAAACGAAAAATCAAACGCCGGGACCCAATCACCCTAAACAGGAATGCGGTTAGTTCCGGCCTGCCTGAAATCCGGATTGATCCGGTATTCCTCCAGCATTCATCGAGGAAAGCCGAGCGAGATAAAATGATTCCATGGCAGCCGCGCTAGACGGAAAAGTGGTTCTGATTACGGGCGGAAGTGCCGGAATCGGCAAGGCTGCGGCGAAGCTCTTCGCTGAAGCCGGAGCAAGCGTCGTGTTCACCGCGCGTAGAGCCGAACGCGGACAGCGAGTTGAGCAGGAGCTACGGCAAGCCGGCTTGGACGTTTCCTTCGTGCAGGCCGACGTATCTCAGTCGGAACAGGTAAAGTCCCTGATTGCGCAGACCGTCGAACGATTTGGCCGGCTCGACTGTGCTTTTAATAATGCTGCCGTATTGGGTAAGAACGGCCGCACAGCCGATTTTAGCGACGCTGATTTCGATGCCGAGGTAGTCTCTAATCTCAAGAGTGTCTGGCTCTGCATGAAATACGAGTTGCAGCAGATGCAGAGCCAGGAACCGCGTGGAGGCGTGATCGTGAACACCTCCTCGGTAAACGGGCTCGGAGGCGCCAGAGGGGGAGCTCTGTACTCGATGTCCAAGGCAGGAATTTTGGGTCTCACTAAATCGGCGGCACAGGAATATGCGGCGGACGGAATCCGAGTGAATGCATTAGTCGCGGGCGGCTTCGACACGGAAATGTTGTATAACGCCGTGAGCCAAGCTGTAGGCGGTGACGCCGCAAAGACCGAAGCAGTATTGAAGGGTTTTGTTGCCATGGTTCCGGCAGGCCGCATTGGCAGGCCAGACGAGGCGGCGCAAGCTGCGCTATGGCTGTGCAGCGATGCTGCGTCCTATGTAACGGGGCTGTCTATGATTGTCGATGGGGGCGTGACTGCCTGGGCGCGCTAACCCTCGATGAATGGTGAGTGGGGGAAACCCTAGCGCAGTTGTATTGAGCCACTCCGTTTGCTAGTTTGGCGTAGATGCCGCCGCCTGTGCCCGAACAACTCAGCAGGACCATTGAGACTCTCTACCGGTCGGAATCGGGCCGGGTTCTCGCGACGCTCGTGCGCCTCCTCGGAGACCTGGACCTGGCCGAAGAGTCGATGCACGAGGCGTTCGCTGCCGCTCTGGAGTCCTGGACGCTGGCTGGCATTCCGGACAAGCCACGCCCGTGGCTTATTTCAACGGCACGCTTCAAGGCCATAGACGCTATGCGCCGGCGCGCGCGCTTCGATGGAGCACAGAGAGATCTTGTTGCCCATATGGAATCGCGCGTCAACGACGCTCCCAGCGGGAATGAAGAGATTGGAGATGAAGAGATCGAGGACGATCGCCTCCGTCTGATTTTCACCTGCTGCCATCCCGCTCTGCCTCCGGAAGGACAGGTCGCGCTCACCCTGCGCGAAATCTGCGGCCTGACAACGGAGGAGATTGCCCGGGCATTTCTGGTTACGCCGGCAACGCTCGCCCAACGCATCGTGCGCGCCAAGGCAAAGATTCGAGAGACACCGATTCCGTACGAGGTGCCGACGCCGCAGGAATTGCCGGAGCGGCTGGGCGCGGTGCTTCAGGTCATCTATCTCGTCTTTAACGAGGGTTACTCGGCTGCGGCGGGAGCGGAGGTAACGCGCGCCGAGCTAACCGGCGAGGCGATTCGATTGGGACGGCTGCTGACCGAACTCCAGCCAGAGCCGGAGGTCCCAAAGCCGGAAATCATGGGGCTGCTTGCCCTGATGTTGCTACAGGAATCCCGTCGCGCCGCGAGAACCTCTCCGGCCGGAGAACTGATTTTGCTGGAGAATCAGGACCGCTCGCTCTGGAACCGGGAGCAGATCGCGGAGGGAGTGGCATTGCTGGAGAAAGCCCTGAAGTCCCGCCGCTTCGGCGCTTACACACTGCAGGCTGCGATCGCCGCCGTTCATGCGGAGGCGGAATCGGTCGCTGCGACCGACTGGCGGCAGATTGTTGCGCTTTACAACCAATTGGTACGAATTCAGCCTTCGCCGGTTGTACATCTCAATCGTGCCGTGGCCATTGCCATGCGCGATGGTCCAGAGGCCGGTCTGACGCATATCGACGCGGTGTTGGAACATGGCGAATTGGCAAATTATTACCTGGCGCATTCCGCCCGCGCGGATATGTGCCGCAGGCTCGGCAGGACCGCTGAGGCCCGGTCCTCTTATGAGAAAGCTCTGGCGCTGACCCAACAGGAACCGGAGCGGCAATTCCTGCAGGAGCGGATTCGGCAGCTGAAATAAAAATTGGGATAGCTGTCGATTTTCCGTCTCCCCAACGACTATAGGACAAAAGAACGATGAGCTACGGTTCCTGAGTGAACAGGAAACGAGTCATCGGAAACAAGCCACAGAAAACAAGGAGAAAAGCCATGCCGCAGTATCTGGTTGCGAACTACCTTCCCGACGACTTCGACCCGTCCACCGTAACCGAAGCGATGATCGAAGAGATCCACGCGCTCAACCGTGAAATGATTGCTGCCGGCGTGAGGAAGTTCGCCTGCGGCATTTCCCCGGCCGCCAACGCCAAGACGGTGCGGAAGCAGTCCGACGGCACAGGTGCTGGTTACCGACGGGCCGTACCTGGAGACCAAGGAGCACATGGGCGGTTTTTGGATACTGGAAGCCGCCAATATGGACGAGGTACTCGCGTGGGCGCGCAAGGGTTCCGTCTCCTGCGATGCGGTGGGAGAGGTGCGCGAACTTCTATTCTTCCCCGCTCCGGAACAAGAAGCCGGCGGAAGCAAGTAAACAACCCGGGCCGCCGCGACTGCGGAATATGCACCGTCTTGACCATGAGAGGAACGAGCCAGCGCGAAGCTACGCCGCTGGCTCCCCATCCGGAAGGAAGAGGAGAAGAACAGTGAAATACCTCTGTTTTGGCTACTACGACAAAGGCAAATTCGATGGCATGACTGAGAGCGAGCGAAACGCCATGTTCGATACATGCTTTGAATATGACGACCATCTTCGCGCCAGCGGGCACTGGGCCGGTGGAGAAGCGCTTCAGGGGCCGGAGACCGCCCTGACCCTGTATTGGAAGAACGGCAAGGTGGCAACGACCGACGGCCCCTATGCCGAAACCAAAGAACAACTCGGCGGCATTCTCGTCCTTGAGGCGAGGGACATGAATCATGCTGTACAGCTCATCGGCCAGCATCCGGCTCTGACGTATGGCAACATTTTCGAGATTCGGCCAGCCGGGGACATGAATGAAATCATCAAGGCAAGCGAGCAGCGACGGAGACGGGTTGCTGCACCCTGAAGACGGTTCTAGTTTGCCACGCGGACGGAATCGGCAAAGCGCTGGCACGCGCAAACAAAACCGCGGCCAGCGCTGCAGCGATTCTCCGCATAACGGCCATGTCGGAGAACTGGTTGCAAACGATACCAAAGTATCGCGCGATACCTTGGTCCAATTGTTTTGCCTTTCTTCGTCAGGCTTAATCGGCAGCAGGCTATGAATACGAAAGATCCAGAATCAGCGGATGAGCACTGTTTATCGGAATTGGAGTCGTCAATGAGCAGCGTACAAATCGAGCAGAAGAGCTATGAGATGCCCCCGCGAGAGGGGATCAGCATCGCGCATTTTCTCACCGTCGCCGACATCGAGCGATCGGCTCGCTACTACGAAAAGGTCTTCGGCGCTCGCATTCTGAGCCTGGGTGACGGCAACGCGCCTGGGTACCTTCAGCTTGCGAATATCTGGATGATTCTGAACGTTGGAGGCGGGCCGACCCCGGATAAGCCGACGGTAACGCTCAGCGTCCCCGACCCGAATCACATCAACAGCTTTATGAATTTCCGCGTTGCGGATATTCAAGCGTGCTATGAATTATGGAAAAGTCGAGGAGCGGAGTTCATCACGGAGCCGATCCCCAAGTACGGCGAGACGCGCTGCTACATCCGCGATCCTGACGGATATATTATCGAGGTCGGACAGAGCACCGACCTCACGTACGGCTGACGCTCGGCCCGCAAAAAGCATTCTCATAGTCCCCGGGCGAGTTGTCGTCCAGAACGCTGCGGCGATCAGTACCTCGGCGATTTAGCATAATCTGGCGGTCGTTCCTGGCGCCATGAGGGCCTTTATTTCCGATGGGTCTTTTAGCTAGTTCTCTGCGGGTTGCTGATCTACATGGTCGATGAGGAGGACCTCCATCGGCGCTCTTCGCCGCTCCAGCTTCAGGCCGAGCTGCCCCCGCAATGCCTCCTGGAGATTTGTTTGCCTGTCGTCATGGTCTGAGCCAGACGCAGGATCAGGTCCCCACTCAAGAGCAAAATCGAAAGTTCCGCTCAAGCCAGTTCGATCAAGTATGGGACGACCGAACTGCCCCATTTCACCAAAATGAGCTCTTGCCTAGCGCACTCGTCCTCTCGCGACGAATCGTCATAACAACGCGAACTCTCCCGTTAGGTCGCCGTCGTTGATAAGCATTCAGCTTCTCAATCGCGCTGGCCAGAGTATAAATTGTCCGTGATGCAAGCAGCCGTGGTGTCGGCGGTAACCGGAAGGCGACTTGTGGTTAGAGATGCGTTGGAGTTGAATCTCAATTGACGCCAACAGGGCTTAGGGCAAATCTACCAGCGTGGATGCGAAGAAGCATCCGAAACGGTCGTTCACAGGTTCCTCCAGATTCTGTCCTACCTCCCGGAGAGGTACAAATGAGACGCTCGCTGTTCTCTGTGCTGCTGGTGTCGCTCTTATTCTGCGCGGCCTCTGGCCTCCACGCCCAGACCTTCAACCTGCAAACGGGACGCGAGCCCGTCGCCTCTCTCGACGGCCTCTGGCGTTTTCACACCGGAGACAATCCCGCATGGTCCGACCCAAATTTCGATGATTCGCAATGGCCTCTGCTCCGCTGCGATGAGGCTTGGGGCCAACAGGGTTACAAGAACTATGGTGGATTCGCATGGTATCGCTTCACCGTCGCGGTGCCCGAGGGAAGTAGGAACTGGTCTATCTATTTAGGACCCATGGAAACGGGCTATCAGCTCTTCGTCGACGGACGTCTCGCTGGGTCATACGGTCCAATCCAGAATTCTCTGGGCTACGCGGCTTCAAGCCGCGCCTTCGCCATATCGCCCGCCACCGTCTCCGGCCCGCGTACGTTTCATATTGCCATCCGCGTCTGGCACGCTCCCGTCTGGGCGGATTATGCACCGGGAGGGTTTTTCGGTAGCAGCTATTTTGGAGACTCCCAACTCATCGCGCAACGTGCGTCGACGGCCAGATCGCTTTTGTGGAACGGGCTCGTCGATGAATACACCTATGCCATCCTCGGCACGCTCGTGGGCGTCGTCGTGCTCGTCTTGTTTTTTATCCGCCGTGAAGAACGTGAATATCTATGGTTCGGGCTGCTTCTATTAGCGAATGCGATAGACATTGGATTAGCCATCGGCCGGCAACTTGCTCTGATCCCTCTGCCGGTCTTTGATTTTATCGATGGTTCAGTGGAAGCGGCTGCTCTCTTTGCCGCCCTGGCTTTTTTCTCTGTCGTGCTGCGCGTCCCGCGTTCCAGAACCTGGTGGATGGTCGCCGCCCTGTTGTTGATTGGTCCGCCAACGGTCTTTCTTTACGTCTTCCATATCAGCTCCGTGGGAGTCGCCAGCCTGCTTGCCACGCTGGCTGTGCTCCCTGCCACGGTCTGGATTCTCGTAACCCTGGTTAAGCGTGCACTGCAACGCGATCGCGACGCGCTCATCCTGCTTGTTCCCACCCTTCTCTGGCAAGGATTTCCATTCATCGACAGCATCCTCCTCATCACGTGGCAACTGGGCTGGCAGCGATGGGCGTTACACTGGGTTTTCCCATTGCTAACCAAACCGTTCGTGCTGATGCCTGGTCCGGTCGTCGGTACGATCTTCATCTTTGCCCTTCTTCTATTTTTGATTCGGCGCTTCTCGCTCGCCCGGCAGGAGGAAACGCGCCTTTCCAGTGAATTCGAGTCTGCGCGCAACGTTCAATCGCTGCTCATCCCGTCGAAGCCGCCCGTCACCCCCGGTTTTGCCATCGAAAGCGTTTATATTCCCGCCAGTGAAGTAGGCGGTGACTTCTTCCAGATCATGCCCGCCAACGATGGCTCTCTGCTCGTTGTCTTCGGAGACGTCAGCGGCAAGGGCCTCAAAGCTGCCATGACCGTCAGCGCCATCATCGGCGCGCTGCGCGGCTGTGCGACGCGAAAACCCTCCGAAGTCCTCGCTTACCTCAACCACGTTCTCCACGGCCAAGTAACGGGCTTCGTTACCTGCACCGCGGCGTTTATCGCCGCCGACGGCAACATGACCCTCGCTAATGCCGGAAACCTCCCCCCTTACCGCAATGGGCAAGAACTGGAAGTTGAATCCGGCCTGCCGCTTGGCATCACGCCGGATGTCGGTTACTCCGAAACCACGTTCCAGCTCAATCCAAACGAACGCCTCACCTTCGTATCGGACGGAGTCGTAGAAGCCACTAATGAACGTCGCGAGCTCTTCGGCTTCCACCGAACGGAGGCCATCAGCACGCAATCCGCGAGCGCCATCGCCGAAGCCGCAAAGCAATTCGGCCAGCAGGACGACATCACCGTACTTACCGTCACGCTCACCCCTCTTTGAAAGCAGCTGTCAACTCGGGGCGCTTGGCATCGAAAGACAAAGAAGCGGATCGTATAACGTTTTTTGCCACTGGGTCGAGAAGCGGGCCCCCGGCTCATTCCTCGCGCAGCAGGATCAGAGGATTAACCGACAAAGCGCGTTGGGCTGGAATCCACGTGGCCACCAGCCCCAACAGCAGCATGGCCAGAACGACACCGGCTAGGACGAGCGGATCGCGGGGAGTCGCCTGATACACGATGAACGCCAGTACGCGGCTGGCGAGAATTCCGAAGAGCAATCCTGCCGCCGAACCGATGGCCAGCAACTTCAATGGCCGTCCCAACGCCGCCTGCAACACTTCCTTGCGCTGCGCGCCGAGGGTGATGCGAAGTCCCAGCTCCCGCAGCCGCTTGCTCACCGAGTATGCCGCCATTCCAAAGATGCCGGTAATCGACAGCATGCCTCCCATCACGCCCAGCACACCCAGCGATACTGTCGCCATGCGCGAGGGGAACAAAGTTCCGCCCAGTTCTGTGCTCCACGGGCGAATGGCCATAACCATCCCAGGGTCGATGTCCCGGAGCACACTTCTCATGGCCGCGGTAAGTTGCTGCGGGTCGCGGTTCGACCGCACCACCATCCATATCCAACTGGCTGGCGATTGCAGGAGGGGGAAGAACATCGCGGGCTGCTGGTCTTCGGTGAGGTTCACGTATTTTCCGTCTTCGACCAGACCCACCACCCGCACGCGGGTGCCATCTCGCAGCTTGAAATAGCGGCCGACAGCGTCCGGTACGGAGCCCAGTATTTTGCTGGCGAACTCCCGGTTCACCACGGCTACGCGCGGGGCGTTTGTGTCGTCATGCCATGAGAAGGCTCTGCCCGCCAATAAAGATGTCCCGGCTGCGCGGAAGTAGTCTGGAGATATGTTGTACATACTAGGGTCGGCCGCGGCATTCGATGGGGTCAGATCCTCGGTTGCGTCGGTATAGACAGGCGATTGCCAACTACCGGGAATTTCCAGCGGCGGATATTGCACCGATCCTACGGAATCTACGCCAGGAATCGCTTGTATGGCCTCGATCATGCGCCGTTGCATTGCGAGGATTCTTTCGCCGGTGTAGCCTGCGGCCTTCAGATCGGTATCTACCAACATCGTGTTGCGCGGCTCGAAACCGAAGTTGCTGTGCATGGAGCGCATGAGTCCACGCACAGCGACCATCGATGAAGTGACCAGGACGACACAGATCGAAATTTGGACGACAAGCAATCCGTCTCGCACGGTCATTCGGCGCCCGAACGAGCCTGTCGATCCCGCTTTGACGATCTCGTACGGATTGGCCCGGAGAACCTGGCGCACGGGAACGATTCCGAAAAGAACTCCGCTCACCAATGCCAAGACCAGAGCCAGCAAATAAACGTTAGCGTCCGGACTTACCGGAACATGGAGGGGGAATTGCGGAAATGGCCGCCACACGCTCAACTGGCGCAAAAGCAGAATGCTTGCCACGAGTCCTGCTGTGCCTCCAGCGAGCGAAAGCAGCACGGATTCGGTGAACAGCTGGCGCAAAATGCGATTGCGGCTCGAACCAAGAGCCAGGCGCAAGGCCACTTCGCGGGAACGGTCGGCGGCGCGCGCGGCAAACAGGGTGCCCAGGTTGGCACAGGCCGCCAACAGTATCAAACCCGAAAGCAGCATCAATCCGCCGAGAAAAGCCTGCATGGGCCGACCGAGATAGTCGCCATGAAGGCCAGGCCGCGCCAGCGTATAAGGCTCATTACCTTCTTCTTTGGGATAGCTTCTTTTCAGATACGAATCCACGGAGTTCAGATCGGCAGTAGCCTGCGCCGGAGTGACTCCCGGCTTCAGATGTCCCACCAGCTCAAACATCCAATGGTCCTCGCGCGCGTCCAGGATCTTGTCGCCGGATAACTGCTCATGGTTCACGATAGGCACGAAGATATCCGAAGCGAAAAACAGGACGGTGCCCTGAAAACCTGGAGGCGCGACGCCAAGGATGGTGATTGGATGCTTGTTTATCCGAACGACGCGGCCCACTACGCCGGGATCATCCTGAAAATGGCTGTGCCAGTATGCGTAGGAGAGCACGACATAAGGCGCACTGTTTGGGCCGTGCTCATCGGAAGCGTGAAAGAAACGGCCAAGGTACGGGTGAATGCGCAATACGTCGAAGTAGTTTCCACTGGTTTCGTATTCCCAGACATTGGATGGATCTTTGCCCGTGTCCAGCCCTGCCTGAGAGATGGCCCAAGCAGCTACATCGTCGAAGCTGCGATTGCGCCGGCGAAGATCGAGAAAATCGGGATAGGAGTGGGCCCCGACGTTGCTTCCGTGCTGGATGATGAAAAGGCTCGCCGCCTGAGGGACATTCAGCGGACGCAGGATGAGCGCGTTCCATACGCCGAAGACCACGGCGTTGGCGCCAATGGCTAATGCCAGCGTCGACACGGCGGCGATGGTGAAGCCGGGAGACTTGCGCAGTTGGCGTAGGGCGAAGCGCAGGTCCTGCAGCAAGGTGGTCATCGTCGGGCTCCGGATTACGGTAGGTCTATAGGGAAGGAAGGGCAATTCGAGAGCCA
>CAWCAZ010000005.1:0-139258 GCA_963793525.1 uncultured Acidobacteriaceae bacterium
CGTACGCAAGGCCGGGGTCGGCGTGCGGTCGGGTACCTGCGCAGCCAGAAATGCTGCAGAGTTAAGGAGGACGAACAAGGCCCACCACTTCATCGTTCCACCACCATCGAGGGCAACTCTACTTTTTTCCTGTGGTGCCAGTTGGCGGAACTGGAAGGCGGCCTGCCAAAGCCACCTTCCATGAACCTAGAAAGAGAAACGCCCTGAAAATCCCACGATGCAGCGAGGTTCCCTGCCGGGTTGTCACGCAGAACCTGCAACTCAGCTAAAAGTTGAACCGGCCGGCAAATTGCAAGTTACGCATCGACGTCCCCTCCTGGTTGGAAGCGGTGCTCGAGATTTGGCCGGCACCCGAGTTCTGGCAATCGAAGCACGAATTCACACCGCCAAGATTTACGTGGTTGAAGACGTTGAAAGCCTGAGCCATCAACTGAAAGTGCACGCCTTCCCACAAGGTAAAGCTCTTCGACAGCGAGGCGTCCACGTTGCTGAAGTTGGGTCCCCAAAGCGCATCGCGGCCAACATTGCCCCAGGTTGCCACCGCCGGGCGAGCGAACGGGCCGTACGAATTGGGGGTGGTTGGGGCTGGATCATTCGGAGAAGACAGCACATAGGGTGAAGGAGTGAAGTACTGCACGTAGTTGCCGGCTACGTTGTAGGAGCCCTGGTGAGGAGCAAACTTGGCTACCTTGTTGAGGAAGCCCGTGCACTGGTCGTTGTCATTGTTGCAGTTGAAATAGTTTGAGGTAAAGGGCAGGCCGCTCTGCAGCCTCCACGACGCGTTCAGTTGAAATCCACCGATGATCTGGTTTGCCCAACCGGGGACGTGGGAAGCGAACATCTGGTCCCGGCCGAATGGGAGGTTGTAGTTTCCGGCGAATATGAACGAATTGCGGCGATTATAGTAACTGTTTCCCTTGCCTATTGCCGGAGAGATCAGGAATTCATAGGACTCGTGGGAGAGCGAATGGGACCACACGTAGTTGGACATGAATTGCAGACCCTGGCTGAAGCGCTTGTTGACGACCACCTGCAACGAATGGTAGTTGCCAGTCGCCTGGGCCGGATAGTAGTCAATTCTTTGTTCCCATCCATAAGGTGCCCCATACTTGACGCCGAGCTGTTTCTGGGCCGTACCGTCGAACCAGGGGCTTCGTTCCGATTGCGTGTATAGGCACTCGGGCGGAATGCCGGGCTGGCCTACAGGCTGAACCCCCTGCGGATAGGTGGAACAACTTCCTCCAGCCGCGGTTAGATGGTTGGGGTTGACCTGGCTGAAACCACTCAGGGTTGGCTGATTGGTGTTATAGCTCGGTGAAGAGTCGAACATATTGTGATAGGCCTGGTTGCCCACATAGGCCACCTGCAGGGACATGGACGAATTGAGTTCCTGCTGGACGGTCAGGTTCCAGCCCATCACCGTCGGAAGGATGACGCTCCTGGGGCGCGCAGACTGGCTAATCCCATCTGGGAGTGGATAGAGGCCGTTGGATGGGATCGCGGGAAAGGTATAGCCGGGAGGTCCCTGGGTGAGATTAAACGCGTATCCAATATTTCCGCCGGTGCCGAGCGTCTGCTGGATCTGGGTCGGAAACGAACCGGTAAGTATCTCGCCGAAAGTGTTGCCCGCCCAGCCTTGCCCGTAGACGGTGCCAAAGCCGGCGCGGATGACGGTGTTGGGTCTGGCTTGATAGGCAACACCCAAGCGAGGGGCAAAATTCTTGTAGTTTTGGGCCACGTTCATGGCCTTGTTGATACCCCCGACGCCGCCAATGAGGATGTCGCCATTATTCAGGTCAAGCAGGCCGCCGGAGCCCGCCGTGGTCACAGACTCGGGGGTGTAAAACTCCCACCGGAGACCATAGTTGAAGGTGAGTTTCGGGGTCACGCGCCATTGGTCCTGGGCATAAAGAAAGAAGCGCGTCTGCCGGGTCTGGGCATTCACGTCTGCCGTCTGGGTGCGCCAGAAGAGAGACGTGTCGCCCAACAGGAAGGTGGCCCAACCCAGGCCGGGAGAGGAGGAGATTCCGCTGCCGGCGGGTACCGTGCCTGAGGTGGTGGAGTTAAAGAACTGAAAAGTGCCTGAGCGGAGAGCATTACTGGCAACCGTAAGCGAATGGTCCTTAGCGTAACGAAAATCTCCGCCGAACTTAATGTTGTGATTGCCTAGAGAGTGCGACCAGTTGTTCACGAACTGATACTGGCTTTCCTGCTGGAGATTTGGGTTTGCGGTCGTTCCCAGGAACTCCGCGTTGCCTTCGTTTTGTCCGTTGGCTGGAACATCAATTTCAAACTGAGGCATACCGCCATAGAGCGACAGCGGGGTGCCGTTGGCATTAGGGATGCCCAGAGTATTACCCAGTGGCAGGTCGGCGTCAGGGCCGAGAACGGTGTTGTAGATCCGGTAGTAGCCAAAGCGGAAGTCGGTCAGCCAGCTAGGCGAAACCACATAGTCTCCGCCCGCTGCGACGCTCTGGTTGAGTCCCGAAGACGTGCCGGCGAAACCTCCTGAGCCGTAACCACCTCCACCTGCGGTGCCGAAGTAAGGAGCACCCGAAAGGCTGGAGCCAAAATAGGTATAGCGGCCCAGCATGTGCAGCTTTTCTGTCAGCTGGGTATCTCCGCGAACATCGAACTGGTTGGTGTTGAAGATTCCAGATCCTGAAGTGGCATAGTTATTGAAGGTCTGGCCGGGCGCACCAGCGTTGGGGGCGGGCAGCAATTTGAAAAAATTGACCGCGGGTGCGGAAAGGTTGGCCGCGGGAATGATGTTGCCGGGAAACGGAGTGCGCCCACTATTGCTGGTGTCGGTTGGACTGTTGGGGTTAAAAGCCTGCCCTCCAATCGCCAGGTAGTCGCTGAGATCGCAGTTCCCGCCGGAGGTACACGACGACCTCGCCAGGGCGGTAGGCACGGTGGTCAGCACGGAGCTCCCTGATTTTTCCCGCAGTCCCTGGTAGTCGCCGAAGAAGAAAACTCTGTTCTTCAACACCGGCCCCCCTACCGAACCGCCGAATTGATTGTGCAGCGTGGGGCTCAGGTACTTGCCCGTTAACGAGTTAACCGCATTATTGGCGAAGGGATCCCGCGCCTGCTGGGCATCGGAGCGGCGATATTCGAAGGCCGTTCCATGAAAGTTGTTGCTTCCGGATTTGGTTTGAGCGGTGACCAGGCCGGCGACCGCCTTGCCGAACTCCGCGTCGTAGTTTTGCGCGGTCACCTTCATCTCCGATACCGCGTCAATGTTCGGGTTGATCACAGCGACGCCGTTGATGGGGTCCTGGTTGTCTGTGCCATCGAGCTCATAGCCTGTCGCAAACGGCAATTGGCCCTGGACTTCAATGGATTCACTACGCTGCGGATTACCGCTTCCCTCCGACGGTCCCCACCCGATGTACGAGGTGCCGGGCGTCAGCAATTCAAAGGAGGTGAAGTTGCGATTTAGATTAGGCAAGTCCTCGAGCGCGCGGTCGTTCAAAATGGTGCTCACGTCGGCGCGGGCTGTCTCCAGCAGAGGGGCTCCGCCGGTTACCGTAACTGTATTCGTCACCTCACCCACGGTGAGCTTGATGTCGACCTTGGGCTGGGTGTCGACGTAGACCACGACGTTGTCGACCGAAGTCTTGCTGAACCCCTTGGCTTCTGCCGACACCTGATAGGTGTCTGCGATCAGGTGTTGGACGAGGTATCCACCACTGGCGTCGCTTACGGCGGTGACCGATGTGCCTTTGGAAACGTCGGTGACTGTAATCGTAGCGTTAGGCACCACAGCGCCGGTGTTATCGGTGATGGTTCCGAAAATGGATCCGTAAACTGCCTGCGCCAGCGCGGCCGGGGCCAGCGAGGATAGCCATACAAGAAACAGTAAGTAGATGATTTTGCTGGCTTTGCGGTACGGTTGGCTGTGCATAATGCTGGCTCTCCAAGGGGTTGACAAATGTTTCTTGCTGGCATGCTCTGTTAATCGGCAAGTTGTGACGAAACGGATATTCGCTCGTCGATACCATCGACCGATCCCGTTTTCGCATCAAAAGTTTTAGAGTTGTGTCTGGGGAGGGATAGCTGTGCCCTTCCATAGGACAACCTGCGACGCCTGGATGATTGCTTTCCAGCGCCCCACAAAGACTCTTCCTGGAACCACAATGCTGCCAACGTTGTTTACGGTGAATTGACAGTGAAAAGTAGCCCAGCAAGCTCTGCTTTGAAGCAAACCAGCGAGTTGACGGATTCGTTTCACACGTCAAACGACCCTCGGTCCCGCCTGATTGAACGAGTCATTTCCAGCAGTCACTTTCGCGGCTCGTTACGGCTTCGTGAATTTCTCCTTTACATCGCTGAATGCGCCCTAAAGGAGACTCCTGAAGCTGCCACTGAACAACAAATCGGTGTGCACGTCTTTCATCGGCCGCCTGGGTACAACAGCAGCGAAGACAGCATTGTGCGAACGCACGCCCGCCTTCTGCGGCAAAAGCTGGCGGAGTTTTTCGCCACGGAAGGCGCGGCCGAGCCAACGATTATCGAGGTTCCCAAGGGCCACTACCTTCCTACCTTCCGGCTTCGCCAATCCGAACCACCGCCGGCTCCGTTTCCTTTGCCTTCGGAGACGCCATTGCTTCCCCCCAGCGAGGTAGCTTCCGCGCCGCGTGCGAGCTCCTGGAGTTACTGGAAGTCCACGCCGCTAGGGATTGCTTTCGGTGTGCTCCTGGTGCTGACGCTTGCCGGCTCCTCACTGCTGATTGCTCGCGCACGGTCTAAAGCGGCCGCGGAAAAATCAGCGATCGAAGTCTTTTGGGCGCCGTTTCTTTCTGGGGATCCGCCGGAAGTGATTTACAGCAACGCTCGCTTTGTGGGCGATTCAAAGACCGGTTTGCGATATGCGCCGGCTGTCGGCGCCGCGAATGGCGAGCCGGTGGTTGACCATTACACCGGGATTGGCGAGCTGACGTCGGTGTACGATCTGACCAGGCTTTTTGACGCTCACCAAGCCGCCTTCGTTCTGAAACGCAGTCTGCTCGTTACTTGGGATGAGGCGAAGCAGCGAAACCTGATTTTTATCGGTTCGCCGGCCGAAAATCCCTCGCTGAACGCGGTGCCTTCGCCGGCAAATTTCACCATGGTGGCCAATGCAGAGTATGCGGGATTTGTGAACAACCACCCGCGCCCGGGCGAACCGGCCCTCTACTCGCGTCCGGAGCACCCGCTCACTATGGACTATGCAGTGCTCGCGCTGATGCCCGGCGTTCAGTCTGGAAAGCGAACGCTCATGTTCAGCGGCCTGACTACGCTGGGGACGCAGGCAGCGGTCGAATTCGCTACGCGCAAAGAATCTTTGTCGGAACTGTTGAAAATGGTCTCGTCGCCGACTGGGGAGATCAGGCCTTTTGAGGCGTTACTCGCCGTCACGCTCGAAGGTGGGGTGCCCCTGCAAAGCAAATTGGTCTCGATTCGGGTTTACTAAGGGCTTCACCTGCCGCTATTTCCATTTGCAAAGGCAAAAGATGGTCAAGTTCGCCACATCCTCACTGAACCGGCTCTAACTTTAGCTGGCTCGAGGCATGGATCTGAGACGCGGCGTCGAGTTCACGCTTTGCATCTTCCTCTTTCCCCATTTTCCGGTATGCCTGCCCCAATAGCGTGTGCGTGATGTAGTTACCTGGGTCCATCTTTTCGGCGTGCTGGAGATACATCGCTGCACTTTCCGGGTCGCCCCGGCGCAAAAAGACTTTACCCATTTGAACGAATGGCCCGGTGCTGGAAACGTCCAGAGAGATGGCCCTGGTTAATGCTTCCTGAGCCTGCTGATACTGCCCCATCCTGGTGTAAACATCGCCCAGGCGGTCATAGACCGCGGGGTAGGCGGGATTGACTGCCCGCTCCTGTTCAAACTGCTCGAGGGCGTGGTTGACGTCAGACTTGTAAAGGTAAACCTCTCCCAGCATGAAGTGCGCCAAGGGAAGATTGGGCGATATCTCAAGCGCCTTCTGCGCGTCCTGAGCGGCCAGCTCCGGCAGATCGGCGTCGAGCAGCATACGGCCGGTCAGCAAATACGCCGCGGCAGAGCCTGGGCTCACGCCATATTGCGCAGCAAAGGCACCTCGTGCCTCGTCATAGCGACGCGCATTCAAGTAAGAAAGGCCCAGAACATGGTTGGCGTCGGCATTTGCATCTGGCATCCACTGCCGCACCCGTTCAAGATAAGGAATTGCCGCTGCCGGCCGGCCCAGACGATAAAGGGTCAAGCCACGCATCTGAACCGACTCCAGATCAGACGGATCTTCTGCCATCGCCGTCGCAAAGGCCCGCTCCGCGTCGATAAGCTTACCGGCCCGGTAATACCGGATGCCCTGCTCGCGGCTTGCGCCTTTTCCCGGCTGTTGTTGGGCGCCGGTCACAGCGGATGGAGGGCTGGTGGCTGTTGGGGGGGACGTGCTCTGCCCGAAGCACAACAACCCAGACAGAAGAACGGCTGCGGGGAACCAGAAAATTTGCATAACGCTCATCCAGAATACGCTGCTGCTGCGAGTGCTAGCATTTGCAGAATGGTTGTTTGGCATGGGTGGCAAGCCGGACTATTTTTTGTTTGCGCGGCTACGGCGATAGCCCAGGTTCACGCTGCTCCTTACCCTGCAAACGCTGACCACCCACCGCCGGCCTGGTTTGTCGATGCCGCTCCCCAGGCGGGTTTGACGATGCAGAACGTCAACGGAGAGGAGGCCACCAAGAAGTACATCATCGAAACCACGGGCAGTGGAGTGGCGATCCTGGATTACGACCGCGATGGCTGGCCGGACATCTACCTGGTGAACGGCAATGCCCTCGAGCCCGACACGGCACAGAACAAGAACGCCCAACCGGTCATCTCTACCATAACAATCACGATGGCACATTCACGGATGTGACCAGGGCGGCCGGTTTGACGGCGAGTGGATGGGGACAAGGCGCCTGCGTCGGGGACTACGATAACGATGGATTCGACGACTTGTACGTGACCTACTACGGCAAGAATCGCCTGTATCACAATGAAGGCAACGGAACCTTCAAAGAAGTGGCGGCTCAGGCAGGCGTCGCCGGAAGCGGGGGCGAGTGGGGCGCGGGCTGCGCCTTCGTCGACTATGACCGCGACGGCAAACTCGACCTGGTGGTCGCGAACTATGTTCACTTCGACATAAAAACCGCGCCTCGCCCGGGAGAGGGGCAGATGTGCATCTGGAAGGGTGTTCCGGTCATGTGCGGTCCGCGGGGACTCGACTCCACTCCCAACGTGCTTTACCACAATCTCGGCGGCGGCCACTTTGCCAACACCAGCAAGAGCAGCGGAATCGAGAAGACCAACGGGCACTATTGCCTCGGCGTCTCGACGCTGGACTACAACCGCGATGGTTGGCCCGATATTTACGTGGCCTGCGACAGCACACCCAGCATTCTGTATCGCAATAACAAAGATGGAACCTTCACCGATGTAGCCGTGGACGCTGCCGTGGCCTTCGATGAAGATGGCCGCGAGCAGGCGGGTATGGGCGCAACCGTAGGCGACTTCAACGGCGATGGCTGGCCGGATCTCTTCAAGACCAACTTCTCCGATGACACCTCATCGCTCTACCAGAACAATGGGGATGGAACCTACAGCTCCAAAATATTTGACGCCGGCCTGGCACTGAATACCCAGTATCTCGGTTGGGGTGTCATGTTCTTCGATATGGATAATGACGGCTGGCCCGATCTCATGCTGGCCAATGGGCACGTCTACCCTGAGGTCGATACTGCGCACCTGGGAGCCACTTACAAAGAGCCGCGCCTGGTCTATTGGAACCAGGGCAATGGAAAATTCAAAGACATTAGCAAGACGGCTGGACCCGGCTGTACCGTGCCCGAATCCAGCCGCGGTCTAGCTATTGCCGATCTTTGGAATCAGGGCCGCATATCGGCAGTGATCAATAATTCGGGCGCTAAACCCTTGCTGTTGGTCAACGAGGCGGCCAACAAGAACCACTGGATTGGAATTAGCAGCGTGGGCACGCGCTCCAATCGGGATGGCATTGGCGCCAACGTTATCGTATTTGCCGGCGACAAGAAATGGGCGCAGGAAGTTCGCAGTGGCTCAAGCTATCTCTCCAGCAGCGACTTGCGGCTTCATTTCGGGCTGGGAGCTGCAACAAGAATCGACCGGGTAGAAATCGATTGGCCCAGCGGCCTCAAAGAGTCCTTCAGCGCGCCGTCTGTGGACCGCATCATCACGCTGACCGAGGGGACAGGGACGGCGTTGCCGCATTAGTCTGGCTCGCTAGCCGGTCGAGGGCAACGGCAGCGAAGGCGATGACGATGGGGAAGCACTCCAGCGTGTAGCGCGGCTCCGGGGCCTCGATGAGTGAGCAGCAGCAGGCTGCGCAGCACAACATAGGCCACCATTGCAGTGGCAAATCGCGGCCAGTAAAACGCTCCGATCAGCGCCGCTAATAGATAGAGCAAATTCAGCGCACCGTAGGCATAGGAGATGCGGGTTTCCACGTGGTGGAGACGATACTGCCACCAACGCAGTTCTATATTGAGCATCTCCACCCGGGGCCGAAGCCACATATCCGCCAGGCGCAACAGGGGCAGCGTTACATAGTAGCGAAAGGGATGAGCGCGGATGCGCTCGGCGGCCAGCGCGGCAAAACCGGCGTCGATCTGCGGCGTAAGCACATTGTCTGTGTTGTACTGCGAGATCAAGGCTTGGGTTTCACGCGCATCAGCCGTCGAATCCAGGGCTCGCGCCGGAAGCAAGTGGATATCGATGTCGTCGCCGGGCACATTCCAATAGATTTCATAGGTGGAGGCAAAGTCGGCCATCCATGTTTTTGTCCAGCGTTGAAATCCGGGTGCTTTGAATTCTCCGGGGTCGGTGGCGGAACGGGGCGCCAGCGGCTGAAAGACGTGGAAGGTGCGCCAGTTGCGAACCGTCCAAGCGGCGAACGGCAGCACCGAGATCAGCCCGCACAGCAATGCGATGCGCAGCGACCGCGCCAAACCAAGCGAGTTGCGGCCGTAGAGGATGAGCGCGGGAAAGAAGGCCACGGCCAGCAGGGCGCCATCGGGCCGCAACAGAGCGGCGTAGCTCCAGGCAAAGGCAAGCGCCAGCATCCATCCCCAGTGCGGACGCGCGAGCACGGCGGCAAATGCGTAGAGGCCGAGCGCAACACAAAAAATGGAGAGCGTTTCGGTGAGTGGCATGGCCACGTAATTTGCCGTGAAAGGACAAAGCGCCGCCAGCCATAGCGCCAACATCGCAGCCCGCTGCCCGCAGAGCCGGCGAACGAATCCCGCGATGAGCAGGCAAGTCGCCAGGTCGATCACCATTTGCAGGTAGAGGACAGCGGATAATTCTGCTTTCCAAAAACCGCGAAGCAGAGGGCGAGGAAGCCGGGATATCCAGGCAGGCGGACGAGGGTGGGGGCGATGGTTGGTGGGCCGCCCGCATGAAGGACGGACCGGCCATAGATGCCATGGGTCAGCCAGTTCCTGCCGATGTCCGCGTAAAGAAGGGAGTCTCCCTGGATCTGCGGGAAAGCGTGAATGAACCACAGGCGCAGCGCAGCGCCCGCCGCGAGTGCGAAGACCGCGGAAAGGATTGTGCGCCGGCGGAGGGAGGGCATCCCCCGAAATCATACAAGGGTCTCAGGCCAGCACGCGCTTGGGGTTAGAATAGGCGGGTAGCAGAGGGCGGGAGTAGCTCAATGGTAGAGTAGCGGCTTCCCAAGCCGTTGGTTGCGGGTTCGATCCCCGTCTCCCGCTCCAAGGTTTGCATAGGCCGGTCGGGTTGGCTCGATCTATTCACGTGAAGTCCTAGTGGGATCAAGCGAAATGCACGACTGAGCATTCAGCGTTGGGCTTCCGTCACCCCTCAGGCGGCGGCCGCCAGGATAATCAATATGATCATCAGAATAAGGCTTACCCGTCGGCCGCCCATCGGCGAAGGGTGCGTGGCGTCTCCGCTGAATTGGCAAGGGTGCGGGCCCGGTCGAAGACGTCAAAAAGCATGCTGCGCGTGAGTTTGCCGGTATTGGTGTTTTGCAGCGAAGGGTGGTAACTGGCGATCAGGTAGCGGCCGCCGGGGAGCGCGTATTCGGCGCCGTGGGCGAACTTGAAACGCGGCTTGCGTTCACTCTGCCCGGTAGCGCGTCAGATGCTCCAAATAGCTGTCAAAGGCGATGCGGCCGAGGCAGACAACCACCCGCAAATTGGTCAGCAGAGCGATCTCCTGGTCGAGGTAAGGCGCGCAGTTCTTCAACTCGGAGCGCTTGGGCGTGTTGTCAGGAGGCGCGCAGCGGACCACGGCACTGATCCAGCAGTCCTGCAGCTTCATGCCGTCGCCGCGGGAGACAGAGTTGGGCTGCGAGGCGAAACCGGCATCGTGAAGAACGGGATACAGGAAGTCGCCGGAGCCGTCGCCGGTGAAGGGCCGGCCGGTGCGGTTGGAACCGTGCGCACCCGGAGCCAGGCCCAGGATCAGCAAACGGGCCTTCTCGTCGCCAAACGACGGAACCGGCTTGGCCCAATAAATCCAGTCCCGGTAGGCACGGCGCTTGCTGGTGGCGATGTCTTCGCAATACTTGCGCAGGCGGGTGCAGCGATGACAGCGAATGACTTCCTGGTTGAAGAGAACAAGTGGACTGAGGCTGGGCGGTGGCTGGGCCAGGATTGGCCGCAGGCAGCCGGGGCTTCCAACAGGCGAACCGGGGTTCGCTTGGGGGAGGTGCTCATACCCGATTGTAAGGCCCATCTGAAAGACGGCGTAAGATGAATTTTTGCTTTCCTCGCTGCCGCTGTCCGGAAGTGGGCAAAGATTCTTGAGGGGGTCTATGTACAACGTAAATCGATGGTTAGGCAGGGTTCTCGCCGCGTCCGCTCTGCTTGCGGCCGGATGCCGGCAGCAGCCGGCCCCACCAAGCGAACAGGCGCCGCAACCGGCAGCACCGGCAGCCGTGCAAATCGGCGGCGAGAACGTGTTGACGCTGGCACGCAAAGCGACCACCAGCGGCAGCAAACCCGAATTCCTCTCCGTAACCCTGCTTCCCGGGCGGGGCATGAATATGTTCCAGGTCACGGCGGCCATTCCCGGCAAAGGCGAGATCCCGTTGCTGCGTTCGCCTTCGCTTGCGGATGCACCGCAAAGTGCTGAGCGGCACCGGCAAGGATCAATCGGGCAACGCGTCCTTCAGCCTTGGCGGCGCTTTTCTGATTCCCTACCCCAACCGCATCGTGGGCGAGCCTTCCTCCGACGGCAAGTCGGTCATCACCCATTGGCGCGGCCACACCCTGGCTCTGCCGGCAAACTTCCCCAGCAAGAATCCCGGCGGCCCGGTGGTCGCGATTCACGGATTGATTACCCAAGCTAAAGTGGAAGACCTGCAAACCCAGACCACCGCGGATGGACAGACGGTGACCGGCGTGATCCACGCGGGAGATTTCGGCGGCCATTGGCTTTCCGACACCGACCTGAATTTCACCATCGCGCTCACCGGTGACGGGGTCGAGACCACGATCACGGCCAAGAACGTGGGCAAAGAGCCGGAGCCTATGTCCATCGGCTGGCATCCGTACTTCGTGATACCGAGCGGCCACCGCGCCCAGGCGCGGGTGCATATTCCCGCCTCCATGATGGCCATAGTGAACAATTACGGTGACGCATTCCCCACCGGGCAACTGAAGCCGGTCAAGGGCACCGAGTACGACTACACTGCGCCCGACGGCGTGGCCCTCGACGATCATTTTCTCGACGACAATTTCTCCCACTTGCAGCGGACCGATGGCGCCGCCGACGTGAAGCTGATTGACCCGGAGTCGAATTACGGTCTGACGGTTGCTGCCCTGTCGCCCGAGATCAGGACGGTGCAGGCGTATTCGCCCAAAACGGCCGTTCGTCGCCGTCGAACCACAGTTCAATTACGTGGACCCGTTCGGCAAGGTCAGTGGAAGGGCATGGATACGGGCATGGTGACGCTCCGTCCCGGCCAGTCGGTCACGTGGAAGGTTCGGCTGGAGTTGTTTACCCCGGGAGGGGCCGGCCAGTAGACCCCCTTTTCTGGAAAAATATTTTGCAGCACGACTCGCAGGCATAAACATGGCTGCGTGTCATCGGCTCAAAGCACGAATTGGATTACCGTGGTAATGGAATTCCCTCAGCCAGACTTCCCGCTTTTGCCCTGAACCAGCGCATACTTGATGGATGCGAAGACCGACTGCGTCCCGCTGCCTGTGCTGTGGGTATAAAACGCTCTCCATGCCTGAGGCCCTGGAGCTGTGCCAGGTGTGCTGGTGGCAGGATGACGGGCAGGATGACCGAGATGCGGACGTGGTCCGCAGAACAGTCAACGGCAACCTCAGCCTCAGCGAGGGACGCCGCAATTACAAGCACTACCAGGCTGCCGATCCACGGTTTGTTGCCCACGTACGCACCCCGCGGCAAGAGGAACTCTAGCACATTTCCACTTCAACGCTGCCCGGTCAAGGTTCAGCAAAGTCCAGCTTTTCCTGAGGAAAGCCGCTCGGACGGTTGGTCTGCTACACCCGAAGTGAAAATGCTGAGTCCTCACCTCCTGTACCAAGGCTGGTTCAGCCAAGGGTAACTGGAAAAGGGTGTATCCTAGTTAATAGCGGCTTTGCATTCTTTGCGCTGTGGGTTTGACCCTCCCGGGAAAGCCTCATACGATGAAAGCAGGCTGTTTACGGGCCGCTCCGCATACATCCATTCCGCCATTGCGCAGTGCGGCGGAGCGAGCAAACCTGGAAGGCATACGTTGAGCTCAACTGAAATGATTGAAACGACACCCCAATCTGCCGGAGCATCCACCGCCACCGAAGAGCCCGATGAACACGAGGGCCACGATCACTCTCATGGCGCGGCAACCCTGAATCCGGAGTGCACGCGAGAAGTTGAAATCGAAATTCCCGCGGACGAAGTCTCCCGCAATTTCCGCGCGGTCACCAAACGCTATCAAAAGAATGCCCGCATTCCAGGCTTCCGTTCAGGCAAAGTTCCGGAGTCGCTGATCCGCGGCCGCTTCGCCGAGCAGATTCGCCAGGACGTGATGGAAGCTGTTCTTCCCGACCACTTCCGCAATGCGATCGCCGAGCAGCACCTCAAGCCCATCTCGCAACCACAGGTGACCGGCATCGAGCTCGAAGAGGGGAAGCCTCTCCGCTTCAAAGCCGCCTTCGAAGTGGTTCCGGAATTTTCCATCGATGGCTATCAGGACGTGAAGGTCGAGAAGGTACGCGACGGAGCTGACCGATGCCGAGGTCGACGCCGAGCTTGCCCGCATTCGCGATTCCCGCTCCACCATGGAGCCGGTGACGGAAGAGCGCGCACTGACCGATGGCGACTTTGCCCAGATCAGCTTTACCGGCACCGTGCAACCGGCGGAAGCTGGAGGCGAAACTCCAGCCCGCACCCGCAGCAACCCATCTCCGGGCAGGATGTCATGGTGCAGGTGGGTGGACCGAACACCCTCGACAGCTTTAATGCCGCATTGCGCGGCGCCACTGTGGGGCAACAGTTAAAGTTTGAGGTGAGCTATCCGGAGGACTTCGGCGAGCGGCAACTGGCCGGCAAGCGCGTGGCCTACGACCTCGAAGTCAAAGGCATCAAGAAAAAGATCGAGCCGGAACTGAACGACGAGTTCGCCAAGGAGCTGGGCCAGTACGAGAGCCTGGCCGACTTCACGCGCCAACTGCGCGAACACATGGCCAACGATAAGCAGCGGCGGGTGCAAAGCGAAACCACCAACCGGCTGCTCGACGCGCTGGTGAATCGTTTTGAGTTTCCCGTTCCCGAGTCGCTGGTGCAGCAGCAGATTGACGCCCGGCTGGATCGCGGACTGCGGGCGCTTGCCTCCCAGGGCATGCGGACGGAAGACATGCGCAATCTCGATTTCGATCGCCTGCGCGCCGCACAGCGGCCCTCCGCTACGGCTGAGGTGAAGGGTTCCCTTCTGCTGGACCGCATTGCCGACGCAGAGAATGTCAACGTGCCTGAAGAAGATGTCGAACGTGAACTGCAAGCGATCTCCCTGCAAATGCGGGAACCAGTCGATGCGCTGCGTGCGCGTTTGACTGAGGACGGGAGCCTCGCTAGAATCCGGGAACGCTTACGTAGAGAGAAGATGGGCGCGCTGCTGTACGAACGGCTAGCGTCTTAAACGATAAACACAGTGAAGAACGCTACAGCGTCTTGAGTAGAGACAAAACAGGGCAACTTTAAAACCGGGCGTACGCCGTCCGCGGGAAACAGAAGCAAGGGAGAGCATGGCACTTGTACCTATGGTGGTCGAGCAGACGAGTCGGGGCGAGCGAGCCTACGACATTTATTCTCGTTTGCTTCGCGACAATATTATCTTTCTGGGGACACCGATCGACGATCAGATCGCCAACCTGGTAATCGCACAAATGTTGTTTCTCTCCGGTGAGGACCCGGAGAAGGATCTTCAGCTGTACATCAATTCTCCCGGTGGCTCCATCACCGCGGGTCTTGCCATCTACGACACCATGCAGTTCATTCGCAACGACGTGGTCACCTATTGCATCGGGCAGGCGGCGAGCATGGCGGCGTTTCTGCTCATGAGCGGCAACAAGGGCAAGCGCTTTGCGTTGCCGAACTCCCGCATCCTGATCCACCAGCCGTCGATGGGCGGCCTTTCGGGGCAGGCTACCGATATCGATATTCATGCTCGCGAGATTCTGCGCATCCGCGAGATCACCAACAAGCTGATGTCCAAGCACACCGCGCAGCCGTTGGAACGCATTGAACGAGATGTAGAGAGAGATTTCATCATGAACGCGCAGCAGGCCAAGGAATACGGCATTATTGACGAAATCATAGACCGGCCACGTACTTGAAGGCCGTCAGGGCAAAAGGAGTTGCAGTATGAAAACGCCGAGGGGAACAGACGATACGCTCCGTTGTTCGTTCTGTCATAAATCGCAGGACGCCGTTGCTAAATTGATCTCCTCACCGAGCGACTATCCGCGGGCGTACATCTGTGATGAATGCGTCGCGGTCTGCAACTCTATTTTGGAGGACGACCGGGGCGAGACACAGCCCGGAGCGGCGCCGGCGCACTTGCCCAAACCGCAAGAGGTCAAGGGCTTTCTCGATGAGTACGTCATCGGCCAGGAGCAAACAAAAAAGAAGCTGGCCGTAGCCGTTTACAACCATTACAAGCGTATCCAGATGAACCGGACACGCGGCAATGACGTCGAGCTTTCCAAATCCAACATTCTTCTCGTCGGCCCCACCGGAAGCGGCAAGACCCTGCTGGCGCACACCCTGGCCAAGATGCTGGATGTGCCCTTTGCTATCGTCGACGCGACCACGCTGACGGAAGCCGGCTACGTGGGCGAAGACGTGGAAAACATCATCCTCAAGTTGCTGCAGGCAGCCGATGGCGACGTCGCCAGAGCGCAGACCGGCATTATCTATATTGACGAAATCGACAAAATCGGGCGCAAGGACGAAAACCCGTCCATTACCCGTGATGTCTCCGGAGAGGGTGTGCAGCAGGCCCTGCTGAAGATCCTCGAGGGCACGGTAGCGAACGTTCCGCCCCAGGGTGGCCGCAAGCATCCCCACCAGGAGTTCACGCCGGTCGACACCACCAACATACTGTTTATCTGCGGTGGCGCCTTCGTCGGGTTGGAACGCCTGGTCGGACGGCGTGTCGGCAAGAAGGCTTTGGGCTTCAAGGCTCTCTCCGATAAGGATGCGCAGGAAGTAGGCGTTCTGCCCGCGCAGCGCGACACCGAGCTCCTGCGCCAGGCGCAACCTCAGGATCTGATCAAGTTCGGCCTCATCCCCGAGTTCGTGGGACGCCTGCCGGTGATTGGCATTCTGGACGAGCTGGATGAGGAGGCACTGGTGGAGATTCTCACCAAGCCCCGCAACGCCATCCTCAAGCAGTATCAACGGCTCTTTGAGTACGAGGGCGTGAAGCTATTGTTTGCCGAGGATGCCTCCCGGGCCGTGGCTCGCGAGGCGCTCAACCGCAAGGTTGGGGCGCGCGGATTGCGCATGATCCTGGAAGAGCTGATGCTCGACCTGATGTACCACCTCCCCAGCAACAAGAAGATCAAGGAGCTGGACATCACCGCCGAGATGGTACAGAAGCGGGACCTTTCCGTGACTCTGCTGGAGAAGGCCGGGTAGAGTTCGGTTTCAGGGCACGACAACGCCCCAAAACCGAACCTTGCCCCTGCGCGGGCTCCTGCAGGCTGCCTAAGTCCCGCAGGGGCTGGCTAGAAATTAGTCCCAGGACACGCGTCCTGGTACACTCGGTTGAGAATACGGTCGCGACGGCAAATATGTCGCCTATCAGGGAAATGGCGGATTGGACTCTGATGCCATCCGTAAGCCCAATATGCTGCCCCCAGGACTGACGTCCTGGCCTACTTTCAGCCGTCCTCACGGGACTGAAGTTGAAAGGCCAATGCTCACTCAGACGCTAAGCCCGTCCTATTCGCGGTCGTTTACGGCCCGACTGAGTCGTGCCCTGATACAAGACAGTAGTTTTGCTGGACAACTAGCCTTCTTTTCCACAAGAAAGGTTGTCATCCGGGACCGGGGCCAGCATGGCGTGAGAGGATCGGTGGTCCTAATTGCTGGTCCCGTGTGAACTTCGGATTCACTTTCTTCGTCTAACTAGTCTATTGATTGGTTGAAGCCCTCACGTCCGGGTCATTGGCGCAACTCCCTTTTCCTCTGTATAAGGGAGATAAGTGAAAGGAAATCGCGTGACACAAGCAAAAGAAACCCGTGACAAAGGCGATCTTCGCAAGCTCCCCATGATGCCCATTCGGGACATGGTGATCTTCCCTTACATGATGACGCCCTTTGTTGTGGGGCGCGAGTCGAGCGTAAGAGCGCTGGAAGAGGCGCTGACCGGAGACCGGAAGATATTTCTCGCCACCCAGCACGACGCGGGCATCGATGAACCGCGGCCGGAAGACATTTATTCGGTGGGAACCATCGGCAACATCGTCCAGAGCGTGAAGATGCCGGACGGCAACATCAAGGTGCTGGTGGAAGGGCTGGAGCGGGCCAAGGCCGTCGAGATGAATGACTCCGATGGCTTCTTTGTGGCCACCGTGCGGGTCGCTAACCGGCAACTCGAAGTCAATCCGCAAATCGAGCAGGTGATGCAGCGGGTCACTTCCCTCTTTGAGCAGTACGTCAAGCTGCAGCAATCCCTGAATTACGAGACCATGATCGCCGCCGTTCGCATGGACGAGCCGGCAAAGCTTTCCGACACCATCGCCGCCAACCTGCAGCTTTCGATTGAAGAGAAGCAGGAGCTGCTGGATATTTTCGATCCCAGCGAGCGGCTGACCCGGGTGGCGGACGTACTCGATATCGAAATCGAGAAGCTGAACATGGATCGCAGCGTGCAAAGCCGGGTGAAACGGCAGATGGAGCGCGCGCAGAAAGAGTACTACCTCAACGAGAAGATCAAGGCGATCCAGAAGGAACTGGGCCGCGGTGAGAAGAGCGAGTTTGACGAGCTGCGCAAGAAGATCGACAGCGCAGGCATGCCCAAGGACGTCTTCGATAAAGCCATTCAGGAGCTGAAAAAGCTGGAGGCCATGCCGCCCATGTCGGCGGAGTCGACCGTATCCAGAAACTACCTGGACTGGCTGCTGGCCGTGCCGTGGAAGAAGAGAAGCAAGGAAACCCGCAGCATCGATCACGCCGAGAAGGTACTGAATGCGGACCACTACGGCCTGGAAAAAATCAAGGAGCGCATTCTTGAGTTTCTGGCCGTCCGCCAACTGGTAAAGAACCCCAAGGGCTCAATCCTCTGCTTCGTCGGGCCTCCGGGTGTCGGCAAGACCTCCCTGGGCATGTCGATCGCCAAGGCCACGGGCCGCAAGTTCGTGCGCATGTCCCTGGGCGGCGTACGGGACGAGGCGGAGATCCGCGGGCATCGCCGTACCTATATTGGAGCGCTGCCTGGACAGATCATCCAGTCCATGAAGAAGGCCGGAACCAAGAACCCGGTCTTCATGCTGGACGAGGTGGACAAGATGGCCTCCGACCTGCGCGGAGATCCGGCCTCGGCGCTGCTCGAGGTGCTCGATCCGGAGCAGAATACAAGTTTTCAGGACCACTATCTCGACGTGGAATATGACCTGTCGCAGGTGCTCTTCGTAGCCACCGCGAACGTGCTGCACACCATCCCGGCGCCGCTGCAGGACCGCATGGAGATCCTGCGGCTGCACGGTTACACCGAGGCGGAAAAGCTCGAGATCGCCAAGCAATACCTGGTCAAGAAGCAGCGCGAGAACACCGGGCTGAGCGACAAGAATGCGGTCTTCAGTGACGCAGCGCTGGTGGACATCATTCGTGGTTATACACGCGAAGCGGGCGTACGCAACCTGGAGCGCGAAATCGGCAACGTGTGCCGCAAGGTAGCGCGGCGCGTGGTCCGCAACGGCGCCAAGCACAAGGAAGAAATCACCGACACCAACGTGAACGAATTTCTGGGAGTGGCCAAGTTCCGCGACTCTCAGGTTCACGAGACCAGCGAAGTGGGCCTGGTGACTGGGCTCGCCTGGACTGAGGTGGGTGGCAGCATTCTCTCTACCGAAGTGCAGGTGCTGGATGGCAAGGGCAAGTTGACCCTGACCGGCCAACTGGGCGACGTGATGCAGGAGTCGGCGCAGGCCGCGCTTTCCTACATCCGCAGCCGGGCGCAGCACCTCGGGCTGCCTAAGGACTTTTACCGCAATATCGACATTCACGTGCATGTGCCGGAAGGCGCGATTCCCAAGGATGGCCCGTCGGCAGGCATTACCATCGCCACGGCGCTGGCCAGTGCGCTGGCCAAGATACGGGTGCGGCGGGATATCGCCATGACCGGAGAGATTACTCTTCGGGGCAAGGTTCTGCCCATCGGCGGATTGAAAGAGAAGCTGCTGGCGGCCCACCGGGCCGGCATCTTTGAGGCCGTTCTACCCCGAGCCAACGAGAAGGACCTGGCGGATCTTCCGGAGAACCTGCGCAGCGTCATGAAGCTGCACTTCGTGGATCAGATGGACGAAGTGTTGAGGATTGCGCTCGAAGGTCCGCTGCCGGAATTGCGCGAGGAGACTCCCGAGGCACTGGCCGCGGTTCCGCCTCCCGCGCCTATCGGGCAGCCGCGCGCACAGTAAGCCGGGATGCACCTGGTTACCAAGTTCCTGCTGTCGGCGATGGCCCCGGAGCAGTTCCCTTCCGCCACCGCTCCGGAATTCGCTTTCCTGGGCCGGTCCAACGTCGGCAAATCGAGCCTGATCAATGGCTTGTTGGGGGAGAAGGCGGCTAAGGTTTCCGCCTCTCCGGGGCGCACGCGGGCCATCAACTTTTTCGCTTTGTCGGATTCGGCGACTGCGCGGTTGCCACGCCTGCTCTTTGCCGATCTCCCGGGCTATGGCTACGCCAAAATCTCCCGCTCCATTTCCGCGGAGTGGCCCAAATTCATCAATCCCTATCTCGAAGAGCGGCCCAACCTGGTCCTCTGTATTTGCCTGGTCGACAGCAATATTCCAGTGCAGGCCAGTGACCAGCAACTGATCGCATCGCTCAAGGGAATGGGGCGCAGCTTTCTTACTGTGGGAACGAAAGCAGACCGTCTTTCCGGCAACGAGCGGACAAAGGCTCTGAAGCAGCTGAAGGAAGGGCTGGGACTGAGCGAGATTCTGCTGTGTTCGGCCAAAACGGGTGATGGTCTCAAGGAGTTGTGGGCGCAGATTCTGGCGCGGGCGGAAGAAAATCCAGCGCGTAAAATCCTTGCCCGATTGGTTCTCCGCGGTATCGTGAGCCGGCTAAAAATAGGCGAAGAGGTGCTGAGATGGGCTTAAGTACGATTCAAGAAATCGAACACGCCATAAGAGCGCTAAAGCCTCGGGAATTGGAAGAACTGTACTCATGGCTCGACGAAAATTGCCCGCAACCACTCGACACTCGCGTCCAGTCCGATCTTACGGGGGGCCGTCTCGACAAGGCCATTCATCGCGCTTTGGACGACGAAGACGAGGTCGGGTTCGGCCGCTTTAGTGACATTCCGCTGAACGCCTTAACAAGCTGCGGAACCTACCAGGTGTTGTAAGGCTGTCCGTCGCTGCCCGCCTGATCCGACCCACTGTGCACGTCGGTCATGCCGGGGTCGGTCTGATCGACGTTCTGCAGGGTGTCGTCCATGGTCGGTACCCAGGTGCTGTTGCTGTGCGTGACCGGGTCGAGGGGAATCACTTTGAGATAACCAGCACTGACCAGAGTCATCGAGCGTCTGCGGCGCCTTATCTCTTGTCGTTGGTATAAGAATCGATGGCATCGCGCATGACGTGCAGGTCCTCCCTGAGGACCGCTTCCCGGGCGGCGCGAATCGATGCGACATACGCCGGGATCGCGATGGCCGCCAGAATGGCGATGATCAGCATCACCACCATCAACTCGACCAGGGTGAAGCCGGCCGCGTGCGCGGCCGGGCAGAGCGCGCACATCTACGAGAACGGAAGCCGGATATGCTCACAAGCCTACCAATCGGAGTACTTCGTTCCATCGAGCGCAATGCCTTGCGACTTGGAGGCGACATCGAAGACACTCTGCCCTCCCCAGGAGTCGCTATTGGGGTCGTCCTGCATGGAGCGTAACGTCCACTCGTCTTTGCCGGTCATCGGATCGACCGGGATGCGGCGCAGAAATTTGAGCTTCTTGCCCTGCGCGTCCACGCCCTTGACCAGCGTATCGAGATCGGGCGGATAGTTGCCACTGTCGGCCTTGGGCATGAAGGCGTGACGGTCGGCCGCGTCTTTGTAGTTGTCGATGGCGTCGCGCATCTGCCACAGGTCGTAGCGCAATTGTCTTTCTTTTTCCCGCTTGGCCTGAAAACGGGCCAGCGGAACAACGGCCGAGGCAAGAATGGCGAGGATCGCAACCGTGACGATCAACTCCACCAGGGTCAGCCCCGCCTGGTGGTCTGCCGCGCTGCGCTGACGTAAGTTGCACTGCATACATGGGCCCTATTGCACGTGTACTGCGGTTTGCGAACCGGCGATATTGACCGCCTGTTGCGCGCTGTTCTTCGCCGAAGCGCGGATGATCTGCAGGGCCGCGTCTCCCGCGGCGTTGGCTTGAAAGGTTAGAACGCAGACGGTTCCCGATCCGGTTACCCCCGCGACGCCGGGTGGGCGCGATGCCGAAATGACAACATTGCCAACCCCATCGTCGCGATGAACCAGCGCGATGGCCTGGCCATCATGACCGAGATAAGTCGCCGGTATCCACGTTGATCAATGCCAGCTTGCTGTTGTCGTAATGCAACTGCATCGGTACGGAGAAGATATCCTGCCCGCCGCTCAGGTTGACTGCGACCTTGAAGGTGCTGCCGACCTTGGGCGTAGCCGGCGGCGGAACGATTTGCAGGCTCACTGAACCTGGTGGAGGGCCTGCCGCTGTTGGCGCCCGGTCCTGGTGTTGCAGATCCCGGCGTGGCGGCGCGCCGGCGTGGCGCCAGCGGGCGGCGCCGAGGTATGCGGCTGCAGCCCCGGCGGTAGTCCATCCGTCCCACTCGCCTGTCCATTTGGCCCGATTGCCCGGCGCTGAAATGCGCCGCAATTCCACGTTGGTGCCCGTGCCCGTATCAATCTCCTGCAGATTCAAAGGACTGATATCCGTGGCTCGAACCACATGCGGAGTCAGCATGAAAATGATTTCGTCGTCCTGCACCTCATGCTGGGTAGAGCTGAAGATCCACTTCAGAATCGGCAACTCACCCAGGCCCGGCGTTCCGCCAATGCTGGTCAGATCCTGCTTCTGCAGGAATCCGCCCAAGATGTTCACTTCGCCTTCTTTCAGCCGCACCACCTGATCGGCCGTGCGCTGGCTGATAATCGGCTCGGTGATACCACCGATGTTGGTCGAGCCTTGCTCCTGCGAGGAGACGAGTTTGATCTTGAGCGTTACGTCGCGGTCGTAGTGCACGATGGGCGTAATCTCGATCTCCACACCGACATCCAGGTAGGTGAACTGCGTATTCACCAGTGAGCTGACGACAGCGGTCGCCGCGCCGGTCTGGTAGGAGCCGGTAGCCACCGGGATGCGTTCGCCAATCTTCAGGTCGGCCTTCTGCCCATCCGTCGCCCGGATACTGGGATTTTGCAAAACCTTGGTGTCGGAGTCGGAGAGCAGAAAGTTGGCTGTCGCCGCGCCCACAGTCACCGCAAAGTTGGTGGCGTTGAGATGGGCAAGATTGTTCAAGGTCAGGTTGGTCGTGCTGCTGGTGGTGGTTCTCCGGTCGTAGTGCCGGTGTCGTTCCCGGTGGAAGTTGTGCTGGTGGCGTTGGGCGGTTGCAACTGCAGCCCGAAGCTGCCCGGGAGCTGCACGCCGAGGGTCCGCGTCTTGTCCCGATTCACTTCCAGCAGCGCTACGTCGACCACTACCTCAGGACGTGACTTATCCAGATCGTTGATGAGCTTTTGCGCCAGCAGCAGCTCATCCGGCGTGGCCCGCATCACAATGGCGCTCTGGCTGGGTACTCCATAGAGCTTGGCATTGACCAGCAGGTTGCGCAGCGCAGTCTGGATATCGTTCAGATCGTTCTGCTGGGCAGTGTTCGCCAGGTAGAAGGTCTGTACCGCCTCTTCCTCCAGCTCCTGGCGCTTGGCACGGGTGTTCATGGCGACAAAGATGGTGTTGGAGGTGACCGGGTGCCAGAACGTGCCCGAAGATACGCCGACGATGCGCAAGGCGTCTAAAAGCGATACGTTGGCAATGTCCACCTGGATGCGCTTGGAGGTGTATTCGGGATCGAAGAGCACGTTGATCCCTGCCGCCTTGCCCACGGTCGAGTAGACCACCTTGCTGTCTTCCGTCATATGCAAGGTGAGCGGTTCATTGGAGATGGGTTTTAGCTGGACCGGACTACCCACCTCGCTTAGCTCCTCAGCCTTATTCTCAGGAATCGAGGTTTCCTGATTGGGCTTGGTGGACGAGAGCCTATCCCTCGCCTTCTGGATATCCTGACGGGCCAGCTCGTTGCTGGGGTCGATCTCCATGGCGCGCAAGAACTCGGTCACGGCACCGGTGGTGTCGTTCTGGGCAAGAAGCTTTTCTCCTCTACTGACGTGGGCGGAGCCCGCCAGGAAGCGCAACCGCTCGTACGCGGTCTTATAGCGGAGATTCTTGGGTTCCAGCTTCCAGGCCTGGTAGTAGTCCTCGTAGGCCGTGATGGGATCGTCTTTGGCCTCGGCGGTTTGGCCGTTCGCAAAGAGCGTTTTGGCTTTGGGGGTTGAACGTGCAAAGGAGCTGCTGCTCAGGCAGAGGAGCAGGGTAAGCACAGTGGACAGGGCCCATTTATTTTGACGGCGATTCATCGCACTCCAGACAAGCCATACCGCATGTTCTCTAATACAATTTCGCGATGACGAACGTGTGAAAGGGATCCGCGAGGAGTGGCATTCCTTGATAGAAGACCACGAACGGATTTGTCGTTCCCCGGATTTCCTGCATCGCTGCACCAGCTCTAGAGCATTCAGGTGCGGATTTCTTTGAGGAAAGCCGCATGCAGTTCTGTGGCCCGCTGAAGTTCCACAGGAAATCCAGGTTCGGTCTACTCCAATCGCGAAACCGCTGGGGAAGAAAACGACATATCCACAGACTCACAGAACGCGCTTTCTTCTTCGACTTAACCGGTCCTGAAGCAGCGCGTACTCGACCCGGCTCAGGGCTTTTCTCTTTGCTAATATCGGCTGAGTATACCATTTGGGATAGCCCGGGTTTCGCTCCCAACTCACGTGCTAGCATGAAGATTCGTAACCAAATGTATGCCCCGGCAATCGAGTCAAACCACTACTCCATCCCCTCAAAAATCGAAACCTCGTGAGCCAGTCGCGGCCGGTGAGCGAGACGCCGCCGTGAACCGGGCGGCCAGCCATAACTACTTTCTCCTGGACAAATTCGAAGCCGGCATCGCGCTTCGAGGCACAGAAGTGAAGTCCATTCGCGAGGGCAAGGCCAATCTCAAGGATGCCTACGGCATCATCAAGGACGGCGAAGCCTATTTGCTGAATGCGCATATTGGTCCCTACTCGCACGGAAGCTCGTTCAATCACGACTCGTTGCGTACCCGCAAGTTGTTGCTGCACCGTCAAGAATTGCAAAAGCTCATGGGGAAGACGCAACTGAAGGGTTTAACGCTCATACCCACCCGGCTTTATTTCCGCCATGGCCGGGTAAAGTGCGAACTGGCGGTCGCCAAGGGCAAGCAGGACTGGGACAAGCGGGAGACCGAACGGCGCCGTGAGGACGAGCGCGAGGCTCGAGCAGCCATCGTCCGCAGCCAAAAATAACACCTAACCATCACAACCTAATTCGACTTAGGGACAATCACCCATGAAGACGAAACTTGTATCCGCTAAGCTCGACCGCGTCGCCAGCCCACTGCTGGTCATCTTCGCTCTGGATGCTGCGGAGAAGAAGCAGCCGGCCAAGCCGGCAATCAAGCTTTTGACGACAAACAGCGGCGTAGCCAAGGCGACGGCGAGCGTTCTAAGCAGCGGCGAATTCGCTGCCGGGAGCTGCGACACTGTCCTGCTGCACGCCCCTGCCGGCTGCAAGGCGGAGCGCATCCTGCTCGTGGGCCTGGGCAAGCTCACCACCGCGGAGGTACGCAAGGCGGCTGGTGCCGCGGTCCGCTTCGCCAAGCCGCGCAAGCTGCGCGAACTTTCCCTCGCCATCCCTGAGGGGCTCGATCCGGCGGCGGCTGCGCGCGCCATGGTGGAAGGCGCCTACATTGGCGATTTCGATCCGGATACCTACCGCTCGGACCGGAAGGACCAGAGTATCGAGCAGCTCACCATCGTTACCGGCAGCGGGGCAAAAGAGGCTCGCCATCGAGGCTGGGCTGCGTGAAGGAGTCATCCTGGGCGAGGCGCAGAACTTTACCCGCAGCCTGGTCAACGAGCCGGGCAACGTGATGACGCCTACGGTACTGGGCCAGAAAGCCGCGGAAATGTGCGCCCAATACGGGCTGAGCTGTGAAGTGTATGGCGCCGACAAGCTCAAAGAGCTAAAGATGGGCGCCTTCTGGGGGGTAACGAAGGGGTCGCGGAGCCTCCCGCCCTCATCGTGATGACCTACGAGCCCAAGGGCGCGCCGGCGACGCCAGTGCTTGGCCTGGTGGGTAAAGGCATTACATTCGATACCGGCGGCATCTCCATCAAGTCCGCGGACGGCATGGAGAAGATGAAGTACGACATGGCGGGCGGGGCCGCGATGATCGGCGCCATGCAGGCCATTGCGCAATTAAAGCCGGCGGTCAAGGTAATCGGCATCGTTTGCGCGGCAGAGAACATGCCTTCGGGAACGGCCATGAAGCCAGGCGACATCCAGATCGCGATGTCCGGCAAGAGCATTGAGATCATCAATACCGACGCGGAAGGGCGACTGGTCCTGGCAGACGGCCTCGCCTATGCCAAGAAGCTCGGCGCAACCCACCTGATCGATGCTGCGACGCTTACTGGCGCGTGCGTGGTGGCACTGGGCATGGTCAATGCGGGCAGCTTCTCCAACGATGACGAAACCTACCGGCATTTCACCGATGCGTTCCAGATCTCGGGTGAGCGGTTCTGGCGTCTGCCAGTTGAGGACGACTACAGGGAGTTCATCAAGTCCAATATCGCGGACATTATGAACACCGGCGGAAGCCGCTGGGGCGGAGCCATTACCGCCGCCATGTTCTTGAAGGAATTTGCCGAAGACACGCCGTGGATACACCTGGATATCGCGGGTCTGGCCTGGTCAGAGGAACAGAAGCCCTGGATGGCCAAGGGTCCGTCGGGGTTCGCGATGCGGACCATCACCGAGTGGGTGCGCAGCTACAGCAAGTAAGTAAAACGCGAATGGGCAAGTGAGTCGATACGCTCAGCCAGTTATCCGCACTCAAGCCAAAGGACGGCTCTGAATGGGGCACCCAAACGCCTCTGTCGTCCGGGTGCGGCGAAGATCGGACACCGGGAAGGTGTCCGATCTCGAGATGACGAGCTAAGACGCTGCCCTTGCCGGTTGTTTCTCCTGAGTTTGTTTCTGGGATGGCTTTCCGTGGCTGAATTCCCGAATGAGCCGCTCGTTGAATGCTGGGAGGTCGTCCGGTTTGCGGCTAGTGGTTAGGTTCCCGTCTGTGACTACCTCTTCATCCACCCAGTGACCGCCGGCGTTGCGAATGTCGGTGCGGATAGACGGCCACGAAGTAAGGGTCTTTTTCTTCACCACTCCAGCCTCGACCAGCATCCACGGGCCGTGGCAAATGGCGCCGACCGGCTTGCCTGAGTTGAAGAACTCGGTGACAAACGCGACCGCTTTGGGCTCGATACGAAGCTTGTCGGGATTGATTTGACCGCCCGGCAATACGAGCCCGTCGTACTCGGCAGGCTTCGCCTCGTCCAGCGTTTTGTCGACCTTGATGCTTTCGCCCCAGTCGGTGAACTTCCATCCCTTGATTTGGTCTGGCTTGGGAGAAATCACGTGGACGGTAGCTCCCGCCGCTTCCAGAGCCTTTTTGGGCTCCGTTAATTCCACCTGTTCAAAGCCATCGGTAGCTACGATCGCGATTTTCTTTCCTTGCAATTTTGCACTCATATTAAAACCCCTCGATTGCTCTGTGCTTACCTTCAGTGAGAGGCTCGTTCTCCAATGCTCGTTGCCCGTGGTGGGAGACCGTTAAATGTAGATGAACATTGCGGCGCGGCGGGCATCTCGTGGCATGCTATTCGACAACCCATGCAGTGGAGGACTCCTATGCCCTACCGAAAAAACCTCGCCATTTCCGCTACCGCGATTTTGTCAGCGCTCACGTTGCTGACTTCCTGCAATTCCTCGTCCAGCACGGTCGCGCTCAATGGAGCCGGCAGCACCTTCGTCTATCCGGTGATGGGCCGCTGGATTCAGGACTTCCAGCAATCTCATTCGAATGTGCGTATCAATTACCAGTCGATTGGAAGCGGCGGGGGGATTCAGCAGGTTAAGTCGGGAACGATTGATTTTGGCGCCTCGGATGCCCCGCTGTCAGACGCACGATATGGCGCAGATGGCCCCGGTGATCCAAATTCCGGAATCTGCCGGGCCAGTCTGCGTCACCTACAACCTGGATGGCCTCGATAAGCCTCTGCAGCTTTCTTCCGATGTGCTTGCGGGAATTTTCTTAGGCAAGATCACCAGTTGGCAGGATCCGCTGGTCAAGAAGGACAATCCAGGCGAGAACGCTGCCCAACGCGAAGATCACCGTGGTACACCGCGCCGAGAGCAGCGGCACCACTGCTGCCTTTACTACTTATCTTTCCGCAGTCAGCCAGGATTGGGCGCAAC
Source organism: uncultured Acidobacteriaceae bacterium (assembly GCA_963793525.1). Lineage (GTDB taxonomy): Bacteria > Acidobacteriota > Terriglobia > Terriglobales > Acidobacteriaceae > PALSA-350. The sequence continues at coordinate 27,371 of CAWCAZ010000005.1, forward strand.
AGGTCAGCAAGGGCACCGCGGTTAAGTGGCCAACGGGCCTCGGCGCCAAAGGCAGTGAGGGAGTTACCGGCCAGGTAAAGCAATCGCCTGGCGCGATCAGCTACGTCGAATTGACCTATGCAACCCAGAACAAGCTGCCCGTGGCGGCGATCAAGAATCAGGCTGGAAACTACGTTCTGCCCAGCACTGCCGGGACAACAGCAGCCATCGATGCGTTCAAGGACCAGTTGGCAAAGGACCCTCGGACTTCGATCGCCAACCCGCCGGCGTCCGCGACCGACGCGTATCCTATTTCGACGCTAACCTTCCTGATCATTCCGAAAGACGGGAAGGACGCCGCGAAGCGCGCAGCGTTGAAACAATTCATCGTGTATGTGGTGACGGATGGGCAGCAGGCCGCGGGCGGCTTGAACTACGCTCCTCTTCCGGACGCGGTGAAGCAGCAGGACGTGCAGACATTGGGCCAGCTGACGGTCAACGGCAGCCCGATTCAGTAGATGGGAACTGGCGACCAGCTTTTCAAGCGAAACTTGGAATTTGGGGCCGCTGAGGAGAAACCTATCCCTCAGCGGCTAGAGCCGAATTTCTTGCAAAGCGGTTTACGTACGGCCTGAAGGCCGTACCCTTCAGAAGCAGAAGGCTTCCCAGCCTGCGGCGGCCGCTGGTAACTCATCGGCGCTGCAAATGATGATCTACATTTGTTAGACTACTCTTATGGCTACCGTGAAGATTGCATACGCCAAGGCGCACCTTCCGAAACTGCTGGCGCGCGTGGCGCGGGGAGAGCGTATCGTCATCTCGCGCTACAACACGCCGGTGGCTGAACTGGTGCCGCCTCCTGAACAGCCAAAGCGTAAATTCGGCACCGGAAGGGGCAAGGTAAAAATCCTCGACCCTCATTGCTTCGACCCCATGACCGATGGGGAAGTGGACACGTTCCTTGAGGGGCGCGATTGAGTTGCGAGTTCTGCTGGACACGCAAGTTCTGATTCACGCTTATAGCGGCGACATAGATGCCATGTCCCGCAAGGTTCGAGCGCTCCTCGCCGCCGACGACACAGACCTTGTCGTCAGTGTGATTTCGCTCATGGAAATTGCCATAAAGAGCAGCAGCGGAAAGTTGCAAATGGGAGAGGCGGAGGTTCGCGAAGCCGTCCGCGACCTGCGTCTGACCATACTTCCCTTTACCCACGAACATGCCTTCCGGCTGTTCAGCTTGCCACCCCACCATCGCGATCCCTTCGACCGCATGCTGATCGCGACCGCCCTGGCGGATAAGATTCCGCTCATCGGATCGGATCGCCTCTTTAAGAGGTACAAAGGCCTAAAAGTGATTTGGTAAAGGGGAGACTACATAGCATCCGGGACCGCGACGCCTAGCCAGTCAAGCGAGCGTACCAACGCGCGTTCGGCAACCGCGGCGGTGGCAAGCAAGAACTGCCGCCGCGCGGGATCCTCTTCGGTGAGGATGTGGTGACGGTGATAGAAATTGTTGAAAAGCTGCGCCAGCTGGAAAGCGTGCTTGGCCAGATATGCCGGTTCGGCGGCAGCAATACACTGCTCCAGCAATAAGCTGAGCCGGGAAGCCATGATCCACAATTCCCAAAGTCCGGCTGCTCCTTCACCCTCGAAGTAGTCCGCGACATTCACCTCTGCCAGCGCCTCCTCCGGCGTGGTTCCGGCCTTGCGAAAAATATTGCGGGCGCGCACTACAGCGTATTGCACGTAAGGACCAGTCTCTCCTTCGAAACTGAGCGCCTCCTTGAAATCGAAGGCGATGACGCTGTTGCGAGTGAACTTGAGCATGAAGTAGCGCAAGGCACCGACAGCGATCTGGTGCGCGATGCCCTGCCGCTCCTCCTGGCTGCGCTGCGGATGGCGGCTGTCGACTTCTTCCTTCGCCGCCGCCGTAAGCCTGTCCAGCAGCGCATCGGCTTTCACACCAAAACCCTTGCGCCCGGAGACTTCGATGAAAGAACGGCCCTGGTCTTCCGGTGAAATCTGATAGCCCAGCTCCATGGCGCAGCGCGGCGTCAGCGCGACCATCTCATAAGAGAAGTGGACGTAGTGCTCCGCGGCTTCGGTGTATCCCAGACCGCGCAGTGCTTCAATCACGTTTGCCTGGGGATCGGCCTGGCGGCTGTCGATCACGTTGTAAATCGCCTGCGCGCCTCCAAAATCTGGATGTTTCGCTTCACCCTTCTCGGTCGAGATCCAGCACATGTGGTCGTTGTAGGCAAAGAAAGGAGCGTAGCCGAAATCACGACCCAACAAGCCAAACTTCCACAGGTGGTAGGCGATGTCCTTGCCCACGTAGGTAACGGTTCCGTTGGACCGGACGATCACCTTGGCGTCTTCGTCCACTGCCCCGTTTTCTTCTTTCTCCGCTGCGCCAGTGGACGCGCGTCGCATAACCCAGCAGCCCTTGTTCTTGCCCTCGGTTTCCAGATAGAGGACGCCCTTGGCTTTCAATTGGGCGAAGGCGAGGTCCCAGAACTTGAGATGGAGAATCTCGCTTTCGCGAGGCAAGAAATCATATTCGATCCCCAGGCGCAGCATGGTTTCGAGATGCCGCCGCAGGATGGCGGTCGAGAGTAGATCAGCGATTTCCGCCGTCTCGTTGCCTCCAGCCTCGATGGCGTGCAGAGTTTCCAAACGGATATTTTTCCGTTCCTGCTTTTCCGCATCCGACGCCTCGTACCACTGGGAGACCCGCGCATAGAGGTCCCAGCAGTAGTCATCAATGCGTTGCCCCTGGGCCTTGAGATCGGCCAGCAACTGCTTGACCCCGGCGAGATCAAGGTGCTCAAAGTGCGTGAGCCCGACTACCACATCAGCGACCTGGACGCCGGTGTTATCGATGTAGTTCTGCACGTCCACCCGCTGCCCGGCAGCCCGCAGCAGACGCACAAAGGTGTCGCCCAGGATGGCGTTGCGCAAGTGACCGATGTGCGCAGCCTTATTCGGGTTGATGCTGGTGTGCTCGACCAGCGAATGAAGATGGCTCTGTTCTTCCGGGGTATCGTCGCGGGCGATCTGTCGCGCAGCTGCCTGGCGGTCAAGCTTGCCATTGATATAGCCGGCGCCGGCAACAGCAAACGATGCGAACCCTTCCAGCGGCATAAGATCGGCAACCAGTTCCCCGGCGATCGCGCGAGGCGATCGCTTGAGCCGGCGGGCCAGCTCGAAGGCGACAGGCAGCGCATACTCGCCCATCTCCAGGTCGGGCGGCTGCTCGATGGCGATCTGCGGAAGCTCGATCTGGTATTTGGCCTGAAGAACCGAGCGGAGGCGCTCGCGAAGAAGTCTCTGCTGTTTGCGATACACGCAAAACCCCTGATTTTCTTGCCGATTCTAGCAGAAGGATTCCGCCATGCATGGCCTGTTAAGATTGATGTGGGTGCAGCGTCTGCGATGCACTCGCTTCACCGCCTTGCCCATGTCCGATACCCCCAAGTTCTACATCACCACTCCGATCTACTACGTGAATGCCCGGCCCCACATCGGCCACGCATACACCACGGTCGTCGCCGACGCGATTGCCCGGCGCAAGCGCGCCCTGGGCTTGGAAACATGGCTTCTGACCGGCACCGACGAGCATGGGCAGAAGATCGAACGCTCAGCCCGGCAGGCAGGACAGACGCCACAGGAGTTTGCCACCGCGGTCTCCAGCCAGTTCCGCAGCTCTATGGGATCGCATGGGGCTGAGCTACGACGACTACATTCGGACCACGGAGGAGCGCCACCGCAAGGGCGTGCAAAAGCTCTTCCGGGTATTGCAGGAGCGCGGCTTTATCTACAAGGGCAGCTATACCGGCCAGTACTGCGTCTCCGACGAGCTGTATGTCGATGCGCCGCCGGGTTCTCCCTGCCCCGATTGCGGGCGCATCACGGAGACGGTGAGCGAAGAAAACTACTTCTTCAAGCTCTCCGCCTTCGAGCGCAAGCTGCTGGAGCTGTACGAAGAGAACCCACAGTTCATCCGCCCGGAAGCGAGGCGGAACGAGGTCATCTCCTTCGTGCGCGGCGGCTTGAAAGACCTGTCCATCAGCCGCACCAGCTTCGACTGGGGCATTCCAGTGCCAGGCGACGAAAAGCACGTGATTTATGTGTGGATGGATGCGCTGGCCAACTACATCACCGCGCTCGGCTATGGCAGCGATGCGCCCCAGGACCAGCAGCGCTTCGCCCGCTTTTGGCCCGCCGACCTGCACCTGGTGGGCAAGGAGATCATCCGCTTTCACTGCGTCTACTGGCCTGCCTTCCTCATGGCCGCAGGCCTGCCGCTGCCCAAGAGCGTCGTGGCCCATGGCTGGCTGCTTTTTGAGCAGAGCAAGATGTCCAAGTCGCGGGGAAACATCGTGCGCGCGGAAACCATCGTGGAGACGCTGGGCGCCGATGCGCTGCGCTACTTCCTGATGCGCGAAGTGGTCTTCGGGCAGGACGGCAGCTTTTCCTTTGATGCCCTGGTGCAGCGCTACAACGCGGACCTGGCCAACGGGTACGGCAACCTGACCAGCCGGATCCTGGCCATGATCACCAGGTACTTCGACGGAGTCGTGCCGGCGGGAGACGCCGAGCCGCGTATCGTGGCTGCAGCCGAAACCGCAGCACGCGAGTTTGCCCAGCACTTCGAAGCGCTCGATTTTTCCCGCGCGCTCGAGGCTCTATGGGCTTTCGTCGCCGTGGTCGACGGCTACATCACGGAAAAGGCTCCCTGGAAGCTGGGTGCGGCGCAGGATGAGGCTAGCCGCGGTTTGCTGGCATCCATTCTTTACACGTGCGCCGAAGCCTTGCGCATCATCACAGCTCTGGCCTATCCCGTTCTACCCGAAGCAGCGACGCGCATATGGGCGCAGCTCGGCCTCGGCGAGATTGCCCACGCAGATCTCAAGGATCTGCACTGGGGTCAATTGGCGCCAGGAACCAAACTCGGTCAATTGGGCCCTATTTTTCCCCGGGCAGAAAAGGACACGGTCGAACGCATGAACGAATTGGAGACCAAGCACGTGGGCAAGAGCGCGGAAGCAGAGCCAACGCACCGCACGACGGAAGCTGCCGCGCCGGCTCCCCAGCCCGCTCCTGTGGCGGAGAAGCAGGCGACGGCCATCGCAGCGTCGGAGGCAACCGGGAGCGTCGTCGCCAAGGCGCCGGCAGCGTTGACCCCGGCCGCTTCGGTGGGAACTCCCACTCCGCCTGCGCCAGCCTGCGGACAAACCGGCGACCATCACCATCGACGACTTCGCCAAGGTTGAGTTGCGCGTGGCACAGGTGCAGGTAGCGGAGCCGGTGAAGGGCGCCGACCGGCTTTTACGACTGGAAGTGAACCTGGGCGATGAAGTGCGGCAGATTGTGGCCGGAATCGCCGGCGCCTATGAGCCGGAGAAGCTCATCGGCCGCAAGGTCGTGATCGTGGCTAACCTGCAACCCAGAAAGTTGCGCGGCCTGGAGTCGAACGGAATGATCGTCGCGGCGTCGCTGGGAGAAAAAGGCAAGCCCGTATTGGCCGGCTTTCTGGAAGATGTCGAAATAGGCGCGCGGCTCAAATAAACTGACACGCACCAAGGAGTGGCGCTGGTCGACTCACACGCACATCTGGATAGCCCGCGGTATGACGCCGACCGTGAGGAGCTGCTGCAGCGGGCATGGCAACAGGGGGTGCGCACCGTTCTGTCTATTGGCATCGGCGAAGGGCCCGATACCATGCAGCAGGCACTGGAATTGAGCCGCAGCTATGCCGGCAAACCGGGCGTTCCCCGCGTCCTGGCCACGGCTGGCATTCATCCCCACGAGGCGCAACTCGCCGACCAGGCCGCACTGGCTAAACTGGACGATTTGCTGGCCAACCCGGATGTACTGGCCGTGGGCGAGATCGGGCTGGATTATTATTATGACCACTCGCCTCGGCCGCAGCAAAAGCAGGCCTTTGCGCAGCAAATGGAGGTGGCCGCGGCGCAGCGGCGCCCGATCATCATTCATTGCCGGCCCTCCGATGGCAGCAGCAACGCCTGGGACGACACCCTGGAGATGATCGAGACTACCTGGGTGCGGACCAACCTGGGCGGCATTCTGCATTGTTTTACCGGCGAGTGGGAGCATGCCAGGCGAGCCCTGGATTGCGGATTTCTCATCTCATTTGCAGGCAACATCACCTTTCCCCGGGCAGAAAACATACGCGAGGTGGCGGCCAAGGTACCGTTGGACCGGATGCTGATTGAAACCGATGCCCCGTTTCTTGCGCCCCTCCCTTATCGCGGCAAGCGCAACGAGCCGGCATGGGTGGGCCGGGTAGCAGATAAGGTGGCGGAAGTGTCGCGGCACTACGGCAGAGCAGGTCGCTTCCAGCACTGCCAACAACTTCTTCCGTTTTTTTGGTGTAGCGCCGGACGCGGAGTCGTAGGTTCGGGGTAGGCAACAGCTTTTGCGCTCATAATCGAGGAAGGACAGCACCATGGCGGCAGACAACTCGTTCGATGTCATCAGCAAGGTCGACGTTCAGGAAGTAAAGAATGCAATGGATCAGGCCATCAAGGAAGTGCGGACGCGCTTCGATCTCAAAGACTCCCACTCCGAAATCAAGCTGCTGGAGGGGGACGAGGCCATTGAGCTGGCCTCCTCGGACCAGTACAAACTAAAGGCGGTCACGGAGATTCTGCAGCAGAAGTTCGTCAAGCGCGGCGTCTCCTTGAAGGCGCTCGAATATGGCAAGATCGAACCGGCCTCGGGATCCAGCGTGCGCCAGAAGATCACCCTGCAGCAGGGGATCCCCGGAGAAAAAGCCAAGGAGATCGTCAAACTTATCAAAGAGTCGAAGAAAAAGGTCCAGGCATCCATTCAAGGCGATACGGTGCGCATAACGGGCAAGGATCGCGATACTCTACAGGAGACGATTGCACTGCTCAAGGGTCATGACTTCGGCATCGACATGCAGTTCACCAATTACCGGTCGAACTAGAGCGGTTCCACGGTCACTGTGCATCATCCGGGCTCAGCAAGGCGTTCCTTTCTTGGAGAAAAGACCGTCTGGATCATTTCCACCGGTTACACCTATCGTGGAACCGCTAGTAGCTATTTGACTGGAATGGTATAAAGCAATTTTGTGTCGCAATACCGGTGCAGAGTTTTTCTGAGTCCAAGAAACAGCACCTGGAGAGTGAGTGAGCACACAAGCGATAGCGACGGCGAAAGAAGTCTTCGATCTGCTGCGCGACGACTTGAGCGCCATCGAGACCGAGTTGGTGCGCGATGCCGTCTCCAGCGTTGGGGCTATCACCGATATCGCCGACCACTTGCGCGAGGGCGGCGGCAAACGCATTCGCCCTTCCCTGCTGCTGCTGGCGGCTAAATCGCTTGGTTACCACGGCCAAGGCACGGTTCGCCTGGGCGCCGTAGTGGAGATGGTGCACACGGCAACCTTGGTGCACGACGACATCATCGACGGGGCGGACACCCGTCGCGGCCGGCCGTCCGCCAACACTACCTGGGGCAATGCGAAATGCGTCCTGGCTGGTGACTGGCTCTACATGCAGGCCTTTCACATCGCCCTGCAGGAGCGCAACTTCAAAGTCCTCGACCTTTTAATCGGTCTGACCCAGCAGATGGTCGAGGGCGAGTTCGTGCAGATGGAAAAGCTGGGCCGGGTGGTGGGCGAAGCCGAATACTACGATCTGATCGACCGCAAGACAGCCTGTCTTTTCGACGTCTCAATGCGACTGGGCGCGGTCCTGGCCGGGGCGAACGAAGAGACCGAGGAGCAGCTGGGAGAGTACGGTCGCAACCTGGGCATCGCCTTCCAGATCGTAGACGACGTGCTCGACCTGACCGCCACCGAGCGCGTGCTGGGCAAGCCGGTGGCTAGCGATTTGCGAGAAGGTAAGGCCACGCTGGCCGTGGTCCACGCGTTGGAGCACGGAACGGCGCACGAGCACGAGGCGATCCGCCGGGTGCTCGAAGACCTCAGCTTCGAGCGCACCAGCCATCAGGAAGTGCTGGCCATCCTGAACCGGAACGGATCGGTGAAATACGCCCTGACCGCTGCCTTCCAATACGCCGAAGTCGCCCGCGCGGCCATCGCCGGGCTGCCCGAGTCCGACTACAAGCGGGCTCTCCTGTGGATGCCGGACTTCGTTGTCGCTCGCGACAAGTGATCGGCGGATGCCCGAAATGGACGTTCCAGCAAAGATTCCCATTCGCGTGCTGGTAGCCAAGCCAGGTTTGGATGGTCACGACCGGGGCGCCAAAGTCATCGCCCGGGCCCTGCGCGACGCCGGCATGGAAGTGATCTACACCGGTTTGCGGCAAACCCCGGAGATGATCGTCAATGCCGCCCTGCAGGAGGATGTCGACTGCATTGGACTGAGCATCCTCTCCGGCGCCCACAACGTGATTGTTCCCCGCGTCCTGGGGCTGCTCAAGGAGCGTGGGGTGACCGACATCCTGGTTGTTCTGGGCGGGACCATTCCAAGGCAGGATATCGATGCCCTCAAGGCGCAGGGGGTGGCCGAGGTCTTTGGCCCGGGCACATCCCTGGAAACCACCGTGGCATTTATCCGCACACACATCAAGCCGCGCGATATTCCCACCTATTGAGCCGGTGCAGTTCGGATCCTCATTCGAAGTGCACACCCGCCAGAGCTTTTCGCATGGCTGGGTTCGATCTAGATGAGATCCCGAGCGCCGTAGGCGCGGCACCATGCGTGTCCAGCGATCCTGCATTTGATCGCACGAGACGGGTGCCGCACCTAAACGGTGCTCATCACCGCATGGTTTGCTATCCCAGCCCTTACGGGCTGGGCTGACGTTTAGCGGTCGGCCCTCTGGGCCTCAGCGATCGAAGGGATCTGCCGTGTCTTTCGTTCTCACGCAGACACTTTAGCCCCTGAGGTACGGCTCTTGAACGCAGCTCGCGCTACCCAAAAACAGGGTGGTTTCGTCTAGGCATTGGAAGCGTACCTCGCTAAACCTGAAGAGGCTGCGGAGAAGTCTGCACCAAGCAGAAAAGCAATGCCTCAGAGTCTAAAGCCCCGTCATGCTCTCAACCGTTTACGGCCCGACTAAAGTCGTGCCCTGACACAAAACATGAGTGTTCCCGAGCCTGTTCAGCCGTGGCACTTGGAAGCGCCGATGAGGGGCTTTTGAGTTTGCGTAACAACGACGCTTTCCAAACTGAGTCCCGTAGGACGGCTAACCTTGCTGTAACGCGGGTATCTAAATTGGGTCAGCACTATCGCGGAGGTTACTCTGTCCAATTCGTCGTCACATCAGTGGCATTTAGAATAGGCCGCAACGCTCACGCATGGCGGCAATCAGCAGGCGAGGCGCTGGATTTTTCCATACGTCACAGTTATTGTGTCATAGATGTGGCCGGACCGCTCAATCATCACAGTGGCGGATCTCAACCGGGCTGAATCCACAGGTTATCCACACTGTGGATAACTTAGTAACCTGCCGGATTGAAAACTTTGGGAAAACCCTGGCAAGACCGCCTCAAAAGGTAATAACCGGCCCCATTTAGGGCCAGCACGGCAAGTCCGGTGAGCAGGAAGCTGGGGCTTTGCTGCCTGAAGCCGAACCAGGCCACCCAACAGGTGACCAGGTGAACCAGAAGTACCCAAACGAAGCGAACACCGCGAAGATCGCAAGACCGCAGGAGGAACCACGGCAACACGACAAAGTAGAGGGGCCACCCGTACTCAACCAGTCGGTCTGCACTCGCCCCAAGCAGCGGCGTCATCAGGATGCTGATGACGCCGTAGACGATGCAGAAGCGGAAGGCAATGACCATGCCCGGAGCAAGCCCCAAATCGCGCCCTTGACCGGAGAGTACCGGGACCATCCTCCGCCACAGGACAACCGCCAGCGCTGGGCCGATCCCGAAGATGCCAAACCACGCGAGTAACAGGCGGCCTGGCCCCCAGCGGTCAGGTTGGCACACTCCGATCGATCGGATTGCGCCGAGAGGACGCGGCAGCGTCGTGACCCAGGTAGGGTTGCACTCCGGCAACGTATTGCTCCAGAGCGGCAGGCCGAGAACATTCTTGAAGAAACTCCAGAAGAGTTTGCCCAGAATATAAGGTCCGCCGCTCAAGCCGTGGACACTGGCGGCAGCGGAATGGCCGTAGTGCCGGCTGACCACAACGCCCAGCGGCCATGGCCAGAAGCCCAATCGCGGCGGAGCGAAGTGGAATGCGTCTCCAACAGGCAAAAATCAAACACAGGGCTAGCAAAGAGTGGACTCGCGCGCCAGGTAGGCAGGAAAGAGCAGGAGCAAGGCTAGTCCGTTGTAGCCGGAGAACAGGCACAGCAGGATAGCAGCAAGAATGGTGGCGTGCAGCAGGTCGGGCAGATAGTAATCGTGGAAAATATCGACCCAGAACGGCATCAGGAAAACTGCCGCAAAGATGGCAGCGGGGGCCCGCCAGGACCACAGCAACCCGGCGACTAGGGCGATCAAGGCCACCAGGCAAACGATGCCCAGGAGCAAGAAGCCGGTGTCAACGCTGAGGCCAGTGACGCGGCCCAGCCAGCCGGCCATGGCCGGGCCCAGAATGCGAGCAGAGAAAGGCGCTGGGACGGCGTCCCGCTGGCCGAGCGCGAGCAGACGGTATTGACCCGCATCGGGCGCGTATATGGCGCCTGGCAGGCCAAGCAGGATGGCAAAGCACAGGCACCCGAAAGGAAAAAGCACAACGCTTCGGGCGCGGGACATGAATGCAGGTTAGATCATTTCTCCACCTGCGGTAATAAGTGAGCAGATGCGCTGCACCCCGGATTTCCTGCCACGCAGCAATGGCCAGAGCAGCGTGCCGGGATTTCCTGTACGCGGGCCTAAGAGACGGTCAGGTAGGGGTAACGAGAAATTGCTCCAGAACGGAGACGTACTTCTGGGGTAATGGCACCTTGCGCCAAGATCGGTTGACGGTAACGTGGGTGGTTTCGCCTTCGGCCAGCAGGGTGGGCGGGGCGCCATCGCTCTCTGGGCGAAGGAGGCGGTAGCCGAACTTGATGACGGTGCGGCGCATCGCTAAAACGCTGGTCTCGAGCAACAGCTCGTCGTCATAGCGCGCGGGAGATTTGTAGCGGCAATTGGCTTCGACGACCGGGATGTGGCAGTCGTCGTCGATTTCCATCTGTTTGTAATGGAAGCCAAGCTGGCGCAGCAGCTCGACCCGGCCAACCTCGAACCAAACGAAAAAGTTGGCGTAATAGACGACTCCCATTTGATCGGTTTCGGCATAGCGTACGCGGATTCTGGTCTCGGAAACGGGCATGGGTGAGATCAGTGTAGTGGAGAGAAGCAACCGCGGATCGCTACTCTACCCCGCTCGGCATAGAGGGAGGGGCCACTGCAGATCCCTCCGCGGCACGCCTTTCCCTATAACCGACGCAACCCTGCATCGCCACCCTACGGCTTGAGCTTAGTGAAGACCTGGAGCTTGGAGATGTCGTTGAACATCACGAACGCGGCGAAGATCAGCAACACGACGAAGGCCGCCTGGTAGATCCGCTCCTTGAACTCCTGGTTCAGATCGCGCCGCATCACGCCTTCTATGAGCAGCAGCACAATCACACCTCCATCCAGTATCGGAATAGGCAGGAGGTTGAAGATGCCCAGATTGAGGCTGATGATCGACATGAGTCCGATGATCGGCTGCCAGCCGGGTTCCTCCATCGCTTGCCCGGTTTGCCGGGCGATGCCGATCGGCCCGCTCAGATCTTGCACTGCAAAACGGCGAGTGACCATGCGCTGAAGGACTTCAATGATGAGACCGGAGTAGCGGAGGTTGAAACGAACCGACTGGTGGAAGGCCTGAGGAAACGGCAGTTGCTGGATCTTGAAAGGCGGCACGTTGGGCGCAAAACCAATGCGATAGAGCTTGTGCCCATTGGGTTCATCCGCCATAACGGGCTGCAATTCAACCTGGAATGTCTGACCGTCGCGCAAGGCGGTTAGCTGGATGGGGCGGCCATTATCCTGCTGCAGAAAGGCCAGCATGGCATCGACCGAATGGAGCGTTAGCCCATTGACCGAGAGAATCTGGTCGCCGGCCTTCAGGCCAGCCTTGGCAGCCGGCATTCCGGCCTCAATCTGGCGCACCTTGACCGGATCGTCCTGCATGCGGGGCACGAACCCGACTGTATCGAAATCAAAGTCGTCCGACCCGTGAGGGGTGGGAATCGTCAACTGGGTGCTGATGGTCTGTCCATCGCGTCTGACATCGACCGGGACGGTTTGTCCCACGTTGAGCGCAGCCCGGACTGAAACCTGCTCCCAGGTCGGGTTGTTGACATTGTCGAAGCGGGTAATGACATCGCCTGCCTTAAGTCCGGCGGTGGCGGCGGCAGTGTGATCGGAAACGAAGTCGATATTGGCGGCCTGGCCACGAAAAGCCTCCACCTCGTTGTGCATCATGTAAAAGCCGGTCATGAGCAGGAGAGCGAGCAGGAAATTTGCCACCGGCCCGGCCAGACCAATGAGAATGCGCTGCCAACGAGGATGGGCGCTGAATTCAGCCGGGTCCCCAGTGGACTCTTCGCCCGGAGTTTCTCCCGACATTCTGACGTAGCCGCCAAGGGGCAAGAGGCTGAGCCGGTAATCAGTGTCCCCGTGGCGAAAACCGAAAAGGCGTTTGCCGAAACCCACGGAGAAGACTTCGACCCGCACGCCGCACAACTTGGCAACTGCGAAATGGCCGAACTCGTGCACCAGGACCATGATGCCGAGCACAACGAGCATGGAAACCGTACTGGTCAGGAAAAAGGACATAGTAATCCGCTCATTTACCTCTCTGCCGGATCCAGCGCGGGTTGCCGCAGCACCGAACTACCGGAGTATTGACTGGGATGAACCGCCTGCGGTGAGCATTTTTCCACGCTATCGGTGAACTTTGCCGCAACGGTTCGATGCTTTCTCTCTGGCCCAAAGCGCCCGCATCGAAAAACATTCAACGCAACACCGGCGAAAACCCGGACACCACGCTGTGCGCGATCCGCCGTGCTTCCTCGTCTAGCTGAAGCACTTCCTGGATCGTCTCAGGATGCCTCGACGGCGTTGCTTCAAGAACTCGTTCAATTGTACGCGGGATGCCGGTAAAGGGAATGGTGCCTTCGAGGAATGCCCCCACGGCCACCTCGTCCGCCGCATTGAGCGCGATGCACGCGGCCCCCCCGGATTCGGCCGCCTGGTAGGCCAGGCGAAGGCAGGGAAATCGTTCAAAATCAGGAGGCTGGAAGCTCAATTGCCCCAACGCCGCCATATCAAAAGTGAGCTCGCTCGGCACCCGCTCGGGAAAGCTCATGGCGTAAAGAATCGGGAGCCGCATGTCGGTGACGGAAATCTGCGCCAGGATGCTGCCATCCACAAACTCCACCAGCGAATGCACGGTCGATTGCGGATGTACGGTGACCCGGACGGCGGAGGGGGCGAGGTCGAAGAGACGGCAGGCTTCGATGATCTCCAGGCCTTTATTGAGCATGGTGGCGGAATCGATGGTCACCCGGCGTCCCATAATCCAGGTGGGATGGCGTAGCGCCTGCTCCACCGTGACGTTCTGGAACTGATCCAGGGGAAGCTCGCGGAAGGGGCCGCCTGAAGCGGTCAGCCAGATGCGGCGGACTTCCTGAGCGGTTCCTCCGCGCAGGCATTGGTGGATGGCATTGTGCTCGGAGTCAATGGGCAACAGGGGCACGTTGCCGCTGCGCGCCAGACGGGTAAGGATCTCTCCCGCGGCGACCATGGCCTCTTTGTTAGCCAAGCCTACGGGTTTGCCTGCGGCCACGGCGGCATAGGTAGCTTCGAGCCCTGCCAGGCCGACGATCGCCGAGACCACGAAATCCACCCTGGCTAAGGTAGCCGCATGCACCGTTCCCGCGGTGCCATGGACCACCTCGATGCCTCCCAAGTCGGCCGCCTTAAGCCGCGAGGCCAGGCCGTAGGCCAGAGTTTCCGTGGCCATCGAAACTACCAGCGGGCGCCAGCGTTGGCATTGGGCAAAGGCCAGATCCACATTGGTGCCCGCAGCCAGCGAAGCGACCGCGAAGCGCTCCGGATAACGCTCAATGATAGAGAGGGTGCTGGTTCCGATGGAACCGGTAGAACCGAGGATGCAGATGTGCTTCAACGCAAGCTGACCCGCTGGAAATACTCCTGAATCCATTGAGCGTACCACAGCGCTGGTGCGGCCAGCAGGAGGGCGTCGATGCGGTCCAGGATACCTCCGTGACCGGGAAGCATGGCGCCTGAATCCTTTACCCCGGCGCCGCGCTTGATTGCGGACTCAACCAAATCGCCCACCTGGGCAAAGAGATTCAAGACCACGGCCAGCCCCAACCAGCGAGCCAGCGGACCGGCAAAATGGAGGGTGAAGATCGCCCTGTTTTCGAGCGCGTGAGAAAGCGCTACCAGCGCAGCGGCGATCAGCAGGCTGCCGGCGAGCGAAGCGGCGCTTCCCTCCCAGCTCTTGTTGGGGCTGATGCGCGGCGCAAGCTTGGTGCGCCCGAAATTGCGGCCAACATAGAGCGCTGCGATGTCGCCGGTCCAAACGACGCAGAAGAGGAAGATCACTAGCGGACGGCCATCCTGTTGTGCCCAAACCAACGGTATGGTGGCCAGAGTCAGGCCGATGTAGATCAGGCAGAAAACCGAGAAGGCGGTATCAGGCAACACGCGCTCGAGCGGCGACCGAAAGCTGCAGACCACCAGCAATACCAGGCTGCATACGCCGATCGCCGGCAAGATGAGAAAGCGATTATGAAAGGCCGCGGCGAAGAGAACAGCAATGGCAATCAGCACCAGGGTGCGCGGAATACGCGACCCGTGCGCATCGGCGATGGAGATGTATTCCCACGCGGCAAGCTCGGCAACCAAAGCCGCCGCCGCTACCAGCAAAAAAAAGGACCCCTTCAGCAGGAGCAGCAGTACCAGGGGGATAAGGACCGCCGCCGTGATGACCCGTTTCATAATTTCCAGCAAGCATACACGGCCTGAGTATGATCTAGCTTAAGCTAGCTGGGGTGTCATGACAGAAGTAGGCGCATTTGAGGCAAAAAACAAGTTAAGTGCGCTGTTGGATCGGGTGGAGAAAGGCGAGGAGATCGTCATTACTCGCCATGGCAGGCCGATAGCCAAGCTGATACCCACCAACGGAGGGGTCGATCGCGCCGAGGCCCAAGCTGCATTGCAGCGCATGCGAGATCGAGCCATCGAAGCAGGACTAGGGGCTTTCGATTGGAAAACGCTCAAGGCGGACCGCGACGCCTCCCGGCCGTGAGTCTGATCCTAGATAGTTCGGCGACCTTGGCGTGGTTCTACGCTGCCGAAACGACACCCGCCATCCGCCAGATCTTTGAGCTTCTCATCAAAGACGGCGCTTGGGTTCCATCTCTGTGGCGGCTCGAGGTTGCCAATATTCTGGAGATCGGCGTCCGCCGCGGCCGCAACGACCTCGCTTTCCTTCATGCAACCTTGGCCGATCTGTCATTGTTACCTATCAGCGTCGATCCCGAAACAGATCGGCAGGCCTGGGGTGCCAGTTTGCAATTGGCGCATCGTCATCGACTGACTCTGTACGACGCTGCATACTAGAGTTGGCGGCACGCCGCGGATTGCCATTGGCTACACTCGATGGAGACATGCGGGTAGCGGCGATGGTCGAAGGTGTCCATCTGGGGACTGTGAGTTCCGGCTCGCTCATCTTCACGTTTGGATCACGCCCGGGTTGAACTTCTTGACCTCGGGATTAAGAGCCACTGCCTGGAGCGCGGTCAGCAACACATCGCGCGTCTTGGCTGGATCAATGATGGCATCCACCCAAAGCCGGGCGGCTGCATAACGGCAGTCGGTCTGCTCATCGTAGGCCGCCTTGATGGAGGCAAAAACCTGGCTCTTTTCCTCTTCACTCAACTGCTTGCCCCCACGTTCTAACTGCCGGATTTTTATCTCCACCAGCGTGCTTGCCGCGGAGGCCCCACTCATCACCGCATAGCGGGCGGTGGGCCAGGCAAAGAGGAATCGCGGGTCGTAGGCCTTGCCGCACATAGCGTAGTGGCCTGCCCCAAAGGAGCCGCCAAGAATAACCGTGATCTTGGGCACGGTGGAGTTGGATACCGCCGAGACCATCTGCGCGCCGGCGCGAATAATGCCGCTCCACTCCGCATCACGCCCCACCATGAAACCGTTCACGTCGTGAAGAAAGATCAGCGGGATCAGGTTCTGATTGCAGTCCATGATGAAGCGCGCCGCCTTTTCGGCACTCTCGGCATAGATCACGCCGCCAAACTCAACCCTCTTCTCCCCCGTCTGGCTGATATGCGTCTGATGGGTCTTCTGGTTGGCTACAATCCCCACCGCGAATCCGCCGATCCGGCCGTATCCGCAAATGACTGTCTTGCCGTAATCAGCCTTGTATTCGTCGAATTCCGAACGGTCGACCAGCCGGGCAATTACCTCGTGCATGTCGTAACTGTGGCTCGCGCCCTTGGATGGGTCTGGATCGAGCAGGGCGTAGAGCTCCTGCGTAGCAAACTTCGGCGCATCCCGCTGCGGATCATAGGCAGCACGGTCGAACGGCGCCGCCGGGCCGTGGCCGAGCCGAGCCACCAGCGATCGCAGCCTGGCCAGGCACATATGATCGTTTGGCTCTTTGAAATCGACCGTGCCCGAGATCTCCGCATGCATGGTGGCCCCGCCCAGCTCCTCGGCGGAGTACTTCTGGCCGATCGCCGCCTGCACCAGTGCCGGTCCAGCCAGAAAAAGCCCACTGCCCTCGGTCATCAATACGTGATCGGTCATGACCGGAAGATATGCCCCGCCGGCCACGCACATACCCATAATGGCCGTGATTTGCGGTATGCCCTGCGCGCTCATCACAGCGTTGTTGCGGAAAATCCGTCCAAAGTCGTCCTGGTCGGGAAAAACATCCTCTTGTAGGGGCAAGAAAACACCTGCGGAATCAACCAGATAGAGGGTAGGGATCCGGTTTTCGAGGGCCATGGACTGGGCCCGGAGAACCTTTTTCGCGGTCATGGGAAAGAACGCGCCCGCTTTGACGGTGGCATCATTGGCGATGACCATAACCAGGCGCCCCGCGACTTTTCCCAGGCCGGTCACTACCCCCGCGGCCGCCGCACCACCCCAATCCTCATACATGCCGAAGGCGGCAAAGAGCCCCAACTCCAGGAAATCCGTCCCGGGGTCAAGCAGCAGGGCCAGCCGTTCCCGGGCCGTCAGACGCTTTTTGTTGTGCTGCGCCTCGATCGCCTTAGGGCCTCCGCCCTCGCGAATGGCCTCCTCCTGCTGCCCTAAAGCCAGCAGGAGCGCCTCCATACCGCCTTTATTTGCAGTACTTTTGCGCGCCTGCGGCTCCAGCCTCGAAGCCAGCAGATTGGAGAACTGAGGAGCCGGCTCGGCTACGGGTGGGTCTGGTTTTGGGTTGACCATAAGAAACTTGCCAGCATACCATCTCCGGGCATCCCGACTTCCAGGTGCGGCTGCTCTCGAGGAAAAGCCACGCCAGGAATCCGTTCTGTTTACACCAGTAGTGAATGCACCATTACCGCGCTTACCCCCGGGCACATTTTCCCTATTTTCAACATCCCCCGAACGTGACATACTGCATCAGATTTATCTTTTGGCCATCCCCTGTGGCTAAAAGATCTCCGGTCGAAAGAGATGACTATGACGAGCTTACTTTGGAAACTCACACCCTCCCATTCCTGGCCTACGGCGGATGCGACTGTGGAATCCTGTGAGTGGGTGCGATACCACGACCACCTGGGGGGCAATGCGGGCCATTATCAGGTGAGATTTACCTATCAGGCAGGGGACGGGCGACAGGTGAACCAGGGCGAATTTTGCCATCAGGGTGTCCAGCACATCGCGCCTTACCGTGTGGGCGAGCAGATCACCATTCAGTACGACCCCAAGAAACCGGCACGCTATCACTTTAGCGGCGCTGCCCCGGACTACCAAAAGCTGGAAGCGATCCTGGTTATGACCGTCTTTGCTCTGCTCGCCGGCTACGTGCTTTACACCTTTTAGTCTCCTCCCCATCTATTCTCCCGCGGACCGGCGGCCTTCCGCTCTGCAATCGTCCGCGCCGGTAAAGGCGTATGCCGTTCGTCGACCTCACTCAGCCTTACAGGAAATTCGGGTCGTCGCTCTTCGTCAGGAGAAGCTGCACCTCATCGAACTTGATCGTGCAGCGCGAAAGTGAAAATGCAATAGGATGGTGTGGTCTGCCGTCCCGGTAAAGAAGAACATCTGAAATGCATTCCCGTCGCATCCTTTCCCTGGCTTTGATCCTCGGTTACTGCTCGCTCGCCCAGAGCCAGGCTCAGGTCTCGGCTCAGCCCAGTGTCTCCTCCGATGACATCAGCGTGGCGGAAGGTCTCCAACTCCCGACTTACGGGCATGTGTGGGCGCTCGATACCTGGAAGGGCATGCGCGAGTTGGTCCGGTTACGTCCCCCGGCCCCGACCGCGGATGACTCCGGCTTCTCTCTCAAGCTGCGACACACCATCGAGTTCAAGGGGGAAGCAGCCCATGTCCGGGTGCACGATAAGGCGCCGCAGTTCTTTTTGCGCGGGGTCTCGGGCAGCGACAATGGGCGCTCCGACCTGGTCGTCGTGCGCCTGAATATCGAAGGCCAACGGCGAACGGCAACCAAAGAGACCATGGGGCAGCTCAAGCAGCAGGAGAAGCATGGGGATGCCCAGTACCCCGATGTGATCGGGATCAAGCAGCAGCGCTTCGGAACTACCGACTGGTACCGGCTCACGCCCCGGGAAGTTCTCGCCCCGGGCGAGTATGCCCTCGTTCCCCTGCCCTCCAGTCCAGGCTTCGCAGAGGGAGAGATTTTCGACTTTGCCATGGATCCCGATGCACCCGAAAATGCCGATCCGCTGCGCTCAGAACAGTATCGCGGCTCGGAATGAATCACACACGCCAATAACACGAAAGTGTGAGCGTCAAGCCACTTCCATCGCTGAGTTTTCGCAGCGACAACAGAGAAGGTAAAAACGCGTCTCTTGCAGAGCAAAAAATGCGCGCGCACCACCTCGCTCGCAGACGTTCGCGCGTGCGGCGACAGATGCGCGCACTGCGCCTTCAGCCGTTCTATCGACGCGGAGAGAAATCAATCCGGCCTATCACGGTCAGCGGACAAGCAACCGGAATCAATCCGACAAAAGAAATATTCATTGTTACCTTTACGGCGATCGCCGCCGAAAGTGGAAGCGAGCGAAATCGATCACCGTCGAGTCGCTTCTGCGCAACCCGGCTTCGGATGGAGAGAAGTTATGTAGCGCGGGATCGACGCGGCCATTCCGTCCAGGCCCAGCGCCACCGCGTGGCGGCGCAATGCGGCGATGCAGAAGGTTATGTGGGCATCCAGATCCACACCCAGTTCCTGCGCGCCCTGGATGATGTCTTCACGGTGCACACCACGCGCGAAAGCCTTGTCTTTAAGCTTCTTGCGCACACTTTGAACGTCTACGTCGAAGATCGATTTGGTCGGCTTGACGAGAGAAACAGCGGTCAGAAAACCAGCTAGTTCATCGCAGGCAAAGAGGGCTTTGGCAAGATGCGTATCTCTCGCTACACCGGAGTACTGTGCATGTCCCATGATGGCCGCGCGAATCTCTTCCGGCCATCCTTGTTCGCCAAGAATTTTATTTCCGACGAAGGGATGTTCTGCTGCGCTGGGATATTTTTCGTAATCAAAGTCGTGCAATAAACCCGTGATGCGGTACGTCTCAATCAGCTCGCTAGCCTTGTCCCCATTGAGTGCGCGCGTGGATGCCTGCTCTTCGCCGTACGCTTCCATGCAGGCTTCGACGGCGAGCGCATGCTTGAGAAGACCTGTGGATTGTGTGTACTCGTTGAGGAGTGTCCAGGCTTCGGGCCGTGTGTATTTTTTTGCGGTCATTGTGTCACCTTTTTGCACAGACAACCGTCCGGCTCCGAGTTTCTCTAGGCTTTCTTCCGAAATTCGTACCACGTTTTCCGCTTTGGCCCTACTTTTTAACTTGACATTAGGGATACCCTGCATCACTGTAATCATGAATCAGGTAGGGACCGTCGCTAAACCGATACTTGGCATGAGGACATGCAAGGTGATCTAAAAAGCGGCGCTTCTTATCAGGATCGCCCTGCTCTGGCGCTCCGTTACAAAATTATGGCAACTACCCTAGCAACCGTCGAGGCGCGTGAGGTTCTTCGGTGTGAGCGCTGCACATTGGTGCAGTTCCGCACCGCAAACTCTCTTTGCAGACGCTGCCACAAACCCCTCGAAGTCGAGGAACCAGAACGGCTCGTCCCGCAGTTTGCCGGCGAACCGGAAGAGGCTGTGGCGGAAGACAACAGCCTGCAGGTCGCGCGCGCGGTGCGTGATCTGCGTAAGGGCCGCAATCTAAGCCAGCGGCAGCTCGCTGGCCGCATGCAGGTGCCGCGCACCTACATCTCCAAAATAGAGAACGGCAAGGCGATGCCGACGCTCTCTTCGTTGGCGCGTCTGGCCTCCGCTCTGGAAATCGATATCTGCCACCTGCTTCGGGATGCGCGCAGTCGCCGCCATGAAGAGACAGCGTCGATTCTCGGCGATCCGTTTCTGGCGGAGCTGGCTCCGTACATCGCGCAGATGGATACGCTCCAGCGCTCGATGTTCCTGAACCAGGTACGCGACTTGGCCATGGGACGGCGTAGAAGCGCTTAAAGCGGTTCCACGATGACTGTGCCCCATCCGAGCTCGGTCAGGTGGGTCTTTTCTCGAGGAAAAGCCCCGTTTGAATCATCCTCATGGGTTTACACCTATCGTGGAACCGCTTAAGCCGGGCATTGCCAGACCGGCACAGAACCATGGGCTCCCCCTCCGCTGCGGCTCGACCCCGATAGCTTTGCGGGGGAGTCGGCCATGTGCTACGGTCGTAAGGAAAGGCAATCGTTTTGCGATTCCTGCCAGCGAACCGCGTAGCCGAACTTTCTCCCGAAGAGCAGGCCATCTACCGCCAACTGGATCCGGCGCGCCTGCCTCAGCACGTAGCCATCATTATGGACGGCAACGGCCGCTGGGCAGGCAAGCGCAGCCTCAGGCGCTTTTTAGGGCATCAGCAGGGCGCAGAGTCGGTCCAATTCGTCGTCGAGACAGCCTCGCGCATTAACCTACCCTGGCTGACCCTCTACGCCTTCTCGCTCGAGAACAATCTGCGCCGCCCCAAGACCGAAGTCAATTTCCTGATGCGTCTGCTGCGCTCCTACCTGGTCGACAACGTCGAGCGCATGAACGACAACAATGTGCGCATCGCCTATATCGGCCGCACCCATGAGCTTCCCTCCGAGGTCCAGGAAAAGATGCAGTGGGCCGCCGAAGCCACCGCCCACAACAACGGCACCGTGCTCACGCTGGCGCTCAATTACGGTGCGCGCAGCGAACTGGTCGACGCCTTCCAGGCGCTGGCTCGCGAAGCGGCATCCAAGAATGTTTCCCTGGATCAGATCAGCGAAGAAGATGTGCACCGCCACTTGTACACGGCCCACATGCCTGATCCCGATCTGGTGGTGCGCACCAGCGGAGAATTTCGCGTCTCTAATTTTCTTCTTTGGCAAATGGCGTATTCCGAAATCTACGTCACCGAGCGCTTGTGGCCGGACTTTCGCGGCATCCATCTGCTGGAAGCCATCTCCGATTACCAGCGCCGCGAACGCCGCTACGGCGGTCTGAACAAGCGCCAGGAGTCCGACGAGGCGCCCATACCAGACAGCTTCCTCGTTCCCCGCTAAAGCAGAAGCTCAAATTTCCAGTAGAGACGGCTCTAACGTGCTGTATCAGGGCACGGCATTACAGTCAGCCGAAAGACTCATACTTGTGTCAGGGCACGGCTTCAGACGGGCCATACAGCCGCTCCGGATGAGGGCTTTAGAGTCCGCGTGAGAACCGGCCGATCCGCGGAGCAAGTCCCATGAGCGCGCCATAGTTTTTTCCCACACGGTGACGAATGTTCGGGTGCCCCATTCAAGCCGTCCTTTGGCTTGCGTGGGATAAATGGCTCTCGATCTGCCACTTCCCGTTCGCCCCTGCCGCAAGCAAGATGAAAAATTCGCAGAAGCGGTAGGGTTCGCGGACCACTGGCGGGGCTGGGAGGCTGGTACGCTTCTACGGAATCATTTTTCTTGGGCGGGCGTGGGAAATGGGAAACGACACATCGAGAGCCACTAGTCCCCTCAAGCCAAAGGGCGGCTTGAATGGGGCACCCAGCGCACTCAGATTGATCCGCAGAGTTTTGGTCTTGTATAAGGGCACGATTTTAGTCGGGCCGTAAACGATTGAGAGAATGACAGGCTTTAGCCCCTGGGCTTTTTCTTTGCGTCCTGGCGGAAAACAGCCCGGGTCCTTCACCGAACCCTTCCAACCCAGATGTGATCACAAAGGTGCGCCGGGATGCCGGCCGGCATGATTGCGCAATCTTCCCCACCATCCAGCGTTATGCTCGGACCATGAGCTCGCAAACACTGCCGCGTCCCAAAAGGGCTGGAACCAGCAAAAGAAAAGCAAAGAACACCGGAACAACCGGTTGGCTGGCGTGGTGGCCACTGTTGGCCGGGGTCGCCATCACCTTTGCGGCGGTAAAGACGGCGGAGATCCTACCCCTGATGGGCGCGGCGGGGTTGCTCAAATTGCGACTCCTCTACCCTTACGCACTGCTCCTCAAGCAGCCCCAGCTGGGTCTCTCCGAGCAGACCAGCGATAGTTGGTCGCAGATTATGTTGTATGCGCAATGGGTTCTGTATGGCCTGTACGCCACCATAGCCGCGAAGTGGATGCCACTGTGGAAAGTATTCATGCAGGTAGCTGTGGTTCATCTGCTGGGCTTCAGCGTACTGTGGCTGCTAGCGCGGTAGTAAGCGCCTGGGGAATGCCGCAGTGACCACAACGCCAGTCAAAATCATCGAGTGCCCGCGGGATGCGTGGCAGGCTATGCCGCAACAGATTCCTCCCGGGATCAAGGCCGATTACCTGCGCGCTCTGGCTGCCGCGGGCTTCAGGCATATTGACGCTGTTTCCTTTGTGTCCCCGTCGGCGGTACCGCAAATGGCGGATTCGGAGCAGGTTCTCGCCCTGCTTGATCTGGACTCCGCGCTGGAAATTATCGCCATCGTGGTCAACGAGCAGGGTGCGGAGCGGGCCGTTCGCACCGGAGTGGTTCGCACACTGGGCTTTCCCTACTCCATCTCTGCTACATTCCTTGAGCGCAACCAACGACAGACCCTGCAACAGGCGCGCCAAAAACTCGAGCGCATTTGCAGCCAGGCTTTGCGGGATGGACTGGGAGTTGTGGCTTATCTCTCCATGGCCTTCGGCAATCCCTACGGCGATCCCTGGCGGCAAGAAGACGTCATTCTCACCTGCCTTACCCTGAAAGGGATGGGCATCGAACAAATTTCGCTGGCCGATACCGTGGGTGTGGCCACTCCGGAGCAGATCCACTCGCTGGTCAGTGCGGTGCTCGCGGAGATCCCCGGAATCGAGCTGGGAGCGCACCTGCACGCCCGGCCGGAACAGGCTGCGCTGAAGGTCGCAGCAGCTTACCAGGCGGGTTGCCGCCGCCTGGATATGGCGTTGGGTGGACAGGGCGGTTGTCCCTTCGCCCAGAACGCGCTGGTGGGCAATGTGGCCACTGAGGCAGCTTTGGCCGAACTAAGCAAGCTGGGTGCGAACCTGCCCCGGTTACTTCCGCTAGACGAATTGCTCGCGATGGGGCGCGCCATCGCTGATAGATTCGGTGCAGTCGAGGCCTGTTAAAACCGCTGAGGAGCTATCGAAACACTGTGGCTATCAATTACGCAACCCTCGAAATCAAGGAAGCCGCCGGCATCCACACCATCACCATGAACCGGCCCGAGCGGAGGAATGCCTTGAATCCGCAGATGATTGCCGAGCTTACGCATGCGTTGGCCGATTCTGCGACATGCCCGTGCGGGGTGGTTGTATTGACCGGTGCGGGAACGGCCTTTTGTTCCGGCATGGACCTGGAGAACCTGAAGTCTCTCAACAATCAACGCCCCGAGGACCAACGGGCGGACGCGGAAGCGACCATGTGGATGATGCGCCGCCTGTACGAGTTGACTAAACCGACCATCGCCGCGGTAAACGGACCGGCCATCGCGGGCGGCACAGGATTAGCGACCCTGTGTGACTTCACCCTCGCTGCGCCCCAAGCGAGATTCGGTTACACCGAAGTGAAGATCGGTTTCATCCCCGCCATCGTCTCCGTATTTCTGCTGGAGATGATCGGGGAGAAGAAGGCAAAGGCTCTCCTGCTCTCGGGCAGAGTCCTCGATGCCGAGGAGGCTTTGGCGATGGGCCTGGTGACCGAGGTGGTGCCTGAAGGCGAGCTCTCTGCGCGCACCCAAGCCCTGGCGGCACTTCTGCTCAAGAACAGTCCGGAATCGATGAGCGCGGTAAAAAAACTGCTGAGCGGCTATGCCAAGGAGCGCCTGGACCGCGATCTGACGCGGGCCATGCGATGGAATGAAAAGATCCGCAACAGTCCGGATTTTAAGGAGGGATTGCAGGCCTTTCTGGAAAAGCGCGATCCCGTTTGGCCTGGGCGCAAGCAGAAGTAGAAGCGAAATGCTCTATCATGACCGTCTATGCCAAACAAAGTTCGCTGGGGTGTTCTGAGCACGGCCGGAATCGGGGTTAAGAAGGTCCTGCCGGCCATGCAAAAGGGTGATTGGAGCGAGGTGACCGCGATTGCCTCGCGCGACCTGGGCAAAGCCCAGGAGGTTGCAGGCAAGCTGGGCATCGCGAAAGCCTATGGATCGTATGAAGAGCTGCTCGCCGATCCTCAGATTGAGGCGATTTACAATCCACTCCCCAACCAGCTTCATGTCCCCTGGTCGATCAAAGCTGCGCAAGCGGGCAAACATGTCTTATGCGAAAAACCGCTAAGCATGACCGTTGCCGAGGCCAAGACGCTTTTGCCGGTGCAACAGAGCACAGGCGTAATCATTGGCGAAGCGTTCATGGTGCGTACCCATCCGCAGTGGCTGCGCGTACGCGAACTGGTTGCATCCGACCGGATTGGGTCACTGCGTTCCATCCAGGGTTTCTTCAGCTACTTCAACACCGACCCCAAGAACATCCGCAATATTCCGGAATGCGGCGGTGGGGGGTTGATGGATATAGGGTGCTATCCCATCAACACCTCTCGATTCCTCTTCGGCGAAGAACCGTTGCGAGTATCGGCGCTGCTGGAGAAAGACCCCGAGCTGCAAGTGGACCGGTTGACTTCCGCCTTGATGGAGTTCCCATCGGGCCACGCGACGTTCACCTGCAGTACGCAGCTTGTTCCTTACCAGCGAATGCAGTTTTTGGGAACCAAAGGCCGCATCGAGATCGAAATCCCGTTCAACGCGCCCAACGATCGCCCGTGCCGCATCTTCATCGACGACGGTCGTGACCTCATGGGTGGCGGCATCACGGTCGAGAGCTTTCCCACCTGCGATCAATATACGATTCAAGGGGATGTCTTTTCCCGGGCCATACGGGAAGGCACACCGGTGCCGGTGCCGCTCACGGATGCGATCAAGAATATGGCGGTCATCGAAGCTATTTTTCGTTCCGCGGAATCGGGCGCGTGGGAAGCACCGCAAAGCTAAAGCGTTTTGTAACCGTATCTGATTTTAATGGTACGGCCGCCTTAGCCGGGGACCGTACCTTCGTCTTCCGATGCTTCATCCCAGGCTTCGGAGTCGCCTACTTCGCGCTCCAGTTCTTCTGCCGTGAGATGAGGCTGGTCGAGGGCTTCTCGAGCGGGGTCGGGCAGGTCCCGGCCGGGAGGCGAGCCCAGTTCTGGTGCCTCTTGCTCGCTCATGCCGTCCTCCTTGTCCGCATTCGGGCTTAATGGTATCAGCATAAGAGTAGCCGCCGGCGCTCGCTGGGGCGATACTGAGGGACGTCATGAAATTGCTGAATTTCCTAGTGGAGAGCTTCATCGGAGCTTTCGGAATTACCAGGCCCAAGCCGGAGCAGCAGCGCACGGTGGCGCTCGCGTTGGGCGGATTCCTGCTGCTCTTCTTCACCGCGCTGATCAGCCTGATCGTCTGGATGCTCTTCGGGCAACACCGTTAGGGAGCAGAAAGCCCTTAATGCAAAGGCGTATGTTTGGGCGAGAGCGCCGCACGAACCCGCAATCGCTGATCGCGCCGCTGAAGCCCAGGACTACATCCTGGGATTTTTTCAGCCGTCCCTTGCGGGACTTTTTCGTGGTACTAGATTCATCGGACTTGCCTGCCCTTCTTCCAGTGAGTATGGCCTGACCGAACAGCTTGCGGCAAAACCCATGCTCTGTGTCAGGGGACGACTTTCGAGGCTGCCGAAAAACTTATGCTTTTTATCAGGGCACGACTTTAGTGCTTGCGGAAAAAGTCATTGAACGACGGGCACGGGTTCAGCCGTGCCACATCGAGCGAAGACTGATGAGGGCTTTAGCCCCTGAGGTATAGCTTCCAATTATTCACCGAGAAAAACGTACCTCAGCGGCTAAAGCCGTCTCTCGCGTATGCCTGTTACGGCACGGCTGAACCCGTGCCCTTCGTAGCGAGTCAAAACCCAGGACTAGCGTCCGGGTTACTTTCAGCCGTCCCCTTCGACAAGCTCCCACGGCACGCTCCACGGCACGCCGGGACAAGCGGGCAGGGATCTCGTGCGGAAGGCGCGAAGAAGCGCGCCTCGGCTAAACAAACTGCGGGAAAAGCTCTGGCTTTTGAAGGGTACGAGCTTCAGCTCGTACGTAAATGTTTGCAAACAGATCCGGCTTTAGCCGATGAGGGATCACTGCTTCTAGGTTCAGCGACTTTTTCCGCAACCTCCAAGGCCGTGCCCTAATACGAAAGAGAAAAAGCGGCGCCTCACGAGAATACTCGCGAGGCGCCGCCGTGGGTCTGTCTAATAGAAACAATGAAATCCCGGGCGGTTTTTCCCTGAAGGAAAAGCCACCCGGTTTCTTAGAGCTTGCCGTTATTGACCGCGAGAGGTTCGTTCATAGGGGTGCTCGTCACCGGCACCGTACCAGCCGCCTTCTTGTGCAGCTGATGGTGCAGGCAATAGAGCGCCAGCTCGAGGCGATCCGAGACACCAAGCTTGTCATAGACCTTGCGCAGGTAGTTTTTGATGACCTGCTCCGTGGTCCCAAGCTGATAGGCAATCTCCTTGTTGCGTTTGCCCTGAGTGATGCAGGTGATGATCGCCAGCTCCTTGGGGGAAAGGCGTGGCTGGGTTCGCGGGCTGGTCAACGCAGTTGCCTGCGAGCGGTAAGCCTCGATCACCCAATTGATCGACTGGTTGTCAATCCAGGTTTCCCCGGCGGCGATCTTGCGAACGCACTTCACCAGCAGGTCGGGCGAGATGGACCGAGGAATAATGCCCCGGACACCGCGACGGTAGAGTTCGACCGTGTTGGATTCATCGTTCTGCGCCGACTGGACAATGATCTTGAGCTGTGGAGCCCGGCGGACCAGTTCCGGAATGGCATCGATCGTGCCCGCAATCAAATTGCCTTCGAGCAAGACCATGTCAGTAGGAAAGCGTTGGATAGCCGAGTGGAGGCCGGCCAGGGTATCAACCTGGGCGATCACGCGAATATCATCTTCGAGCGCGAAGATCTTCCGGATACCCACCCGGTAGATCGCCTGCGAATCGGCAAGAACGATTCGAATCGCAGCGTTGTCCGCGCCCTCATCGGGCTCAAATGCGCCGTCGGCAGGACCGGCATCGGGAAATTCAGGCTTGGCAGATACCATAGGTTCAGAGACCAAAATAGCTTCAGTGACTAAAGTGATATTTATCAATTACTGCAGCGACATGCGTCGTCTTTACATCTTGTGTGCAGCGTACCACGCGGCCTGTGCAGTGCAATACAACATCGGTGGGGGTTCCCATTGCCTCGGCCGGCATTGCAATCGTGAAGCTAACAATACTCCCCACTTTTAGTGAAGTGGCGAGCTCGAACAAAACGCCGTTGGCGGAAATATTTTCCGTAACCGCCGGCAGGTCTCCTGCTTCTGTGCAAATGGTAATCGGTACGCACAGTGGAAAGCGTACCGCAGCGCGGAGTTCGACAGGACGATCGGTTGCGACTGCGGTGGAGATATCCATGAACTGATAATAATCAGAAGCAGAAGGAACGGGAATCCCCTAAAAAGGCCACGTTTCCGACCTCACAGTACTAAAGTTACGCATCCCGGTACCTTGAGTTTTACCACCCTTCCGGCCTTTTACGGCAAACATCATCCGCACACCAAGTACAGACACACCCTGGCAGAGCAAGCGAGATGTTACTAGCGATCTAAAGTTATATACTTAGTAATAATCACACGAAAGTTGTAGCGGCAGGTCATCGACAAAGGTAACCTGGAAACACGCGCTTCTTGCGCTCCAGGTGTTTTCCATGAAAATCAATTTGATCCGCGCCCTTACTGTCGCCGGACTTCTCGGCGTTTCCGTCTCCGCACATGCCAGCCCACTTCAATGCTTCTGGTCTTTTATCTTCGGGTAGATAAGTGGGCTTTCCGAACCGGGCCCCTTGGACTATGCTGCATCTGTAAGGGTGCAATATGAGTCTGCAGGCCTGGTATCCAGCGTTCAGTATTCTTGGCCTTTTGGCAGAGATTGCGCTGCTGGTCATTTTGCTCTTCCGGCGGCAATATAAGACCTTCCCCGTCTTTACCCTCTACATCGCCTTTAATCTGTTCAATGACGTCGTGGTCGGCGCTTTGGTAGGCCTGTCATCACACAGGTTGGGCAGCCGTGGCTCTCGCCATGCTGCCTCTCCAGTATCTGATCGAATTAGGGGTCCTGCTCGAAATTGCCTGGCATGTCTTGCGTCCCGTCCACGCCTCGCTGCCGCCGGGAACGATTAAAGTCTTCATCGCATTCGTGGTGGTCGCTGTGGTGGGCGGAACCCTGCTGGCCTCGCATGTCCACCCTACGGGCAACAAAGTCTATGACATCAAGGCCCCAATGGACCTTACCGTCGGGTTGCTGCGCATAGCTATCTTTCTGTTAACAGTGGGTTTCGCCCACGTGCTGGGCATTGGCTGGAAAGACAGGGTGCTGCAACTGGCCACAGCCTTGTCCTTTTACAGTGCTGCCGACTTGATTGTCAGCCTGGCGGAGCGTCATAACGGCGGACCCAACACCCTGGAGGCATTTCGCGGGGTCGCCTACCTCTTCGAACTCAGTTTTTTGGTCTGGGCCTTTACAACTAAAGATGTACGACGGCGTGAATTCAGTCCACAAATGGAACAGTTTTTGGTTACACTTGCTGGGCGGGCCAAGCTTGCACGGACGGCGCTGGTTCGAATGCAGGTGAAATAACAACATGATATTGCCGCTGCTCCAGGTAATCCTTACTGCCTTGTTGGTTGCCTACGCCGGATTCTGGCGCAGGCAGCAAATAAAGCGCCGCGCCAAGAGCTGGAACGGGATCATCAGTCAGTTGCGTTGCAATGACTGGGGCATCGAAGAAATCAGCGAGCGCTTTCTATACAAGAGTGAAGTTCAGGTCACCACCAAGGACGTCTGGGAGCGCATTCAAGGTTGCAAAGGCCTGTGGGCGATGTATAAAAATTCCCCAGTCCTGGTTCAGTTGGCCGACTACGCTGCCGAGCATGGCGAAGGTGTTGATCAAGAAATGCTGGAGAGTTTGCGCAGTGACGCTTTCCAGATCCGGCTCTGCGTCATGCTGGCTTTGGCCCAATACTTGCTATCGGCTTCATCCGTGGGACCATCTGTGAATGCTCATCGCGCCGTCGCTACCTATAGCGCAATGATGGTCAAACTCACGGCATTTATCCAGGAGTATTCGACTCCGCTCTTTCCCAGCTATCTGGACGCGGTCGCTTAGACTTCCGCATTGTTCTCCTACTCCTCGTTTCCTGCTCCTTCCATTCAAGTGGGAAACTTGCGCAATGCGTGCGAACCAGCGATACTTGTTGTTTGGGAGCAAGTGAAATGCTGTAGCGGCTGATTATGCGCCGCGCATCACTACCCCAAAACCCACCCGGATTTCACCCCATCAGGGAAGAAGATCTGAAAGGATTTACGCCTGTGTTAATGATTCGTCTGGCTCGCTTCGGTGCAAGGAAGCAGCCGTATTATCGTGTTGTTGTCATTGAGAAGGACCGTGCGCGGAATGGCCGGTCGATCGAGGTGGTGGGCACCTATAACCCGCGCACCAATCCGGCGACCGTCGATCTGAAGCGTGAGCGCATCGAGCACTGGACCAACAACGGAGCACAACTCTCCGAACGCGTGGCCAAGCTGCTCGCAGCCTACCCGCCAGCCGCCGCTGCAGCCTAGCTTTTCTCTCCTGCTACCCTGAGAGATGCCGGCAACAAACGGCCGGAAAACACCAGGTCCTGCGGAGGCATTTCGCCACAACAAGTTGTTCAGGGTCTGCGCTTGCGCCGGGCTATCATGGGCGATTGCTGCGCTCCGGTACTGCTCCTGAAAACACTCTGGACACAACCACAGGAAAAGCGGTCTAATGCTCGGTCATGAAGGGACGCCAGCCAGCGCCGGTTTCTGAAGCATGTCTGCTTGGTAGTAGATTGCTGCGGCAATCCTGCATTGGTTGGTCCATTTGAGGCCGCTCCGATGATGCAAGAACTGAATCATGATGATATGCAACAACTAGTCACGGAGATCGCCAAAGCCTTGGTTGACGACCCGCAAGCAGTCGAGGTGCAGGCTGTGGCCAGAGACGAGAACACGGTGTTGCGCCTCCGTGTGGCATCTGCGGACGTGGGCAAGGTAATCGGCAAACAAGGCCGAACGGCGCGCTCCATGCGAACCATTCTGAGCGCGGTGAGCATGAAACTTCACCATCGCTACACGCTGGACATCCTCGAAGAAGACGAGGGCGGTAAGCCGGCCGATTCTTAGCCTCGCTACCTCGCGTGCCTGGCACAGATTCCCTGCCCTTCGACTGAGAACCGCAGCCGGAAAAATGACAGAGCCCGACGCAGCCTGGGTGTTACTCGCCCGCATTGTGCGCCCGCAGGGACGTCGCGGCGAGGTGCTGGCCGATATCTTTACCGACTTTCCGGAGCACTTCGCGGAACGTAAGCGGCTATTCCTTCGTCCTCCTGCAGGGGCCCGGCCCGACACTACGCGCGAAGCCAGGGTGGAATCCCATTGGCTCCACAAAGAACGTGTAGTGCTGAAATTCTCCCAGGTTGATTCGATTGCCGAGGCAGAGACTCTGCGTGGCTTCGAGGTGGTGATTCCACGCGAAGAGCGAATGCCGCTCGAGGGCGATGCCGTCTATATCAGCGACCTGCTGGGAGTCAGGGTGATCGACGTTGGCCACGGCGGGGCCGAGGATGCCGGCGAGATCACAGACGTGGAGCCGGAAGGAGCGGGGCCAGCGATGCTGGTTATTCGCACGCCGGCCGGCGATGAATTGCTTATACCGTTCGTCCGTGCCTACCTGAAGAAGATAGACCTCGAAGGCAAACGAATGGAGATGGAACTGCCCCCGGGGTTGCTGGCCATGCAGGCTCCTTTGACCGAACAGGAGCGGCTTGCCGAACCCCAACCGGCGGACGGAGACGAATCGGAGTAATGGCCATGCGCTTCGACATCATCACCATCTTCCCCGGATTTTTTTCCGGCATCTTCGAGCATGGCGTGGTCAAACGTGCGATCCAGGGCGGTTTGCTGGGCGTTGGCGTGCATGATCTGCGAGAGTTCACTCACGATCGGCATCGCACCGTCGACGACCGGCCATTTGGGGGCGGTGAGGGCATGGTGCTGAAGCCGGAACCTCTGGCCGAGGCGGTGGAGCATCTGCGGCTTGCCCCTAAGGCGGAAAGGGTCGGCGCACGGGGAAACGGTGATACTGCTTTCCGCGCAGGGGAAGAAATTCTCCCAGGCGACGGCGCGCGAACTTGCCCAAGTCCAGCGAGTGGTGCTGCTGT
Organism: uncultured Acidobacteriaceae bacterium; assembly: GCA_963793525.1. Taxonomy (GTDB): domain Bacteria; phylum Acidobacteriota; class Terriglobia; order Terriglobales; family Acidobacteriaceae; genus PALSA-350. The sequence continues at coordinate 59,352 of CAWCAZ010000005.1, forward strand.
GCGGACGCTATGAAGGGGTCGACGAGCGGATCAGCGAACTGGTCGCGGACCAGGAGCTCTCGATTGGAGATTATGTGTTATCCGGTGGTGAGTTGGCTGCCGCGGTGGTGTTGGACGCTACCATGCGTCTGCTGCCAGGGGTGCTGGGGAATGACGCCTCTTCAGAGAACGAAAGCTTCGGGCAGGCGGATGCGCTGCTGCAAAGCGCGGCGGGAGCCGGCTTGAGCTCGACTCATGGTGCTGGTGGATTGCTGGACTATCCCCACTACACCCGCCCCGCCGAGTTTCGCGGGCTGGCGGTGCCTGAGGTGCTAAGCAGCGGTAACCATGAGCAAATTCGCCGCTGGCGGCGGGAGCAGGCGCTCAAAAAAACTCTGCGCAATCGGCCTGATTTGTTGCGCGATGCGGAGTTGAGCGCGGAGGATCGTAGGTTTCTGCGGACCCTGGAACTGCGGGCCGGGGGCGCGCAAAGTAAAGATTCCGTGTAAACTAAGAACTTCGACGTTACCGTGTTTTCATCGCGACAGGAAGCAATTATGTCTATTCATCCAGTTATGCAGCGTCTCGCCGAGAAGCTTCGGCGCACCGACCTGCCCACGTTCGTGCCCGGCGATACCGTACGGGTGCAGGTAAAGATCAAGGAAGGCGACAAAGAGCGCCTGCAGGCTTTCGAGGGCATTGTGATTGCGCTCAAGAATGGCGCCCAAGGCAGCTTCACCGTGCGCAAGATGAGCTTCGGCCAGGGGGTCGAGCGCATCTTCCCTTTCAACTCCAAGGTAGTCGACAAAGTGGAGAAAGTGCGGTCTGCCCGAGTGCGGCGCTCCAAGCTTTTCTACCTGCGCGGTCTGCGCGGCAAGGCGGCTCGCCTGAAAGAAGTGGAACGCAAGTAGTATTCAGTCACCGTGAGACGCGCCCCGGGAGCCACTGCTGCCCGGGGCGTTGCTTCGTAGATACCGATTTCCGTAATCAGCTGTGGGAAACACGGGCCGAGCGCGACGGGCACTTCTGCAAATGATCTACACTCGATTTTGGCGATGCCCGAGTTGATACACGAATCCCTGAACGAGCCCCTGATAGAGCCAGAAACGCTGGAGCGGGAAGTTTCCGCGGCGACGCGCAAGTTGCGCATGTTGCGAACGCTGGTGTGCGGAGGCCGCTACGAGCGGGCTGCCCGCGCTAGCGGCGCCAAGGTGGTCGCCGGGGTCGATGAGGTCGGCCGCGGCGCGCTCTTCGGGCCGGTTGTTGCGGCAGCGGTGATTCTTCCCGAAGGATGCCGCATTCCCGGCCTGCGCGACTCCAAGCAATTGATCGCGCGAAGAACGGGAGCGGCTGGCGCGCATCGTAGAGCGCAAGGCACTGGCCATCGCAGTCGAAGAAGTCGATGCGGAGACCATCGACCGCGTCAATATCTATCAAGCTACCCGCATGGCGATGACCGCTGCGGTCTGCCGCCTGGCCCTTCAGCCGGACCACCTGCTAATCGACGCCATGCGTCTCGACTTTGCCTGCTCGCAAACCAGCATCATCTATGGTGACTCGTTGAGCATCTCGATTGCCGCGGCATCGGTAGTCGCCAAGGTCTACCGCGATAGCCGCATGTGCCAACTGGATCGTGAATATCCGCAATACGGCCTTGCCTCCCACAAGGGCTACAGCACGCCAGAGCACAAACAGGCGCTGGCCGCTCATGGGCCAAGTCCCCTGCATCGCAGAAGCTTTCGTCCAGTCGCGGAAAATTGCCTGCCCTGGGATTAAGCCTCTCCAGGACACCCGTCCTGGGTACACTCGACTGAGAATGCGAAATCGGAAGAGTAAGGAGAATCAATTTGCCACTGCGGCTGATGTGTTTTACCGCCCACCCCGATGATGAGTGCGGAGCCTTCGGCGGCGCATTAATGCAGGCCCACCAACGTGGCGTCGAGACCAGTGTGATCTGCCTGACCGAAGGACGCGCGGCGTCGAACCGGGGGAGCGCCCGTAGTAGCGATGAGTTGGCCGCTCTGCGGCGGCAGGAGTTCGCTGCGGCTCTGCGCGTGCTGGGCGTTGCCCATGGAGAGGTGCTGACTTACCCCGACGGCGAACTTGCACGCCAGGACTTTACACGGGTCACCACTGACTTGGTCGAGCGCATCCGCCGCTTCCGGCCCCAGGTGGTGATCACCTTCGGCGGCGATGGCAACGTAAATCTGCATCCGGACCACACCATGATCTGCTTTTTTTCGACTGCGGCTTTTCACTGGGCAGGACGCAACAATTTCGCCCCCGAGCAAATTGCCGCGGGACTACTTCCCTACCGTCCGCAAAAACTGTACTACGCGGTGGCGCCTTTTCTGGTCACTGAGGAAGTGCCCAAGACAGCACTCGTGCCGGCCTCGCTGGTGCTCACATTGGGCGACCTGTGGGCAAAGAAATTTGAGGCCTTCCAGCAGCACACCACCCAGGCCGATCTCCTGACCAAGGTCAAGGTCGCCTTTGAGGGAACGGGTGGGCAGGAAAAGTATCTGTTGGCAGCCGCGCCGGGCATGCGTTCCTCCCCCCTGGAGACGGACATGTTCGCAGACGTAAAGGAATAGCGGCTTACCTCGTACCGTCCACCGTAAAACGCCCGGAGCGAAGACGGCGGACCTGCTCTGTAGCTGGACAATCCATGAGCGGGTGAACCCGCCAGTCTGGCACGAGAGACGCATGCCTGGCTCTCCCACTTTCCGGGCTACTTCCCCGCTTTTACTACCCTTCGCAGAGCGCGACTCACTCAAAACAAAGGCCTTGATCGCAGTTTTCGGAGCGGCAATCGAAGCCGCTTTCTCCGCTTTTTCACGGCAAATTCTTCAGATGTTCACAGGCAACTGAGAACCTCACAGTGGCAAAACGATCTGCGCGGCCCTCAGGATTCTTCCCGGATGAAAACGGAAATAGCCCTTTGCGCGGTCTTTCCTGCTCGTAAAAAGTCGTGACCACACTGCAATCACAAGGCACAAAGAGAGAGAACCGATGAAGATGCAACTGAAGACGCTGGCCACGCTTGTGCTGGTGTCGGCGATGTCTGCCGGGCTAGCCCAGACCACCGCGTCTGGTACCACGAGTACCACTTCGACAACCCACAAAAAGCCGGCGACCCGGAAGGCTCCGCCTCCTAAGAAACCATCGGTGGAAAGCCAGATCCAATCGCTACGGGACGAAATGCAGACGCAGATTCAGCAGTTGAGGCAACAGCTGAATGATCGCGACGCGCAGTTGCAGCAGGCCCAGCAGGCCGCCGCAGCAGCCCAGGCAGCGGCAGCGCAGGCACAACAGCAAGCTGCCCAACAGTCCTCGGTGCTCACCGAGAACACGCAAGCTGTCAGCAGTCTGCAGGGTGCCGTCACTGACCTGAAGACGAACAACACCTCGTTGGCGAGCACCATCCAGGACTAACCAGGCGAAGGTAGAGAAGCAGATCACGAACCCCGACGTAATCCACTTCAAGGGGATCACGCTCTCACCCACTGGGAGCTACCTCGCGGGTGAAACGGTGTATCGCACGCACGCCACCGCCAGCGACATTCCCACCCCTTTCAGTTCCCTGCCCTACGAGCATGCAGATGCATACGCCCTCAGCGAGTTCTACGGCACCGCACGTCAGTCGCGCGTTGCTCTGATGGCCGAAGGCAAGACCGGGTCGGCAACCCTTCGCGGCTACTATGAGGCGGATTGGCTCGGTACAGGCGTTACCTCGAATAACAACGAGAGCAACAGCTACGTTTTCCGTCAGCGCGTTCTGTGGGCGCAAGTAGCGCTCAATAATGGATGGGCTTTCACCGGTGGCCAACTTTGGTCCCTGGCGACAGAAGACAAGAAGGGCCTCTCTAACCTCTCAGGCGACATTCTTACTCCGCTGACCATTGACCCGAACTACGTTCCGGGCTTCGTCTGGGAACGCCAGTACGGCTTCCGGGTTACCAAGACCATGCCGCACATGGCCTTCGGCATCGCAGCCGAAAATCCTCAGTTGCTCTATAGCGCCACGCTGGCCGGCAACACTCCCTACGCCGTCCTTGGCAGCACGGGTACGAATGGTGGACTCTACAACTCCGCCATCAGCACCTGCTCGCCCTCGACCAGCATCGTGAACTATACCAACGAAGCGAACGGCGGCATCAACACCTATCTACCGGTCTACAAGACGGTCAACGCTTGCACCAACATCAACAACTACTCCTTCAACGTCATGCCGGACATCATCGTCAAGGCGGCTTTCGATCCCAGCTTTGGCCACTTTGAAGTCTTCGGCATTGGACGCTACGCTCATGAAACCGTCTATCCCGGTGAAACCACCAACGGCCAACTTTACGGCGGCTTGACGGATATCACTACCGGCAAGGCTGTCACCCCGGCGCTCAGCACGGCAGGCAGCTACAACAACAACATCGCCCTGGGCGGCTTGGGCGCAAGCGGTCGCGCTACGCTTGCCAAGAGGTTCACGGTTGGTCTCAAGGGTCTCTACGGACCGGGTGTTGGCCGGTATGGCTCCACCACGTTGTCCGACGTTACCTCCGCGTCCAGCGGCGAATTCTCACCCCTGCATAACCTCTCCGCCCTGGGCACGGTCGAGATTGCCGCCACTCCCCGCCTCACTATCTACCTGAATTACGGTGGGGACTATGCCGGTCGTAGCTCCTGGTCCGGCACCACGCTCGGCGCGCCCACGGCAACCAAGAATGCCGCCGGGGTATGGGGTGGTCACTGGGCTGCTCCAGCCGTCGCGCCAGTCGGCTACGGCTCTTACTACCTCAGCAACTCCTCGTGCCTCACCGCAGCCGCTCCCGGCTACAACGGGAGCTCCACCGGGTACTATCCCGGCGGAAGCTGCGGCGCCCAGACCAAAGACGTCCAGGAAGCCACCCTCGGCTACTGGTACGACTTTTACCGGGGTGACTATGGCCGCGTGCGTCTCGGCATGCAATATGCCTACGCCGTGCGCCAAAGCTGGACGGGTGCGGTGGTTACCTCCAACGGCCCAGACGGCGTCGGCGCCAAGGGCATAGACAATATGTTCTGGACCAGCTTCCGCTACTACTTGCCGTAAGAACAAACCACCAACTACTGGAGGGCACCCTACCCGGGTGCCCTTTTTCTTGCCTTGTTCTCAGATCATTTCCTCCGCATAGGTCATCCATACTGAGCAAGCATCTTTGTCTTACACTCGATTCGAGGCTACTCATGCCAACCCCCATCGTCGGCTTACATCACGTCACCGCGATTGCTTCCGACCCGCAACGGAATCTCGACTTCTACACCGAAGTGCTGGGCCTTCGTTTTGTAAAGCGCACCATCAACTTCGACGATCCCGGTACCTATCACTTCTACTTTGGAGACGATGCCGGGTCGCCGGGCACGATCCTTACGTTCTTCCCCTGGCCGCACGCCACGCGCGGCAGCCTGGGGGTAGGAGAAACTTCGGCGACGGCCTTCAGTGTTCCTCGCGCATCGCTTGCGTTCTGGGAGAACCGATTGCTGTCCGCGGGCATCCCAGCGGAACGCACCGGCGAGCGGTTTGAGGAGGAGGTCCTCAGCTTCGCCGACCCCGATGGTATGCGGTTGGAGATCGTCGGCCACGCGGACGCGGGAGAAGCGAAGGCCCCACGCACCAGTGACGTCTCGGGCGAGCACGCGATCCGCGGCTTCTTCGGGGTGACGCTTTGCGAAGGGGGCTACGAACGGACAGTAGGCGTGCTCGCCACCATGGGCTTTCGCAAAATCGCCGAGCACGAGAATCGTTTTCGTTTTGCCGCCGAAGGCAATGCGCTAGGCAATCACATCGACCTGCTGGTTCAGCCTCAACTCACCTACGGCCGGATGGGCGCAGGCAGCGTGCACCATATCGCCTTTCGTGCAGCCGACGATGCGGCGCAACTGGAGTGGCGCAAAGTGCTGGCAGCGACCTCCCTGGATGTGACACCGGTACTCGACCGCACCTACTTTCATTCCATCTACTTTCGCGAGCCGGGTGGTGTTCTGTTCGAAATTGCCACCGATCCGCCGGGGTTTGCCCTGGATGAGCCAATCGAATCGCTGGGTGAAGCCCTCAAGCTACCCCCTTGGTTGGAACGGCAGCGCTCGCGCGTGGAGCGCATGCTGCCTCCGATTGAACTGCATACTCGTAAGTAGAAGGGAGAACCGGTGAACGATCCACATCGTGATCAGCCTGTGCGCACGGCGGGTGCGCCGCTGGCCCAAGCGGAGGCTGCAATCGTTCTGTTGCATGGACGGGGCGCCTCGGCAGAGGACATACTCGGCCTGGCCGGGGAGATGTACGACGAGCGCATTGCTTATCTCGCTCCAGAGGCCGCGGATCACCGCTGGTATCCCTATTCGTTCATGGCGCCGATCGCGGAAAACGAGCCCTGGCTATCGTCCGCCCTGGAAAAGGTGGGTGCGGTGGTAAAGCTTGCGGTGGATGGCGGCGTATCGCTGGAGCGCATATTTCTATGTGGCTTCTCCCAGGGTGCTTGCCTGTCTACGGAATTTATCGCCCGGCATCCTGCGCGTTATGGCGGGTTGGTGGCATTCACCGGCGGCCTCATCGGACCTGCGGACGCGGACCTTCACCATGCAGGCGATCTCGCGGGAATGCCTACGCTCTTTAGTTCCGGAGATCCTGACCCGCATGTGCCCTGGAGTCGCGTCCTCGCCTCGGCGAAGCAGTTCACCGCGATGGGCGCGAAAGTGCACACGCAGCATTATCCAGGCCGTCCGCATACTGTATTGCCCCAGGAAATCAAATCCGCACGCGAGCTTATCTTCAAATCTCTGTCCTGACCGCGAGCGCCTGTTATAAGTAGGAATCTCTTCTCGATAGGAGAAAGAACTGACCAAGCGCGCGCTTGCCTTCCTGTTGATTCTCTCGCCTACGCTGGCGTCTGCTCAGTCCAGTGCGAAGCCTGATGTTTCGCCGGCCCAGGCGCAACACGCTATGGTGGTCAGCGTTCAGCACGACGCCAGCGATGCGGGTTTGAAGATGCTACAGGCAGGCGGCAACGCAGTGGATGCGGCAGTCGCGACCGGCTTCGCCTTGGCTGTCGTCTACCCCGACGCAGGCAATCTTGGCGGAGGCGGCTTTATGTTGCTGCGCCTGGCCAACGGCGAATCGCACTTCATCGACTTCCGCGAGGAAGCGCCCTTGCGTGCGACTGCCAATATGTATCTCGACGCTGACGGAAAAATCATTCCCAACGCTTCCACGGTTGGCTATTTCTCGGTCGGCGTGCCGGGCACAGTGGCTGGCCTGGTCGAAGCGGAGCGGCGCTTTGGCAAGCTGACTCTGCAGCAAGTGATGGCTCCCGCTATTCAGTTCGCGGAAAAGGGCTACGTCCTAAGCCCCGAAGAAGCCGCTATGCTGCACGATCCCGTGCTTACCAAGTTCCCGGAATCGCGCCGCATCTTCCAACGCGACGGCAATTTCTACCAGGCCGGAGAGGTGTTCCGGCAGCCGGACTTGGCTCGTACACTCACGCGCATCGAGCACGATCCTGGGAGCTTCTATCACGGAGCCCTGGCCAGTGAGCTTGCTAAGGCTATCCAGAAGTATGGCGGGTTGGTCAGCAAGAAAGACCTGGCTATTTATAAGGTGAAAGATCGCAAGCCTCTTACCGGCACTTATCACCAGTATGAAATTCTGGCGCCGCCTCCGCCCTCTTCTGGCGGTATCGCATTGCTGGAAATACTCAACATCCTGGAAGGCTTCGATTTGTCGTCGCTGGGCGATCGCTCGCCCGAGAGCATGCACCTGATCATCGAGGCATTCCGGCGCGCATTCAAGGACCGCACATCCTTCCTGGGCGATCCCGATTTCCAATCCATGCCGACCCGGCAGCTGATCGACAAAGGCTACGCCGCGGCGTGGCGTAAGAGTATCAACACGACGATGGCGACTCCCTCCAGTTCCCTCACCCGGCCGCCGGGCTACCTCCCGGAAGACCATCCGCCGTCGCCGGCTGCTGAATCGAAGCAGACCACCCATTACTCCGTGCTCGATGAAGCTGGCGATGCAGTGTCAGTTACGTATACGCTGAACAATTCCTTCGGATCCGGCGCGACCGCCGTGGGCCTGGGCTTCCTGCTCAACGATGAGATGGATGACTTCACCTCGAAGATCGGAGAGCCCAACATGTACGGGCTGATTCAGAGCCCGGCGAATGCGATTGCTCCCAGAAAGCGTCCCCTCTCCGCCATGACGCCCATCATCGTGTTGGAAAACAATAAAGTTCGCTTCGTCATCGGGTCGCCTGGCGGACCGCGCATCATCACTACGGTTGCCAATATCCTTCTTAGCGCATCCGATGGCGGTCTGAATATCCAGCGCGCGGTAGACGCTCCGCGTTTCCATCACCAATACCTTCCCGATGTCGTTTTTGTGGAGCCGGGCTTTCCGCCTAAGACTCTGCAGGCCCTGAAGGATATGGGCTACGCTGTCCAGGTCGGCGATCATCCCTGGAGCGATGGGGAATGCATCGCCGTTGATCCTAAGACGGGACTGATCCAAGGGGGCCAGGACAGCCGCCACACTTTCGGCAAAGCCGCGGGGTACTGATTAGTCAGCAGCCACACTTTTGGGTTGCCTGCCCCTATCCCATTAGAACCGCAGTCGCTTGTAATGACAAAGGTGCGAACGGGCCCAGGTTTTCGCCCTAATGTGGGGCTGAGAAAACTGGACGGGTGCCCCACGTTCGCTAAAGCGTACGTGGGTTGAAAACGACGGGCGCAGCCCTTCGATTGCTTTCTGCCACTAACGCAACAGCCCTCGCTTCGAAGAATGAGTGCGGTTGTACAACTAGCTAAAGGCATTCGAAAAACCCATTTTCGGCCCAGGTACGCCTGGGCGAACCTGGGGCACCCGTCCAGTTCCCTCAGCCGCAGATTAGGGGCGACAAATCTGGCCACGTTCGCACCTTGGTCGTCGCGGGCCGCTTGGATTCTCAAAAGGACCCTCCACCCGGTAAAGTAGAAGGTGGTGGGGAACAGCATGCAGATACGGTTCGCATTTGGCCACGATGGATTGGATGTCACGTTACCCGATGGCCCGCATTACGAGGTCATCGAGAGTCGCTCCGCATCCGCTTTATCGGATGTCGCGGCTGCGCTCAACCTGGCGCTGGATCACCCCATCGGCAGCAAGCCACTGTCGGCTTTGGCAGCGGGCAAGAAAACCGCGGCGATCTCAGTCTGCGATATCACCCGGCCTGCGCCCAACTGGCTCACTCTGCCGCCGCTGCTCCGGCGCCTGCACGATGCAGGCATTCCGGTCGAAGGCGTCACCATCTTGGTCGCGACCGGTTTGCACCGCGAAGCCACGGCAAGCGAAATCAACGCCATCCTGGGGCCAGAGATTGCCGCTAAGTATCGCGTGGTCAACCATGACGCGCGGGCGCTGACAGAACATCGCTGGTTGGGAAAGACCCGCCGGGGTATTCCGGTCTATATCGACGAACGGTTCATGGCGGCCGATCTCCACATCACGCTCGGCTTTATCGAGCAGCACTTGATGCTTGGTTTTTCCGGCGGCCGCAAGCTGGTGGCCCCGGGGCTTGCCGCCCAGGAAACTATCAAGGTCATCCACTCGCCTTTATTCATGCGGGAACCGATGGCCACCGAAGGGTCGATCACCGAGAACCCTTTGCATGCCGAGCTGTTGGAAATTGCCAGGATGGCCGGGCACGACTTCATGCTCGATGTGACCCTGACCCAGAGCCGTGAAGTCTCCGGCATCTTTGCCGGCGATCCCGTCATGGCGCATGCTGCCGGGGTCCAGTTCTTGCGCACCACATCGCTGGAGAGGCTCTCGGGCCTGGCCGATGCCGTCATCACCAGCGCTGCCGGGTTTCCCCTGGACCTTACCTTTTACCAGACCATCAAGGGCCTCACCGCCGCACAGCACATCGTCAAGCCCGGAGGAAGGATCCTGATTCTGGGCGAATGCGCCGAGGGCGTCGGTTCTCCTGAGTTTGCCGGAAAGGCCGCGAGCTTCTCCAGCTACAAGAGCTTTCTCGATGAGATCGGGAATACCGCGGTGGAGATTGACCAGTGGCAACTGGAGAAAATGGCGTTGGTCGGGCTAAGGCATGAACTTTTCTTTTACATTCCAGGAGTCGCCAACGACAAGCTGGGGAACCTGGCTGCCCGTTGCTTCGCCAATTGGCAGACCGCCGTCGACGCTCTTCTTAACGGCCTCCCGGCCGGCGCGCGAGTGGCCTTGGTGCCCGAAGGCCCATATGTCTACGCTCGCGCGGACAACTCCGATGCGCTCGCCGAAGTGCCTCAGCTTTCCTGAAGAGGCCGGTCACTTCGCGTATTGCAACTTACCTAACTAACGTCAATTCAGGTTACGGGAGTGTAAATTCTCGCTTTACTCCATATACCCATCGCGCCGTGTTAAGTGGGTCTGTAACTTCTAAGTTGCGTCGAAACTATCATCATTCCTTAACAATATCTCTGTTAGCGTGGTGCGGAATGTTGGTTAACCCATCGGCCGCACTGTGTCCGCAGGCTCCTTGGGTTAGGAGAGCCGCATGAAAACGCGCGTCGCAAGTATTGTGCACAATTTAGGACGGGTTTTAGCATTCACTGCCGGAGGAGTCCTATTGCCGTTGGCGGTGGCGCACGCCACCCTAACCATCTCCGAAACCGGGTCCACCTTGATCCTTCCTCTGTTCAAGTCCTGGGTAGCCGCATACAACAAAGTCGAACCCAGCCTGCAGATGACAGTCGGCGCTACCGGCTCGGCGGCCGGTATTGCTGAGGCGATCGCTAAGCACGTGCAGATCGGCACCTCCGACGCCTATATGTCCGACAACGATGCGATGGCCAACCCACAGATCCTCAACATTCCTCTCGCTATCTCCGCGCAGACGGTGGTGGCGAACCTGCCTGAACTGCACGGCGCTACGCTCAAACTGAGCGGCCCTGTGTTGGCTCTCATCTATTCTGGAAAGGTCAGCCAATGGGACGCCGCCCCCATCGCAGCCATGAATCAGGGCGTCCAGCTGCCACACCACACTATCGTACCGGTCCGTCGCGGCGATGGCTCGGGCGATACCTTTGTCTTCACCCAGTTCTTAACCTTCTCCACTCCCGATCAGCAACACCTTACGTCCCAGGACTTCAATTGGGAAGGCAAGATTGGCTACGGCACGACGGTAAGTTGGCCGGGGGTGTCGGGTAGCCTGACTGCGGCCGGCAATCAGGAAATGGTGCAGAAACTTAGCCGCACCCCGTACTCGGTCGGCTATCTCGGTGCGAGCTTCAAGGACGATGCGGATAAGGCCGGCCTGCAAATCGCGATGCTGGAAAACCAGGCTGGTAAGTTCGTGCTTCCCACGACGGCCACAGTTACCGCGGCCGCCGGGGAACTTACTCCGCGCACGCCAGCCGACCAAAGGCTTACCTTGGTGTTCGCTCCGGGCGACAATTCTTACCCCCTGATCAACTACGAATATGCAGTGGTCTCAACCAAGCAGTCGAACTCGCAAGTTGCATCGGCCATCAGCAATTTCCTGCTCTGGTGCATCGCGCCGCAAGGCGGCAGCGCGCCAGGCTTTCTCGAACCGGTTCACTTCATTGGGTTGCCGACGTCCATCCGTGCGCTCAGTGAACTACAGATCGCCAAAATCCAGTAGGTAAGCCCTGGACCATCTTTAAAGGAGATCGCCATGCCGAATGCCAATGCGGTGACCAACCCGCCCCGAACTGTACAGGACTATATAGACGAGCTGCCGATGTGGCCCGACGGTACTCGGCTAAAATCCAACCCCATGACGACGATGCAGTGGCGCATCTGGATGCTGGCCGCCGCGGGCAAGTTCTTCGAAGGGTTTGTCGTGTTCATGACCGGCGTGGCACTGCCGCTGATCGCGCGCCAATTCAATATCACCCCTTCGCAGAACGGCTTCATCAGCGCCGCCAGCCTGTGCGGAATCCTGATCGGCGCCGTCGGACTGGGCAGCTTGTCGGACCGCTTCGGGCGTAAGTCCATGTTCATTGTGGAGATGATCATCTTCACTGCCTTCCTCGGCGCCGCCGTCTTCTGCAACAGCTTTGTTTCCCTGGTCATCTGCCTCTTCGGGCTCGGGCTCGCGCTAGGTTGCGATTATCCGACCGCGCACATGATCATTTCCGAAAACATCCCCAGCGTTAGCCGGGGCAAACTAGTGCTGGGCGCATTTGCATTCCAGGCCGTGGGCGCTTTGGCAGGCACGGCGGTCGGCTATGCGGTGCTGGTCATCATGCCCAATCTCGATGCCTGGCGTTGGATGTACGCGACGGCAGTCGTTCCCGCGCTTCTCGTCACCATCGGCCGTTTCTACGTCACGGAAAGCGCCAACTGGCTACACTCTCGCGGCTCCATCGATCGGGCCACGGTTGCAGCGAGCAAGCTGTTGAAGCGGACCCCACAGTACCCCTCGAATATCGTGTTGTCGGAGCAGGCGGCTGCTGGTGAATCCCACGGTGGCGGTTCCTTCATGGCGTTGTTCAACAACCGGTACCGCCGCGCGACCATCCTGGCCTCGGTGCCATGGTTCCTGCAAGATCTCAGCACGTATGGCATCGGCATCTTCACCCCGACAATCCTGGCCGCGGCACTGGGCAAGGAGGCTGACCACGTCCGCAGTCTGAAGGATCTCATCGCCAACGACATCCTGGCTGCGAGGGGAGCGGCGATGATCACGATATTGCTGATCGTCGGCATTGCCTTTGCTGTTTTGTTGGCCGACAAGCTGGGCCGGATCCGGCTGCAAATCATCGGGTTCATCGGCTGTGCGGTTGGGTTGGTGTTAGCGTCGCTCTCTGTCGATGTCAGCGGGCAACTTAAGATCATCCTCATCTTCAGTGGCTTCATGCTGTTCAACTTCATGACCAATCTCGGTCCCAACGCACAGACTTACCTGCTTGCTGGCGAGGTGTTCCCGACCGCGATCCGCGGCAAGGGCGCAGGCTTCGCCGCGGCCTTTGCCAAGATCGGTGCAGTGGCGACGGCTTTCCTGTTCCCCATCCTGCTGGTCTCGCTCGGAACCCGCTTGCTGCTTTACGGGTTGGTAATCGCATCGCTGCTGGGAGCAGTGGTCACGTGGTTCTACCGAATTGAGACTACGGGTGTGAACCTCGACCGCATTGGCGAGGTTGAGACGAGCAGTAAGCCGGCGGCGTCTTCCAAAGCAGTGGCTTGAAACGATGCTTTTGGGGACAGAAATCGCGTGTCCCATTCAAGCCAAAATACGGCTTGAATGGGGCACCCAGCATCACGGGAGTGGTTGATGGCCTCTCCTCCAAAGCCGACTTTAGGTGGAAGCGCCACCCCACACTTTGTCATCCCGGGGGTCGACTCGCGAGTTGGGAGAGCGATGACCCGGTTTCCTGCACCGGCAACGAACGCTGGGTGCCCATTTGCCCCGATTTCCTGCGGAGGCCAGTGGCGTTGATACACTTCATGCGCCTTTCCTTAATGAAAGGCGCACACGCGGACCTTTCCAGCAACAGCGTGGCAGGAAATCGGGGTCAAGCCCTGTTTTGGGCTTGAGTGGGATACGCAGCCCTCGGCGACCTAGTCTCCGGTTCGTCATTAGGAGAAGCCAACTCGCGGCCCGAGTTGGGAGAGCGATGACCCGGTTTTCCTACACCAGCAACGAACGCTGGGTGCCCCATTTGCCCCGATTTCCTGCGGAGGCCAGCGGCGTTGATACACTTCATGCGCCTTTCCTTAATGAAAGGCGCACACGCGGACCTTTCCAGCAACAGCGTGGCAGGAAATCGGGGTCAAGCCCTGTGTTGGGCTTGAGTGGGATACGCAACTCTCGACGACCTAGTCTCCGGTTCGTCATTAGGAGTAGCCAACTCGCCTGTGGCGAGTTGAGAAGCAAATGACCGCGCAATCGCCAATGAATGCGAGGCCCTGGGAATCAATCTGAGCGCCGAGGGCGCAGTACTCAATCTGGGCCCGCTCGCACCGGCGGCCCCGTAACAAAAACCTTCTATTCACAATACTAATCAGGCTCGGCCAGTAGAATCTCCAGGACCGAAGCGATCCCAAAAATTGCAGGGATTGAGGAGACGTATATGGCGACGACTGTCCTGGCATCGATTGGCGATCACGGCGTTCTGAACGAACCTTTGTCCCCTGCATTGCCGGAAGTCTGGATCGACCGCGACCTGAGCTGGCTCGACTTCAATTGGCGAGTCCTCGCGGAGGCACTCGACGAACGCACCCCGTTGCTCGAGCGGGCAAAGTTTCTAGCTATCTTTACCTCCAACCTCGACGAATTCTTCATGAAACGCGAAGCCGTATTGCGTCATGGGGCAACCGATGCGCAGCACGCATTGTTGCAACAGGTTCGCGAGAAAATCCAGTTTCAGCTCGACCGCCAGGCGGAATGCTACCGTCAGGTCATCATCCCCGGTCTCGCCGACCACGGAGTTTTCTTACGCCGTTGGGACGACCTCACGCCGGCTCAGCAAAAAGAAGCAGGCAAATATTTCGACTCCCAGCTGTCTCCCGCGCTGACCCCTCTGGTCATTGATCCCGTCCATCCCTTTCCCTTTCTTTCCAATCTCTCTACATCCCTGGTCTTCCAGCTGCGCGATGTGCCCAAGGATGAAACCATGTTTGCCCGGGTCAAGATTCCCGGAGTCCTCAAGCAGTGGACCTTTTTAGAATCAGACCTTGAGCCCGGTCGAAAGCTGCTGGTCCCGCTCTACGAGGTCATTCGCGGCAATCTGCACAAGCTCTACAGCGGCATGGAAATCAGTGACATCACCCTCATGCGCCTCACCCGCGATGCCGAAGTGGAGCTGGATGATGATCCCGCAGCCGACTTCCGCGCGGCCGTAAAGGAACAGATTCGGCAGCGCCGCTACGAACCGGTGGTCCGCCTGGAATTCGGACCGGGAGCCAATCCCGCCATCAAGGAGATGCTTCGCCAGCGCCTGGAGGTCACTCCCTCGGACATCTATGACATGCAGGAGGAGGTCGACTACACCACGCTGTTCGAACTTCTTGCTCTGCCGATCCCCGCATTACGCGACTCGGAATGGACGCCCCTGTGGCCCCCGTCGCTCGCCCACGCAACGAACGCAATCTTTGCCGCCATACAAGCCGGCGACCTGCTGGTGCATCACCCTTACGAGAGCTTCGACGCCACGGTCGAGCACTTCATCAGTTCCGCAGCCGACGACCCCAACACGGTTTCCATCAAGATGACGGCATATCGCATCGGCGACGACACTCCCTTCGTCAAGTCGTTGATCCGGGCGGCGGAACGCGGCAAGCAGGTGGCCTGCGTCATGGAGATCAAGGCACGCTTCGATGAGGAGCGCAACCTGCATTGGGCAGCGGAGTTGGAACGCGCCGGGGCCCATGTCACCTTCGGGGTGAGCGGTCTTAAGACCCATGGCAAGACCGCGCTGGTGGTGCGTAAGGAAGCCGGTGGACTGCGCTGCTACGTGCACATCGGTACCGGCAACTACCATGTCAAGACAGCGCGCCTGTACGCCGATGTAGGGCTCTTTACCTGCGACCCGCGAATTACGCAGGACGTGGTGAATCTCTTCCACTTTCTTACCGGCCACGCCGATCGGCCCAACTGTACGACGCTCTTGGTGGCCCCTCTCACCATGCGGCCGCGGCTGCTCGATCTGATCCATCGCGAGACGCAAAACCAGCGCGCAGGACGCCCCTCTCGCATCATCGCCAAGATGAACCAGCTGGAAGACCCGGACATCATTGAGGCGTTGTGCGAGGCTTCTCAGGCGGGTGTCCCCATCGATCTCATCATTCGCGGATTCTGCTGTCTTCGTCCGGGGGTTCCTGGACGCACGGAAACCATCCGCATCCGTTCGATCATTGGGCGCTTCCTGGAGCATTCGCGCATCTTCTATTTTGCCAATGGCAAGCAGGATCCAGCCGAGGGTGAATACTTTATCGGGTCGGCGGACTGGATGTTCCGCAATCTCTCGAAACGGATCGAGGTGGTCACTCCGGTCTTCGCCACAGGACCCAAACAACGGCTTTGGGAGATCCTCGATATCTGCCTGCACGACCATCGGGAGGCCTGGCTTCTTGGGACGGACGGCAGGTATGAGCAATTGCGCGCGGATGCGGGAGCGACCGGGCCCGAAGGCCGGGGAACCCACCAAACCCTGATGGACCTGGCCCGCGCCCGGGCCGAACTCTAGATCAGCTGCGCTAAAAGCCCTCCCCAACCAGGAAAGCCGCACCTCTGGTGGGAGCCCCCGCATTTATGCGGGGGAAGGAGCGCTTTAGCGCTCCGTGAAAGACTCCCGACTCTGATCACGCGCTTTAGCGCTGGCAATCCTAGGCCCGGAGGACGGGGCCAAATGTCAGCCCAGTCCGGAAAAGTCTGTGTGAGAGCTTCACGCTAAGGTAGGTACGGCCCGACCAAACTCTGGTTTTTGAAGGGTACGGGCTTCAGCCCGTACGAAAGTGCTTGCAAACAGTTCGGCTTTAGCAGCTGAGGGGACTCCTTTCATCGCCCTCCCGACTTTCCCCCGCCTTGCTGGTACAGCGGGAGATTCACCCCCGATGCATTATCATGGTCCTGCGAATGCACCGAATCCGCGAAATGCGAAAGTGGCGAAATTGGCAGACGCACCAGACTTAGGATCTGGCGGGGCAACCCATGGGGGTTCGAGTCCCCCCTTTCGCACCAACCACTTAGAATCTCTTCTCGCACCGGTCTGAAATCCTTCGTTTCCTGGGGCGTGTTCTCACGGTTCCCCCTGGTGATCCTTTCTCTTGGTTGCTCGCGCCAAGGACAGTGAAGTTACCCGCGCGTCACAAGCTGAGTGATCACTTCACCAAGCGGCGTTGCTCCAACCACATGCTCGGTTCCGGGTACGCCAAAGTGAATCCAACCGGAATTGAATCCATCGACCATCTCCACCCGAGGCGCCGTCCGCCCCTCCGGCATCCCCTGTGAGACCCATAGCGTCTCCCATTCCGCCCTGGGAACGGCGATCGCCTCGATGGAACGCCCAACGGCACTCGCGAAAGCATCTGCTATGTCGAGTGGACTGTAGCCTTCCGGGCCCGCAACTTCGATATGGCGGATTCCGGCCCAGCTCTGGGTGAGCGTCTCTGCACCCACCTTGCCGATGTCCGCGGTCGCAACCAGAGGAAACTTCCGGTCAAGCGGATGAAGCTGAAACTGGATCTTGCCTTCATTCTGCGCGCTCGCTACGTCCCCAGCTGAGTTCTCAATAAACCAGCCGGCGCGCAGAAACGCATGCGGGAACGGAAGATCGCCCAACGTCTCTTCGAGGAGATGTGAACTCGTGATCAAGCCCAATCCGCTGGCCTGTTCCGCTCCTATGGATGACAGATAAACCGCCTTCGACGGCAGCGCTCTTGAGAGTGCCTCACACACGACCTTCAAAGTTGCCTTGGTCTCGGCGAAGCCTGGTGACGGCGCGAAGTTTGGCGGAACCATGACGAACACGCCGGCGACACCGGTCAACGCTGCCGTAAGCGCATCCACGTCGTCATAGTCAGCTTTGAAGAGTTCCACACCTTGCTTCTGCCACTCTGCCGCCTTCTCGGGATTCCTTACGATCCCTCGCACCTTCTCGCCCTTTGCCAGAAGCGTGCGCGCTACGGCGCCGCCTACATTCCCTGTGATTCCCATGACTGCGTACATATTGATACCTCCTATTTCCTATCGTCTTTAGCACCGCCCACGTTGGTGCTTCCAACTATCTGACTCCTGGGGATTGATTCGGAATCAATGTTCTCGGCATTTCACTTATAACCAATCAGCATAAGTGCATGAGGTTCGATGACCGCCTTCAAGATGAAGACTCGGGAAGATCGCCGCTGAAGAGGCGGATCCATTGTGTTTCTTGTTTATGCATGGTAATTTCTTGTTCATGCATGGTTCGTCGGGGGCAATAAGAAAAAACGAGATTGAGAGCCGACTGCTGCGCGGCCTTCCCGTAAATGCCACTGCCCTGGCCAAGGAGTTCCTGGTCTCCGAAGACGCCATCCGTCGAGATCTGCGGGCGTTAGCCGCCGAGGGCAAGTGCAAACGGGTGTACGGTGGCGGGCTGCCGATATCGCCGGAGGGAGTCCCGTTTGAACACAGGCTCTTGAACGACTCGAAAGAAAAACGCGCTTTAGCCTTGGCCGCCCTGACCTTAGTCTCTGAAGCTTCGACGGTGTTCCTCGACAGCGGCAGTACCAACTTGGCCTTGGCCAGAGAGATGCCGCCCGATCGCTCTCTTACCGTCGCCACCAATTCGATCTCTATCGCAAGCGCCCTGCTCGAACGAAAGAATTGCAAAGTCATCGTTCTGGGAGGAGAGATCGATCGGGAGACCGGCGCAGCCATCGGGCTGTCGGCGATCCGCGAAGCCGAACGCTTGACCTTTGATCTGTGTTTCCTCGGAGCTTGCGCCGTTTCCGTATCTCTTGGGATTGGCGCGTTCTACATGGCAGATGCCGAATTCAAACGCATACTCATTGCCAGAAGTGATCGCATCGCAGCGCTTGTCACGATGGACAAAGTGGAGACTCGGGCGCCGTTTCAGGTGGCCGCACTGGCAGTCCTTGACCATGTCGTTCTTGAGTCCGGTACGTCCGCGGAGATTGTCTCGACCCTTTCCAATGCCGGACCCAAAGTCATCCTTGGGCAACCGTAGGTTGCATCGCGTTCGACACAACCGGAAGCAGGAATGTTCATGACAGAGGGTTCGTATCTATCGCGCGCGAAGCTTTCGACCAGGCTGGCGTTCGTTGCCGCGGGGTTCGGCGTAGCTTGCTGGGCTCCCATGGTGCCTTTCGCAAAGACCCGCTGCCATCTCGGCGACAACACCATGGGGTTGGTCCTTCTGCTCTTGGGCGCCGGTTCCATCGTTGCCATGCCGCTTGCTGCGAACCTGAGTGGGCGCTTCAGTAGTAAGCCGGTCGTACTCTCAGGTGGATTAGGACTGGCACTCATATTGCCGCTCTTGAGCATCGTATCGTCGCCCATCGCCCTTGGAGTCGCACTATTCGTCTTCGGGGCTTCTCTGGGATCGTTAGATGTTGCCATGAACCTGCACGCTGTCGATGTGGAGCGTGTCTCTGAGAAGCCGTTGATGTCTGGATTTCACGCACTCTTCAGTGTTGGTGGATTTCTGGGGTCGGGAATCGTGACCGCTCTTCTCTCCCGAGGCATCGCACTCAGTACAAGCACGATTCTCTGCTCCATGATTCTTGTTTCACTGATTGTCATGGCTCTTCCCAGCATGCTCGCGAATCGAGAGAGAACGAAGCAGCCTCTCTTTGCCATCCCCAGAGGTGTCGTGCTCGTCATCGCTATCTTCGCGGCAATCTCATTCCTGGTAGAGGGGGCCGTGCTCGACTGGAGTGCGCTTTTACTTCTCGGCGAACACCTCGTCTCTGCCGCGCACGGAGGGCTGGGATACATGCTCTTCTCCATCGCGATGACGTTCAGCCGTTTCATCGGCGATGCCATCGTAGCGCGATTCGGCAACCGCAATGTGCTGACTGTTGGTGGGTCGATTGCGTTTCTAGGGTTGTGCGGCATCATTCTCGCACCGGTCGCATGGATCGGGCTGGTCGGTTTTGTCTTTGTGGGCCTCGGAGCCGCAAACATCGTACCTATCTTGTTCAGACTCGCGGGCACGCAACACACAATGCCAAAGGGATTGGCCGTTGCCGCCCTCACGACGGCGGGTTACGCGGGCCTGCTGACGGGACCGGCCGTCATTGGCTTCTTGTCCAAGGGAATTGGCTTGCACAACGCCTTCTGGTTTCTGGCAGCCCTTATGGCCTGCGTACCCATCTTCGGCAAACATGTGACAGCAGAAAATTCTCATTAACGATCGGGCAGGATAAAGCCTATGACGCAAACAGAAGCCATTGGCTTCGATATGGACCGGGTGCTTATCGACTCCGAAGAATTGCACGCACACGCGAAGCGCATCGCTTTTGCGCACGCAGGGGTCGCAGTGTCAGATACTGATCTGCGCTCCCTGATCCGGAGACCAAAATCATCGGGGAATTTGAATCAATCGCCAAATTACTTTCGCAGATAAAGGACGCCCAAATGCGCTGGCTTTATACCGCAATCATCGCCTCGTCGGCTATACTCATGCGCGGGGACGCTGTTGGCCAGGCTGTTGATGTATCGCGCTATGGAGCGACACCTAACTCCGGTCTGAACAGCAGTCCAAGCGTTGCCAGAGCGATCGATTTTGCATTACGCCACCATCGTTCCAAGATATTGTTCAAACCAGGAAGGTATGACTTTTGGCCCCAGGGCGCAGTGATACGCCACCTTTTTATCTCAAACCATGATGGCGTGGCCGAGCGCGCGGTTGCCATATCAATCGAACACGTCAGCGGACTCGAACTTGATGGCAACGGAGCGGAATTTGTCTTTCACGATTCCATGCTTCCTATTGTCATTTCGCACTCGGACCGGGTAACTCTGCGTAATTTTTCTATAGATTATGCAAGCCCACACATTGTGCAGGCAAAAGTGGTCGGCAAGAACGATGGTTTTGTCGATCTCCACATAGATAGTCCCACGTCCTACAGAGTGAAAGACGATCACCTCTTCATTTTGGCTGAGGACGACTCTCCTGGATCAGAACAGGTCGCGCGGGGAAGCGTCGTCTTTGATCCCGAAGCAAGATGGCTTGTTGCCGGGACAGGCGACAACTGGGAGGTTGATAAAACAACAGCTAAAAGGATCGATCGAGATGACGTGCGTCTATTTGGTCTGACGCAGCAAACCCGGCCGGGTGATGTACTTATACTGTGGAATGGCGATCGTCCCAGTCCAGCAATCCTGGTCAGCCAAAGCCGCCACATCCAAATCTCCAGTGCGCAAGTGTATAGCGCGCAGGGTATGGGCTTCATCGCCCAGTACAGCGAAGACATTCATCTCGATAGATTTAATGTCATCTTGAAACCAGGAAGCGGTCGTTACATCTCGACAACCGGGGACGCCGTACATTTTTCGAACTGCCGCGGACAAATCATCGTCGAGAACGGTCTTTTCGAAAACATGCTCGATGACGGAATCAACGTGCATGGCTCATATCTTCGAATAGCTGAAAAATTGACACCCGATACCCTTGTTCTTGAGTTTGGCCATCCACAAACATTCGGCCTGCCATTTGCATCTTCTGGAGACACACTCCGTTTTATTCAGCCTAAGACCCTTGAGCCCTATGCCATAGCCAAAGTGGCGGAAATGCGTTCACTTGACGACAAGCATCTCTGGATACGCTTCACTGAAGCACTTCCTTCGTCTGTGGCGGTTAAAGACGCAGCGGAGAATCTGGCATGGCAGCCTAACGTAGTTTACCGGAACAATCACATTCGTCATAACCGTGCGCGAGGAGCATTGTTCGGAACTCAAGCCTCGACGGTTGTGGAAGATAATTTCTTTGATCATTTGTCAGGTCCGGCGCTCCTATTGAACGCAGATGCTTCCGACTGGTTCGAGAATGCTCCTGCTCGCAATGTGCTGGTCAGGCACAACAGATTTCTTGATACCAATATGGGTCCTTATGGCCAAGGCTCCATTTCGATCATCTTCCCGGTTGAAGGAACAAAAGGCGGACAATATTTCAACGCCCGCAACATACGTATCGAGGACAATTCGTTCGAACTGTTCCAAAAGCCACTCTTATACGCCGCTTCAGTCGAAGGCCTGAGTTTTAAGCATAATCACGTTCTGTTTAATCACGACTATCCTGCAAATCTACCTGCGGACGCACCGGTTTTCTCGCTGAGCCACACGCGATGCGTAGACGTATCTCAAAACGTGCTGCAGAGTATCGACCATGCGAGTACTCCAGATTCCACGTTGCTGACTATCAAAGAACCGGGTGTGCCCCCCTTTGATACGGCAAGTTGTATCGACAGTTTCCGGCCTCTGAACGCTAAGTAGACGAGAAAATGTCTAGTCTGCGCAGCTCGGCGTACCAGAGATTCCGGCGGTCTTAACAACCTTCCATTCAGCAAGCCATCATGAGAGGCACTTAACCATTGGAGTTTTGGAGTGAGTTTGGGGACGGGAGTGAGTTTGGGGACGGACGAATAACCACCATTCGTCCAGCCTGGTGCTCCTCATTTCCATTAGTTTTCGTGGCGTAGTCTTCGGATCAGCGGAGGACGATGGCAGGCGCGAATCGACCGAATTAACACCGGAATTTCATGTCCAATCAATTTTCCGATGGCATCTCCGCGTGGTCGATCACGATGGTATCGAGCGGGCCTTTGATTGGCTTGAGCTCCAACCCGAGCTGTTCTTTGACGGCTGTGAAGACCGATGGTCCGCTCACCTCAGGCGCACTAATCCCTGCAGTGGGTGCCGTCGTCTCCACCGGAGTCCAATGCAGCGCGATAGTGTAGTAGCTAGTAAGCCCCGTCTGATCCACAACCTTTCGTCCGAGATCGCTTCGCGCATCGCCACCCAGGTTTGAGGCAAATTGCATCATTGTGCACCCCTGCATCTCGATCACGCCTTTGCCGCCTCGCCTGTTCACGCACATCACACCAGACACCGGGCTTTTCTGAAGGTCCTGCTGTCTCGTCTCCTCAACCTTCGGTCCGCCCTTCGCGATGGCAAGCGCGTAAAGCGCAAACTCCTTGGCCTCGTGATGCACCACGACCTTGAAGCGATCGGCGAGGAGCTGCTGTAGCAGGGCTTGGCGCTGTCCACGAGTGAGGCTGGGGTATTGCGACACATCGTATTTCGCCTCGATGTCAAACCGTGCCTTATCCAGCCAAGCCGGGCCGCCCGACCAAAGATCGTTGTCGCCCATTCCGTACGCCTCATGCAGAACCCACATAAGCGTCACGTCCGTCGCGTGCACTCCACCGGCAGTGAAGTACATATTCCAGCGCGGGTTGGGGTTAGTATTTTGTCGGATGCTGGCAACTTCAAATGCGGGAGTGCCCCCCGGTGTGGCCGCAGTTTGAGCCAATAGCGAGCAATGCGAGATTGCTATGTCGGCTATTATTGCGAGCACAAGTTGATTCACGCGTCTGGGATCCATCCGTCTGGTCCTTTCTCAATGAATGAGAGTTTGGGGACGGAGATTGTGGGGACGGAGAGTGTGGGGACGGACGAAATAATCACCATTCGTCTTGCCTTTGCACGTGCCGGACATTTCCTTCGGTGATATGCGTCTGAAACTTAACAATCTACCTCTCAGCTCCTAAGTCTTCGGCCAATAAGTCTCGGAAGACAGCGCGTCCCGATCCATAGAGAACCATTCCCACCAGTCCGTCCTCGAACGTGTTGTCCTCGAATTTGGCTACCGGGACGCCCTCGATGAGAATTGAGATGACGGCGCCCTGGCATTGCACCGCGATTGTCTCCTGATTGCCCGGCATGTCATGCGGCAATGAAACAGTTCGCCAGGATAAGAGATCACGGGCTCTATCTTCCAGGTGGTATTTCTTGACCAGCTTAAACGCGATAGATCCCGAACTCACCCGGCTGACGACAACAGCATAGTACCCGAGATCATTAAGCCGGAACACCAGCCCCGCGGCCGTCGTTGTATCCGTGCTTCCTCCCGCCGGCTCCACCTCCACGCTGAGTGAGGCTTTAAAATCCCCGAACGGCGGCCCGTTCGCAACCAGAACTCCTTCCGCGCGGGTACCGCCGTCGCCCGCGGCCACGACGACTCCGTTGAATGAGTAAGGTGAGGAATTGTAGGTGCTGTAATCTGTTTGCTCTTGCCTTGCACTGCTGATCTCGTAGGCTCCGGTTCTATAGCGGAAGCGCTTCTTGCTGGGCCAACCGCTGGCTTGATTCTGAAAGTCGTCGTGGTACACGGTCAGCCCATGATTCGTGGAGATCTTCGCCTCATACGGGTAAGGCTTGAGCACTTGATGTTCACACATGGCCGATGATTCTGAAGGCACCACACTTGGTTCTGCAGCAAAACCGCGACGCGTCCGGACCCGCGTGCCCGATTGCGCTACTTTCACTTCGATGCGACGAAAACCGCTGCCGGATGAGCTTGGGTAATAAGCCAACGTGTACTGTGTTCGGAGTTGATGGGCCACCAAATCAACCGCCTCCTGAAGCTTTTCCGGCGATGTCAGAAAATAGGCTTCAGCTCCTGATTCGTTGGCCAGCCGCTTGAACGCAATCATAGGATTATCAATGTCCTGGTTGGTCACCAGCGCGACCTTCTCCTCGCGCGACTTCCGGTAAACATCATATTCCTGCGGGCTGAATATGGTGATGATAAACACCTGCGCGTTGGCCGCCTGCACGATAGGGATGAGGTCGTCCAAGGAACGATGGCTGTTCTGGTCCGCGCCATCCGTCACCACCAACAGTGCCTGTTTGTGATGCTGCGCTCTCCGCATATAACAAAGCGCCTCGGCCACAGCGTCGTACAAACTGGTGCCATCCTGGGTTGCCCTGGTTTCAGAGATCGCCGAAAGAACACGCTGCCGGTCATTAGTAAAGTCCACGACCCGATCAACCTGCCGTTGGAAGCGCAGGTAGAACAGTTCATCATCGGGGCGCGCCGTACTGATTAGGTGAGAGAGGGCGTCCTTGGCGCGGTCAAGTTTCCCGGTTGACCTCATACTGCCGCTCACATCCAGCAGAATCCCCAGGCTGACAGGCTCATCCTCCGCGTCGAAGAAGGATATCTTCTGGGAAACTCCGTTTTCGTACAAAGAAAATTGAGCGGCGTTAAGCCCGTGGATTTCATTTTCCTTGTGATCGGTGACCCGGACCGACAAAGAGAGCAGATTGACCTCAGCGTGAAAGGTAGGTGTGGAATCCGCAACCTTCCGCCTCTGAGCGTCGAGGCGCGAAAAAGACGCAATGACGATGAGCGAGAGTGCGATAGCAATTCGGGGCATGTTCAATCTGACCAAAGGAACCGCCCTCCCCGGGCGTGATAATACGTTCCCGGGTTAAGGGCTGAGGATACCTCCAACCCAAGCGTCAGAGCAACGCATCTTTGCGGTCTGCTCGCGGGCCAATTTCCTATGGAAACATCTAGTTGCCTTAGCTTTCTTCAACAAGGCGTCATCGAGAGATTCTAGAGGTAACTGCGTCCAGTCAGCAATCATCGGCGAACTCGACCCACACAAGAGCTGCGAACGCTATTGAGGGCCTATTCCCCTCCGCGTTAAGATTGCCAGATGATGGACTCTTCGCGCGAGGAGCTGAAGCCGGACGAGCGTGGACCTGAAGATACACCTGCCAGGTCTCAAGGGAAGTTAGCGCTGGCCCTGGGAGTGATCGCAATCGCGCTCAGCTTGATTCTTGGGTCTGTTTATCTAATCTCGGCCCGTCGCCTGGAGCGCGAGGTGGCACGGCTCAGCCAGCAGACGGAAGGTCTGAGCGGGCTGGTTGCGCGCGCACAGGAGCAATCGCAGACGTTGGCTCAGCAGGCTTCCCAAGCGGCTGCCAACGCGCAGGTAGCCGCTCAACAGCGCGACTTGGCGAAGCAGGACCAATCGAACTCCGAGGCGCAGGCGCAACTTGCGCGGCAACAGGCCGCCGCCTCGCAGCAAAAAGCAGATCAAGCCACACAGCAGGCTGAGCAATATCGGCAAGAGCGAGAGGCGGAACTTGCACAGCTGCAACAGGCTCTCGGGCAAATCGCCGAAACGCATCGAACCGCCATGGGCCTGGTGATGACGCTGGATAGCAAGTCGATTCGCTTCGACTTTGATAAAGCAAACATTAAACCGGAATATCGCGACATCCTTAATCGCATAGCCGGGGTCCTGATGACGCTTAAGGGATTCTCGATCGCTGTCTACGGATATACGGACGACGTCGGCACGCAGACGTACAACTTGCAACTCTCACAGCGTCGCGCCGAAGCAGTCCGCGACTTCTTGCTGCAGACCGGAATATCCCCTGCGATGATCACGAACGCCAAGGGCTTTGGCAAGGCCGACCCTCGCGTTCCGGGCGACAGAGAACAAGCGCGTGCTGCCAACCGCCGGGTCGAGATCGGCATAGTGGATTCGAAACTTATCACCAACGGCTCTTTCGACGTGCCGAAGTGAAGTCGAGTTTGGCGACGGACAAATGTTTTCAGTTCTCTAGTTCAGTCTCAAAGTGGCAGATTTGCTCTCTTCCGTTCCCGCTTCTCATACTCCACACGATTCCGATCGACTGTTGGCTGATTCTCCTCAGCCCATTGCACAAGAGGCCCCATCGCTTTGGCGAGGGAGCGTCCGAGAGCGGTGTTCGTATATTCGACGCGCGGCGGAATCGTCGCATAGGCCTTGCGTTTGATAAGACCGTCGCGATGGAGACTGTTCAGGGTCTGGCTAAGGACGCGTGGTGAGATGCCCTCGATTGCAGCCTTCAGTTCACCAAAGCGATGCGTTCCTCCGAGGAGGGTCTGGATAATCAGACAGCTCCACTGATCGCCTATTCGATTGAGAACTGCTCGCGTTGAACAACAGATAGGGCCTCGCATCTTGCCTCCCTTGGGCCCATTAGTTACTTCCAGGATAGCTTATTACTTCCAAATCCGTACTTGCTCTGTCCATGATACCTAGGTAGTTTGTTTTTTGGAGGTAGAACATGAGTTTCGTAGACAAGCAGCTTCTCGTGACGGGCGCCAGTGGAAACCTTGGAAAGGCCGTGGTGGTGGAGCTTCGGCGACTCGGAGCAAAGAAAGTAATTGCGGCCACGCGCACGCCAGGGAAGCATCAGGAACTCGCCTCTTTGGGTGTGGAAGAACGGGAAGCTAATTTTGATCGGCCCGAGACCTTGCAAACAGCATTCCGAGGAGTGGAGCGCTTGTTTCTCGTCAGTACTGATTCACTTCACGCGCCAGAGGTGCGGATCAAACAACACCGGGCAGCCATTCAAGCCGCTGTAGGTGCAGGCGTGGAGCACGTCGTCTATACATCGCTACCCAATGCCCATCCGACGGAGGGACCCTCGATCCCGGACGATCATTTCTGGACAGAAGTCGCGCTATTCGAGAGCGGGCTCAATTGGACGATATTGAGGAACAATCTATACGCGGAAGTCATCCTCAGGTTTGCGCAGTACGCTCTTAAGACCGGAAAACTGGTGTCCGCAACGCAGTCGCAAGGCCGTTCGTATGTGTCTCGCGAAGACTGCGCAAGAACCGCGGCAGCAGCGCTGCTCAACGCCACCGGTAACGCCATTTACGACGTGACGGGCCCTGCGTCGATCACCCATGACGAGATCGCGAGTATCATCTCGCGCCTTTCGGGTAAGGCCATCCAACATGTGAATGTCACGCCAGACGAGGTTGAAAAAGGCCTGGTGGCGGTTGGCATCCCTCCCTTCGCTGCGAGGAGTGTGCGTGAGTTGGACGAGGAAACGTCTCGTGGCTATCAAGCGATCGTTACCCCAACGGTGACGAACCTTACTGGAAGGGCTCCCATGTCGGTCGAGGACTTCCTTCAGGCGACTGTGCCCGCATTGATCGCCTAACCGGAGTTTCGAGACGGGAGTTTCGAGACGAAGTAATCCCGCGGGCTATTCCGGGGTTAGTTCGTGTGTCACCCATCACCCTCCTACGGAACGGGAATGCAGGCGGACAAGCTCATGCTTTGTGTCAGGGCACGACTTTAGTCGGGCCGTGCAGCCAGGCGCCTGATAACGGCTTTAGCCGCTGAGGTATGGCTTTCCACGAAGTTTCTGCTACCAAAAAAGGTATCGTCCCGTTTGGATGTCAGCGGACTCACCAGGCGAAAGACGGAAACGGCTGCCCACACTAAGTCCGACAAGCGGTGGGGATGCCACGCATGCGAACCGGCTACCCATATACGAGACCACTCTTAGAGGCATGCGAGCCAACCTGCCTGCCTCTCGAAATCCGCCCGTCGAAATCGGGCAAAAGCGTCCCAATCCGCAAAGAATCGGCGAGCCGGCACCGGAGAGGAGAGCGTATCTCGCATATTTCGCTTATTTCGCTTATTCCTACACAGAACAACAGGATGTCGGAGACTGCGGAAGAATCGGGGCTGCACTCGCGATCGATACCGAAAATATTCCTCGGCCGCGCACGTTTTCTCCCGCCCTTCCTAGCGCAGCGAGGAAACCAGCCGGGCGCGGGCGATCCTGATCCATTCCATGCAGCCGGGGCGTTCTCCGCGAAAGCCATAAAGGGCCGCAAAGCCTAATAGGACCTGTACCGAGGCAAAGACGGCAAGGGCAACGGTAAATCGGAAGATGATCAATTGCTGGAAACAAAGCGCTCCTATGCCCATGCCGACAAAGTTGGTGAAGGTCGCGAGTCCAGTAATCTGACCTCGATGGCTGGGATCCAATGACGTCGTGATACTGGACATCAGCGGATGCGTCGCGTCGAACCCCATCGACAAAGCTGCGATGACAAGCGCTGCAACAAAGCGGGGACTGTGAGGAATCAGCAGGAATGCGCAGATGGCAGCCCAAAGAAATCCGGCGGGGACAACGTAGCTCCTTCCATAACGATCTCCCAATTTCCCAATCACGGTGCCGAAGAAGATGCCCGGCAGTCCGTACCCAGCGAGCGCCAACCCGATCCCTGTATCGTGAAGGTGATAGCGGCGCATCAATAAAAGACCGAGCCAGGCAAAGATTCCGCCATGGAAAGCTCCGTTGCAGAAGATAAACGCCAAGGTTCGTCCACCACGCGGAGCCTCCAGGACAGCGAGGTATTCGCGGATCACCTGGCGAAAGGGAGTGAGCCGCTTGGTCACTTTGAGGGCCGATTCGCTGCTCTTGATAAGGAACGCGGCCGCCAAACAGCACATGCATGCCAGCGCTCTGTATTCGTTCCGCCAGCCTACCAACGGATTCAGCATGGGACCCAGGGTCGAGCCCAATCCAATACCCGCTGCAATGCCTCCGAACATTCTGCCCATGGGGCGGCCCTGAACTTCATAGGGATAACGGTCCCCGACAATTGCCAAAGAGATGGTGACAATTCCACCGCATCCCACCGCGGAGAGAATGCGCGCGATCAGGAGTGCCCGCCACGATCGCGCGAAGGAGAGCAGCACCATGGTCACGCTGGCGAAGCAGAGAAGAGTCAACAGGACGGGAACTCGTCCCCAACGATCGGACAACGCTCCGTATACCAGCGTCGAAATGCCATAGGGGATCAGGAAGCCCGGAATCAACCAGCCCATTTGATAGGGGCTCACTGAAAACTCATGTGAGAGTGCGGGGATGAGCGGCGCCATCATGTAGTTGCTGTAAACAACAGTAACCGCGATGGCTGCCATCCACCAAAGTTGAGATTCATGGTTCTTAGCAGGAATGTCCACATCTATCCTTGAGTTACCGAACGGTCATTCGGACGCCGATCACAGGTCGAGATCGATTTTTGAAATAGGCGTCGAGCAACAAATCAACACACTGCCTGGCGCCGGCCGGTCAAGCGGCTCGGGAGCGTAGCGAACCTCGCCGTCGAGGAGTCCGCTCTCACACATATGGCAAACACCAGTGCGGCAAGACCATCTCACGGAAACATCGCAAGCTTCTGCAAACTCCAACAGGCTATTGAAACGGGAGTCCCACGGGACAACCAGACCGCTACGAGAGAAGGACACGGTCGGCCCGATACCTGGAGAGCCAATTGGAAGGTGCGGAATCTTTCCTTCTGTTTTGGTCACGCCTGGTTCAATGGAGCTCAAAGCTCCAAACACTTCCTGATGGACAGCGCCTGGCGAGACACCCAAAGCAGCGAGGTCACGATTCATATCCGCAAGAAAGGCCGTCGGGCCGCATAAATAGTAGTCAGCATCGGTGGGAGTGCCGAGCTTCTGTAAACTCGCGAGGTTGATGTGCCCCTGGATGTCGTAGTCCTTACCCAATTGCTCTGCTGGATCCGGGTTGCTGTAGGCGATTGCAGAATGGCTTCCGGGAATGGCGTTCAGGAGCTTCCGCGCCTCCGAGGCAAAGACATGCTCCTCTGCATTGCGTGTACCGTAAATCCACCACACCTCTCGCGGCGATGCAGCATAGGTATTTGCGAGAGCGTAGAGCATGGAGAGGACGGGGGTGACGCCAATCCCAGCGCTGATCAGCAGGACCGGACGGGTACCGGTTCGCAAGACAAATTCGCCGCGCGGCGCGCTAGTCTCAACCAAATCGCCGACCCGGATCGAGCCCACAACATACCGGCTGCCTGGACCGGCGCCACGCTTGACGCTGATGCGATACGCGCCGGAACCAGACGCACCGGATATCGAATAACTGTTCACGACAGAGTTGGAAGTCTTATCGGGGTGCAGCCGCAGCGCCAGGTATTGACCGGGAGAGGAAGGTGGGAGAGGTGCTCCATCCGCAGCCCCTAACACGACTGACGTTACGTCGCTCGATTCCCGATGAACTGCTGTCACTCTCAACCCCCGAAAGCCATTCCATGCAGGCGGCGCCTGAACCGAAGTGAGTCCCGCATTTCCCTCGTGGACTCCGTCCTTGTCAGCCTCGAGAAGTGCCTGCAGCGAATTTCTCCATCCCGCACTGAGAGCGGGAATAGCAGTGGCGACCGCCATGCGGCTGCGGTCGTGGTTGGGAAGGTAGAGCAGAGAATCTATTTCCGCCACCGTGATCTTTCCCGGTCCCTCAGAAACCTTCAGAATTTCGTCTCCCGCACCAACCTCGCCCTCCTCAATCACCCGGAAATAGAAGCCTGGCCGGTGGTGCGCGACAACCAGGGCCGCCATCTGGGGATTGTTCATTCGAATCCCCAGCCGATAGCAGGTGACGCGGGGCTGCGTCACTTCAAAAACCGCGCCCCCGATTCTGTACCGGTCACCGATACCGACCTCATCGTCCGCCAGGCCATCGACCGTAAAATTCTCACCAAACTGTCCGTGTTCAAAGTCGTTCCGGCCGAGCTGCGACTCCCAATACCGATAGGCCTGGAGCTGATAAACCATCACGGCACGGTGCTCTCCCCCATGACCGGCAAGATCCCCTTGGCCATCGCCGTCCAAATTCAATCGCCGCGCCATGACGCGCTGGGTTACAGGACGCTTCCAGATGGCTGTCCGAACCACCTTGCCCTGCCACTCAATTTCCCGCGGAAGGCCGACATTTACTGACAGAAGTTTCGCCATTGCGTTTGGTTTCTATACTGGATACTTCTGATTTCTCCCAGGGCTTTACGATAAACCACGTATTCTATGCACCAAGCGGGTCCACAACACTACTTAGCAAGCAAATTGCCAACTCATGGAATATCCCGAGGCCAAGGGGCAATCCGCTAACGTCTTCTTCTTGAGGACGATCCGCATGGGTGGCATTGGGCACACTTTGCTTCGACGGAGACGGATTTGTGACCAATCCCCGTCACTGACGGCTTCTCGTCGTAAGATCGGTTGAACGTGCTGCGCGGGCGGCCGTCAGAAGCGAAAAAAATAGCAGGATGATGAGACCGCCTGCCGGAACTCGAACTCTAAGTCGAGCGGGGATGAGCGTGTTTCAAGTCCTGGCAAAGGCTCTCCCGGGCGCCTCCGGTTTTTGGGCTCTGGAAATCCCGGCTAAAGAGAGGTTTGAATGGTCCAGTCACCCTCATCGGCAAGTCAGTCTCCACTCAAGTCGCTGGTAATTATTGCTGCGGTCGTCGGTGTAGCCGCCGTTGCTTTCGCTTATACCGCCGGGTGGCTCTCGCCGCAGCGGCTGACGCCAAAAAAGATCGTCGCGGGGTTGGCGCCTCCGGGTGGCCCGGCGCTTGGCCATCGTCGCAACCATGCCAAAGGCATTTGTTTCACCGGCACGTTCGACGCTAATGGACAGGGCACGGCGCTCTCCCGGGCGCAGGTTTTCGTTCGCGGCCAGTATCCGGTGTTGGGACGATTCAACCTGGCCACGGCGGATCCGAATGCGGCCGATGCCATGGTGCGCGTGCGCGGCCTCGGCATTAGCATCAAGACACCCGACGGGCAGGAATGGCGCAGCGCCATGATCGACGCTCCGATCTTCCCCGTCTCCACGCCGCAAGCCTTCTACCAGCTGCTGACTGCCTCCGGAAGCAAGGATCCTGACGCCATGAAGAAGTTCATCGCCGCGAATCCGGAATTCCTCACCTTCGTCGGTTGGGCCAAGAGTGCCCCGTGGACCGGGAGCTATGCGGAGGAGCCTTACAACAGCCTCGACTCCTTTCTCTTTGTCGACGAATCCGGCGCCGAACATCCGATACGCTGGTCCTTGGTTCCCGCGGCCCAGGCTGTGCCGGTCTCGCCGGATGAACTGGCCAAGCGCGGCCCCGATTTCCTGGAGCAGGAGATCACCCAGCGTGTCGCTGCCGGACCTCAACACTGGAGCCTGATGTTGACCGTCGCCAACCCGGGTGATCCAACCGCGGACCCCAACCATGCTTGGCCCGCAGGCCGCCGCACGGTCGACGTGGGAACTCTTACCGTGCAGCAGATCGAACCCGAGCGTGATGGACCGTGCCGCGACATCAATTTCGACCCGACTGTGTTGCCGGCCGGCATCAAGACCTCAGATGACCCATTCCCTGCCGCCCGCTCGGCTGCTTACTCTCGGTCCTACAACAGCCGCACGGCAGAGGAAGCCTACTATCCGCGTACCGCCGCAGGAGCTAAAGAATGACGACCAACCGCAAACGCTTCGCTGCGCCACAGCGACTACTTCACTGGCTCATGGCGGCCTGCATCCTGGCCATGCTGTTCATCGGGGTAGGCATGGTCTCGACCGTCACTCCGAAGTACCTGACGCTGGTTCAGATTCATAAGCCGCTGGGGATCGCCATCCTGGTGCTGGTACTCATCCGTCTGGTGCTGCGGCTTGTTTACGGCTCACCTGCGCTGCCTGCGGATCTGCCGGAGCCGATAAAGCTGGGCGCGTACCTGTCACAGATCGCTTTGTACGGGCTGATGATCGCCATGCCGTTGCTCGGCTGGGGAATGTTGTCCGCGGCTTCCTACCCCGTCGTGCTGTACGGCGGCGTGCATCTGCCACCGATCCTGCCTCTGAGCCCTACCCTGCATACGCTGCTGTGGCATGCGCATTTCTACCTCGCCTTTGCCTTCTTCGCGCTGATCCTGATGCACGTCGCAGCGATTCTCTTCCACCGGCTGGTCAGGAACGATGGCGTATTTGAGACCATGGGCCCCGCCCTCGGCAGCAACAAGCCCAAAGTGACTGACTGATCGATTGGCACTGCTCGTTAACCTTCGGTTGCGTTCTCCTCGGGAGTTTGCCGCTTTCTCCCTAATCTCCGAATGAACCATTCGGACCCGATGTCCTGATATGCCAGCCGCCTCGGAACGCACAGTGTGACCGTTGTGCCTTTACCCGGAGTACTCTCGACGACAAGCTCTGCATCGATACTTCGAGCGCGTTCGTACATTCCTTTGATCCCGTAGTGCCCGGCCTTCCCTTCTCGCATGAGCGTCACATCGCCACCGCGGCCGTCATCGCTCACGGTGACGACTTGTCTGCGAGTTCAAAACGTCCCATCTTTGGCGCGATCGCCCCAGTGAATGCTCCTCGTTCATGACCGAACAGTTCGCTCTCTAAAAGCCCGAGCGGGATGGCAGCGCAATTCAACCGGACAAACGGTCGTTCCCTTCGGCCGCTCAGGTTGTGGACTGCTCGCGCGATAAGCTCCTTCCCCGTTCCCGTCTCGCCCAGAATCATCACGCTCGAAGTTGTGGGCGCCACAATCGACGCCAGATGCAATGCAGCCTTCAACAGAGGGCTCTCACCGACGATCGCGGCAAACTCGGCGCGCGTTTCCTGCTCGATGATTTGATCGAATATGTGCTCAGTACGGTTCTGATCACACACGCGAAATGCGTTCGAACTCTCCATTACAGCCTCCGGCCAACCTTCTTGATGATGAATGACGCCTTTATGGTTCGGCTACCCCAAATCCAACCGTTCTCAGGCTGCATTTTTCTACGGGAAATTGAGGCCAGATTCAGCCCTTGGCCAAGAGTCAAACAACTATTTACAATTTGATTAACGAGGCAATTACGTTGGCCGCTCCCAACCTGATTCGGATCTTGAGTGTTGAGGATCATCCGGTTTTTCGTGAAGGGCTGAGCACGATCATTGCGTCCCAGTCAGACATGGTGTTGGTTGCGCAAGCATCGAATGCAGCTGAAGCCATGGCGGAGTTTCGTCACCATCGGCCGGACATAACCCTGATGGACCTCCGCCTTCCTGGTACCAATGGCACGGACGCGCTCATCGCCATTCGGGGCGAGTCCCCGCAGGCCCGCATCATCATTCTCACAACTTCAGATAGTGATGGTGAGATTCAGCGTGCGCTGCGAGCAGGCGCTTCGGCGTACATCCTGGAGCATGCCAAAGAACGAATTACTGGGAGTGATCCGGTCGGTACACGAGGGAAAACGGCACGTCCCGCCGGATGTGGCGGCTCGCCTGGCTGAGCATCTCGGAGACGACGATCTGACGACGCGAGAGCTGGATGTGCTCCGGCTGATTCGAGAGGATATCGCAACAAGCAGATCGCGGATGCCTTGACCATCGCCGAGACCACAGTCAACTTCCATATCAAGAACCTGGTAGACAAGCTGGGAGCCAATGATCGGACACACGCGGTCACGATCGCCATCCGGCGTGGTCTGCTTCAAATCTGATCGCGCCGACCCTGTAGAAATCTACAGCATTCCGGCAGTTCATCCTGGTGCGTCGCGGCCCCCCCCAAGCGCAGTACAGTCAGGAAAGCGGCTTAGCGAACGTATCTTTTCGAAAACGGTTCAGCACCGTTTCCGGCGGACCGCAGCTTGGGAGAATCGTGATCTAAGGTGGAGAGGCTGGAAATTTCGCGGTCATTGCGGCTCTGTTTTCTGACCGTAAACTTTGGAATTTCGCCGGTATGGTTCCATAGCAAGTGGTTCCTGGGCCTATGCGCATTAAGCAGCGCATTCCTGATCCGGGCTCTCTATCGGCTGCGCGTTCAGCAAATTTACCAATCACTGGCCGCCCGTTTTGATGAGCAGTTAGCCGAACGCACTCGAATGGCGCGAGAACTCCATGACACCCTTCTCCAAACTCTTGAGGGTAGCAAACTGGTTGCTGACGATGCACTGGAAAGGTCATCCGATCCCGTGCACATGCGACGGGCAGTGGAGCAGTTGTCTGATTGGCTAGGACAGGCCGTCCAGCAGGGTCGAGTTGCACTAGACTCTCCCCGCACCTCAACCACGCAAAAGAACGACCTGGAGGAGGCCCTCAGGCGGGCCACAGAAGAATGTCGATGGGTTGGCCTGATGGAGGTGTCCTTTTCGGTGACCGGACATGCAAAAGAGATGCACCCGCTTGTCTGCGATGAGCTCTATCGCGTTGGCTATGAGGCCATTCATGATGCCTGCACGCACTCCAAAGGAAGTCAGCTGGAAGTTGGTTTGAAATATGGGGACGATCTTGCTGTGCACGTAAGAGACAATGGAATCGGCATCGACCCGGCCATCCTGGCTCACGGCACGGAAGGACACTTTGGCCTCCAGGGAATACGCGAGCGGGTTGCGCGAATCGGCGGCAGACTGACGATCGTAAGTTCCGCGAGCTCCGGAACAGAAATTACTGTGGTTGTCCCCGGCGGGATCGTGTTCCGGGGGGTCGAGCGATCGTCTACTCGACAATGAGAGGAATCCCGCTAAAGGTGGGCAGAAGTGCCCCATCGTAGATCATTGACTTCAGCTACTGGCTTTTGTTTTCAGAAAGGATCGCTCTTTGGCCGTTATAGGTGGCCAAGTAAAGGGATGCGCCGAGGGATATGACGTCCTTGAAAAGAAACAGGCCTAGAAAGCTCATGTACCTTAGGCCGTGAACGCTAATAATCGCCCCCGGGGTCGTTATGAGCATTGTGCTCGTTGTCGCAAACATGCCTGTTGCGATGAGACCGCCGGTGATACCGGCTTGGGGTCTCAAGTAGCCCACGACCATCAAGAGGGCGGCGACGATCTCGGTGAAACCGATGATATCGGAGCCAATATAGGGGCCGAACAGTTTAAAGTGCCAGCTGATCAACGGGCTGTTAGAAACCAGGGGAATGATGCCTTCGGCACCGGGAGCAGTCATTTTGTAAGACCCGGCCCAAAGGAGCATGACGATCATGCCGATACTAATAACCAGGAAGGGAATATTACGATCATTTATCCATGCGGCCAACTTGGTTAAAGTGCTTTTGGCTACCGCGTGGCCGATTTGTGTTTCCGGCCGGATCACCGCGTTCATGGGCTGTCCTGTCAGCGCCTGGCTCATAAATCTGTTCTCCTTGCCCTGTTGATGTAGTTGCGTTTGGATGGAACGAGCAGGTTGCCCGCAGCGTAGGGCAGGATGGTAATCTTTCGCCCCTGCGAGTGTCCAGATGCAACCGGAATACCAAATACAAAGCCTCTTCCCTGATGCCGCGTTGCCGGCCTAAGTTCTTTCTGCTCCGTGGAATCAATCGCCAATATCAAGACAAATCCTGTTCTCAAGCTGACGAAGCTGGGACGGATGGCCGACAGTGACGGACGTCCGTCACGGTACGCGGGTCTCCGGAGGAGGATCGGCCGCATCCCGTCGCCCACCTACGAACTGGCGACGGTTGTTCAACTCTGGCAGAAGTTGGTCGCCAAATTCGTCACAGCAATGGCGTCGCGGAACGCTAACCGTTGTGTAGAACTCTCACAGCACCAGGGTTTCGAGAACATTCGTAACCTTTGATGTTATAGCGCCTTAGCTTGTTGGCTAAAGCTCTGCAATGGACTAAGAACCGTTCGCTTGCCGGTGACCGCAGTTGCCGGTACGGTTTGGTAACACATGTGCATTAACCGAAATTGCCAAGCGATCCACACACGTGATGGATTGATACGACTGATCGGCTTCTAGTTACTTATAACCTTGGGAGAGTACTCATGACAGTGGAAGACAAGGATGCCTTCGAGGAAGGCTCTACGCAGATGAGCGACGCATTGCTGGTCTCAACAGCAAAATCAGGGGACGGCGATGCTTTCGTCGAGCTAAGCAAGCGCCACTACAGAAAGGTCTTTCACGAGGCCTTTCGAATCACCAGAAACCGGCAGGATGCGGAAGATGCGTTTCAGGACTCCTTACTGAGAGCTTTCTCACATCTGAACAATTTTCAGGAAAGATCGAGCTTTTCCACGTGGCTCACACGGATCGCTATAAATTCGGCGCTCATGATCCTACGGAAGAGGCGCAATTATCTCGAGTTTTCGCTTGACGGTACCGACGATGCTAGTGGCAACAGCGAGAAGTGGGAGATAGAGTCCCTCACGGATGACCCGGAGACCAGCTACGCTCGGAAAGAGAGAGAAGCCTTGCTGAAGGAAGCAGTACGCCGGCTGCCGCCACGCTGCCGGGAAGTCGTTGAACTGTGGCAAGCAAGCGAATATTCCGCGCGGGAGATCGCGCAGGCTCTCGGAATATCTGTTCCTGCGGTCAAGTCAAGGTTGTCCCGCGCTCGATTGACGCTGCGCGCAGAATTGCTTCCAACCGAGTCGCAATCCGAACCCTGTTAGACGTCGAAGGCTCTGGGATCGCTTACCAGCAATGATTCATCCTCGGTGGCTGGCTCTGCTTCCCTCGCCAAGGACGGGTGGGCCCATATCTCGCTGGTTTGTCGCGAGATGTGGGGTTACGAGCGCTTTTTCCCTCTGGCTGCCGATACATCCGATGCACTTAGCGGTCAACAGCCGTGAATCCCACATCTCGCGAAAAACCAGCGAGATATGGGCCACCCGTCGTTCGTTAGGGAACCAGAGGCGCTCGTCCGCACAGATTGACCCAGCTGCGAGGTTTTCTGCAGCCTGTGTAGCCTAAAATATAGCGACCGGGCCGGGTTTGTGTGGATCTGATGGATGTTAACGAGGCGATGGTAATGAACCTCCCAAGCGACCTGATGGCGGAGCCAATGCAATTGAAAGTGGAACGCGCTGACCACGCCAGCTCCATTGCAGATATTGTTGCAGCGTTGAGCACGATCGAAGCTCTGAAAGGCCTGACGCAGGAGGAGTTCACCTGGCTCGCGACCCATGGAACGGAGAGGTTTGCTAAAGACGGTGAGCTTATTTTCAGTCAGGGAACTCCGCCGGAACACCTGATGTTCATCCTGCAGGGCGAAGTTATCGTCAAGCGCCATTCATCGAGCCCTGTCTCCGTCCTGATCGGCCAGACGGGCCGGATCACAGGCAAGACCCCTTTCTCGCGCATCAAGGCATGGAATGCGGACGGGCGCTCGTCCGGAGACACGTGGATTCTGGAGTTGCACGACAGCCATTTCCCGGAACTACTGACGGCGATACCGTCGATGACGCAACGGGTTGTTCGGCTATTGTTGGACCGCAATCGAGAATACACGCGAGCAGAAGAGCAGATTGGGAAACTGGCGGCGCTCAACAAACTTGCCGCAAACCTCGCGCATGAACTGAACAACCCGGCGTCGGCGGCTAAAAGCGCGGCCTCACATCTGCTAGGCGCCGTGGAAGGCCCAGCAGAGCGTGCTGCTTATCGAGTGGGAATGGCATTGGGCACAGACGATCGCCTCGACGCCTACCTCGATTGGCTTTCCAGACTCCGTTCTGCAGTCTCGCGGGGCCGCGAAAGGCCGGATGGCGTCGATACCGCAAGCCTTGAAGATTCGTTAACCAATTGGCTGGAAGAAAAAGAGTTTGCCGAGGCATGGAAATTCGCTCCCATACTGGCCGAAGCCAATGTCCAGCTCTCGTCCCTTCAGGAACTTGAGCGCCTCGTACCTGCTGAGAAGCTGTGCGTTGCCATGAGCGATGCTATGGCTGCCCTCGAGCGGGAGGCTTCCTTGCTGTTGGTGAGCGAGGCGGCTGACAGGATCTTCCGCCTCGTCACGGCAGTAAAGGACTACTCATATATGGATCGGCAGCCCATCCAGGATGTCAATGTTGCCGCGTCTCTCGACATCGTGCTGCAACTTTTTCAGCCCAAACTCGCTGGCATCACGATAAGACGTCTCTACAGTCGGGATGTTCCGTTGCTCCAAGCCTATGGGAGCGAACTGAACCAGGCTTGGGCAGGGCTGATAGAGAACGCGTTAGACGCCATGGGTGACTCTGGAACGCTCACCCTATCCACCAAGTTGCAGGGGAGGACGATTCTTGTCGAGATCACCGATACCGGCCACGGAATTCCTGAGGAGTGTGCGAATCGTGTGTTCGAGCCCTTCTTTACGACAAAACCCTTCGGCAAGGGATTGGGGCTGGGTCTGGATACCGTGCAACGAGTCATCCAGAAGCATTTTGGCGCGGTTGCTTTCGATTCGAATCCACAGAAAACAACATTTCATGTGCGATTGCCCCTGGACCGCGCTGAGGTCTACTAGATGCCTTTGATTTCTCCGCCGTCCATGCGCACACAAGAGCCCGTCATCCACTTCGCCGCAGGGGATACCAGGTAAGCCATCAGGTCGGCAATCTCTTCTGGTTTGCCGAATCGAGCGATGCCGACTTCCTCCGGGAACTTCTTCACTGCCTCTTCCACCGTGAGGTTGTGTGCCGGCGCCCAATTCTTAAAGAACGACTCCCTGCGTCCGGTCATCACAGCACCTGGCACCACGCTATTGACTTGTACGCCGTCCTTAATGCCCTGCTCCGCGAATGCCTTTGCCAGCGCGATGATTGCGGCATTCACGGTGGCGACCGCGGCGAACCCGGGTTTGGGATCGAGGGCGGCGCTGCCTGAAATCAGAACCACGGATCCCTTCGAAGCTTTCAGAGCCTCCCAGGCTCGTATCGTCAGACGGCGCGCGCCATGGAGCTTGAGCGCTAAGCCGTCTTCCCACTGCGCATCCGTCATCTCGAAGAGATCAATCTGTGGTACTGCTCCTGCAATGTTGAGCAGGGCGTCGATTCTGCCAAAACGCTCTAGAGTTCCCTTGACAAGGGTTTCAGCCGCCTGGGGCTCACGCAGGTCGAGCGCGAAGATTTGTGACTTGGCGCCTGCGGCGCATACAGCCGCGGCCGCTGTCTGCAACTCGTCCTGATTTCTCGAGGCAAGTACAACCGCGGAGAAATCGCGTGCCAACCGCAACGCAGTCGCACGACCGATTCCCTGGCTTGCGCCAGTAACAATAGCAACGGAATTGTCTTTCATGTGCTCCTCATTGTTGTGCAATGGCGTGCTTAAATCGCCGCGAGCGCATTGCTATCACGGGAAACCATCAGGCAGCTTCCAGAATTACATCCACTACGAGCTCCGGCGCCGTGTACATCGGCGAGTGGTCTACCTTATGAGAGCGTATGGTTGCTTCCATCCGAGTGGCCATGAATCGTTGGGTTTCGGGGACAATCATGCGATCCTCTTCGGCGATTAAATACCACGAGGGGGTCTTCTTCCACGCCGGGGCGGGGGCCTTTTCCTGAATGCATTGCACCGCGATTGGCCGCTGCACCGCGGCCATAATGGCGAGTTTGTCCGGAGATGCCTTGTGAGCTACCGCACAGCCGAAACCCTCCTCCGGCATCCAAATCAGCCCATGCGCATCCGGGGCAAGCTGGGGAGCTTTGGGATGCGGCGCGGTACGATAAAACACATCTGCAACCGTCTCCCCCTCATCGGGTGCTAACGCTGCAATGTACACCAGCGATTTCACTCGATCATCATGGGCCGCGGCGATCACAGCGCCCGCATACGCATGTCCTACCAGGATGACCGGGCCGGTCGTTCTCTCGATCACGCGTCGAAGAACGGCAGCGTCATCGGTAAGCGACGTGAGGGGAATGGGCGCCGCGGTGACCTGCAGCCCCTGGTTTCGCAAGGGCAAGATGACGTTACTCCAACAACATCCATCGGCCCAGGCTCCGTGCACCAGCACGACTGTACCGTTCATCGCGCAACCACCTTATCCGCGCGGCGAGCGGCGCTCGCCGCTTCAAGGAACTCTCTCATGGCAGCGGCGATTTCCACCACGTGTGTCTCCGTAGCAAAATGTCCCGTATCCAGCAACTGAACCGTGGCGCTAGGCAGATCTTTCTGAAATGCCTTCGCTCCCGCGGGAATAAAAAAGGGATCGTTTTTGCCCCAGATCGCAAGTAAAGGCGGCTTTGATTTGCGGAAATACTCTTGAAACTTGGGATAAAGCTTCACATTGGACGCGTAATCCAGAAACAAATTGAGCTGAATATCCCTGTTGCCCTTGCGTTCCAGCAGCGCCACATCCAACGTATAGGACTCAGGCGCGATGCTTTCCGGATCGGCTACACCGTGCGTGTATTGCCAGCGCGTCCCTTCGAGGGTCAGGATGTTTTTCCCAATCACTTCGCGGTTCTCTGCTGTCGGCTCCGCCCAATATTTTCGAATGGGTCCCCACGCATCGCCGAGCCCTTCTTCATAGGCATTGC
The DNA here is from genome assembly GCA_963793525.1 of uncultured Acidobacteriaceae bacterium. GTDB lineage: Bacteria > Acidobacteriota > Terriglobia > Terriglobales > Acidobacteriaceae > PALSA-350. The sequence goes on from CAWCAZ010000005.1 coordinate 100,708, forward strand.
CGTTCTGCGAAATGATCGCTGAAACTCGTTCGGGGTGGGCCATCGCCAGACGAAGGCCGGTGGGAGCCCCGTAGTCGAAGACATAGATCGCATAGCGGTTCAGGCCGAGCGCTTCAGTAAAGGCCTCGATGGTGCGGGCCAAGGCGTCGAACGAATAGTTATAGTTCCGTTTCTCAGGTATTTCCGTGAACCCGAAACCAGGCAGATCTGGTGCGATCACGCGAAACTTGTCCGCCAGGCGTGGAATGAGTTCGCGGAACATGAACGATGATGTCGGGAATCCGTGCAGCAACAGCACCACGGGCGCACCCGGGTCACCGGCCTCGCGGTAGAAGACGTTCACTCCGTCTGCTTCGATCTTATGAACGGAGGTCACAGGTATAGCGGATTGGGTAAGAACCTGACTCATAAAAATTTCTCCTCATTTTTGAAAAATAGGTACGAGATTAGTGGCACGTCCTACTCAAGCCCCATAGGACAAGGCTTAAATAGAGCAGGCGGAAGTGCCTGCTTGAGATTTGCAGGTTCGTTCCGGAGGGAAGGGTGAAGACGCCCAGGACTCCATCCTGGGATATTCTCAGCGGTCCCTTCGGGACTATGTCTCCGAGATTAGATTCTTGGACCGTCAGGTTCTCAGGGTCGCTCTAGAATCATCCCTGGTGCTCCGGCTCGTTATGGCTTGGCTAATGCCGCGCCCTGATACAAGGCTGATCTCCTTCCACTCAGCGAACTGCAACTCATCGCGCCACGGGTTGCGTTTGGTGGTTGAATAAGCGCAATCGGGCCAGAACAACCTGCTTGACGGATTCTTCCGCGACGGGCAGGAGCTTATAAGGAACAACCTCCCGCGGATTTTTGGCAAGGGCCTCTTCCAGACCACGCCGCCAGGCCACCCGGAGTTCGGTGTTGATGTGAACGATATTGATTCCGGCTGCGATCGCTTCCTCGAGGTCATGATCTTCTGTCCCAGAGCCGCCATGCAAAGTCAACAAAGATCCCGTCGCGCGCTTGATCTCGCGGATCCGTGCCAGGTCGAGCCGCTTCCTCACGTTTCCTTGCACCATGCTTTGCACCATGCCGTGCGAGTTACCAACTGCCGGAGCGAGAATATCGACTCCCGTGCTTTCGACAAACTGCTGTGCTTCTTCGGGGGTGGTCAGGTCCTTCGAGTGGTCAGGCACCGAGTCATGGATCTCGGACCCTGTTCCGATATTGCCGATCTCCCCTTCTACGAGGATTTTTGGATTTACGGACTTCAGCGCTTCGATCGCTTGCCTGGTTTGCTTGACATTCTCCTCAAATGGCAATGCGGATAAGTCGAATACGATCGAATCGAACCCGGCCTTCGCCGCCGCCATTGCGCTCTCAAGGGAATGGGTATGATCGGCATTGAGAAAAATGGGTATTCCCTGCTCCTCGCGCAGGCTTCTTACCAAAGCCGCGATTTGAGCCACACCTAAAAATGCGCGCTCCCCTTCGGATGCGCCGACGATTACCGGGACCTTCAGCTCCTGAGCGGCCGCATATACGGCTTTGAGCAACGTCAAATCGGAGATATTGAAGTGACCGACGGCCACCCCGTCGCTTTGGGCTTCTTCCAGCTGATTCCGCAGTTGTTGCATTGTTGTCTCCCTTCAGCTGGTTGGATACTTGCCGGACCGATATGGCGTTATTTTCATCGTTCGACTTTCATCAAGAACGGCTATGCGCCATGACCGGTGAATTCGCTTGGGTATCGGCCGATAGCGACGGTGCCGAGGAGAATAATGGAGAAAGCCCTTCGACCAGGGTCGGGTGAGCCCAAATGGCATCGCGGAGCGCGGTATAAGGCATTCCGGCGATCATGGCCGTCTGTACCGAAGCCATGATCTCTCCGGCATCGACAGCAAAGGCCGTGAAGCCAAGAATGCGATTGCCAGCTACTTCTACCAGCGCCTTCAAGAACCCTCGTGTCTCAGAGACGGTTCGGGCCCGAAGCACCTGTTCCATGGGGATCTTGAACAAGCGGTAGGCCATTCCTCGCGCTTTGGCTTCTTTCTCATTCAGGCCTACGCGTGCAAGCTCGGGGTCTGTAAAAAGTGTGTAGGGGATGAGCCTGCCTGTCGTAACGTGGTTGCCCCCTTCGAGGTTGTCGCGAACGACGCGGAAATCATCAACGCTGACGTGGGTGAACTGAGGGCTGCCCGCTACTTCGCCGATGGCCCAAACGCCGGGGGCGGTGGTCTCGAGCCGCTCGTTAACCTTGATATAGCCGCGATCTGTCAGGTCAATTCCAGCCGATTCCAGCCCGATGTTCTCGGTGTTTGGCCGCCGGCCCGCTGCGACCAGAAGATGCGTGCCCGTGAGAGTCTTTTCTTGGCCGCGTTGCTCGACGACAACGGTGACTGAGTCGCCTGATTTTCCGGAAATCCGTATTGGCCGCGCGTTCAAGACCTTGTCAATGCCCTCGTCGGTAAACAAATTAGCGAGAGCTTGGGTCACGTCATCGTCTTCCTTATGCAGCAACCGGTCATTGTGATCGATGAGGGTAACCTTGCTGCCGAAGCGGCGCATGGCCTGCGCGAATTCCAGCCCGACGTAGCCGCCGCCAAGCACTAGCAGTTGTGCCGGAACTCGATCCAATTCGAGTGCTTCGATATGGGTGAGGGGTTTTGCATCGACCAGCCCAGGAGTTGAGTCCAAGACAGCCCGGGTACCGGTGCTGACGATTACATTGGCTCCATGGAGGCGGCGAGTTGTTCCACCAGGAAGAGTGACTTCCACCGTCTTCGGGCCGACAAAGCGTCCCGAGCCTAGAATGAATTCGGCACCAGTCTCCTTATAGTTGGCTAGATAGATCTCGTTCAAGCCGGAGACCATTGCGCGTTTTCGGCCAAGGACTGCCGCCATGTCAACTTGGAAATTGTCCGCGAGCATGCCGAACTCTTTGCCGCGACGAAAATACGCCGCCACTCGCGCGGTGTGGAGAATGTTCTTACTCGGCAGACAGGCGATGTTGGGGCATGATCCACCGATGTACTTGCGCTCGATCACCGCAACGCGTTGTCCTTGACTGGCAAATGTCCATGCGGCCACCGTCGATCCGGTACCGCCACCGAGGATGACGACATCGTAGACTTCCAATGCGCGACCCTGATTAGCGTGGGCTGAAGAAGTTGTCTCGATGCCCTTGTCCATGTGTATTCCAGGTGCAATCGGCGGGCCATCGCTCAAGGTTGCTGTGCGATTTCGGATTTTCGCGCCTAAGTGATTCTGCCGCCGAAGGTTACTGGGCGTCAGCAGGTTGCGCACCGGAGATTTAACGTGACGAACCTGCGACTGTAGTCCGACAGTGGTGAAATTTGAACTCTTGGACCGTCGTAGGGTAGGAGTGGGAGAGAAGAATAATAAAGCTGAGCCTGGTGGGAACCCAGGGATGAACGCCCGTTCGATGAAGTTGCGATTCTTTTCCGCGACGCTGAAGCGTCGCTCCCCCAGCTAAAGCAGGGGGCTGCCACCGTGTGACTCAGCCAAGGGAGACCAGGCTAAACAGTCTGCGTGAGAATTAGAAGACACGAAAGCCCTCATCAGTGCCCGGTCTACGGCCCGACTAAAGTTGAGCCCTGATACAAAACATAAACCTATGAAGTCGGGCCCTGATACAGATCAGCAGGACGACGGCAGTTTGTTATTGGGTGGAGACGGGACGGCTTATCCGGAGCTTGCGCATCTTGTAAACCAAGGATGTCCGCTTCATTCCTAGTCGCTCCGCAGCGCCGTTCCGGCCGCCCACTACCCAATTGCTCGCTTCCAGCGCACGGAGGATATGATCTCGCTCAACTTCCTCGAGACCCGTAATGGGCAGATTGGGTCCCTTGTGAGCGCTGAAGGGCTCCAATTCGGAAGTCGGGGCTCGCAATACAGTGCGAGGAGAGAGAATCACTGCCCGTTCGATAAAGTTCTGCAATTCCCGAACATTCCCGGGCCAGCGATAGCGCATCAGCGCATCCATGATCTCCGAAGGGATTTCGTCGATTCTCTTGTTCATTCGTCGCGCGTAGAGCTCTGTGAAATGCCAGACAAGCTTCGGAATGTCCTCCGTACGTTGCCGTAAAGGCGGAACATGGATGGGAAATACTTTCAGCCGATAGTACAGATCTTCGCGAAATGTCGTCTGCCTTACCATAGCGGCCAAATCACGATGAGTAGCCGCGATCACGCGAACGTCTACTTTGTGCGTGCGGTTGCTGCCGAGTCTCTCGAATTCCTGTTCCTGCAGTACCCGTAGCAGTTTCGCCTGAAGCTCCAGAGGGATGTCTCCGACTTCATCAAGGAAGAGAGTGCCTTTGTTCGCGAGTTCGAAACGTCCCGTTTTCTGCGCGATGGCTCCGGTAAATGCTCCCCTTTCGTGGCCGAATAACTCACTTTCAAGGAGCCCAAGCGGGATCGCCGCGCAATTCAATTTGACAAAAGCCCGTTCCCGCCGGCTACTAAGGTTATGGATGGCGCGCGCAATAAGCTCCTTACCTGTTCCCGTCTCACCCAGGATCAGCACGCTCGAATCCGTAGGCGCCACGACAGATACCAGGTGCAACGCAGTGTTCAAAGCTGGACTATCGCCGACAATTGCTCCAAACTCGGCACGAACTTCCTCTTCGAGATACAGTCTCCGTTTCGTTTCGCTGACCCTGTCTTCGGTCGCCTCTTCAAAGTCCAAAGCATTCTCAACCGCAATGGCTACCTGTAAGGCCACTTGTTCCAGAAAGGAAAACTCATCTTCGCTGAAAGCCCTCTCGGTGCGGCTGAAAGCTCCCAAAACACCGATGACGCCTTTTCGACCGATAAGCGGTAGTTCGCAGCCGGACTTCAAACCCTCCGCCAGCACTCGATCAAAGAAGCGACGCCCCTCAGCTATTTCCGAAGGTTTCAGGGTCGTGGCTCAGGTCTTCGAGGCGGTTGATAAGTTGGTTCTTACCGGAGACAAAAGCTTTACCACAGGTCGAACCTTTTACCGGAACGATGGTGCCATCAGCGAATGGCGCCTCGGCTCTCCGGGTTGTATAAGAACGGTCATGCGCAATTGACTACGATCCACGTGGGGCAAGAGCAACGCGCAAAAATCGCAGCGCGTTACGCTGAGCAAATTGGTGGAGAGTGTCGCAACCAAATGGCCGAGGTCCAGCTTGGATGTCATGCTGTTGGTGATTTTGAGAAGCAAGCGCAGCCGGTCGCGTTCATGCCGCAGCTTTTGTTCATTCAAGTGGCGCTCAATCGCGATTCCCGCGATGTGGCCGGCATTCTCGATCAACTGCAGGTCGGCTGCACTCGGGCTACGGACTTCGCGATAAAGGATGGCGAATGTTCCGAGCACTTTACCTTCCCTAGAAAACAAGGGCCGCGACCACACCGCACGAATGCCAAAAGGCGAGATTGCGTCACGATAGTCATCCCATAAGGAGTCGCTTAAGATGTCGGTGACATAGACTGGCTCTCGCCGATATACAGCCGTGCCGCAGGATGCCCCTTTGGGGCTCACGAGCGTCGGGCCTACCTGAGCGCTGAATCCTGGAAGGCTGGGGGCCGCTGCACAATGAATTCGCCTTTCGTCGCCATCAGGAAGCCAGATGGTGCAGAATGTGCCCTCGCCTTGAGATTCCACTAATTGCGCAATGAGCGCGAGCACTTCAGGTAACGGAGAGCCCGCAAGAATCAACTTGAGCACGTCGAGCACGGATTCGCTGGAAAAGAAGCCCGACTCGTCCTTTGCCCGCTCCGCACGGGAAATAAGTCGTAGAAGAGATCCCGTTGCTTGCTCCATGAGTTCTCCTTTACCGAGGTCAGGGCCGACCGTGCCTATCTATCACAGAGGGCCAGGTCAGGGCTTATTCCTTGACGTGCGACTCAACTGAATTGGCGCGGAACCCGGCGCTGCGTTTTGGGATGCAGCCAACTGAATGCTGGTCTCAAGCCCCAGCATGTATTTCGCCAATTGCACCGTCGAGTCTTATCGCCTGCCACCTGTAAAGCCAGGCTTCACGATATGAACCCACCAAGCTGATTCTACTTCCCTTCCTCACTCTGCGCGGACACCGGAGAGCTTTGATTAAGAACCCGTTCTAACCGTCCAGTTTGTCACGGCATTTGGCCAGCTGGTCAAAAACCCTTTCTCGCACGATTGCGTAGGGCAGAGACTGCCTCCCAGATGGTGGAAACCTTTTGCTGCAGCAGGAAGGGAGGGGCTCTCATGGGAACGCCTATCGATCTCCGCGTGGCCCGGCACGGCGCAATTTTGCTTTTTCTGGGTATGCTCACGGGCTTCGTAATCGTCGATTTCCATAACCGGGGTGCTGGAAACGCCGCCCACTTGACGGGGTTGATCGGTGGATATGGCTTGATCGCTCTCGGCCTCCTTTGGCCGAAGCTGAATCTTGGACGGTGGTCGGGTGCGGGAGCTTGGATAACCGCGGCATCTTTGTATCTAAATTGGCTCGGCTTGGTTTTGCAGGGCGGCTTTGGGAGCGGTCCCAAAGCTCCGAGTTCACCACGCCTGGGCTCGACCGCACTGTGGGATCACATAGGCGGAATCATTCTTATGCTGGCTGTACTTCTGTCACTATTGTCGGGGCTCATCGTCCTGATCGGACTGCGTAAGCTTGCAGCGCCGGCCGAGCCACAGGTGCCCAGGGAGCGCAACGAATTAACCTTTAAAAGGTAAAAGCAAAGCCAGCGGTAAAGCGCTGTTGCAGATAAGGTCGCGGGCGGGGTGGTATTCGTAACCGTTACGGTATAAGGGCCGGTCCTCATAAGGACAGCTTTCAACACACCGCGCGGCTCAGACCTTCCAGGACTGCACCCACCGGGCAAATGCATGCCAGGGTGCGGTGTGCCCGATCGGAACGGCAAGGAATACGTAGGCCGCAATCAGCGCGCCGCCTAGAGCGGTAGCCGGATGCACGCGGTGGGTAGCCCACAGATCGTAAGCGGCTATCGCCGCCACTAACAGTAGCATTCCGAGGACAGTGTGGCTCGCGATTCCGTCTACCGGGAAGCGAGTAAAGGCGGCCCCGCTCATCGCGATGGTAGACAGCAGAATGAGCCGTTTGTGCGCGGGTGACTTGCGGCGCAAAACAAAGGCAGCGCCCGCGAGCACGCCAAAGATGAAGATTTCCAACAGCGGCGTGGTCTCGAAGCTCAGAATCTTGTCGCCTTCGGCCGCATAACGATGGAGTTGGTTTGCTCCTACCAGCACGCCAACCACGACCATGGCTGCCGCGAGTGCAAAGCCGGCGATGCCCAGCCTGCGGTGAATTGCTACATTCTTTGTCGACACCAGCAGCGTCTGCACCAGCAGCAAAATCATCCAGGCAGTATTGAGTGCGCCGTGGATGTGGAGGATCGGCGCGGGCAAAGGTGCGTGAAATAGGCCAGCCAGGTAGTAGGTGCGCGCAAACCCGACAAAGACGATCACCAGGAGGATCACGATCATGCCGGCGAAGAAGATTCGATCATAGCGCCGGCCAGGAAGCTGAACATGGGTGACCGCTGACGTACCGGAGACGGTGGCCATGACTCACGCCTTTGCTTAAAGAGAATGACAATCCAGTGCGGGGGCCGAGAGGGATGCCTAAGTATACAAGTCTTTTTTATGTACAGACCTAGCCGAATCCATCGATAATAAACGCGCAAATTGGTGTGATCCCCAAGCTGCTATATCACCAGAGGGACCCCTAGTGACCTACTTCCGCCGCTCCGATCGCCTGCTGTTGTTCTCATTGCTACTCTGGTGTTCTGTCGCTTCGATCCATGCACAGAACGGTGGCATGCTTGGCCAAAGCATCAGCTGGCAGCCGGCCAACTCACCATTTACTCCCAATGCTTCCAATGGAGCGATCGTGGGCGGTCCGGGCGCCGATCCCAATCCGGGCACCCCGATGTACATATGCCGCGCACGAGTGCAGGGGGCCATTGTTCCCGGGAAATGGGTTCAGGGTAATTGCAATGTGCCATTCGGCGGGTCGGAACAAATTATGAATTCCTACGAGGTCGCCTATGGCACTGCACGTTGGGGCGGCTACCAGGGAAGCTTCTATGGCCTCGCTCAAACGGGCAGAGACGTCGGTGGCAGTCCGACCTATTCCTGCCGCGTCCACTACGTCGACGCGTCAGGCACAGACTACGGCTATCAGCCCGGCAAGCTGGTTTCCGACGGAAGCTGCCACATACCGTTCGGGGGAGCTGAGGTCACGCAGGCACCACCCTTTGAAGTGCTGTATGCAACCGGTGGTGGACGGCCTCCCTGGAATCCGTCCTACCCGCCTTCCTATCCTTATCCGCCCCCTTATCCGCCAGCCCAGGTACAGCCGTTTCCGCCGTGCAAACTCGGCGATCCCGGCGTTGGATTGGACGTGAACACCGGCTGGTGGGTGGGGGCGAACTGCTCCTCGATCGACAGCCAGGGCAGAATCACGCAACTGAAGTATCCCCAGCCCGTACAACCTCCGGCTTACACGCCACCGCCTCCTCCCTATGATCCAGGGCCGAGTTCTGTGACCTGGCAACCGGCGCAAAAGCCCTTCGTTCCCGGCCAGAACGCCATCATGGGAGGTCCGGGGAATGGCCCTAAACCAGGTTCGCCGCTCTACATCTGCCGCGTCCAGTACAACAACAATCTTTTCCCCGGCAAGTGGGTCGAGGGAGCGTGCAACTTCTCAGACGATGCTGGAAAAGAACAGGTGGCGAACACCTACGAGGTTGCCGTTGGTCCGGCAGAGTGGCGGGACTTCGATGGCAACGTGGGAGCGCTTGTTCCCGGCGGCGTCGCTGCCGACGGTACACACCTTTTCATCTGCCGTAAGCAAATCAGTACTTGGGGGAGCAATCGGGGCCTTCAGCCGGGCTGGCTCGAGAATGGCCAATGTCACATTCCATACCAGGTGGATTCGGTCTATAGCGCGCCCTTCCAAGCGCTGTACAACCTCTTCGGCCCGCCGGGGGCCAATAATCCGCAAAGCCAGGGTCCAGCGCCTCCAGCGCAAACAATTACGCCAAGTCAGGGGCCTTCTCAATCACACGGAATCCTCATCTCCTTCGCAGGGGGAACTGCTGCTGCTCAAGGTTCACTAACTGTGACGAATGGAGCCACGGGAACGACGGTCACGAAACCTCTGCCGCCTAATTCCACCGCGCAACAATGCATGGCGATCCTGCAGCAGGCTGCGCTCCAAGCAGCCTTACAGATTCAAACCCAAGCCGACGGTGCCGGGTTGAAGGTTTTTGGATTGAACAATGCCGTAAACGTCACAGAGGCCTCGGTTGCGATAAGTCAGTTCTGAGGAGTCGCCAGTAGTTGGAAACGTTGCCCTGCGCAGCGACTCTAACGTGAGGTACTTCGCCGCGAAAGTAAAATGCCCAAGGCAACGCAGCCGAGCCGGTACGTTTTAAATTTGGGCGATCTCCGCCGGAGCTAGGCGCAGAGTCATTACGGTAATGTCATCGTCCTGGCCAAAGTCTCGCGCAGCCTGCACGATGGAATCCGCCGATTGAGTCGTTATCGCCTTCACACGATCAAAGCCGAGCAGTTCGCCGTCGGGTGCGCGAGCTTCTACGACGCCGTCGGTCATCAGGGTCAGTTGTTCGTCCGCTGCGAGCAAAAAGACGGATTCGGCGTATTGCTCGTGCGCAGAGAGGCCGAGCGGGAGGCCGTTAGAAAGAGCGAGCTCGCGGCCATTCACGTATGGGGCGATATGGCCGGCGTTGGCGGCGGTGAGCGTTCCTGCGGCGCTGACGGTGAGAACGAGGCAAGTAGTGAATCCGCCGGAACTGCGCGCCAGCATGCGCTGGTTCATGGCGGCAAGGATCTCCGAGGGTTTTTGCGTGTAATGAGCGAGGGTGCGCAGGGTTCCGACCAGGAGCGAGACGGTCATGGCAGCCGGCATGCCCTTGCCGCTGACGTCGCCAATAGCGACCAGGACGCCGCCATTGACGATGGGGATGATCTGGAAGAAGTCGCCACCGACCTGGCCGGCGGGCTTGTAGACGCTGGCCAATGCAAAGCCGGGAATAGTAGGGATTTCGTCGGGCACGAGCACTTGCTGCACGGTGCGCGCTGCTTCGAGTTCTGTCTTGTAGCGTTCTTCGTCGCTGCGGGTGCGCACGAAGCGGAAAAGCAGAATAGTGAAGAGCGCGAGTTGAACGGCGATCCCGGTAGTTTGATACGTTCCTAATGGGAAGGGCCAGTTTGTGAAGCCGATGAAGAGCTGCACATAGCGGCCCGACCCAGCTTGTGCCCTGCACCATCAGGGCGAATGCTCGCGTAGACTGCGGTGAGATTCAGGAAGTAGACAGCAACCGGCAAAGCAAAGATGCGCATCTCCGCCTTGCTCTCCTTCGAGGTTTGGAACAGCAGACCGCAATTTAAAGCTCCAAGCAGGAGCTTCATGACTGCCTCAGCTACGCAGAATCAGAAAATGCTGATCACATTGAGACCTTGGAGAACGTTGATAGCAGAGTCGAGCAGCGCTACCGCGATGGCAGCCCAGTAAAGACGGGTTCGATCGGTCCTTCCAAAGTGCCGGATCAGGATCGGCATGCACCCATTGAGACCGGCAAGCAGGATGGCCCCGCTCAATCTCCAAAAAATGACGTTATAGGAATGGAAGTTGCACCAGATCCCCAGGACGATATAGAGAACGTTGAAGGCCTCCCACACGCCGAACCAGAGAAATTCGCGGTCGGTCGGGCGCAGGAAGAAGAGCACGAGGGAGCCGAGGCCCGCCAGCAGGCAAACAAGACAATCGATATTGAATTGCGTGTTGACCCAAAATATCTCGCGCCATCGCTGTGCCTGCCACTCCCGAATGAGGCCGGCGTCGCCCAATTGCATGGATTCCTGTAGGCCGCCGAACAGCTCATACTCCCACCGATAGTGCCATACGCGGATGGCAAAGCTGAGGGGCCGGCCGGAATGGGCAAGATCGGCGGGGATGGGGAAGACGAGGTTTGGCCCATATCGTGCGATGGGATGCGGGGGCATGGCGCCGTTCTCGGCGATCAGCCGGCCATCGGCAAAGATTTGAAAGTTCGTGGCAATGAGGGGAACCCAAAGGGCAAGCGGGCCTGAGTGGCTGGGCAGCGTAACCTTGAACCGGTACCACGCAAAGCCGGTGAGGTTTGGATAGCCTTGCGCATACCACGTTTCGTTGCCGCGGATGAGGGGCCAGGAGGAGTCGTCTAAGGCCGGGTTGGCCCAGGCGAGAGTGGGGTCGTCGCCGGGGTGGAAGCGCATGAGTTGGTCAAGCGCGATGATCTGCTGGCCGTGAGCGGCCAGATCGAAGCTCTGCGCGGCGAGCGAGCCGCCGAGGGCAAGGCGGCCAGGACGACGGCAATCAGGCGGAATGCCAAGCGTGCAAGCATTAGTTGCCATCTTGTCACCGAAGCTAATGGGCGTACAGCGGAAAACTGCGGTATGAGTTTATGTCGGGCACGGTCGATGCCAGGAGCCGATCAGCAGCTTTAGAGTCCCAGAAATCGAAACGGCTTGGTCACTACGAAGTCCTTCGCAACGTTTCCGGCGTAAACATGGCTCTGATGGGGGCCTAGATCGAGCTTCATGACTTTCCCCGACTCGCTGGAGAAATCCACGTCCTTGAAATCAACCCAGAAGGTGTTCGGAGTTAATGCTGATTCGAAGTAGTAGATCTTTCTCTTCTGGTCGGAGACAGTGCGCCAGCGTGTGGAAGAGATATTGGGCTGGTCGGGGGTCGAAATCCCATAAGGAACGGAAACATTTCGGATAACGCTGAACACACTCGCCACCGTAATATCCGGGCTCTCATCTTTGGGAATTGCGTTGATATAGAAAGAGGCGCGTGCAAAACGGTCTGCTGCGCGATTCGTGCCCGGCAGCATCACCGCTCCCCCGATGCTTTTCCAGTACTCATCCAGTGCAAGCTGCTTTTCGAAGGTCGGCGAGTTGGTCATGACCTGGTACTTACGGTCATGATGGATGACCTGCTTGCCCTCGATGTATTCGATGATTGCGCTGTCTCCTGTGGCGTCAGACATCGAAAGATGTAGCGTGGCCAAGCGTTCTTCGCCAGGCACACTCGCAGTCACCACGGTAAACGGCTCCGCTTGCAAAACATCGATTGCCTCCGCGACCGTGGCAAAGTTATCGAGAACATACTGCGCCCAGATGGAAATCGCAAGCATCGGTTTGGACGAATTACAGGTTGTTGGATATTGCGACTCAACCAGCCATAGGACATTCGCAACCAGCCCTTTTTCGTTCATTCCATCTGTTGTCGAAATGTCGTAACCGGTCGCAATCACGCTGCCGTATTTCGATGTCCAATGAGCGGAATTCGAGCCAGCCTCTCCGGTCCGCGCCATCCCGCGCGGCAATATCCAGAGGTTCGTGCCTACATCGACTTTCCAATCCATAGACCGCGCTGTGATAACGTTTCCATCCGGCCCTAGATAAACCACCCGCGTACAGGCTTCTGAGATTTGAGTCATTAGCGAGCAACAAGCGATGGCCATCAGGAAAGCGGAAAAACAAACCGGCTTCTTGCGATTGCGCATGGACCTGACCTCATCGATAAGGTTTTCGCAGGACTGCATCTCCGCGAATCGGTGCAACTCATTCTAGCGAAATACCCGGGCAAGCAGACTTCGCTTCAACATGCTTTTCACCCAACGGACGGTAAGCGTGTAGCGATATCAATCCTGCCAAGTTCCAGAGTTATTTGCCGGAAGACTGAAGCGGCTGGGCTTGACACATCCACGAACGAGCGATAAGTTGGTTTTGTGGGAGGGCGCCCTGCCTTCTGCCGTAAGCGTTCCCGTTAGCCAACGCACTTTTGACCCGTGAGCTGGTTCTTCCAGTTCCAGGAAAGGTGCGTATCAATGGGAAAAGTTCCTTACCGGAACCACCGGCTATCGCTTCGGCCATCTCCTCAAAGCTGAACTGCCTACCCTTCGAAGTCATCAGAGTAACCTGCGGCAGCATTACAAACCCTGCGCCTTGTTCGGAAGCCGGGTCGAATGCTCACCGGATCCGGCTGAAGGTGTGTACAAGGCGCACCTTCTCAGACGCACACAATCTATCCTTGAAATCAACCAGGCAAAGAAATGGAGAATTTTCATGAATACCCTAATGTCCCCGAAGGTTGTCGAGGTTCTCGATCGTCTGTTCACCGCAGCCGAAGAGAGCGAAACAACTCTTGAAGAATTGGCTGACTCGGAAGCATCTCGCCTGATCACGAGTAAGTCAGGTTATCGTCAGTTTTATGGCCTGATGAAAGATATTCCGCTGCCAGTCTCACGCGAAACAGGTTCCCTGCTCTACATGTTGACGTCGCTCGACACGGGCGCAGTCGATCCTGGAGTTCGGCACCTCTTACGGTGTGTCGACCATCTATCTCGGCCGCCGCTCTACGGGATAACGGCGGGGGCCGGGTGATCACCACGGAATTCGAGTCTTCGAAAGTGGCACGCGCGCGCCAACACATCACGGAGGCCGGGCCTTATGGACTTTGTAGAGATACGTGAAGGCGATGCGTTGCAGACGCTCGCGCACGATCTTCCTGAAACATTGGATTTGGTACTTCTCGATGGTGCGAAGGCTCTCTATATGGACATTCTGGAACTTATCGGACCGCGCTTGCATCCCGGCTCACTTGTGATCGCCGACGATACTCACCGCTGCCCAGATTATGTCCAAAGCATTCGCGCCGAAATACACAGATACCTCTCAGCGCCTTTGACGGGTGACGTGGAGTTGTCGATGCGGTTGTGATGGTTTGCTGTTGGCGTCATTGCTCGTTGGCGGCGGGCACGATCGGCAGGCTGATGTAGCTGGCTTCGCCGCTGGTGTGCCAGATACGCTGCGTGGCTTTCTGGTAGTTTGCGGCTTTGGCCTCAAAGATGTTGGGGACAAATGTCTGCGGGTTGCGGTCGTAGAGCGGAAAGAGAGTGGACTGCACCTGCACCATGATGCGGTGACCGGCTGGAATGGTGCGCTCGACCATCGGCAGCGCGAATGTATATTCGAGCGGCTTGTCGGGATCGATGGCCGAAGGGTGCTCGAAGCTGGTGCGATAGCGGCCACGGAAGATGTCAGTCGCCATGGGCAATTCGTAACCGTTCATGTCCCAAGGCTCCGCGATGAGACCGGGGAAGGTGCCGCTGAGGTCCGATGCTGCCGAGCTCGCGGTTGGGGTACACGTCAATCAGCTTGACGACCCAGTCAGAGTCGGTGCCGCTGGTGGAAGCGATAAGGTGAACGACCGGCTCGCCGGACAGCTTCATCGGCGCAGTCAGCGGGTCGCTTACGAAGGTCAGCACGTCGGGGCGGCCGTCTACGAATCGCTGGTCGGTCACCAGCCAGGTGCGCCAGCCGGTTCCGTCCTTTTCCAGGATGGGCCGCGGACTATAGGGCACGGGCTTGGCAGGATCGGAAACAAATTCCGTGTAGCGTTCGGCCTTTTCTTCGTGTTCCGGGGCGCTGAACGAGAGCTTGCCGCTGGATGCCAGATAGAGCGGCTTCGAAGGGACGCTGCAGCCCTGCTCGCAGCTGGTGGGGAAGGTGGCTGAGACGGTCCCAGTGATCGGCGCCGGTGTCATACACCCACACCGGAGGCGTGTCAGCTTTCGGCGCATCGGCCTTTCAGATATTGATTGAAGAAGGGCACCATCACGTCGCGGCGCCACTGGTTCGCCGTGTCCGTCGCCCAGATGAACGGCCCCATCGCGCGGCCTTGGCGATTGATCTGCGAATGGAACCACGGGCCCATGACCAGGAAGTTCATGCCGCTCGCGTTCGGCTTTGCCCTGGAGCGCCCGATACGAATGGATCGCTCCCCACATGTCTTCCTGGTCGTAGAGACCCTGTACCCACATCGTGGGCACGGTGATGCGGAAGCTTTGCAATCAGCTTGTCGAGCGCGCCGGCCTGCCAGAAGGCATCATAGGCCTGGTGCTCTTTGAGGATGCGCATGAACGGCAGATCGGCGCCTCCTTCTTCTCGCGCCATGTCGCCGGCCGAGCCTGCCATGAGGTAGTTGGTGTAGTCGTCACCGATGCGCGGCGCTCCGATGACCGTTGCCGCGCGCGGTCATCTGCCCGATGACATAGTCTATGTTGGGCTGGCGGAACGCGCCGTAATGAAACCAGTCATCGCCCATCCAGCCATCGACCATCGGGCTCTGGGGCACAGCAGCCTTCAGGGCCGGGTGCGGGTGCAACAGGGCCATCACCACGGTGAAACCTTCGTAGGAAGAGCCGATCATACCGACACGGCCGTTGGTCTCCGGCACATTTTTGGTCAGCCACTCGATTGTGTCCCACGCATCGGTGGTGTCATCCGCGCCGGTGCTGTTGAATCCGGAGTCAACGGGCAGCGGCGTCATCAGGTACGGACCCTCGGAGCCGTATTTGCCGCGCACATCCTGGTAAACGCGGATATAGCCGTTTTCTACAAAGCCTTCATCGGCGAGTGAGAGTTCATCGACCAGCGTCTTCGCGGGCGGCGCGGATGGGTTGCGCACGTGATCCGCGGCGTTGTACGGCGTGCGCGTCAGCATGATCGGCGCGTCGTGCGCTCCTTTGGGAACAAAGATGACGGTGAAAAGCTTGACGCCGTCGCGCATGGGCAACATGACGACGCGCCGATCGTAGTTGCGTTCTACGGCCGGTGCCTGGAAAGTCATGCGCCATCTGATCGCCGCCAATCTTCATCGGCGCGGACTGCGTGGTTTGCGCGCCGGTTGCCGCTGCGCTGCAGAGCAAGGTGAAAACCAGCGTGGAACGAATGGCTGCAGTCATGTTTCTCCTAGTTTGAATGGGATCAAGGACGTAAAAAAGTGTCATCACGTTGCATTTGGCAATGCCACAAACCACAACGGGCAGTGACACGTGTTCAACCATAATGGTTTTTCAGGTTTCATTGCTACTGTCGGACACCACGATTCTATCCAGAGCGGGTTGGCCGGCCGTCGGGCTCGCCGGGTCATATCGGGGAGGGCTCCGGAATCGGCGCGCTCTTCCTCCTCCCGAGCGTAAAGCGCTATCGGTTATCAACGGTTCTGTTTTACATTCGGATTGAAAAGGAGACGCCATGAAGAAGGGTTATTGGGTCGTTGCATATCAATCAATTTCGGATGAGTCTGCGGTGAAGAGCTATGCCGCACTAGCACGGCTGGCGCTTGAGTCATTCGGCGCGCGTTTGCTGACCAGTTCCTCGAGCCAGATGCGCCCTCACGAAGCCGGATTGCCACTGCGTACGATTGTGGTGGAGTTCGACAGCTATGAGACCGCGCTGGCAGCTCACGATAGCGAGGCTTACCAAAAGGCGCTTCAGGCACTGGGATCCGGCGCAGAGCGCGACTTCCGCATCGTCGAGGGTGTCTAGGCTCTCGACAAAACGGGAGAAGATGAATAGGAGAGCAACCTTCTAACCGACCGCCGCCACTTCCCTACGGTCGTCGTAGATGGGCTCTACTGCGGAGGGAGGAGGCGTAGCTGGATGGCTCCTATGGCTGTATTGCCCTGGCGAACAGCCCATGACCCGTTTGAAGGCTTTGCCGAAGGCGCTTTCGGACTCATAGCCGAGCGATGAGGCAATATCGGAGATTGGCTCGTCGAGAGTCTTCAGCCTGTCGCCTGCCAGTAGCATTCGCCAACGTGTCAGGTACTCCATCGGTGTCTCCCCCACCGTCTCTTTGAACCTGAGAGCGAAGATCGATCGCGACATGCCGACGCGTCCGGCGAGTTCCTGTAATGTCCAGCGATGCCCTGGATCGTCGTGCATACAGGTGATCGCCTCTCTCATCTGTTTATCGGCCAGGGCGAAGAGCCAACCGACGCCACCTCTCGCCTCATCTGCCAAATGCAGTCGAAGAGCTTGAATGAGCATCATGTAGGCGAGTTGCTGTGCGATCAGAGAGCCGCCCGGCTGCGGATCGCGCAGCTCTTCCCTCATACGTTCCAGTGACCAGCGCATCGCCGCCTTATCCGACTCTTTCCGGATATGCACGATGGGCGGCAAAGCCCCTAGCAGCATGTCGGCATGACTGCCGCTAAGAAGGAAATGGCCGCCGACAATATAGCGTCCTCCGCCTTCATTACGGGGAAGGCGAGCCAGCCGCCTTTCGGGCTGCGAGAAGCGTGTGGAAGTCGACAGGCGTGACAGAGAGATCGGTTGCAAGGCAGAAAGGCAGCCCACGCGGCAAAAGGAAACAGTCCCCCGCCGTAAGGAGCACGGGATCGGGAACGCTTTCCACCGACAGCCAGCACTGGCCTGCGAGCACGGCATAACACTTGATGCCTTGATGTTTTGGAAATTGGATGGCCATGTCGCCACCCACCTCGAAGCCGCCCGATATATAGCTGCGTGGTTTCAGCAACGACAGCACATCGGAGAGAGGGTCCATGCAGCCTCCGGACGATCGAACCAATAATACGGACTTTCAGTATAGATCGTATCAACTCCATGCTCCATCTAGTTGGTGCAGTTCCTCAAACGAAGTAAAGGAGAAGTCATCATGCGTGTTTTTGTCACGGGTGCTACCGGTTTTATCGGCTCGGCCATTGTTCCGGAACTCATCAACGCGGGCCACCAGGTACTTGGACTGACGCGGTCGGACGCGGGCGCCCAGTCTCTCGTCGCCGCCGGCGCGGAGGTGAATCGAGGCGATCTGAAGACCTGGAAAGTCTGCGCCGAGGAGCGGAGTCGTCCGATGGCGTGATTCACCTTGCCTTCAATCACGACTTTTCGAATTTCCTGGCAAATTGCGAGCTGGATCGTCGTGCCATCGAGGCGATTGGCTCCGTGCTTGCGGGCTCCGACCGCCCGCTAGTCATCACCTCCGGAACTGGAATGGGGAACGCTGCGCCAGGTGAACCCGCGACCGAAGAACACTTCAATCCCAACCACCCGAATCCCCGCAAATCTTCGGAATTGGCCGGTGCGTCAGTAGCCGAGCGTGGTGTGAACGTGTCGGTCGTGCGCCTTCCTCAAGTCCACGACACAGTCAAACAAGGGCTCATCACCTATGCGGTCCAGGTGGCCCGCGAGAAGGGAGTCTCGGCGTACATGGGTGACGGACTGAATCGCTGGCCGGCGGCGCATGTTCTCGATGTTGCCCGTCTCTACCGGCTGGCCTTGGAGAAACAGGAAGCGGGCAGCAGGTACAACGCGGTCGCTGAAGAGGGAGTAACGATGCGGGAGATCGCTGAAGTCCTCGGTCGAGGCTTGAAGGTGCCGGTGGTCTCCCTGTCTCCGGAGGAAGCGTCTGTCCATTTCGGGTGGCTGGCGATGTTCGCTGGGCCTCGACCTTCCAGCATCGAGCGCACTGACGCAGAAACGGCTGGGATGGCGCCCGACGGGTCCGGGGCTTCTCTCCGATCTCAACCGTATGCAGTATTTCGTGGCCTGAAGAGACCGCGCACTAGCAGCGACCTGGCGCCGCTGGTGTGCGGTTGTCTATGGGTGGCACCTCTCTGCAAATTTTCAACGTGAATGGAGTGCCGAAATTATTCGATTCGAGCCTTTCCCTCGCGGTACGATCTGATAGCCCCGAACAGATTGGGTTTAGAGTGAAGACGTCCTGGTTTTGATCCACCGTCTGATTTCGTATACGCAGAGGAAAATGTCATGACACTCCGCTCTCTTGCGGCTGCACTGGTTCTCTCCACTTCGCCGGTAATCGTGGCGCAGCAAATGTCTTCTCAGCCGGGCCAGGGCCGATCTATGGTCGTGACGAACTTTGGAATTGTCGCGGCCCCGCAGTTTCTCGCTTCTCAAGCCGGTGCGCACATTCTGGAAGAGGGTGGAAATGCCATCGACGCCGCGATCGCGGCCAATGCCGTCATGGGTGTGGTCCAGCCGTACGTCAACGGGATGGGCGGCGATTTGTTCGCGATCTACTACGAAGCCAAGACGGGCAAGCTTTACGGTCTTAACTCCAGCGGATGGACGCCGAAGGCGCTGACCATCGACTACATGAAGGCGCACCACATGGACCACATCAATCCGATTGGCGTTGAGACCATCGATATTCCGGGCGCCGTGGCCGGTTGGGATGCGATGAGAACGCGGTTTGGCACGCTTCCCTTCTCCCAGACTCTGGCTCCCGCTATCTACTACGCAGAGAACGGATTCCCTCTGGCCGAACGGAATGCACGTTACTGGGTGGCCAAGAGTCTGTTCCAACAGCCTGGATACAAGGAGACCTACCTGCCCAACGGCGTGGCGCCCAAGGTTGGGGATGAATTCAAGAATCCGGCCCTGGCGCACTCGCTGCGAGAAGTTGCCGAGCATGGAAGGGATGCGTATTACAACGGGCCAATGACGGAGATCATGGTGAAGTTCCTGCAAGCCCAGGGAGGCACGCACACGCTGGAGGACTTCAAAGATTTTCAACCGGAGTGGGTCGAGCCGGTCTCCACTACCTATCGCGGCTGGACAGTCTACGAGCTGCCGCCAAATGGACAGGGCATCGCGGCGCTCTCGATGTTGAACATCATGGAGCAATTTCCTATGGGGCAGTACGGACATAACTCCGCGGACGCGCTGCAAGTGATGATTGAGGCCAAGAAACTGGCCTATGCGGATATGCACCAGTATGTGGGTGACCCGCGGTTCACACCAATACCGGTGAAGGAGATGATCTCGAAAGATCTGGCGATACAGCGGGCGAAGCTGATCCAGATGGACAAGGCTGCGTGCCAGGTCGTTCCTTCCAACATAGAGAAGATGCTCGATGCGCACGGCACCTCGACCATCTATATGTCTACGATCGACAAGGACGGAAATATCGTCTCGTTGATCCAGAGCAACTTCGCGGGCTATGGGACGGGCATGGTTGCACCTGGCCTGGGTTTCTCGTTTCATAACCGAGGCGCGGGCTTCGAACTGACCCCGGGCCTTCCTAACTCACTCGCCGGCCACAAGCGGCCGCTTCACACCATCATTCCGGCCTTCATGGAAAAGGGTGATATTCATATCGGGTTCGGCATCATGGGCGGCTGGAACCAGGCGCAGGCGCACGCACAGTTTGTCGCCAACGTCGTCGACTACGGGATGAATGTGCAGGCGGCTCTGGAACAGCCGAGATTCACCAAGGGGACCTTCCAGGGGTGCGATGTGGAGATGGAAGAAACTATTCCCGAGACGGTGCGAGCAGAACTTACGAAGCGAGGACACGAGATTCAATTGCTGGAGCCGTTCTCCTTTTCCGTCGGTCAGGGGGAAGCCGTGGTAAGGGACAGCGGACGCAAGGTCAACTTCGCCGGAGCAGATCCGCGCTCGGACGGCGAGGCGATTCCGCAGGAACCTATACCAAATAGGATCGTTGCTGGGTGAATCCAATGTTTCTGGCTCGCGCTACCGAAGATGACTATGATGCGATCGTAGACCTTACGAATTTGGCCTTTCGCGGCGCCGGCCCCTCAGCGAGTTGGAACTCCGAAGCGGATTTCATCGAGGGGCAGCGACTGACCAAGTCTCTTCTCAGAGAAGACCTGGCTGCAAAGCCTGATGCCGTATTGCTGACCTGCCGGGACGATCCACATGGCGAGTTGTTGGGGACGGTTTGGCTGGAGCCGAAGAGGGACGGCGTATGGTATCTCGGCCTGCTGACGATCCGGCCTGATCTGCAAAACAAGCAAATGGGGCGCGCCCTGTTGGCCTCTGCGGAGGGCTTTGCGAAGCAGCATGGCGCTGTCGCATCCGTATGTCGGTAGTGAATGTCCGCGCGACTCTGATCGCCTGGTATCAACGCCGAGGTTACGTATTGACCGGGGAGACCCAACCCTTTCCCTATGGCGACCAGCGCTTCGGCAGACCACTCAGGGACGACTTGAGCTTTGTTCTGCTGGAGAAGGAGATTTGATGACGGTGCTTCGTTAGTCCCTCTTTTGTGCCTGAAGGGCCTGGCTTTTTGCCTCGGTAGCAAGAGCCTCGAATCGAGGATCACCGTGAAGAGATTTCAAATCTTCGTCATCGGAGACGTGCAGGCCTTCGCGGACAATCAGGCCGGACTGGATGGATTGCCCAAGATAAGATAAGGCCTCTTCGCGCCGCCCCTGAAGGGCGTACGTGCAAGCAAGATTATAGGCAGTGCTGGAGGTATTTGGATCGTGAATGCCGTAGAGCCGGCTGCTCACGCTCCAGGGTGTCTTTTTGCAGATTTTCAGCTTCGGCAAATTGACCGAGTTGCGCCAGCGCGTTCGCCAGGTTACCAGCGGTTAGCAATGTACCCTGAGAATCCGGCCCGAGGATCCGGAGTTCACTCGCCAAGATGTCGCGGAATAGTCTTGCAGCTTCCGCATAGCGACCCTGGTCAGAGATGAAGTTGGCGAGATTGCTGGCTGAGGTGAGCGTTTGTGGATGATCGCGACCAAGAACCCGGCGTTGTGTGTCGAACACCTGATTCATCACTTTTTCCGCCTCAGCCGGCTTGCCGGATTCCGAAAGCGTGGCGGCCAGGTGGTTCATCGCGTAGATCGTCTGAGGGTGATTGGCTCCAAAAACCTTCGTATCTACCGCGATCGCACCGCGAAGAAGGTTTTCAGTTTCGGAATAGCGACCCAGGGCGGCGTCTGACTTGGCCAAGGCGATGCTGTAGATAGCCGTATCCGGGCTTTCCGGGCCCAGAAGCGATTGTGCGGTATTCAGCGTTTCGCGGCCAAGCGCCTCCGCTTCAGAGTACCGACCCTCCCTGTAAAGCACATCCCAAAGGGCCTGCCTGGCCTTGAGGGTCCGGGCATCGCGTAAACCAAAAAGGTGGGATGCCTGATCCACCGATTCACGCGCCAGTTTTTCGGCTTCGCCGTGCTGACCCTGCGAATCAAGAACCACGGCCAGAGCAGACATCGTCGCGATCGTATGTTCGTTGGCGGATCCGAACATCCGGCGATCGATCGCCAGTGCCTGCTCCAACAGCGTCCGTGCTTTGGAGTACAGTCCAAGGTTCTGATAAACACTTCCCATCAGGAACATCATGGACCCGCGTAGTTCGGGATCGTGCCCCAGCGATTGATCGATCTCGGCGGAGGACCTATCGAGGATCTCGCGGGCGGTCACAGAATTACCCCGCGCTTCACTGGGATCGGAGACTTGGAAGATCTGCGTCATGAACTCGGCAACGCGGTCGGCGCGATCGCGTTCCTGCGTGGTCCGCCGCAACTGTATTGCCTGCACAATCGCGAAGGAGATCAACAGCAATGCAGTCACGGTAGAGAGCATGACTGCGAGGCGGTGACGGTGCAGGTATTTCTGCAATCGATAGGCGGCGCTCGCAGGTCGAGCCAGCACAGGCTGGTTATTGAGATAGCGTTCGATGTCAGCGGCCAACTCGGACGGACCGCCGTAGCGGCGATTTCGGTCCCGCTCAAGAGCTTTTAGAGTGATCGAGTCCAGGTCTCCGCGTAGCGATAGCGCGAGTTGCCGCGGGTCAGTGCTTCGACAATCGGCACGGCTTATGGACGTGTTCTTGCTCGCGCCCACTTTCACGCTGGGGCGCTCAGGATCGAGGTCACGCAGGCGGCGAAGCATTTCGTCGAGTCGCTGCTTCTTCCACTGTCCGGTATCAAACGGCAGGTCGCCTGTCAGGAGTTCGTAAAGGATGACGCCGAGAGAATACACATCAGATCGAGTATCGATGTCCTGGCCGGCCGGGTCGGCTTGCTCGGGGCTGATATATCCCGGCGTGCCCAGGAATACGCCGACCTGCGTGAACATTGTCTCGCCGGGAAGAGTGGGCGCGGTGAGTTTAGCCAGGCCAAAGTCGATGATGCGCGGAGCAGCCTTGCCATCCACCTCCGTCACCAGGATGTTCGAAGGTTTAAGGTCGCGATGAATGATAGCTTTCTGATGAGCGTGCTGCACGCCTTCGCAGACCTGCAGAAAGAGTCTCAGGCGGTCTTTCACTTTTAACTTTTTCTGATCGCAGTAATCCGTGAGCGGCAAACCATCTACGTACTCCATGGCCAGGTAGGGTTGGCCGGAGGAACTAGCGCCCGCATCGAAGACCTTGGCAATCGCAGGGTGTTCCATCATTGCCAGCGATTGACGTTCAGAGAGGAAACGCTGGGCTACCGTTTCGTCATAAAGACCGGCTTTGATCAGTTTAAGAGCGACACGGCGCCTGACAGGTTCGGTCTGCTCTGCTAGCCATACCTGCCCCATGCCGCCGACTCCCAGCTTCTTTATTAATCGGTAAGGGCCGATCACCGCCGCGGGTCGTTCTTCTTCGGCGGTCGGCGACCCCGGAGCCGTCGCTGCCCCCTCTTTACCCGCGGCGAGCAGGAATTCTACTTCAAAGCGGAGGTCCTGATTAGACCCGCAGGCGGAGTCCAGATAGGCGGCTCTGGCGGCCCCTTCCTGCTCCAACGCCCCCGCCAAGATGTGTTTAACCTTCTCCCATTGCTCGGATGTTTGCACGGCCCTCTTCACAGTGCCTCAGGTGGCACCTACGGGCGAAGCTGACGAAGACGTCAAGAATCGCGTAAAAGCGACTGCGACGCTACATTTCCCATAGCTTCGCCGGTCGATAAGAGTCGCAGTTACAGACATGCTGCTGCCTCTTGAAGTAGCCATCGCGGTCTTACTTCCAAATGATGTGGCAGATCTGATCTTGGCGACACGATCTGACTACTTGGTATAGAGGTGGGACACTAGAACCTGGACAAAAACACACTACTGCGCATCCGGCCCTAATCAGCCGGGCATTGCTACCCGAATTGTCTACCATGGTGTGGGTAAACGGAACCCGCGATGTTCCCTGCGGTATGAGGTTCAGGAAGCGTTCTGACGTATAACGTCACTTGGGTGGCGGATTAAGTTTCGCTGGTTCCGGAGGGAGTATGCCGTTGTTTCTTCACTGCAATCGATGGATGAGGGCCGGGACGGTCGGGCTTGGTATAGTTGTGGCCCGGCTTGTTCCGGCAGAACCGGCCCAAGCTTTAAACTCAACAACGCCCTTGGTTCAAGCGTTATCGGATGCGCAGCCGGCAAGTGTCCTGGCGAGCACCCGGAATGCATCTCTGGCCGCCGGGAAATTGGTCGGAGCGGGGACCGCAGGCAGCCCTCTTACCATGCAGGACTTCGAGGAAATTGCGGTCATCGATGCCAGCGTGTTGGATACGCCGCTGGATGCCAACGAACAGGGGGAAAGGGGCGCGATACGATTACGACTCAATATCGCCAAAATCCCAAGGCCTTCGTGAAGAGCCTGGAAATCGAACACACGCTCGCGACGTTCTTCTTCATGGCTCTGCGACGGAACAGTTGCAGGCACGAACCATCGCATGGTTGGGATGGCTTGGCGCGGCGCAGAGTAGCCCACTTGCGGCTCAGTGGGTGGCTACACTCAAGCGCCACAACCTGCCCATCGTTTCAACCAGCGGAGTCGCAGTCACAAACCGTCAACTCGATGCTATGTTTGTTTCGAATGACTGGGTAGCTCAGGCGGCGAATCTGCCCTTGAGCATCCAGGACAGCCGGGCTGCGTTTAGGCGGGAATTACCGGCCAGATTCGCAGCGATGACGCAGGCGGAACAACTGCAACTCGCACTAGCCGATGTGCGTTGGGCTGCCCTGCGAGGTGTGATTGGCTTTGGTTTGCAGGCAAAGGCAGTCGAGATAGTGCATCAGAATGTCCACGGCCCAAAAGATGTTGCGATGGGAGCCCGCCACCTGGAAAACGCAGCAATCGAATTTGACCAGGGCATGGCGCAATTCAATAAGCAGATGGCTGCGCAAACAATCGCAATCATGGGTGGGGTGGCGCAGGGAGCCGTCGCCGAAAGCATGAATATGGCGCAAGACCGATTCGAAGGGAAGTTCGACGCGAAACCGCATCATTAGTTCCATAGCTCGGATCGCGGTTCAGGAATGTCCGGATTACTTCCGCTAAGGGCGTTTAACATTCCCTGTATGGACCCGCACGATGACGAGTTAAGAAGATTCCAAGCGACCGGCGCCGCGCCGCTTCCCGTCACGGACGATCTGGGTTATATCGAAAATGACGGAGCCCGTATCTGGTACGGCAGCTATGGCATTGGCCCACCTGTGATCCTGCTACATGGCGGTCTGGGCCACAGCGGTAATTGGGGATACCAGGTTCCAGCTCTCATCACGAATGGCTATCGGGCAGTTTTGATCGACAGCCGCGGTCACGGTCGCGGCACTCGCGACGAACGACCGTACTCCTATGAACTGATGGCGTCCGACGTGCTTGCCGTGATGAACGCCTTGCATCTTGATCGAGTCGCCCTGGTGGGTTGGAGTGACGGCGCGTGCACCGCATTGATTCTTGCAGCGAAATATCCCTTGCGCGTTGCGGGTGTCTTCTTCTTTGCCTGCAATATGGACCCGATGGGGGTTAAACCGTTTGAACCCACTCCGGCTCTGAACCGTTGTTTCTCGCGCCACGCTAAAGACTACAAGCAGCTTTCAGAAACGCCGGAGCAGTTCGAGCAATTCGTGGAGGATGTCGGCTTGATGCAGCGGACGCAACCGAACTACTCCACGGAGGATCTTGCGAAGATAAGTGTGCCTGTGAGAATCGCGCAAAGCGAGAGGGACGAATTTATCAAACGCGAGCACGCAGAATATTTGGCCCGGACTATTTCAGGTGCATCATTCATCCTTCTGGACGGTGTGAGCCACTTCGCTCCACTGCAGCGTCCCAAGCAGTTCAACACGGCAATGCTTGCGTTTGTAGACGAGGTTCTGCGGAAGTAGACTGGCGGCCCTGACTTGGGGTCCGGCAAGTCACTCTTCGCGAAGAACTGAAGCCGGATCAGCCTTTGTGGCTCGTCGCGCGGGTAAGTAGCAGGCCAGGAGGCTCACCGAAGTCAGGACGCAGATCACTGAGACCAGGGTCATAGGGTCGAGTGGCTGGACCTCGAAAAGAAGACTACTTAGAAAACGAGTCAGACCGAGGACGGCCACCAGTCCGACAATTCCGCCGATGAACGTCAATCGCAATCCGTCACCCAGGATCATCCGAAATACACCCGCTCGCGTTGCGCCTAGCGCCATGCGAATGCCGATCTCTCTCGCGCGCTGAGCAACGGAGAAAGCGATCAACCCATAGAGACCGATACTCGCGAGCCCCAAAGCGATCGCTCCAAACAGCGTCAGCACCGCCGCTTCCAGGCGCGGCCTGGCAATCGAATCCGAAACCATTTGCTGCAGTTCTTCGATTTTCGCAATGCCCTGGTTCGCATCGACCGTCGTGACTTGTTTCCTGATAGGCTCCTCGAGGCTAGCCGGGTCGCCTACGGTCCGCACGACCAGCGCCGTAAAGGGGAAAGGCTGCTGATCGTTAGGCATGAAAAGACAAGGTTCGGGCGGCGTGCTCACGCCGCTGTGCCGGATGTCGGCCACAACACCCACCACCTCGACAACATCCTCCCTGCTCCACTCGACCTTCAACCGTTTGCCTACAGCATCCTCTCCCGGAAACAACAAGCGTACCGCGCTCTGATTCAGAATAGCTACGAGTGGGGACCCCGCGCGATCGCCAGTGTTGAAGGTACGCCCGCGAATCATGGGGATGCGCATGGCTTCGAAATAACCTGGTGTGATGATGGAAACGTCTCCGCCCGGACGGGCATTGGGCGCAGGATCGGGACGGTCCGCTCGATAATAGGGCGTACCCGAATTGGTACCTTGCATCGGCAGGATCCCAATCGACCCGGCAGCGAGTACACCGGGCAGAGCACGGATCCGCTCCAGCATCGCCCGCACGGCCTGCGCACGGTACTCCTCTTTTTGCGTCGGCAACAGCAACATGCGGATGGTCAACACGTTCTCTGCCCGGAAACCCGTATCCACACGCGAAAGGCGAAGAAAGCTACGCACCATCAGTCCCGCTGCTGAGACCAGCACGAGCGCCAAGGCAATTTCTGTCACGACCAGAACGCGCCGGACCTTGCGTCCTGAAGTCACCGACCGCGTCGAGTCGTGAAGATCCTCGGTCACATTTCGCTGCAACGATTGCAGTGCCGGCGCCAGCGCGAAGCTCACCGCCGAAAGTAGCGATACGGCAGCGCAATATAGCAAAACCGGGACGTTCAAAGTCACTTCGCTCAGCCTCGGAATTTTTAAGCTTTCCGGCAGCGAAGTCTTCAACAGATGCAGCCCGATGCCTCCCAGAGCCACGCCCAGAAGACCGCCCAGTAAAGCCAGCAGCAGACTCTCGATGAGCAATTGGCGTAGGATTCGTGTCCGGCTTGCGCCCAAGGCCAGCCGCACGCCCATCTCGCGCCCCCGCTCGGCCGCTCGCATCATGAGCAAATTTGCGACGTTTGCGCAAGCTAGGAACAGCACTAATCCCACAGCCGCAAAGATCATGAGCAGAATGGACCGAACCGATCCCACCACTTGATCGACCCACTTGCTGCGAGTCACCTCAGTGACTAGCCCGACGTTCCCGAATTGCTTCAGCGCTGCCTGCCGCGCGGCTTCGGGTTGCTCACCCTCTTGTACACGCAAACTTGTCTCCATGGCGATATGCGAAGCAAGCTCATCGTTCAACTCTCTCTCTAGCTGCCGCCCTTTAAACAATCGACGGAACATGAACCTTAGCGCACTCATAGCCATGAAAGCCTCACGCCGGATCGAGCACTCCAGCAACTGCCTGCACCAGCATTCTCCATTTATCCTGTTCGGTCCCCAGTTGTTTCTTGCCTGCCTTCGTCAGGGAGTAATACTTGGCACGCTGGTTGTTCTCTGAAGTTTTCCACTCCGAATCCAGCCAACCCTTCTTTTCGAGCCGATGCAGAGCGGGATACAACGACCCGGTCTCAACCGACAGTACGTCGCCGGAACGTGCGCGAATCGCCCGCGAGATTCCATGTCCGTGCTGCCCTCCGCGCGCCAGCGTTTGCAGTATGAGTAGGTCGAGTGTCCCTTGCAGGATCTCAATATGGTTTTGGTATCGTGTCGGCTCGGTCATAGTAGTAGATTATCTACTACTATCAGAACCGCCGTAGGATGTCTACTACTTTGAATTCTGCCGCAGTTTGGCTTCACCTGCCCGAGCAAACTTGGGAATTCGCATCGCATCGAGAGCCATTCTTGACAGTGAATCCTCCGAGGTTCAGACTGGCATAGTCTAACTATGCCAGTCTCGGAAGGAAGGCGAAAGACATGTCGGGCGACGAAATCCCACCTGGAACTCTCTACCTCCTGATCCTCAAGACCCTGGCCGTGCGTGGCAAACTCCACGGCTACGAAATTGC
Source organism: uncultured Acidobacteriaceae bacterium (assembly GCA_963793525.1). GTDB lineage: Bacteria > Acidobacteriota > Terriglobia > Terriglobales > Acidobacteriaceae > PALSA-350. Next base: position 128,944 of record CAWCAZ010000005.1, read on the forward strand.
TGAATCGATCGAACACCACTCCGAGGAGGTCCTCCAGGTCGAAGAAGGCTCGCTCTACCCAGCTCTTCAACGCATGCTGATCAAAGGCTGGGTCACTGCCGAGTGGGGAGTGACTGCCCGCAACCGTCGCGCCCGCTACTACACCCTTACCGCAGGCGGCAAGAAACAGCTCCACATCGAAGTCTCCCAGTTCGAGCGCGTCATGGGCGCCATCACGCGTGTTATCAGGACAGCCTGAACATCGACGAGTGCACCTCAAGAGGTTAGCCATGACCTATCTCCCAAAACCTATTGGAGAACTGATCCGCCGCCTGCGCATGATTTTTCGCCGTCGCCAACTGGAACTGGACCTTGAAGAAGAGATGCGCCTTCACCTGGATCTCCGCCGTCTGCAACAGATCGAATCCGGTTTGTCTCCCACGGCAGCCAGCCAGGCCGCAAACTGCAAATTCGGCAACGTCGCACACCTCAAGGAGAAAAGCATGATGACCTGGGGATCGGAAGGATTGGAAAGCTTCATTCATGACGCCGCATACGGCGCCCGCGCCCTTTTGCGCAGCCCGGCTCTGACCCTTGTTGCCCTGCTCTCGCTTGCATTAGGCATTGGCGCCAATACCGCCATCTTCAGCCTTCTCGATGCTGTCATGCTGCGCTCCTTACCGGTAAAAGACCCAGCTCAACTGGTCCTTCTTGGGAAAGGAAGCACAACCGGTATCACCGACGACTTCGCCCGAACCGATCTTTATTCCTACCCTTTCTACCGCCAAATGCAGGAAAAGAATCAGGTCTTCGCCGACACCGCGGCCATCTTCAGCATGACCAACGGCGTCCATGGCTTCGTTGAGGGAAGAACCGATTCAGAACCGATGAATGTCCAACTCGTCTCCGGCACTTACTTCACGACTCTCGGAGTGCAAGCATTTATGGGCCGCACTCTGAATGATGCGGACGATAACTCGGAAGGCGATCATCCGGTAGCGATCATCAGTTACGCATGGTGGAAGCGAAGCCTGGCGCAGGACCCGAACGTCCTGAGTCGCAAGCTCAAACTCGGAGCAACGATCTACAACATCATCGGCGTTGCCCCACCGGAATTCTTCGGCACCAAGGTTGGCGAAGCTCCAGATATGTGGATTCCGCTGTCCATGGTCAAAGCGGTCCCTCCCAACTCCGGCGGATACAAGGACAACTTCTCGGAATCTCTCCTGATCATGGGACGTGTCAAGCCCGGTGTCTCACTCGCCCAGGCCACATCGAACGTAAATCTCCTCTTCCGGCAAATCCTGATCGGACTTCCCGACGCCAACCTCAGTCAGGAAAATCTGCAGAAATTAGAGAGAGCTGAAGTCCCGTTGACGTCTATGGCCACGGGTTTGTCCCAGCTTCGACATCAATTTTCGAAAGCACTGCAGATCCTGATGGCCGTAGTCGCGCTGGTCCTACTCATTGCCTGCGCCAACATCGCCAACCTTCTTCTTGCCCGATCCACTGCGCGCGCCCGGGAACTCGCAGTCCGCCAGGCTTTGGGCGCCCGTAGAGCGCGTCTCGTCCGCCAGTTGCTTACAGAAAGCCTCATCCTGGCCCTCTCCGGTGGAGCGCTTGGCGTCGCATTCGCATCCATCGCCAACCGTCTGCTCTTGCACATGATTTCCGGCGGTCCTGAAACCCTCCCCCTCGATGTTTCGATCGATATACGGCTGCTGGCATTCACTTTCGCCGTTTCTGTCGCGACCGCGATCCTCTTTGGAACCATTCCAGCCATCCGTGCCACAAACATTCAACTCACAGATGCCCTCAAAGACGGTCGCGGGCCGCAAGTCGCAGGGACACGAAACCCGCTGGCAAGAGCACTCGTTGTCTCCCAAGTGGCGCTCTCTCTTATACTGATGGTCGGAGCCGGACTCTTTCTACGCAGTCTCGTCAATCTCAACGAGATCGACACTGGTTTCAACAAAGAAAACGTCCTGCGTCTCGAAGTCGACGCAAGCTCCGCAGGCTACACTGCCGGCGAACCGCGAGAAGTCGCACTCAATCAGCAGATTGAAGAGCGCGTCAGCGCCTTGCCGGATGTAAAGGCCGCCAGCTTCTCCGCCTTCACCTTCCACGAAGGCAGCTGGGGCTCGAATGTCCTTGTGCCGGGAATGAATATCGACCCAGATAACGATGTGAAGCACAACGTTGTCGGCGATGGCTACTTCGCGACGATGCAAATCCCTTTGCTCGCGGGGCGTAATTTTTCAACCTCTGACAGGAGCACCTCGCAACATGTCGCTATCATCAGCGAGCATATGGCCAAGACACTTTTCCCGCCTGGTAATCCGATCGGCCGTCACTATGGCATCGGCGATGACAAGCCCGAAAACGATCTCACTGTTGTCGGCGTCGCGAAGGATGTCAAGTTTCACAATCTGACAGAAGAACCCGTAAATCTCGATTATCTTCCTTACACTCAGCATCCATGGGGATTCGGTGATTTCGAGGTCCGCTATACCGGAAGCTATGCGCCAGTCGCCGCCGCCGTTCAACAAACGATCCATTCCATCGACCGCAGTCTGCCCATCACTGGTGTCACCACGCTTGATGAGCAGGTCGCCCGCACTCTCACCAATCAGCGCCTCGTGGCTCAACTCTGTGCATTCTTCGGATCGCTTGCCGTTTTCCTTTCTTCGATCGGCATTTATGGCCTTATGTCGTACGCTGTAAGTCGCCGCACGAACGAGATTGGCATCCGCATGGCACTCGGCGCAGCTCGCACCCATGTGCGCTGGCTTGTCATGCGCGAGATTCTGCTTCTGGTCACGATCGGCGTGGCCATCGGCACGCCGGCGGCCTTTGCCGGCGACCGCTTCGTCGCCAATATGCTCTTCGGCGTTAAGAGTACCGATCCTTCCAGTATGCTGATCGCTGTGACGCTCCTTCTCGTCGTTGCGCTCTTCGCCGGCTACCTCCCGGCAAGAAGGGCCTCCAGGGTCGACCCCATGGAAGCCCTGCGCTACGAATAAAGGGTATCGGGGCTTCGCCAGCCATCAAACTCCTACCCCTGGAGAGATCGATCCATGACGGCTTTGTCTTTGCGATTCCAGTTTGCCTCGGCGCCCGATAGCTGGGGGGTGCTGGATTATCCCGGCCCCTCCTGGGAGCAAAGCTATCAAACGATGCTGGATGAGATGGCCGCGGCGGGCTACACGGGTACCGAGCTCGGACCCTATGGTTTTCTGCCCACGGATCCACAGTTGCTGGCGAGCGAACTGGCGCAGCGAAAGTTGAAGCTGTTAGGCTCTTTTGTACCTGCCAACCTGGGCGATCCGGCGGCGACGAAGGTTGTCGTCGAACAGATTACAAAAGTGGGTGGATTACTAGCGGCACTGCGGGCGCCGTTCCTCGTTCTTGCTGATGCTCAGTCGACCGAACGAGACCGAATTGCCGGGCGGGTCCCGCGGGACGGAAGCCGTGGAAGCAGGTCGCCCGGGTGGTCGGGGAGGCCGCGCAAGTGGTGGCCGGTTTTGGCTTGGATCTGGTCTTTCATCCTCACATTTCCACCTACGTGGAAACGCCGGAGGAGACGGAGCAATTCTTTGATGTCACATCGGCGTCGAAGATCACACTCTGCCTTGATACCGGACATTGCGCTTATGCCGGCGGGGATCCAATCGCAGAAGCGGAAAAGTATCGCAACCTTCTCAGGTTTGTTCACCTCAAGGATGTGAACGAGAAGATCCTGGCCGAAGTTCGCCGGACCCAGTCGACCTTCGAGCAAGCGATTGAGATGCAGGCGTTCACCATCATTGGGCAAGGGTCCATCAATTTTCCTGAGTTCTTTGGCGTTTTAAGGAGGAATGGCTATTCCGGCTGGATGGTGGTCGAGCAGGATGTGAAATTTGGCGCGACGGTCATCCCTCCCGTGGAAAGCGTCGCCGCCAGCCTGCGCCATTTGCGCAGCGTGGTAGCGGAACTGGACGCTGCCGTGGCCCAAAAGTAAACATGTAATACCATAAAAGGATGAAGAGTCAGGGACAGAAAGCTGCGCCCTTATTAGGATGATCATTCAGCAGCGGCGTGTAGTGGTTACCGGGGTTGGTTTGGTAAGCCCCGTGGGCATAGGAACGGAAGCTACCTGGAACGCTCTACTGCAGGGTGAATCAGGCATCGGTGTGATCACGCTGTTTGATGCCTCAGGGTTCAGCTGCAAAATTGCCGGCGAAGTCAAGGGTTTCAGCCCCGAAGAGTACATCGAGCGCAAAGAAATCAAGAAGATGGGCCGGTTTATCCAGTTTGCCCTGGCGGCCTCGGAGTTCGCTGTAAAGCAGGCAGGCCTGAACATGGCGGCGGAAGATGCCGGCAAGGTCGGGGTGTATGTCGGCAGCGGCATCGGCGCTTTCGAAGTGATCGAGCGGGAGCACAGCAAGCTGCTGGCCGCCGGCCCTCACCGGGTATCTCCCTTTTTCATTACCGCTACCATCGCCAATCTTGCCGCCGGCCAGATCTCGATTCGCTATGGCGCGACCGGTCCCAACCTCACCTGCGCCACTGCATGCACCACCGGCGCGCACGCGATCGGCGAATCTTTCCGGGTGATTCAACGGGGCGACGCGGACGTGATGATCTGCGGCGGCAGCGAAGCGGCGGTCACCCCGCTTTCGGTCGCCGGTTTCGCCTCCATGCGTGCCCTTTCCACACGTAATGATGATCCCGCGACCGCGTCGCGTCCATGGGATGCAGGCCGTGACGGATTCGTGGTAGGTGAAGGCGCCGGGATCCTGATTTTGGAAGAATACGAGCACGCGGTAAAACGGGGAGCGACCATCCTTTCCGAGCTCGTGGGCTACGCCGCCAACAGCGATGCCTATCACACCAATGCTCCACCTGAGGATGGCCGGGGTGTCCGCCGGGTGATGGAATTGGCCCTGCTCGATGCCGAGGTCGAGCCGAGCAAAATCAAGTACCTAAACGCGCATGCTACTTCCACGCCCCTGGGCGATCGCGCCGAAGCCAGAGCAATCTGCGATACCTTCGGCGAGTCCGCAAAGAGCCTGCTGGTGAGCTCGACCAAATCAATGACCGGCCACCTGCTGGGCGGGGCTGGAAGTCTGGAAGCAGGGATCACGGTTCTGGCGCTACGGGATCAAATTGCTCCACCCATGACAAATCTGCAGAATGTCGATGAGGCTTGCGGCTTTTGCCTGGTCAAGGACAAGGGCCTCGCGACAACGATGGAGTATGCCATGACCAACTCCTTCGGCTTCGGCGGCACCAATGCTTCGCTCATCTTCCGCCGGAGCTGGTAAGGAAAAGCTGTCAAGCTTAGCAGATCCCTCGGCTCGGTCCATAGGAATGCCTCAGGGGCTTTAAAGCCCCTGGGTTTTCTTTGCGCCCGGGAAAAACACCGTCCACCCCTCAGCATCGCGACAAGCGTTTCGTGCGGGATGAGGCGTAGCTGGGGCTAAAAGCCTCCGCGTGAGAACCAGCTCAGAGGGCCGACCGCCAATCGGAGGGATCTGCCCTGTCTTTCGTTCTCACACAGACTCTTTAGCCGAATCCTAGTTGGGTCTTTTACGGCCCGACTGAAGAGCTTGCGGAAAAAGTCGTTGAACCCCGAAGAAATCGTACCCCAGTAGCTAAAGCCGCGTCTGGCGGATGGCTTTTGCGGCACGGCTTAACCCGTGCCCTTCGTTCAAAGAGTTCTTTCGCACGCGGTGAAGTCGTGCTTTGACACAGGGTGAATTTTCGTTCCAGCCGAAATAGAACTGTCACTCGGCTTCCTCTGGATGACAAGGGATAGGGCAGAGCTCACCTCAGCAGCCGTCACCAGGGATGGACAGAGCCGCAAGTACAGGGTGCCCTTAATTTCCAAGAAATGTTCTAGTCTATAGCTCATGAGCCAAGAGAATTCACAGCCAAACGTCATTCTGGTGCGCACGCCCGAGTACCGCGAGGGCTATGCCAACAGCGTTCAGGTGCAGAAGAGCGTCTGGGACTTCCGACTCACCTTCGGCACCGCCTATCAGGAAACGGCCGAACAGATCACCATCAATACCTTCCAAACCGTTTACCTCAGCCCACAACAGGCCAAGGCACTGTGCAATGTGCTGGAGCAGAACCTGGCACAATATGAGCACACCTTTGGCGCCATCTCGCTCGAACCACGTCCCCCGATCATGCCTCAAGGCCCAGTCCACTAAATTATGTTTGCCGGGAAGAGGAGGAGGGACTCGTGGCCGTACTTCCCCGACAGCCAACACCGCTCGACCGGCCGCTGCCCCTCAGGTTCATCTTTCCCCTGCTCTTCGTCGGCGTCTACCTCGCGCACCTGACCCTGCTGCGCCTGCCTTACTACTGGGATGAGGCGGGTTATTACATTCCCGCCGCGTATGACTTTTTTCGCACCGGCGATGTGATTCCGTCGACCACCCTGGCCAACGCTCATCCTCCACTTCCCTCCCTTTACCTTGCCCTGTGGTGGAAGTCCGGATTCACGCCAACCGTCACCCGCACCGCCATGTGCTTGATCACGGCGATCGCGCTGCTCGCTGTCTACCGCCTCGCGATTCTGCTCAATGGCCGCCCATGGGTGGCGGCCACGACCACTGTGCTGACCGCGATCTACCCCGTCTGGTTTGCCCAGAGCACCCTGGCGCATGCGGATATGTTCGCCGCCGCCGCAACACTGTGGGGCTTGGTTTTTGTCTTTGACGGCCAACGCCGGCCGCGCCGGTCCTTTGGGCGGCAGCCGCCTGCTTTGCCGTGGCCGCCTGGTGTAAAGAGACAGCGATCATTACACCCCTGGCGATTGCGCTGTGGGAGCTATTGCTGGCTTGGCGCAACCGGCTCGGAAAGCCGGCTGCACCGCCTAACTTAGACCGACGCGCCCACCTCCGCGCGGGACTGGTCTTGCTTACCCCGATCATCCCCCTGCTGGGCTGGTATGCCTACTATCGCCACCGCACCGGGTATCTCCTGGGCAATCCGGAATTCCTGCGTTACAACGCGACCTCCACGCTCTCGCCGCTGCGCATCCTGTTGGCCCTGGCGCATCGCATCCTGCAACTCACCGCGCATATGAACATGTTCGTGCCCGTGCTGTGCATGCTGGGGGCGATGCTCCTGCTGCCCTTGCGGGAACGGGACGGAACCCCGCGGCCGCGCATCTCGCCGCCGGACCAGGCCATTCTTTATGTCGTCATGGCGGCCAATATCCTCTTCTATTCCGTGATCGGGGGCGCCCTGCTGACGCGCTATCTGCTTCCCCTCTATCCGCTGATTCTGCTGCTTGTGCGTTTCCACCTTTTACCGCCGCGTGCCCTACTGGTGGGGACTGAGACTGCTGAGTGCGGCCGCTTTTCTCATCGGACTTTTCGTCAACCCGCCCTACAAGTTCGCTCCCGAAGACAACCTGAACTACGCCGATGTGGTCCGTCTGCATCAACAGGCGATCCGGCAGATTGTGACCCACTTTCCCGGGAGCACCATCTTGACCGCGTGGCCGGCCAGCGATGAGCTCACCAAGCCGGAGCTGGGCTACGTGAAAAAGCCGCTGGCGGTGGTTACCGTGGCGAATTTCTCCCTTCCCGAAATAGAGAAGGCGGCTGCCTCCCCGCAGGACTTCAGCGTCGGCTTCGCTTTTTCGACCAAATACGACCCTCCCCGGCTGATGCTCGACCTGGGAGCACGCAACGAGGCCCTGGACACCCGTTTTTTCGATTTCCATCGCGATCTGGCGCCGGGCGCGATCGCTCACCTTCTGGGCGGCCGAATCGTCTGGCGCGACGATCGCCAGGGTGAATGGGCCGCGGTCCTGCACTTCAATCGTCCCCAGGTGGCGAGCTTGCATACAGATGTGGTTACGAGCAGAGAACGATAATCCCCGGAACTGTACCCCCGGAACTATACTGATAGGGTGCTCCCCCGGCATCTCTAATCCGCTCCATTTTGGTGGTTGTGGCCGTTTTCTCGTCCTTCGGGATGATGGCGCAGAGCCCCGCGCCTGAACGCGTCGCCTGGACGGCTCGATCCTGGTGCTGCCCTTCGACAATCGCAGCCGACCAGCCGAACCTGGACTGGATTAGCGAAGCTATCCCGGAAGTGCTGAACCGGCGTCTTGCCTCGGCCGGATTTATGCCCATCAGCCGCGATGACCGCCTCTATGCACTCGACCACTTGGGGCTGCCTTCCACCTTTCAGCCCTCGCGCGCCAGCGCCATTCGCCTGGCGCAGACGCTGGATGCGGACTACATCATCGTGGGATCATTTTCGACCACCGGCGCCCGCTTTCAAGCCAAGGCCCAGGTGCTGAAGGTGGAGTCGCTGCACATGTCCGCCCCAATTCAGGAAGAGGCGGATATGCCCCACCTGCTCGATGTGCTGAACAGCCTTGCGTGGGGACTGGCGAAGCAACTGGATCCGCAATTCGCGGTGGCGCGCAACACCTTTGTCGCCGCCGGCGCCGGACTGCGGGTGGACGCCTTTGAGAACTACACCCGCGGGCTGGTCGAGCCCGATCCCGACGAGCAGATCCGGCACCTGAAAGAGGCGGTGCGGCTCGACCCCACTTTCTCTCCCGCGCTGCTGGCGCTGGGCAAGGCCTATTTCGCTAATCAGCAATTCGAACTGGCGGCCACCACCCTGGGACGCCTGCCGCGCAACGACCCCAACGCTCGCGAGGCCGACTTCGATCGCGGCCTGGCTTATTTCTATCTCGGCAGTTACGTCAAGGCGGAAGACGCCTTCGCTTTTGTAAGCAAGCAGCTGCCGCTGCCGGAAGTAGTCAACAACCAGGGTGTGACCGCCAGCCGGCGGGGCCTGGATGCCACCTCCTTTTTCCAACAGGCGGTGGCGGCGGATCCCAATGATCCGGACTACCAGTTCAACCTCGCCGTCGCTTTGCAGCCGCAAGAAAGACGTAGCAGGAGCCCAGCGGGCGATCGCGCAAACGCTGAAACTTCGTCCCTCCGATACCGAGGCCGAAGCCTTCCAGGCTACCCTCCGCGCCGAGCCGCAGCATCCTTCTGCCCCGGCCGCCGCACCAAGCAATCGGGTAAATGCAGCCTTCGATCCAACCGCACAGGCCGAGACCCTGCCTCTGGAGCGGATCAAACGGAGCTTCAACGAGGCCGTCCTTCCGCCAGGCTGCCCTTGAAATGGAGCAGATGGACGAGGCTCGCCTGGCCACGCCTGCCGCCGCAGAAGCACGCTGCCGCGCTTACCGAGGCAGGCATGCGTTTCTTCAACCAGGGACTGATTCTCGAGGCGGAGCGTGAATTTCAGGCTGCGCTGGTGGCCGATGGCGGCAACGCAGACGCCCATGCCGGGCTGGCGTTGGTAAGGGAGCGAGGGGGTGACCTCCAGGAAGCGCACGCGCAGGCAGACGAGTCGGTCAAAATGAAGCCTAATGTGACCGCTTATCTGGTCCTGGCCCGGCTCGACTTGCAGGCCAACCAAAAACCCGCGGCGGCCGCGGACGTGAGCGAGCGCGCTCAAGCTGGAACCGCAGAATTCGGCCGCACACGCACTGCGGCAACAGATCGAAAGCAAGGGGCAGCCGGTTCCATGAACCGCTTCCTGCTGGCGTGTTCGGCGCTCATTCTGAGCTGCTGCGGAACACTCGCCTGCGTGGCCCAACAAACCCAACAGAATCCCGAAGTAGTTGTTGATCCACCTCGATGACACCATTCAGCCCATCAGCGCGGGCTACATGGAGCGAGGGCTGGACTTGGCCGCGGCTCAGCACGCCAGTGCAGTGCTCATCGAGATCAATACGCCGGGCGGCCTGCTCGATTCCACGCGCCAGATGGTGAGCAGGATCCTCGCTTCGCCGGTGCCCGTCATCGTCTATGTCGCACCCTCCGGAAGCCGGGCCGGCTCGGCGGGATTTTTCCTGCTGGAAGCTGCGGACGTAGCCGCGATGGCCCCCGGCAGCAACGCCGGCGCGGCGCATCCCGTGGTCGAGGGAGGAGCCAAGCTCGACGACATCATGAAGCAGAAGCTGGAGAACGATACGGCTGCATTTCTGCGTTCCTATGTCGCACGCCGGGGACGCAATGTGTCGGCGGCCGAAGATGGCATCCGCGCTGTCCAAGTCCTACAGTGACCAGGAGGCTCTGCAACTGAAACTGATCGATTTGGTTGCGCCCGATAAGGCCGACACTGCTCAACACCATTGATGGCCGCACCATCACCCGCTTCGACGGCTCCAAGATGGTGTTGCACACCCGCGACGCGCGGCTGGTTGCGGTTGAGCCAACCCTGCGGGAGAAAATTCTGGACCGGCTCACCGATCCCAACCTCGCTGTCCTGGTGCTGGTGATCGGCGGATTGCTCA
>CAWCAZ010000006.1:0-143086 GCA_963793525.1 uncultured Acidobacteriaceae bacterium
TCTGTCACCGGGTTTTGTCACCGGGTTTTTGTCTGTCCGGTATTGAGAAAGGTCGCTGCCGCGGGAACGCAATGCACGCTGGTGTTCGAACCTTAGCGAGGTGACGATGAGGATTTCAAATCAGCATTCCAGACGGACGCGTTTGCTTTAGGGTCACTTCCGTCTGTCATGGTTTTTCTGTCTGTTTGGGGTTAACGTCACCGGGTTACTGTCCTGCGTTTTACCCCCGGTCAAGATCTCGCATTTTTGCGTGCCGTGTGTAGATGGGGCTAGAATACCCACATGAAGCCAACGCATCAGCTGCCAGAATCCCACGAATCGATCCCTGAATCGGTTAGTGTCGAGGAAATGCTGCGCTAGCGACTGGCCGAGCTCGATGAGAAGTCTAGCCGCCCTTGGTCTGAGGTTAAGGCCCGTATTCTCCCGCAGCCGAACCCGCGTTGAGTGTCAGATTATCCCCTGCGGCAGAAGCCGATATCCAGCGAGCCTATCGTTGGTATTAGGCGCAGCGCCAAGGACTCGGGACTGAATTCGTAAAGCGGGTGGATGAGGCTATCGCTAGGATCGAGCGAAACCCGCTCGCTCACGCGAAGTTGATCCTCGATGCCAGACGCATCAATCTGGAGAAATTTCCGTATGGGCTTTGGTATACGGTCCGGGAGAGCGGAGATATCCGTTTGCATTACCGCCGCGATCCCAGCGTTGGTGAGCACCGTGCAAAAGGTATTATCGAGTTTCCTGAGCCTTGATTTATCAGTTGATCGGAACGACCAGCGCCATCGGCCAATATGACCCTGAGGCAGACGTTTCCCCGCTGCTGCATTAGCGACTGGTGAACTTCGGTCCGCGACCCGCGTTCCCGCGAAGTACCAGTCCGCCTGACTGACTAACTCGCAGCTCAGGCTACGACCTGTCACCGATCCCGTCATCGAACCCTTTCGGTTCACTGGAACTAGTCTCGTTGTCATGTGGCAAATGTTTAACAAAGAAGAGATAAGAGTGCTTAGTATCTTCGGCCCCTTCTAGCCAAACATTTAGACTAATGAATCCCTCCGCCCAAACAGGAAGGCCATTCACGATGATATGGTTTTTACTTTGGCGGTCGTCGACTTCCGTGATTTTGAACGTTGTTTTTCCGGTAAGGAAAATCTTGCCGTCTGGAGCAACGATTTCAAGATGCTGCGTAAACTCGACATTAAGTTCGCTGTCGGAATGCTGCCACAGAACAAACACCGCCCACTGATTCGGAATAATCGCGTCTTCAGGAACGGGATCCACAAGCTTGACGTTCATCCGCTGGAAGATATTGATTAACGAGGGTAGCCCAACTCGATCGACAATGACTCTTTCGCAGGCCGCAAAGACCGTTAGCTTCGGCATTGTGTGTAACCTTGTCCGGCAACATCTGGGCTTGCACCTTGTCGCAGCGTAGTGTTGGATTGGGAAGTAGTGGAAGCGATTCCCCATTCGACGCTGGCATTCCCAGGCATAGATGCGGGACTGGCCGCGAAGTACATGGACTCAGCTGCATAAGCAAGGTTCGGCATGACACCCGATACGACACCGGAGTTCCCGACCGCGATGGCATAATGTGTGGGGTTCGAGTTCGCATCAACGCCTATAACTTTGCCGCTATTTCCATCTACAAAGAGGTTGGGTTCAACACGCAGTTGTACACCGAGAAATGAGTAAGTGCCTCCGCCCCACCCAGGTTGTTTGGCTGATGATGCCAGCCCTGTGCCCAACACCGTGACCTTCTGCAGTTCCTTCTGTTCAGTGGAAGTTGCCAGACTGGATGGAAAAAAGGCTTGTACTTGTACGGGGCTTAGGACAAGGGCACCCCGAAGTTGCCGCCACGGATCCCATCCTGTGGGCGGTTGCATATAAAACCAGCGTGCTCCATTTGATAGCCATTGGCTCCGCAACTCAGCATCTGAAAGGGCTTCATCATCATGGCCAAATTCAGTTCCACAACAGGGACAGATGTTATAGTCCATCGGTGGGTCGGGCATGTTCTCGAAATAACAAACTGGGCAGGTAAACATGGTGGCTCCTATGGTTCTGCACATTTGTGGGTAACAAAGCCTAGGGGGCCACCTCTGTGTGCTACCGAAGATGCGCTTCGCACGTGGAATGTCCTAATGGTTAGAAGGTTGTAAGCAACACCGAAGTGTCGTGTTGCACCTTCAAGCCGAATTCGGTCGAAATTACTTGCCCTAACACAGTCGAACAGATCGGCACGAGACGCCTGAGACATGAATTTCTCCGCCATCTGCTCGTAATCTCGCTCCGTCGCTGCGCCGAATTCGTGACCATGCTTCAAAAAATGAGAAGACAGTGTATATGGGCTCGCGAATGGCACCGACGCAATCTTTACACGAGTCGCGGGGTAGCTGCAAGGTATTCCAGATCACGGACTTAAGGGCCAATTATTTACTATATAGTAACCTAACTGATCCATCTATACAACCCCAAGGACACGGGTAAAGGAGAACAAAAAGGGAACGCCTTTGCTTGTCACGCAGCGCTTCCAGTCGGGCGTCAATTTTCTGCGGCCGACGAGCACTCTAGAGAAAAGTGAAAAAAGTTCGGCGTGGTCACGTCCACCGGAATCAAGGTTGACTCACTTTCGATGCTTAGGACTCTGTTTTCCCAAAGTACCGGTCCCGTCTGGTCACTAAACGCCCCGGTCACTAAACGCCCCGGCGCTCTTTGTCCCTTTCAATGCCCAAAACTTCCCATCCCTAATTCCGAACAAGGCCTATCCAATCGCCCAAGCTTTGAGCGTCCGCCAGTTCCGCCATCAAAATACATTGCCAATGACTGCCGCCGTAGACTTGGGCACGTTCATTTGCCTTGATGCGTAAGAACTGTCTAACGTCAGTGCCACCGGCTTCAGAATAGACCCTGCAGTCCGCTAGGATCTCCGCTATTTCGTCGTTTGAGTGATTGGTGAACCGTTCGATGAGGTTTAGGCTTTCAAAGTGCGTCTCGATTATCGCCCATGCTTCCCTCCTAAAGCGCCGCGGCTTCTGGATCGAAAACAAGGCGCCCACTCCAGTCGTGGAGTCTGATGTCTTGGTTCAACCTTGATGAAAGCGTCTGCGGGGAAGACGTCGGAATATGCGTGTATGTACAGGCGGTTTCCTTCTGAGTCGAGCCAGCCGTCACCCTTGATGGAGTTGCAGGTCGAGCAACAGGGGACGAGGTTGAGCGGGTGCACTGAAAACTCAGGAAACCACGTCGCCGGTATGTAGTGATCGTGCGTTGCGATCGTTGTGATTCCGCACATTGGGCAGTATTTCAATGCACGGAGTCCTTGCACGGCTGTAATCGCAGATTTCAAATCTCGGAGGATTTTGGTGTCATTGTTATAGCAGCTACGCAGAGAACTTGTGATCGAACGCATTTGCTGTGAGCTGCTTAGGGTATGAAGATTACGATCATCGATCGCTTGATCAAACGCTGCATAGCGATCAGCGATGGCTTGATGCGAGGCTTCAAGAATTCCTTTGTGGTCATTCACTGTTCCCTGGTGTTGAGACGGGACTCTCTTTGCTTCTCGAATCGCGATGAGGTAGCTGATATAGGGTGGAGGGACGGGAAGACGATTTAGAGCTTTCATCTGGGCTCACTGCCCTTCCCGTTCGTGTTGCCCAATTAAGAAGGCCTGGGCGCTAAAACTAAGCTCGCGGTCGAAACGAGACATGGTTGTCTCTAGAGATTCAATTCGCGAAAGCTGGGTTAAGGTCCTCCTATAGAGGCTGCTGACCTGATTGGTTTCAAATACATGGCGTGTTAGTTCCGTGATACTCTCGCCAAAGCTCTCTAGGGCGAGCTGCTCCGCTGTAGTCAAGTTGCCCTCGCGACGAAATACGACGACACGCTTCGCTGGGATTTCCTGAATCACGATCGGCGAATGTGTTGCGATGATCGCAAAGGATTCGTATTCCTGCAAAATGGTGGCCAGCACATTGAAGAGCGACGCGACCGCGTTGGGGTGGAGGTGGGTCTCGGGCTCATCGAATAGAACGAGCGAATTCGGCTGAAGCCAAGCAAGTAGCGATGTAACGAAGTGAACCAAAATCGACTGTCCGGAACTGAGCAGAGATAGAGCCTTGTCATCCACCTCTGGATCTTCGATCTCGTTGTTTAGCGCTCCCGCCAGCAGTTGCTCTGGATCATCGAGGATCTCCGACATGTATGAAATCCAGGAAGAAGTTCTGCGAGCTTCCCTTATTCGGGACTGGTTGTCGCGGTAATTCTGTATCAAGGCCTTACGGGAGAGGGCTCCTCCTTCGCTTCTAATCCCGCAATAAACGTAGCTAACAGCAACGGAATTCGGGCGAGCGAATCGATCAAACGCGCTGTAAGAGACTGCGAGAATTCTTGTAAAAAGCGGCCTCTGTCCCCCGAACCTCCCGTCCCTTCTACGTTGGCTCTCACCGGAGACCCGTCCAATTTGACAAAGATCGTTGGCAAGGTTAGCCAGATATTGAGTCTCCCAACCGCATTACCGCCTGATCCCAACAACTCGGCCTGGCAGTGGGTCTTCGGGGTCAAACGGTATGGACGTCTCGATGAGCGCCTCAGCACCGTCGATCTCTGCGGAATAGGTGAACGCGAGGCTTTCTTTCGTCGGCTGACCAAGTGCAAGAGCTTGACCAAAGCGCCTCGCGCGCTGCGCGTCGTTAAACCGCATAAGTGAATTGCGGAAAGCGCTAGCCGGTTCGAGTTCGGCAGCCAGGTCGGGTTGCCAGGCGATATCCCTCAGCCCCTCCAGTACCGCTGCCACTTCCTCCTTTGGAAAAAGTGCGTGGAGACTGGAGTAGTAAGATTCTTCTTGGCCCAGCCATAAAGTCATCTCCTAGAGTATGAAAACGTTCTTCAAGCACCGTCTGGGATAAGGGCGTCCTACGCCCCCGAGCTATCTTTAACGGCCCGAAGAATCTTCACGCTTCCAATATCAGTACGTTTGCCCTGTTCGTCCACAAAACTCAAATGATAGTAGCTACGTGTGCCGAAATCGTCCCAGTCGTCGGTTGTGAGGACCATGAGGCCCCGTAGTGACGACCGGAAAAGGGCTTCTATACACGTGGACGTAAAATTCTACGATGGCAGACATATGCCCCCTAAGTATCTCTCAGGAACAGGCACCAGAGATTTTGTGAAAAATCGGGGTTTGGGCGGAGGACGCAATGGACCCCCATCACTGTACGTTTGCGGGACTGGACAGCCCATCAGTCCGTCCCGTTAACCGATTATGTCGGATTGGCCGTCTTGATCGTTCTGAGCTGAAACATCAGTTGTTCGCCAAGTGACGTCAAGCTCCAGATGCTGGTGTAGTACGCCACGGTGAGCGGGCGTGTCTCCACTTCGATCAGCTTTAGGGCCAGCAGTTGGACTTTGATCGTAAGAAAATCGCGGTCACGAATAGCTGAATTCGGGCGATTTCCGCGAGTGGATACCTCGGCACAGACGACTGCCAGTCGACTTCTGACCGAATCTTCGGTCTGAGGTTCCAGCAGATAGGGCGCGATAGTGGCGAAGAGCTGGGACCAGGACAAATCCACTTCCCAGTCATATCTATTTCCCTGGGCTCCCAACGAGTGCCCTCCACTTTGATTTTTTCATCCAGTCCAGCAATCTGTGAAACGCTGGGCCTGGTCGCTACGAGTTCAGCTTCTAGTTCTTGGATTCGTTCAGCTAATTGCTGATTCAGGTTATGGCTTCGATTGAGATCAAGCAGTGCGTCGGTCGTCGCGACCTGATTTGCTCGAACCCATCCTATAGCAGGCTGCGTCACGATGGCCCTATTGACGGCGATAGCAACTTTGCCTGCTAATCCTTCCGCCGTCGTCCAGAAGTTGGCAGTTCTGCCGGTCAATGCTTTGTCCCGAAAGGCGGCGAGTCGAGCACGCATCTCAGGTTCAGCTTCGGATTTTCCTAGAGGGATCTCGGAAGGGTTTTCATGGCAGAACGCCAACACTGGGATTTTGGTCGCCGCATAGTCGAACTCCTTTTCCGTATAGCTCAGCCCCTGTGATGCTGTGGAGCCGTAACGTCCCCCGATGATCAGTACGTAAAAGTCGGAATCATCAATCACCTTCTGGATGACCTTCCACTGCTCTTCGGTATCTGCTGCGGAAACCACTCCATCCCCGCCGGGATGCAAGGCATTGTCATCAGTGCCTCAAAGACGACGCGTCGCTCTTCTATGAGGTCAATGTGCGTCGAACTGACAAAGACCTGGAATCTTTTGTTCATCGGAGTATTAGAAGGATACCTGAAGCGTTGAAGTTGTTTGTCCCAAGGCTTCTGCTTAACCTTGTATTTTTCCTTATCTTCGGGTCATTGCAGCGGGATCCGTATCAGCAAAGAATTCATGATCTTTCTACAGAGGCAGGATAGGCCGTTTTTTTTTCGTTGGCCAGGGTTGGCTATGCAAGTTTTTCCCCAACTCGAGTCAAGACAGCTTCGCTGGCATTAGGGGAGATTCCGTCCCGAAAGGCTCCCGGCATTGGGCAGAGCTGCGGGTGACTCGATTGCTTTGCGGATTGTGTATTTTTTAGTAAGCGGTTGCTTACAATTCAGGTGATCTTCATCCCCCAAGTTTCGCCCATCCAGCCGATCAATGTGATCGTCCATGAGGCAGACGGTCCCCCTTGTGACCCACCGTCGGTTTGCGGGATTGATTGGCGCACTGTCGAAATCCTGGGCGGTATCGCGGTCGAATGTCTGAAACCCCATATTGCAAAGCGGAGGATGAAGAGGATGATTCAAAGCCTGCTCAATGATGAGTTTCTGGCAAATTTTGGTGAACTTGAAGCCTGTCTGCGGGTACTTCGTCACGCGGAGAACGACCGGATTCGCGAAGTCACACTCATCGATGGTTCTGACTGAGGTTCTTCACAGGGTGATACACGACCGATACGACCTTTACTCAAAAAGAGAAGGGTAATTTTTTACGAGATAGATCAGGAGCGACGTCTTTGGGCGTTTTATGAGGCGCTGGGGCGCAGGCCGAAGAATTAACATCCGCTCGGGAGCACGTAGAAATTATTTGGTGGCTTGACAGGGTTGTCAGACGTGGCCATTATTACCTCGATCAGGGGGGTTGATTACCAACCGGAGCAAAACGACAACGAACAGATTTATTACCGACTAGAGAAAGCAAAGGAGAAAGGCAGGGAGGCAGAGAAGAAGATCGGCTGGTTTGGCTTAGTCGGGTTATAGGCTGGGGCCGGGTCGCGACGAAAGCTGCATGGATGTTCAATATCCAGTGGGCGCGCTTTTCTGAGCGAGGTCTGCTGCTCGAAAAAGCACTCGTTTGTCTTCTTTAAGAATTTCTGGCCAGTGACCGATATAGCCATGTTCGTAACGTGGCTGGGTCAAGTTATTTTATTCTGGGCTGGCGCTCGTTCTGTTCTACTCAAAGCCGCTCCAACCGCGTCTGCGAATCGCCGAACTGCTCCAGCTTCACGTCGTAGCGATCCATCAGCGACAGATACAGACTGCACATCTTGCGGTTGTCTTCGCTGTCCTTCAGATAATTCAGCGAACGCCCCGTTTGCAGCGTTCCGCCCAGGCCGCCGGCCAGCACCACCGGCAGGCGGAAGTTGTCGTGTTTGCGGCCGATCCACATGTTGGATAGGAACATCAGGCAGCTGTTGTCGAGAACCGTGCCGTTTCCTTCTTTCATGCTGTCTAACTTCGACGCCAGGTAGGCGTACTGCTCGACGTGGAAACGAGCGATGCGCTCGTAGCCGTCGGAGTTGTTGTTGTGCGAGGCGGAATGGTGACCTTCCTTTACGTCGAGGAAGGGATAATACATGGCCGATAGATCGTGGGAGATGATGAAGGAGGCGACGCGCGTCTTGTTGGTTTGGAAGGCTATCGCAATGATGTCGCACATCAGGCGGGAGTGATCGCGCAGGTCTTCCGGGAGTCCGTTGGCGGGGCGTTCCATGGTGGCGGCGACGGTGTTTTTGGCTTTGGCTGCGTCGTTGGCATCGCCCATGTCTTTGCGCATGCCCTCTACGCGCTTTTCTACTTCGCGCACACTGGTCAGGTATTCATCGAGCTTGCCTTGGTCGGTGCGCACTGATGCACTTGGAAAGATCCTGGGCGCGATCTTTTACGCGGTCGAGAATGCTGAGGTTCTGCAGGCTGCCACGGTTGTCAAACAAGTTGTCCCAGGCGAGCGATGGGTAGACTTCTATGGGGACCGGGGAATCGGGACTTTGCCAGGAGAGGTGGGAACTGTAGGCGAGGGAGAAGTTGGACTCGTGGTAACCGGTCATGGGCTGCTCGCAGGCGAGCACGATGCTGGATTGCGGAGTTTCTTCGCCGACGTGGTTGGCAATCATCTGGTCGATGCTGATGCCGGAGTGGATGATGGCGCCTTTGGAAATGTGGGCTCCGGAGAGAAGACTGCCGGTCTGGGCGGGATGAATGCCCTGGCCGGTCAGGGCGTGCACGTAGAGACCGTCAATGACGTTGATTTTTTGTTTTAGCGGTTCCAAGGGGGAGAGGGTCTTCGACAATTTCATGTCGGCGCCCTGGCCCTCGGCGCTCCAGTGATCCTCGTTCACGCCACAACCCAGGAAGACGATGCCAAAACGCTTGGGGAAGGCGGAGGGCGGGGGGACGTCGGCTAAGGCGTGGAGGGATTCGAGAAAAGGCAGGGCTACGGTGCAACCGGCTCCGCGGAGTACGGCGCGGCGGGAAATGGGTAGTGAGAATTTCTTGGCCGACATGTTTTCACCTGTTTCGGTAGAGCTTTGGTGCTTTTTCGTTGGGCTTAAGCCCGCAGGGGCTAAAGCCCGCTGCGGCGAGGCAGCCCGTCTCTATTTAGGTCGTTACGGCCCGACTAAAGTCGTGCCCTGACACAAAGCTTGAGTTTCTCTACAGCCTGTGAGCCCGTTCCCTGCAAGAGGAATCGCTGCCCTCAGCGGCTAAAGCCGCACTTGCTTGCAATTTACGTACGGGCTAAGCCCGTACCCTTCCACTTCAGCTCGGTGCGGCGGAAGCTTGCAGAAAGCCCGCGGCTGAAGCCGGATGAGATTCGCCCGACTCGTGCCGCTCGGCTGAAAGCCCGAGCTCCCCCGCATAAATGCGGGGGCTCCCACCGTTGCGTTTTTTCCAAGCTCCAAACAAGTTAGGACGTTCCTCGCTGGATGCGCTCTGAACTTCAGTTTTTCCGCTGCTAGTTCACCTTTCTGGAGGCTATTTGCGTCTCGGGCTTCTGAGGCGCTGGCATTCGTTTGTTTCGGAATTGGGGGCTCAGGACGATGGTTTCTACCAGCGAGTCAAAGCCGTAGCCTTGCTTGGCCAGGTTGGTTTGCATGGTGTCTACCAGGGCTTCGTCGGAGAGTTGCAGGGTCCGGTTTAGCGAGTAGCTGAGCAGCTTGCGGCAAATGTTGTTGATGAATTGGTCCTGGCGGTGATCGCGGATGAAGTCCCTTAGACCTTCAAAGCCTGTGCCGTTTATGCCTCCGGGATAGACCACCGCGGTGTCTACGGGGCGGCCGGCCAAGTCTTTGGTGCGGACATCGCCGATGGGGCCGTAGCCTTCGTAGGCCAGGCCGAAGGAGTCAAAACGCTGGTGGCAGGCGGCGCAGAAGGGGACGGCGCGATGCCTGGCCAGCATGTCGCGTACGGGTAGATCGGACTTGGACTCGTCGCTGGGCAGCTCGGGCACGACCGGCGGCGGCGGGGGGACGCGGATGCCTAGGACCTTTTGCACTACCCAGTTGCCGCGCTTTACCGGGCTGGTGCGGAGGCCGGGGGAGTTCTGGGTCATGAAGACGGACATGGGCAGGATGCCGCCGCGTCCGTATTTGCCGGCGTTGTCTATGCGGACCCAGTGGTCGGTGTCACCCTTGGACTCCGGGTATGCCGTAGTGCTTGGCCAGGACTGGATTTACGAAGGTGTAGTTGCCGTAGATGAGGTCGAGGACGGAGCGGTTGTTTTGAATGGCGTCTTCGACGTAGCGGATGGGTTCCTGGAACATGGCTTCGCGCAGATCGTTGTTGAACTGAGGGAAGCGCGTGCGATCGACGGCGTTGTTGTTTTCAAAGAGACGGAAGTTTAGCCAGTTGCCGGTGAATTCGGTGGCCAGGCCGCGGACGCGGGCGTCCTTCATCATGCGGCGGGTTTGCGCCAGGAGGACGGCGGGTTTTTGCAGGTCGTTGGTGGCGGCGTGCTGTAGCAGCTCCTCATCGGGCATGCTGGCCCAGAGGAAGTAGCTCAGACGGCTGGCCAGGGCGTAGCTGGATAAGGGCTCGGCGGGGACGGCGGACGAGGAAACCGCAGAGCCCTCCACTTCGCTTCGCTTCGGCCGGGAGGATAACGCGGCGGTGCGCTTCGACGGAGACGCCAACGGTGCTGGAGCCGACGTCGAGACGGTAGAGGAAGTCGGGCTCCATCAGGACGCCGGTGATGGCGGTGCGGAAGGCGTCTTCGCGGGAGGACTGATTTTGGGTCCGGTCCTGGTGGTAGTAGGCCAGCAGGTCGGTTTTTTCAGCGTTGGTGAGGGGGCGGCGATAGGCTCGCTCGGCAAATTGGAGGAGGGATTCCAGTTGCTTTGGTTCGGAGGCGGCGCGCTCTTTTTCCAGGCTGCGTAGGGTGGCGTTTATTCCGTCGAAGTGGTCGTTAATGGCTTCGGCCGCGACGGGGTCGTTGATGGGATCGGCGGCGGCTTTGGCCAGGTAGACGTCGCGCATCTTGAAGATGACGGCGGTGTCGGTCACGGCGTGGTCGGTGGGGCGTTCGGAGCCGGATTCGTCGCCTTTGCCGAAGACTTCTCCGCTTTGGTTGAAGTAGTACTGGGTCCAGGTGCGGGCGGTAAAAGCGGCGACGTAGTCGAACTCGTTCCAGAGACGATTTAGCTCTTGCGTCCCCTTGTCATCGAGGATGAGCTGCACGAGCGGAAGATCGTCGCGGTAATAGCCCATGATGTTGTGATAGCCGGCGCTTAGCAGGCGGCCTTTGTCCTCGGAGTCGTCGGGGAAATAGCGGCCCCGTTCTGAGACGTAAAAGACGTCGGGAAAGACCGAGGCGAAACGGGAAAAGGCGGCTTGATAGCGGGCTCGCTGGGCGGCGGGCACGATCAGGTCAGTATCGTCGGCGCGGGCCTTGGCGGAGAGGGCGGCCCAGCGGGGGGCGGCTTCCTCGTGGAGATCGGGATATGGGGGGATTACCGGCACTACGGGCGGTGGGTCGGTGTCGTTGCGGAGGTCGTTGGGATCGCTGTCACGGCGGTGCTCGGCGAACTCCTTGAGCTTCCAGTTGTGGAGAGGCTCGGATTGCGCGGGCAGGCCGGCTACGACAGGCGAGGCAAATTGCATGGCGGTGTGGGTGCGGATTTTGACTACGAAATCACGCATTTCCGTGCATTTGGCGCGCAGGCCGCCGGTTTGCGCCGCGTCGGGCGGAGGGAGGGCTAGAAACATTTTCTGCAGCTTGAGGACGGGGCCTACTGCGTTCTGGTCGTGCAGGATTTGCCAGACCATGGGGAGGTACTTGGGGCTTACCTTGGCGTCGGCCGCGGTGGTGGCCAGGGTGGCGTGGGGTTTCTTGAGGGCGACTCGATATCTGTAGCGCCAGGCGGCTTCGAAGTAGTCGGCGTAGTCGGTGGGCTGGGCTTTGTAGAAGGCCACGATGCGCTGGATGGCGTACTTTTCGCGGTCGGTCTCTACCAGCATGGGGTAGGGGGCGAAGTCGATTCCATCGGGTTTGAGGACGGCGTGATCGGCTACTTCGCTCGCGGCTTTCAGGTACTTATTCAGGAGCGCAGGCGACATGGTCAGGGATTCGCCCGAGTTATCGAAGCCGGCCTGGTTGGCGGGGTCTACCGGGAATTGCTTGGCGACGTTCATGTCCTGGCCGGTCAGGTCGCGGATGGTGTAGTCGTACTCGGCGTTGCTTAGGCGGCGGGCCAGGACGACGCCTGGGTCTCCGGCGGCTTTCCTTATTTCTTCAGCCCGGACGGAGGCTACCCAGTCGATTACCTGCTGGACTTCGGCGGCCGGCGGGGGCGGCATGGGCTTGGGGGGCATTTCCTGGTTCTTCAGGCGCTCGGCCAGGAGGGCCCAGCGGGCGAAGTCGTCGGCCACCTGGTCCACGTTGGTGTAGGACTTGAGGTCGAATTGCGCGGGGGCCATTTTTCCGCTGTGGCAGGTTACGCAGTATTTGCCTACGAAGGGTTTGACGGTGTGCTCGAATTGCTGGTCCAGCTGGGGGGTGGGGAGCGGCGTGGCGGCGTCCACCATGGTGGATGCGGTGAGGGAGAGGGTGAGGAGAAGGGTTCTACACTTCATCACAAAGCGCCTCTGCTCACGGTTGCCGTACGCGCGCGTGTCAGCCGTTGCCGGTGACGTGTGGTTCGCAAGTGCCCCAGGTTCCTCAGGTGGCCCTTCCTCGTTAGGTTTTTTCGTTCAGTCTGGAACTGCGGGGGGATGCAACGTCACCGTTAAGGTGCACGGTTCTTTGTGTAAGAAATGTTATTCCCTTTGGAATTCGGTAGTCAATGTACCAGTGGGTGGGGGTACGGGTGAGCGGGGAGTTGAAGTGTTTCGTTTTCAGTTGGATAGGTGGTGTTTTCGGTTTCGTGGGGGTTGGGTCTGGGGTTGCCGCTTCGGGTCGGGTGTGGATGGGTTCGCGGGGTCAAAGGCTTTAGTGTTTGCGCGAAACCTTCGCTTACGAACCGCGTGTCCCGCAGGGGGTCAGAGAACCCGTATCGTCCGCGGAAGTTCTTGTTTCCCTGGGGCAGCGTGGCAAACGAGTGGTGGCACGTCGAGAGCGATTATCCCACTCAAGCCAAAGAACGGGCTTGAATGGGGCACCCCAGCATTTGTTGCCGGTGTGGCCACGTTTTCGCACCCTTCCTTGTCCCCTCTGAGGTTGCTACGACGTAGAATCCCCGCGATCGCGGGTGTGGGCGAAAAGTGCGCGGGCTTCCCGTGTAGTATTCCTTTGGCAACCAGGTGTGAGGGTTTCACTTTATGAATTGCGGGTGCTCGGACAGGATGAATTTGAAAGTTGGATTTGTGGGATTGGGGATTCTTGCTGCTTCGACTGCGCTGGCTTTCGCGGGACAGACGCCAGCTGCGACGCCGGCTCCGCAGACGGCTCGGCCCGTGCCGCCTACGCGCGATCCGCATACGGCGGGGTATGTGAAGGCTAAGGAGCTGCCCGATGGGACGGTGCCTTCGCCGAATCAGGATGGTGACTTCATCATTGGGCCTACACATACTCCGGCGGCGGAGATGGCGGCGCAGGAGTTGACCCATGGCAGTGTCGTCGAATTCACGATGAGTTCGGCCGATAGCAAGTACTACCCGGGGATTGCGCGGGATAAGGGTACGTTCGGTACTCCCGACCCGAATAATCCGGCGAAGCTGGTGGTTACGACGAGCCATCCGGCGGCTTATACGCGCAAGGTTGCGGTGTATGTGCCGAAGGATTATGTGCCGGGCAGCGTGGTTCCGTTCATCGTGGGCGCGGATGGGCCGGATCGATGCTCTTTACTGCGCTGGATGGGTTGATTGCCGAACATAAGGTGCCGGTGATGGTTGCCATCTCGATTGGCAACGGCAGCGGCGATGCGCAAGGGAGCGAGCGCGGACTCGAGTACGACACCATGTCAGGGCGCTACGCGGAGTTTGTCGAGCACGAGGTGCTGCCGCTGGTTGAGGCGAAGGCGAAGGTGAAGTTGACGCACGATCCCGATGGACGGGCGACCACGGGCGGCAGTTCGGGCGGGTCGTGCGCGTTGATTATGGCGTGGTTTCATCCGGAGCTCTATCATCGCGTGCTGACCTACTCGGGGACTTATATCAACCAGCAGTGGCCTTACGATCCGAAGAGCCCGCAGGGAGCTTGGGGGTTCCACACGCACCTGATTCCGGAGAGCCCGCGGAAGCCGATCCGGATCTGGATGGAGGTTGGCGATAAAGATCTCTACAATCCCAACCTGATGCGCGACAACATGCACGACTGGGTCGAGGCTAACGAGCGCATGGCGAAGGTGCTGGCGGCGAAGGGATATCACTACCAGTTTGTGTTTGCAGAGAATGCGGGACACGTGGATCGCACAGTGCGGATGCAGACGTTGCCGGAAGCGCTCGAGTATCTGTGGCAGGGGTATCACGCGCAAAACGCGAAGTGAGCTCCGATGCTTGATGTAACCACGGTGATTGCCAATGAGGGAGGACACTAGCGGCGGTCTTCGGGTTCCCAGGACCAGGCCGGGTTTGGGGCATGCAGCGGCCGGGGCGAAGCGCCCGGGGGCGTGCTGATATCGCCTTTGCGCTGTCGCAGCGCAGTATAGGCCGCAACCACATCGGGCGGGAAAGAGGGCATCGATGCTTCGATATCTTTCGAAAGCTCGGCGACGATTTCGGGATGAAGCTTGGCAACGTCGTAACTTTCCGCCGGATCAAGCTCGAGGTTATATAGCTCGGCGCGCTCGAGCCACGCGCTTGCCTCGCGCCGCTGTGGTGCGGTCGTTGAGATAGATTTCGCCTTCGGTTCCCTGAGCCACGCGCAGCTTCCACTTTCCTTTGCGAATGCAGTGTAAGTCGAGGCCGCGATTCCCCATCGGACAGAAGTAAAGACGTGGTTCTGGCTTCGGGTTGGTGTTCTTGCCCCCCAGACTTCCGGACATATCTACGCCGTCGAGCGGCTTTTCGGGAGGCGTCAAGTCCGCAGAGGGTGCAGAGCGCGGGCAGTACATCGAGGTTGGAATGCCATTTGTCTTCCACCGTGCCGGCGCGATTTTTCCTGGCCATTTCGCGAGGAATGGAACGCGCAGGCCACCTTCAAAGGAAGAGCCTTTTCGGCCGCGCAATCCGCCGGGGTTGCCCTGATACCAAGGGCCGTGGTCGCTGGTGAAGCATATCAGCGTGTCGGAAGTGAGGCCCTGCCGCTCGAGTGCGCGCACGATCTCACCAACGCTCCAATCGATCTCAGCGATGCTGTCGCCCACATCGCCGAACTGCGTCTTGCCGCGAAAGCGGGCCGATGCTCGCGCAGGATCGTGGGGATAGGAAAACGCGAGATAGAGGAAAAAGGGCTTTGCGCCGTGAGTTTCGATAAATTTCACCGCTTCGCCGGTGTAGCGGGGCGTCAAGAGGTCGCGATCCGTATCTTTGTCGAGAGCAGTTAGATCGCGAATCAAAGGAAGGGGATAGTAATCGTCACTGTATGGTACGCCATAGAAGGAGTCAAAGCCGCGATTGGTTGGCAGGTATTCCGGTTTGTCTCCCAGGTGCCATTTGCCGATAGCCTTGGTGCCGTAACCGGCGGCACGGAAGAGGTTGGAAAGCAGCTTTTCATCGAGAGAGGTCCCGGTGGGCGAGTTGGGACCGAAGGCGCCGGTGGTGTTCATGCGATGACCGTAGCGTCCGGTAAGCAGTGCGGCCCGCGAAGCGGAACAGATGGGGTGCGCGGAGTTGAAATGCGTCATCCGCACTCCCTCGGTCGCCATCGCGTCCAGATTGGGTGTCGGCAGCTTGGAGCCATAGCAGCCGAGATCTCCGTAACCCAAATCGTCGCAGATCATGAGAATTACGTTTGGAGACTTTTTGGCGGAAGAGCCGGTGTCTGCCAGGGTTGGGGTCATGCCCGGCAGCGCGAATGAGGCGGTCAGCGATTTGACAAATTCTCTTCGATCGAGCGGCATGGAATGGAACCTTCCTGAGGGCCTCAATCGATTTTACAAATTCGCAGCGGCGAATGCTTAGGGGCCGTTCGCGTGCGCCAGGACAAGTCCAAGAGTGCCGCGCCTACGGCGCTCGTAATCAGCACCATGGTACCCAGCCCTCACGGGCTGGGCTCACATTTGGTTCCGGCCCTCCGGGCCTTGACGAAGGAGTGGGCGTCAACTGCCCTGGCCTTGGCGTTTCAGGCGAAGCAAGGCTGCCTCCGAGTCCGGATCGCCTGGCTTTAGCTCTAATACTTTTCTGTAAGAGTCCGCGGCCGCTGCTAACCTTCCGAATCTCTCGTAAACGGCTCCAAGATCGTAGGAGGGAGTTGGATCGGAAGGGTCTATTCTTTTTGCCTTCAGGAATTGCACGACGGCTCCGAGCGCGTTGCCTTCCTGATAGAGGACGACGCCCAATCCGCAGTAGCCATCGTCTTTTGTGGGGGCGAGGGCGATGGCACGCCGATACTCCGCTGCGGCGCTATCCAATTGGCCGATCTCCTGCAGGGACGCAGCGTAGTTGTCTACAGCCCCAACGTCATCCGGACTGACAGACAACGCGGTTCGGTAAAGCCGGGCCGCGTCTTTAGGATCATTTGATTTGAGGCGCACATTCGCCAAGCCGGCAATTGCCTTTTCAAAGGTAGGCTGCAAGCGAAGCACCTCGCGATAATATTGCTCGGCTTTGGCCAGGTCTCCGCGTTGTTCGGATACGGCTCCGACATTGTAGAGAAGCTTGGTACTGTGTGGACTTCCTTCGAGGGAGGATTGATAAAGCAGGATGGGATCGGACCAATCGACGAGGCGGCGGTTGAGTCTCACGGCTCCCCAAAGTATCCAGACAGAGACGATGGCCAGAGAGAGAATACGTGCCTGCGGCGGAATGCTATAGCACAGAGCTGCCACCAGGAAGGCTAAACCCATGGAGGCGAAACACAGAAAGCGTTCGGCCATGCCTTGATACGTCGGCACCAGGCCGCAGAAGGGCACGAGAGAGAAGGATGTCCAAGCGAGTGCAGTGGCAATCATCGGCCATTTGCGGCGCATGGCAATCATGGCAGCGCAGATAGCCAAGAAACCGGTCCAGGCGAGTACAGCCGCGAAGGATAGCTTGTCCGGAGGAGTGTTGGTGGAGCGTTCGATGCTCATCTTCACCGGCAATACGAGCCAACTGAGGTATTTGAAGAAGACGATGCCGAATGGGGCGATGTGGGGCGGTTGCTTATAGCTACCGGATGTGCCGAGGTGGCGCCTGAGCCCAAAGTAGAATGCACTGGCCGCAGTCGCGGCGGTGTAGAGCGCAAGACCAGGGCGTGTACGCAAGGCACCCGCCAGATAAGCAACCATCATAGTCAGAGGAAAAACGAAAATCCCCGCTTCGTGGGACAGCAGTGCACCCATCGCACTCAGCGCGTAGGCGGTAAATGTGAATGCATCCCGTTTCTCGAGGAAACGCTGGGCCAGTAGAGCGTTGAGAAGGACGAAGAAAGCGGCCAGCAGGTAAGCCCGGGCGGAGATCCAGGCAACGGCTTCGGAGTTGATGGGCAATGCTTCCCACAGGAGGACGGTGCATACCGCAACCGTGAGGGGCGCGCGTAGCTTTCTCAGCAGGGTGAAAAACAGGCAGCCATCGAGCCAGAAAAGAGCCATGCTGGTTGAATGGAAAGCAATCGGATTCGTTCCCCAAAGCTTATGATCGAGAGCCAGGCTGACCCAGTAGAGGGGCCGATAGTACGATTCCCCGCTTCCCCGCAGGTCGTTAACGAATGAGACATTTGTGCGCAGATAATAGATGATGCCGTGCCACGAGGCTAATCGAGGGTTGGAGACGATATTCGTTAGATCGTCATAGGAGGCGAAGGGATTGAAGAGCGCCTTCCAATAAAGAAATAAAACCCAGATCGCACTGATGATGAAGAAAGCCGGCACCGGGTGCGACCGGATCCACGCGGTTATTTGATTGGGGGTTGTGCACTGGCTCTCATGGCGAGTACTCGAACGGTTTCCTATCCACTCCGCGAAATTCCTCGTGGTGCGTAGCACCTGTATTCCTCCTCTGCAGCGATTGGATTATGTGAGGATTGATACGACAAAGCCAACGTGCGGGTCTTCTTATCCAGCAGCCCTTCGACTCGTGTTGGTATGGAGACAGGGTTTTCGTGGCCCCTTTTTCTATAGACGCTCGGCTGACTAGAACGCTCGGACTGTCGGAGTGTTGTTGCGGAGAGGTATTTGCAACAGTAACGGGCTTAGCTCTGTTAAATTAACCGGCGTTTAACCTCTTCGGGCGGAACGATCGGACAGGACGTACATCGAGAGCCGTTATCCCACTCAAGCCAAAAGCGGCTTGAATGGGGCACCCAGCATTTTTGCTGGAGCTTAACCACCCCGAGGCGCCCATCCCGCCAGCCAGAAAAACGGGTGCGGCTTGCCGGGCAGGAAGGAGAGATGCTGCACTACGGGCGGATGGGAAATTTGTTCGTCATGGTTTCCTTTCTGCTTTAAGAAAGTCGTCGACGGCTTCTATGGTGAATGGTCCCTTGCACTCCAGAACGACGTGCCCACATCCGGGGATAATGGCCAACTCGCCGTCCGGCAACAGACGGTAAATCTCTACGATCTTTTCGATTTGATTGTATGGATCATGATCGCCGGCAATGATGAGCGTCGGCGCTTTGATCGATCGTATCTGCGCGTCTGTTACATAGACCGGGCCCAACCACATCCTGATTAGCCTCTGATTGAACTCGTCCCACTTCTCCGGCGCTGGCATCAGCTTCTTGCGCTCGGCCACAAATTGGGGCGAGTCTCTTTCTACGTCAGACGGTTTTGATGTGCGCAGTTCCGCCTGCGCCTTCGCGGTCCAATCGGCGAGTCCCCTTGGGCCACCGATGGCAACGAGGCGGCGCACCAGTTCCGGATGAGCGGCGGTCAAGGTGTACGATGTCACCGCGCCGTCACTGAATCCGAGCACGTCCACTTTTTCGGTGGTCTCATGGCGAATCACTGTGAATGCGTCGTTGGCAAAGAGCGTGTAGGAAAAAGGCTGAGTTCCCAGCTCGGACTTGCCGTGTCCGCGGGTGGCGATCGCTATCACGCGGCGGTGCTTGCTCACTTCCTGGATCAGCGCCCCGAACTCTTCGATGTATCCGTACAAGCCGCCATGGAGCAGCACCAGGGGAGTTCCACCGCTGCCATAAACTTCGTAATAGATTTTCGCGTCGTCGACCTGCAGGTAGTGGGCGGCCGCGGGGTTTGCTCCGTATGGGATTTTCGTTGATTCGTTTTGTGCATCGATCTTTGGTGAGAGAAGTAGAACCATAGTCAACAGGGACACTGCCAGAATGGTTTTGAGATTATTTCGCACAGATCCTCCTCGGACGCACTGCATCGTGTGTTATCCGGGGAAAGACGGTTCTCTAGGTGGGATCGGGTAGCCTGTTGGAAGCGAAGCCCTCCCCCAAACGGCTAGGGAAGCTCGCATCAATCATCGCGCTGGAAACGCACCCTTTACTTAGGCCCCTGCGCCCAGCACTACCCGGATTGATTTCTGAAAAATAAAGCAAGCGCAGGTGTCGTGTCAATGCGCAGTGGTTCACCTTGACCGTAAATCAATGATCCTTGTACACCTGCGTAAGATCCACTATGGGCTTCTTTCCAGTGAAGACATAGAACGGTTGCCCGAATTTCGCTGCTCCTGCTTCCGTAAAGTTTATTTGTTTTACGCGAAACTGCGTTCCGCTCTGATCCAGGTCTCCGACAAAATTTTGCATATCGGGATCCGGAATATTGCCGATTGCCGGGTCCCACCTTCCCCCGGTCCCCGTGCCGTCTTTGTCGCGTGGGAAATCGGACCCGATGACCACGTTCAAAGGGACGGTGTGATTACCATTCCTGGTGGTGATGGTCACGTCGGTGGTGCCTTTCATGGTGTATTTGTATACGCCACCCTGCAACGGTTTATGGTCGATCGGCTCGAATACTTGCTGCGACGACACGATCGTGACTTCCTGGCAGCGCTCTAGCCCAGGGTTGTGCTGGCACAGCGCATCGGGAACAGCGCTTGTAAGCCGCCGCTCGGCCCGCCTCGGTAGACATGTCGAGCCCGGTGTAATCCTCACAGGGGCCGTTTGCGCCGGGCCGTGTTCCGTACGCAGGATTGATTGGCGGCGTGTTGCTGGGCGGGCCGGGCGGCGTGTAGCGGGTGTCACCATTCGACTTGGAGCAGATCGCTGTACAGTTGGGATCGAGTTGATCGACGCCGCACGCATAGCGGTGCTGCGCGTTCCCCACCTGGTCGAAGGGAAGCAGGATGCCTTTGATCGGCGGCTTAATCGGCGAGCAGTATAGCAGGTTTCGCCAATGTGTCCCAGTAACTGCACCCCGCGCAGGGAGCACTGGCGATTGCTGTCTTGCGGAAAAACCTGGCCGCGGTAGGCCATGGGATTCATTCCCAGTTGCACCCAGATATTTGGCGGCTGCCCCTGGTGGCAGTCGTTTGAAAACTGATCGCTATAAGTGGGTGGCGCGGAACCGCTGCTGAATACCTCCTGCCGACGGCCAGGCGAGACACCAGCAGCAATCCGATGAGTGCGGCTAACCGCATCGCTCCAGAGACGTTCTTGTCCGATACATTTATGGCCCGGCCTTCCCAGAAGATCATCGCGGTCGTCCTTTGCCGGAAGATGTCCGACACGCTACTACAATTGGTCTACCCGTATCGAAACACGCCGACGGAAGCAAGCCTAATAAGGATCGATGCGATAGCCAGCCCGCATGCACCCATCGTCAGAGATATAGCCCCCGCGGCTGCGGCATTGCGCCGCATACCTGGCGGCCTGGGCTGCTGCTTCTCCTTGCATCCGCATGCCACCAGCTTCGATGTCGGCCATTGGTTGGCCTAAGGCCGCCGCGCGGTCTAAGAGCGAAAGCGCCTTGTTGAGATCTTGATTGACGCCTCGACCCCATTCGTACATGAGGCCGAGAAAGAACATCGCGTCGGCATTATTTTGTGCGACGGCTTTGTTGAGCCAGTAAAGAGCGGTGGAGTAATTTCGATTCACGCCAACGCCTTGGTAGTAAGCGCGACCGAGGACCGCCTCGGCGCTCGCATCACCTTGCGCAGCCCGGGCTTGGGCGCTTTGCAGCGCCTCGGCGTAGTGTCCAGACGCCCAGGATGTCGTCATGGCGAGGTTGCCAGGGTCGGCGGTGGCTTTCTTAACGTAAGCCGGATCGGTGTAACTGAGAGTGTTGGGGTGTTTCAACTGTTCGCGGAGTTGCGCTGCGCGGTTAGGGTCGGCAGGCCCACCGACACCGGCGTCGAGCATGATCGCGAGTTTACCAGCGGCGTAGCCATCGTTTTTAGCCGCGGCACGCTCATACCATTCGCGCGCCAGGGCAAAGCGCTGTTCTGCTTGTTGCTTAAGTGCGGGCGGGATCGGAGCCGTGTTGATGCCAGGATTGATGCCACCTGCAACGGCAACACCCGAGTCGTAATAGTACGTTGCGAGGAAAGTCATGCCCTTGGCGTTGCCCTGGTTGGCGGAGGCGAGCAGCCATTTTTCGGCTTGCGCATAATAGCCGGTGCCGGGTGGGTTGACATGGTGAAGGAGCATGGACCCAACGCCGGCTTCGGCTTCGGAATCGCCTTTCTGGGCAGCGATCATGAAATCCCGCCAGGCGGTGTTGTAATCCCTACGATTGATAGCGGTGATGGCCGCATTGGTTTCGGGGAGTAAGGTGGGGCTGAGTTCGTCCGCCGCGGTATGTGGCTGAGTGGCTGCCGGGGCAGCTCGCTGTTGCGACTGTTGCTGCGGCTGAGCCTGAACCTGAGCCTGTGGCGGAGACGTCTTGTCCCTTCTCCAGGTGAGCGACTGCCCGGCGGCATTGGTGCAAATGACTGCGTCGTTATTGATGAAGCGATAGGTTCCAGCATTGTTGGGACTGGGGGAGTTGGTTACATAATCGGCCATTCACCGCAGAAAAGGTTCCGTTGCCAGCAGGGCTGTAGCCGGTGGGGACAACGAAGTAATTCGCGAACCCGTTGGCGTTGTGTACCGAAACCATGGTGACGGTTTGGCGGTTGTAAGGAAAGGTGGCCTTCCAAGTGCCGTTAAAACGCGCGGTATCGTCTGCAGCCTGCGCGCTGCCGGCCAGCCCGAAGAAGAGGGTCAGCACGACTATCCACGCCCAGTCTTTTGTTCTTCGTATTCGCATCGTGATTCGCCTCATTCATTTCGGGCCCGGAGAAGGTTTGCTGCGTCCGGAGGGGAAGCTCCCGGTCCCGCGAGCGTCGGGGTTTCTTGCACCCTGCAAATGGCGAAGGTTCGTATTAGAGACCCGTAAGGCTACAAGCTGCAGGATCAACAGATGGTATCCGAAGAGCTAACTGTCCGCCTCTCTAAACTTGCGCCGATTCCCATTTTTAGGGAGTAGGCACCCAATATCGGGCACATCGAGAGAAAAGCGTGCCTAAGGGGCTGAAGCCCAAATTCTCTCAGTCTTTTTACGGCCCGACTAAAGAGCTTGCGGAAAAACTTTTTGAACGAAGGGCACGGGTTCAGCCGTGCCGCAAAAGCCATTTGCTAGACGCGGCTTTAGCCACTGGGGTACGTCTTTTCGAGTCGCCTGGACCGGAATCCCCTGTTTTGAGGAGCTAGTACTGCGTGGATAGCCGTACCTCAGGGGCTAAACCTCAATTTCCTGTACGGAATGCTGGAAAGGTCCCCGTGTGAGGTTTTCTCTCAAGGAAAACCGCATGAAATGCCATGGCTCATTAGGCCTCTACAGGAAATTGAGGGCAGCCCTCATCAGTCTTTGCTCGATGTGGCACGGCTGAACCCGTGCCCTTCGTTCAAAGACTTTTTCCGCAAGCTGTAAAGTCGTGCCCTGATACAAACCAAAGGCGGTAGTGTTTACGCGGCCGGTAGAGGGGTTTCGTGCTGGCATTTTTGAGAGCAAGAAACGGATTTCGGCGTGGCAATGCTCCTGGCAGACTGTCTCTTGAGGCCAAGCCTCCCAGGAGAGAAACATGTCGACCTTCCACGTGATCGCGTTGCCGAGTGAAACGGCTGCCCAGGTGCGTTCTTCGGGCAAAGCTCCGCGGTATGGACACCCCGCACACACCGAGTTAGCTTCCGGGTACGGACCTTGCCGTCACTGCCTGCGTAGCTTCCTGATCGGACAAGAAAGGCGGACGCTATTTACCTATGATCCTTTTGCCGGATTAGAGACGGTTCCCTTGCCTGGGCCCATCTTTATTCATGAGCAGTCGTGCGCTCGCTACTCGCCTGATGCCGGTTATCCTGCGGATCTCGAGCCCTATGCAGTCGTGTTGAATGGATATGCCACGGGCCAAAAGCTGGTGGAACGGGTGCTCGTCCCGGCCGCCAAGGATAAGACCGCCGCGGTCAAGGACCTGCTCGAGCGCCCGGACATAGACTACATAGAAGTACGCGATCAGACCGCGGGATGTTTTGACTTCCGTATCGAGCGCGCGGGGGAGAAGGTGTTCCAATGCTGAAATCGGGAGCATCCTGAGCAGACCGATTGCCGGCATTTACACTGGTGTCCGCGCATTTCAATATCAAATCCCGGAGCAGATATGGAAAAATCAGTGTCTCAGTTAAGCCGGCGTGAGTTTATGACCGGGTCGGCGGCCTTGGCTGCTGTGGGAGCGAGTTTACCAATGCAGGCGGATACTCAGCCAGTTTGCTTCGCCGGGGGCCAGAGACGAGTTCGCGATTTATCAGGAACGCCGTCGATGGGAACTCTGGAGCCTACTGGGCGATTTGCCGTGGGACCATAAGCCCGCGCCGCCGCGCGTGGTGCGCACCGAGAAACATGATGGATACACACTCGAGCGGCTGGTTCTCGATCTGAATGGGATCGAACCCGTTCCAGCGGTGCTGCTTATTCCGGACCGCCGTCGGGAGCGGGCGCCTGGGCTGCTGTTTATCCATTGGCACGCCGGCCAGTACGACCTGGGGAAAGAACAATTGCTGCGGGGCACAGAGGTGCAACCGGCATACGCGCCGATCTGCGCGGAAAAGGGCCTGGTGACGCTGGCCATTGATAGCTGGTGCTTCGGCGAACGTAAGCAGGAAGCGGTCGGACGCCAAGGGGAAGAAGACACTTTTAAGTTGATGCTGTGGCGAGGCCAGGTGCTGTGGGGAATGATGATGTTTGATGAGTTCCGCGCGCTCAGTTATCTGGCGAGTCGTCCGGAAGTGGATCCGGCGCGGCTGGGCGCGTTTGGCATGTCGATGGGGGCCACGAAGGCGTGGTGGCTGGCGGGCCTCGATCCGCGCGTCCGGACCACCATCGATGTTTGTTGCCTGACGAATTATGAATCGCTGATTGAGGCACACGGATTGAGCAGGCATGGGGTCTACTATTTTGTTCCTTCGCTGCTGAAACACTTCGACACTTTTCAAATTAACGAATTGATCGTGCCGCGGGCGCGCCTGAGCGTGAATGGGCGAAAGGACGACCTCACTCCGCCAGCAGGCGTGGAGCAGGTCCGCGATAAGCTGCTGGCTCTTTATCGAAGTTATGGGAGGGCCGAGGATTGCAAGATTGAACTCTTCGATTGCGCTCACGAGGAGTTACCGGTGATGCGGCGGGAGATTATTGCCTGGATGGATCAGTATCTGGTTGCCGGCTAAAGTAATGCATTGCGGCAGAACGGCACTCGCGCGGTTAGTCGTTCGTTTGTGGGCATTTGCGTGCGGTCCGGGTGAAACTGCAGGTCCCTCCCCTGCGCTCCCCCGGATTTCCTGTCCACCTTATTAGCGTTGGCGACTCGTGCGGCTTTACGGAAGCCGCAAACGTCGTCTTGTGTGGTACCGCGAGTAGGAAATCCGAATCCGCGTCGGTCCCACGGCGGGCCGGGGCAGGCGGGATGACAAAGTTGAGGGCTGTTTCCCCACCTTGGCAGCAGTAGAGGTGGATGGACAGAGCCGAAAAAGCCCTAGCTTTGGACAAGACCGATTTCCAGCCGTCCGTGTGCAAAGTCCTTAAATGCCCCGAGCTCTTGCCTCATCCTGCCTCTCTGATCTAAATCGCGAAAAAACTGAGATCAGAACCTAACCGGAATACGATTTTCCTATCTAATGCGCTGGATGGAAGAGAGTGACGACTCCATACGCCGGGCGATCCTTTCCGGCGACAAGGACGCTTACAAGGTGCTCATGGCGCGCTATACCCAACTTGTCTTCCGGGTGGCCTATCGGATTACCGGCAATGAGTCCGATGCCGAAGAGGCGGTGCAGGAGGTGTTTCTGCGTGGGTACCAGTCGCTCGCTACCTTTCAGGGGCGGTCGAGTATGGCGACCTGGTTCTATCGCATCGCAGCCAATTGCGCGCTTGAGGTTGTGGGCAAGAGAAGGCCGGAGGCCCAGAGCCGTATCGCGGAAGAGAACGATCCGGAACGGAGCGAGGTCCAGCTGGCCGACGTAAAAGCAGGGCCCGACCGGCTGCTGTTGAGCCGCGAGATCGAGGCCAGGCAGCAGGCGGCGATGAGCGAGCTGACCCCGACCGAGCGCACCGCCTTCGTGCTGCGCCATATGGAAGACCGATCGACGGAAGAGATTGCAGCCGCTCTCAACATCGCTCCCAATGCTGCCAAGCAGGCAGTCTTTCGCGCGGTGCAGAAACTGAGGCGCGAACTCGCGCCCCTATGGGTAAACACATGAAGCATCTGGAAGAAGCAGAACTAGTCGAGCACTACTACGAAGAGTCCGCCAACATGGGCGAAAGTGAGCGTCACCTGAAAGCTTGCGCGGTGTGCGCCAAGCGGTACGCGGAGTTGTGCCGAGACCTCGACGGAGTAGCCACAACCACGCCACCGGCGCGCAGGGAGGATTACGTCGAACAGATCTGGCAATCCATTCACACCTCTCTGCCGGTTTACGAAAAGGCGCAAGCGCAGTTGGATGCGATTTTACCGGCCCCTGGGTTGGGCAGCCGCCTGCGTATTGCTGGTTGCCGTGGCCTTCGTTGCCGGGCGCCGGTGGGAGCGCAAGCAGGCCCCATCGGTAGCGGTGGCGGTTGATCCGCAAGCCCGCCAGCGGGTGGTGATCGTTGTTCTTGGCGACCACCTCGATCGTTCGGAGCGGCTGTTGGTCCAGCTCAATCACGCGAATGGCAACGATCTGCCGGATTTGCCGCTGCGCAGCGAAGCCAGAGAATTGTTGGCCAGCAACCGCCTGGTGAGGCAGAGCGCGATGCAGGCCGGCGACCTGAATGTGGAGGCCTCGCTCGACCGCCTGGAACGTCTGCTGATGGAGCTTTCCAACGAGCCGGACAAGCTCACCGAGGCCGATCTCAACCGCCTGCGGCAAGAGATGAATACCGACGGTCTTCTTTTTGACATTCGCGTT
The DNA here is from genome assembly GCA_963793525.1 of uncultured Acidobacteriaceae bacterium. Classification (GTDB taxonomy): domain Bacteria; phylum Acidobacteriota; class Terriglobia; order Terriglobales; family Acidobacteriaceae; genus PALSA-350. The sequence goes on from CAWCAZ010000006.1 coordinate 26,093, forward strand.
TTGCGCTCCCGGGTTCACTCCCCGGGCACTGAACTGCAAAGCGCTCCCACAGCAACGAAAGGGGTTCCCATCTAAATGAATACGAAACCAATACTGTTTGCGACATTGCTTATTGCTCTATGCGGCGCCGCCGGCGTTATGCGCAGAATCTCCTTTTCCTCTCCTGGCTGACGACGCAGCCACCCAATCGAAGGAAGATACGCTCTACTCGGAAGGCACGCGCGCCATTAACGATGCTCATTGGTCGCAGGCGGAGCAAATCTTCTCCAATCTCGCGTCGCAGCATGGAGCGCGCGCGGAAGCAGCCCTCTATTGGGAGGCATATGCCGAGAATAAGCAGGGCAATGCCGCGCGTGCCCTCGAGATCTGCGCCGAGCTCAGGCATACGTATCCGCAGGGAAATTGGGCTAAGGAATGCAGCGCGCTGGAAATAGAGATTCATGGCAAGAGCGACGATCCTATGCCGCCCCAGGCGGAGCAGGATGAAGAGCTCAAGCTGCTGGCCCTCAATTCGCTCATGCAGCAGGATGAAGCGCAGGCGTTGCCGATCATTCAACAGATCCTTAACAGCGACAAATCAGAAAAGCTTAAGGATCGGGCGCTCTTCGTTCTGGCCCAGGATCAATCTCCGCAGGCGCAGGCGCTGCTCGGCCAGGTGGCAAGCGGCGAGCGCAATCCGGCCTTGCAGCGGAGGGCCATTCAGATGCTGGCCGTTGGCCGCGGCAAGCAAGCCGCCGACACCCTGGCCAACATCTACCGTCAAACCAAGAACGAAGAGGTAAAGAACGCCATTCTCCATACCTATCTCATCATCGGCACCCCCGATCCGTTGGTGGAAGCGGCGCGTCATGAATCCAATCCCGAACTCGTGCGCACCGCGGTGCACACCCTGGGAGCCATGGGCGCTACCTCACAGTTGCTCAGCTCTTTATCACGACACCAGCAGCCCCGAGATCAAGGCGGAGGTGATCCAGGGGCTGATCCCCGCGGGGCAGAAGGGCGCGGATGCGCTGGGCAGCATCGCCGGCTCAGAGCAGGATCCCGAACTGCGCCGCAAAGCCATTCGCAACCTGGGGATAGCTGGTGGTATGTCGGCGGCGCCTGCACTGGTCGCGACTTACAAGAAGAATGCGGATGTGGAGACGAAGAAGGCCGTTGCCCAGGCGCTCTTCCTCGCAGGGGATAGCCACGATCTGGTCGAACTTGCCCGGGCCGAAAAGGACCCGGCGGTCAAGCAGTCGCTGGTGCAGCAACTGAGCCTCATGCACAACAAAGAAGCCACCGACTACATGCTCGAAATTCTCAACAAGTAACTGGAAGGAGATCGCTCCATGAACAACAACGCGCTTATGGTCATGGCACTCGCCGCCTCCGCGCTGATGACCAGCGCCCAGGAGCCCAAGGTCACGCACACGCAGTTTCACTCCGGACCGGTGAGTCTGGGACTGTCCGCGACGGTGGACCGATTTCGCCACTCCAATGGTCCGCTTTGGCTGGGATATGCGGTGCCGGCTCTTCCACGAACACATCATTCTTCGTGTTCATTTGGGTCGGGATCATCAGGAGTGGAAGCTGGATGCTGCAATGAAGTTCAACTCGAGGACACAGCAGACAATCTGAACAGCGCCGAAACGGCTTCGCCTGAGCCTGTGGTCGACGTGCTGTTCCGGCTTGATCACGGCGAAATCACGAAGACGCGCATGGTTTCCAAGGGATGCGCGCTCGATGCCGGCGGAGTACCGTTTGAGTGGCTGACCGATGTGCAGCCGGAAGACAGTGCGGCTTTTCTGGGCAAGCTTGCGCAGAATGCGGCCACGGTTCGCGACAGTGGAGACGGGCGCGGTAGGGGAGTCGATGATAATCTGGCTGCCCTGAGCATGCATGCGACGCCCCGCGCAACAGAAGTGCTGGTCTCGCTTGCCTCTCCTGAAAGCAGCGCCTACCTACGTGAAAAGGCAGCATTCTGGTTGGGCGCGCAGCGTGGGCACGAAGGATTGCTGGCCTTGCGTCAGTTTGTACGCAACGAGCAAGACGGTAAGCTGCGTGAGAAACTCACCTTTGATCTCTCGATCAACTCAGACCCGGGTGCAATGGACGATTTGATTCAGCTGGCGAAGTCGGACTCTGACAGCCGGGTTCGTGCCCAGGCTCTTTTCTGGCTGGCGCAGAAGGCGGGCAAGAAGGCCATCGGCACTTTGAATGCTTCCATCGAGAACGATCCTAACTTTGAGGTTAAGAAGAAGGCTGTCTTTGCGCTTAGCCAGTTGCCGCGCGAAGAGAGTGTGCCCCAGTTAGTTCATGTTGCCGACACCAATTCCAACTTTGCTATCCGCAAGGAAGCGATCTTTTGGTTGGGACAGACCAACGATCCACGGGCCCTTGCCTACATCGAGCAGATGCTCAAACGCTGAGGCGCGGCCGCTGGTGGGAGATAGCGAAACGCTGACCAAGCCACCGTTTTTCAGCTATCAAGGACACCGACGAAGGATTGAACTTGCCACGGGCTTTCGCCTGTTGTCTCACCTTTGCCTAGAGAATTCGGTTCTCCCTTGCGCAAGTAACTGACAAGGGGCATTCCGAATGTGTTGGTCAGAGCAATCTCATCAAAATAATCTGCATCACGTACTCGAGGAAGGTGCTTGGCTATGTTCGAAAATAGGTTCTCCTGGCCAAGGAGAACTCCCTTTTCCTGGCCTTTCGTTCGTCCTCCATTTTTCGACGCGTCCATTGTGATGCACGACAAAAGTTAACGATCCTCGCTTGTATTGGACCTGGTCCCATTCCCAGGGAAACTGAATGATCAACGTGCGCCTGGCGCTGATGTGTCGCAATACGGCAGGTGCTCCTGGCGAGAATTGCAAATGAAACGCCGGAACCGCTGTCCCCAATAATGGGGAAAATTCGCCGTCCAACTTACTCGTGGCCTGTCTCAAAATGCCGCCAAGATCACTCGCTTGGCGGGGGCACGTGGTTTGCTTGATCTCGATCACTTCGACGACGGTATTGCTTTTGGTCTCGATCACTGCGATATCGAAGGAGGACGCCAACTTCTCCCTCAGATCTTTGCGATGTTCCCGAGCAATCATCATCCGGCGATCCAGATGCAGCCGGATAGTTACGAGGACAAAGGCATTCGCTTCCTGGAGGAAGCGCACAAATTGCTCCTCGGAAAAGGAACGCCGCTCGCCATCGAGAGATTGCACCCAGTCCAAAAGGCTTTGCGCGTCAACCCTGGGATCGCCAACAAGAGACGAGGCCGCGCTGATGGCGTGAGTTGCTTCGACGCTGTCCGCGTAGGCATTGGCCTGAAGCGCAGCGAGCAACCGCATCGTTTCCTCTTGTATTTCTCGTCGCTCCCGGGTAACGATTTGGCCGTCCGGAAGACGCAGAGGGTAAGCGCTTAGCCTGTTCCAGAGAGGCTCCGATGTGGAGGCATGAGGGAACGGACGTCCATCCACCACCTCATATTGCAATTCCATCGAATGTGCAAGGGCAGCAATATGTGTGCGGGCAACCGTCTCGGCATGGTTAGTGCGCAAGGCATCGGCGAGCCAAGCCACGAAAGGGGATCTCCCCCCTCGCACTAACTCCACGTCATCGAGAATCAAGCGAGCGTCTCCCCCGCTGGCGTACTCGAGCCATCCGAAGGCTTCACCGGCTTCGGGTTTATCGCTGGCTGCAATCTCGTACAGGGAAAGGTAGACTCTGGTGAGGGCATATTGAGTAACACGTATGAAGCGGTCGAGTCTTCGATGATCTTCCAACGCCCCCTCGGCGCTGAATTCATAAGGGCGCATTCCACGGGGATGGGCTTGATTTTTTTCGAGCCAGATTACATTTTGTTTGGTGGATTCATGCGTGCACAAAACCGCTAGCAAGAAGAAGACTGATTTCGTGAGGCCCTTGACACCCTTCACCTCTCCCAAACGAGCGATTCGCGAAACAATTGATTCTTCGGTCGCGGCTCCATGACTCAGGTCGTCGAGGACGCTGCGTGCAAGTGCTTCCACTTCGCTCGGTTCAATCAGGGGTGGATCGGCAACGCCCATATCCGGAAGAGGGCCGCTATGGGTTTCCTTATGTTGCTTCCAGGCTTGCAAGATTCGTTTGCGAGCGGATTGTTGTACTCGCGATAGGACCTCGGACTCCAGGGATTTTGGGGTCAACTGCTTTAGAAACCCAGAGAGAATGGCGTCTAATTCGATTGCCAGAATAGGCTCATCTAATAGATCGCTTGTGCCTTTCAGTCCTTGAGGCATCTGCGAAATCCCAGCGTGCGCGATGCCACTTAGCAGATGGACGCCATTTCGAAACTTCTGCAACTTGGGATTGTCCTCAGGAACGCGATAAAGCTCGGAGGACAGGTGAAGTCTCTCTATACACAAAGTCGTTATCGGTTCACAGCTGGAAGGTTTCATGGCTGCACAACTGGGGAACGTCTCGGCAATGTAAACGACATTCCCATGGATGCTCCTGGTATCCGTGACGCATTAATCGAATTGTTCTGGCTGAGCAGGCCCTTGCCTTCGGCCTCGGCTTAGTGCGAGGCGTTTAAAAGGCGTTTCGCCCATCTAGCGGATTTCGCTCAAACTATAACATAGGCAAGAACGGGTTGAGGGCTTCCGCGTGGCGTCGTGGATCAGGCGGGAGTGACTGTCCTGTGAGGACTTATCTACACTTGATTGTTACTGATGCTCGGGATGAGTACATTCTGGAAAGGCACCGAGATAGGCGTTTCCGATGTATTCCATGTCTTTGTGTATGCCGATCGTAGAGGTGTAGTAGCCGTTGACGGTCATCTGTTTCAGCAACACGAAGAAGCGTGCCAGATCGGTTGCAGGATTTTCTTCGTTGGCCGCGGCTCGGCGTAAGGCTTCGTCCAGTGATGAGCCCTTGGCCTCGTCGCGCATCAGGCGGAGGCCGTCTTGCCATTGCTTCCTGATGGCATTATCGCTGCTGGCCACCATCAGGTCAGCAAAGAGGTTAGTCTTGGCCTCGTGCGCACCCGGGGAGTGGTCGTCGGCGGGGATGATCATTTCCATGAGCTGGTCGAGAAGGTGGCTTTCGTCCTCGGTGAAGAACTGCAACGTGTAGGGAGCCGCTGCTGCGGGCTGGGTTGCCTGCATATTGCTCATAGCAGCACCCGGCAGCGCGTTCAGCTTCTGCGATAGCGCGGTGAGGGCGACTATTTTTAGGACTGCTCTTCTTTCCATCTTGTCTTACAAAGATTAGCAGGGCTGAAGGGTCTGCGTGAGAACCTAATCGCTGTTCCTTGTGAGTGCAGAAACCCAGGACTGACGTCCTGGGCTACTCTCAGCAACTCTCAGCCGTCCCTACGGGACTAATCGCGATTACACCATGATGGCTGACTTATTTTTGGTGAGTGATTTCCAAACCAGCCACTGGAGAAAAGTTCATTTGCAGAGGATGATTCTCACCCATCTCTCCGAAGTGTTTCAAAGCACGGGGGATAGATTCGGCTGAATGATTTCTTATCCAGACCGAAACCCCGTTGGCGGAAGTTTGGCAAATGCGATCGTCGGGGCTACGCCCCGGCGTACCTGTGCACCCGTCCTGGTTCCTATTGGCTTCTGCTATGAGATAAGGGCTCCTCAGCGGCTTCTAAAGCCGGACCCGCCTGTAACAAGGTGCGTGCGGGCTGAAGCCCGTACCCTTCAAAAGCATAGTTTCCGTAGCGTGCTAGAGCTCGCCTTTTTTTCGTTTGTCCTTTATATAGTCGGCGGCGCGCAAGGAGAGTGCCATGATGGTGAGGGTCGGGTTCTTTTCGCTGGAAGTGGTGAAACAGCTGCCATCGGTGACAAAGACGTTTTTTACGTCCCGCGATTGGCAATAGCTGTTGAGCACCGAGGTGCGTGGATTTTTTCCCATGCGAATCGTTCCTACTTCGTGGCTGGCAAAACCAGTGGGGGCGTTACCGAAACTGGGGAAGGCCGTGCCTTTCATGTGGGAGGAAACCTCCAGGATGCTCTGCTTGGAGGCCCGCCACAAAGCATGATCATTCTCGCTAAAGCGAAAATGCACGACTGGGGTCGGAATGCCATTGGCATCCAGCCGAGTGGGATCGACCGAGATGTGATTCCGGTAATCGGATGTGACTTTACCCCAGGCGCCAAAGGATAGATATCCGGGCTGCATTTTTCGCACCCTCTGTTTAAAGGCAGCTCCGTAGCCGGGCAGCCGGGTGGCCTGGTGCGGAAACATGTAACTTGAATAGTTGACCTGAAAGCCCCAACCACCGACGTAATCGGTCTTGCCAAAAAGTTGGTTGTAACGAGGGACGTAGACGTGATCCGTGGCGCCATCCTGGTTGGAGGGCTTTTGGCCTTCGAGTTCCTCCAGATAAATGCTGATCGACTCGTTCAGGTGACCGTTGAGATGATGCCCGACGACGCCGTTGGAATTGGCAAGCCCTGTGGGGTATTTCGGCGAGCGTGAATTGAGCAGGAGTCTGGCAGATTCGACGGTGGAGCAACAGACCACAACGATCCTCGCCTTGACCTGCTGTTCTGTGCGTGTCTGGGTGTCGATGAAGGAGACCGCGCTCGCCAGGCCTTCGCGGTCGACCAGGACCTCGCGTGCGAGGGCATTCTGGCGAAGCGTGAAGTTGCCGGTCGCCCGAGCTTTGGGCAACATGCAATCTGGAGTGCTGAAGATTGAGGCGACGTCACATCCATCCATGCAGTGGCCGCAATAATGGCAAGGCGGACGCTGATCGTAAGGGCGGGTGAGTACTGCCTTGCGCACCGCGATGAGCGGGATGCCCATCGCGTTCGTGGCCCGCTTCATGACGTGTTCGCTGCAGCGCCACGGGATGGGGGGCAGATAGTTTTTTCCGGCCGGCAGGATGTCCAGATGATCGTCGTTGCCGCAGACCCCGATGATCCGTTCGATGCGATCGTAATAGGGTTCTAGTTCCTCATAGCTAAGCGGCCAGTCTTCCTCGATGCCCTGCAACGACCACTCTTTGAAATCTCTCGGGGCATAGCGCAAGGTAACGGCGTTCCAATGCAGGGTTCTACCCCCCAGGGCGCGCACGCGGTCTACGGAGACGTGGTCGGAATCGACATAGGCGATGGACTTTGCAATGTCTCCTTGATAGAAGGGGGCTTGCTTCTCACCGCGAAATCCGCGAAAGGGCAACTCGTATGGCCACTTGTGGGAGAGCAAGTCGGGCAGAGGGACTCCTTGGCCCGCTTCTAACATAACGACTTTCGCGCCGCCCTCGCAGAGTTCCTTGGCCATGACTCCGCCAGCGGCGCCGGAGCCGATGACGCAGACGTCGAAGGATTCGTCTTTGCTCAATCGTTGGTTCCCTCCAGCAGAGTGGGCGGTGGAGTGCAAGGTGTTCCGCGTGTCCGATTCTAGCAGTGCATCCTGCGCCCGCAAGACAGCGGTAAATTCTTGCTTTGACCACGATTCGAGAGGCGGCGGGAAAAGTCGCGTTGAGCGGGAAGGCGACACCTCAATGGGCTTTAGCCCCTGAGGGTCTGCCTCGTTCCCAGACGAAGGGACGGGTGGCCCATATCTCGCTCGTTTTTCGCGAGATGTGGGATACCACCGGTGCCGACGGTAAGTGCATCGGATGAATCGGCAATCAGAGGGAAAGAGCAGTGGTATCCCACATCTCGCGAAAAACGAGCGAGATATGGGCCACCCGTCCCTTCGTCTGGGAACGAGAGGTTGAACTACGGTTTTCACGCAAACTCTAAAGCCCTCATCAGCCCCCCCTTTAAGGCCCGACTAAAGGCGTGCCCTGATACAAAACATGGGGTGTTCCGCAGCATGGGCAGTGGTGCCTGAGAAAAACTCGGGGGAATGAAACTAAAATCCCTCGGCGGCTAAAGCCGAACCGGTTTGCAACCATTTACGTACGAGCTGAAGCTCGTACCCTTCAGCATCGGGGTTTTTGCGCAAGCTTGCAAGGCGTGCCCTGATACGAAACGTGATTTTTTGGAGCAACTTTCAAATGGACGAAGACGAGTCTCATTCGGTTCGCAAGGCTTGCAAGGGCTCGATGCGCGAGGCTCGTCGCGCTGGAAGGTACGCAGCGGCCAGTGCGACGGCGCAGAGGAGCAAGGCTACGCCCGAGAAGACGGCCGGGTTGGTTGGGGTTGTGCCAAATAGCAGTGACTCGAGCCACTTGCTTAGCGCGAAGGAGGCGAGCGTTCCCAGTGCTACTCCGGCGAGGGCTAGCCGCAGCGTGGTTGCGAGAACCCCGCGCAGTACAACTCCGGAGTTCGCTCCCAAGGCCATGCGTATACCAATTTCTTTGGTGCGCTCATTCACCGAATAGGAAATCAGCGCGTAAATCCCGAGCGATGCAAGCAACAGGGCGAAGCCCGCAAAGCCTGACAGCAGCATCACCAGAAAGCGCCGTGGCGAGACCACTTTGTCGACCAGCCCTTGAAGGGTTTGAAACTCGGTGACCGGGAGATTCGGATCGAGCGGCCGCAGCGCGGTGCGGATACTTGCCGCCAGGCTATCCGGCGGCAGTGCGGTTCGCACCACCAGCCTCATCGCCGAGTAGTCCTGGGTTTGACGCATTGGCAGATACATTTCGGAGCCACCTGAGCTCTCGGGTCCTCCGTGATGGACATCGGCAACCACACCGACAACTTTCCTTCCCCCATCCTGCGTCACCATCTGCCCGACGGCGTTCTGTCCGGGCCACAGAGTGCGAGCCAAGGTTTCATTCACCATCACCACGGGTTCGCTCGATGCTCGATCGCTCTCGGTGAATGCTCTCCCCGACTTCAAGGCGATACCCAGCGCTTCGAAGTATCCATCGCTCACGATGCGAATAAATGCCTCCGGGTGATTGTCCTTGTCGTAAACCTGTCCCTGGGCCCCGACTTGCCAGCCCCTGTCGCCGTCGAGCGGAAGCACCTCGCATATCCCGGCGGCCGTAATGCCGGGGACTGCCCGGGCGCGATGCAACGCATCGTCGATAAATGAGTTTTGTTGCGCCTGGCTCGGGATCTTAAAACCGGGATCGATTCTCAACGAGGCCGCGTGCTCCGGTCGAAATCCCAGATTCACGTCGAGGACGCGCAGAAAACTTTGCATGAGCAGGGCCGCGCCCACCAGCAGCACGCAGGCGAGGGCGTACTGGGAGACGACCAGTCCGTCGCCGAACCAGCCATGGCGGGTGCTGCCACTCGACTCACGGCTCGCATCTTGCAGCCCTTCGCGGAGATTGTGCGCCGTGATCTGCAGCGCGGGCGCCAAGCCAAAGAGCACGCCCGACAGCGACCGCCGCCAACAAGGTGAAGGCCAGTGTGCTGCCATCGACGCGAACGCTTGCCAGAAGAGGGAGGTTAAACGCGCTCAGGTGCGCCAGCCCGCGCGTGCCGGCCACGGCCAGAAGCAGGCCCAGCGCGGCGCCGCAACAGGACAGGGTTATGCTCTCGGTGAGCACTTGCCGCAGCAGCCGATAACGCCCGGCTCCTAACGCTGATCGTACCGCCATTTCCTTTTGCCGCGTCCCCATGCGCGCCAATTGCAGATGGGAAAGATTGGCGCAGACAATCAACATGACGACACCCACTGCGCACATCAGCACCAGAAGAGCTGGACGCACTTGCCCGCTTACGTGCCGTTCCAGAGGAACGAGCCTGGGGATGACCGGATTCCGGTCAGGATGTTGGTTCTCGAGTTGTTTTGCCAGGACGGATAATTCAGCCTGCGCGCTCTGCACCGTGACGCCTGGCTTCAGCCTTCCGATGATGGACATCGTGTTTCCGTGGGGTTTCGTATCGTCCTTGAGCGGCCAGGGAACAAAGATATCGATCGGAGTGCCGGGGGCAAAGATGCCGGCGAAGTCGAACGATGCGGGCAGGACACCGACGATCATCACCGGCTGATTGTCCAAGGTGAGCTTCTGCCCTACCACCGCCGGGTCGGAGTGAAACCGCCTGCGCCAAAAGCTGTAACTCAACAGCATGGCGGGTGGAGCGGAGTACTTGCCTTCGGTCTCCTCCCTGGTAAACGATCGTCCGATTGCGGGCGCCACTCCCAGCAAGGGGAAGAAGTTCCCGGTAACCGGAACGCTGGTAAGACGCTCGGGTTCGCCGGTCCCGGTCAATTCCCTGTCGCCCGAGCTGTAGGTTCCAGACCATCCCGCCAGATCGGAGAAGGACTGATTCTGGTCGCGGAGGTCGGAATAGTGTTCGGTTTGGGTGCTGTAGTTTTCTCCGTTGGAAATGAATACCAACTGCCCCGGATCGCGGAAGGGCAGCGGACGTAACAGCAGCGCATTGACCACGCTGAATACTGTCGAAGCGCCGCCGATACCGAGGCCGGCAATGAGAATCGCAAATATGGTGGAACCCGCATTGCGGCGCATTCCGCGAAGTCCGTACTTCAGATCGCCGGCGAGGGATTCGAGCCAACTCCAGGACCAGGTGGCATGAGTTTGCTCGCGAATCAGCGTGGTATTGCCAAAAGCGCGCAGAGCCGCGTACCGCGCCTCTTTCGATGAGAGTCCACGTTCCCGCTGTTCTTCTTCTTCCAATTCAAGATCAGACTGCAGCTCCCGATCCAGATCCGCATTTTTTTTCGTGATCCGCCACCATGCGCATATCAGCTCTCCTCCGCCGCGGGCCACATCACGCGCGCTACAGCTTCGGCCATCTGCTTCCACTGTGATTCTTCGACCACGAGCTGCTTCTTGCCTTTGTCGGTCAACCGGTAGTATTTGAACTCCCGATTGCGGTCGGGCGCAGTCTCCCATTTGGAGATCACCCATCCTCTTTCTTCCAGGCGGTGCAGCGCTGGATAGAGCGAACCGTGCTGCATCTGCAGAAACTCGTTCGTGGTTCGCTGAATGTGCTTGCCGATCTGGTGGCCGTGAGCCGGACCATAAAGAAGCGTCCTCAAGATGAGCATGTCAAGAGTGCCTTGGAGAAGGCCGGTGCGCTGTTGCTGTTGTGTCTGCTTCGCCATAGAAGACAATCTACCCTCAATCCTGGGGCGATGGTAGATGCTCGACTATCCCTTGTCAAGAGATCTCGATGGTGACTACCCAATGCGTTGATCGAGGAGCTGTCGGTTTGTGTTTCGGTCTGCCTGTCTCCATGATGTCCGGTGATGGCTTCGGTGGAGGATCTCTTAGTGAGCCAATCAGTACAGCATCTCTCAGAGCGGCTCCTCATCGTTGGCAAGTGTGAGGTTACGGGCTACAGTTGTTCAGGTGAAGATATACGAAGTTTCGTCCATAGGGGTTTGAAAGACGACCACTAGGCCAAAGGAGAAAACATCATGCCTATGAAAAACCCACCCCACCCCGGAGATTTCATTCGGACGGAGATTATTGAACCCTCAGGGCTGACAGTCACGGCAGCTGCAAAAGCACTGCGCGTCGCACGGCCGACGTTGTCCAGTTTGCTCAATGGTAAGGCCGATCTCTCCGGGGATATGGCGCTCCGCATCGAGAAGGCTTTTGGAGTCAAGATGGACACGCTGATGCGTATGCAGTCTTCGTACGACATTGCCCAAACTCGCAAACGCGAGAAACAAATCAGTGTTCCGCGCATTTCGTTGTTGGCTGCGACGTGGTAGTCAGAGCCGGCAACCAGGCCCGCACCCACCGGATTCAATGCGAGCGAATTTTTCGTCGACCACATCGAGAAGCCTTCGCAAGAGCAAGGGCATCCGGGTTAGCGTCTTTCCGGAGAGTGAGTGAGAATTTGGCTACGCGGCGGCGGTTTTGGGCATCTTAGTTTTTGCGAGAAGAAACGAGAGGGTGCCATGGCCATGAACCAGGGAAAACCAGGAAAAATGCCCGAATCTGAGCCGCAGAACATCAAGATCGATCGCAACGCGCCTGCCGGCAGTAAAAATTCGCTGGGAGCGCAAAGCGTCCGTGACGGGCGCCCGAATACGGACGACAGCGTGGTCGAGGCGATGGACGAAGAGGGCCCTGGCATCCCAACTGAGCCGCCGGAGAAGCGGTAGCTCAGTCTCATTCGGAAGGCATGGTGTCCTTCAACGATTGGGCCACATCGTCGATGGAGGTCTTCTGACTTAGCCGAACGATTTCGGGATCTTTCGCCACCTCGGGTAAGCCGATTCTCGATGCAATTTGCCTATCTATTTGAAGTACCGCGGTGATCTCTTTTTCAGCAAGGAGCAAGACCTGCAAGATCAAATGATCGCGCTCGTCGGAACGACGGCTGGATCGGCTCTGCCTCATCACGATGAAGCTGGCCAGAAAGATGGCCTCAATGGCCACGATGGTATCGAGCAAGGAAAAGGGAGCGGGATCGAAGTGAGGAATATGCGCAAGGCGGAGGGTGTTGACAAGAATCCACGCCATCAACCACATTGCGTGAATCCCTATAAAAGTTAAACTGCCCACGAATGCGCCCAGAAAATCGCCCACGCGCTCAGCCGCAGTGCGGCGAGCCAGGAACTCTTCCTCGTGCTTCAAGATCACCTGAATGTGCTCTTGCAGGTGGCTGGAATCTGTCGGCATTTTCCTTTACTTATCTACGTAACTGCGGTGGTTGGCGCCCCCGGCTGCGGGACAGACGGGGGTTGGCGCCTGCGATCTACCCAAGAGATCAAGAAACAGTGTTAACGGTTTAGATCGTGAATGGTTTGACCTGCCGCTTGCGCTACTTTGCCGGCTGTGTCTTTGACCGCTCCGGCCAACTGATCGGCAGCCCCTTCGCCCGCCAATTGCTCGTTTCCAGTTGCTCTGCCGAAACCCTCTTTTAGCCTACCGGCGAGACGTCCTCCGGTACCGGAAAGGCGTTGTTTCGAGCCCCACAGAGCGGTTCGGTCAGCAGCATACTCCACATCATCGTCTCCGGCCGCATACTGCGGACCAGGCTGGTTCAACACAATGTATGCCGCGAAAGCGACACCTACACCCGCGATTACCCAAGTAAGACCTTTCATTCTCGAATCTCCTTAGGCATTGGATGCGGATATCGGTAAGGGCGTAGGCCATCCTGGAAGCTATACCGGGTATCGGTTTAGGGCGGTCCCGTCTTTCCCTTCAGTGGCTTGTCTAATTACTGCCCGGGGGAACCACACCATTCATTCGTAGATACTCCACCAGTTGCCCGTAGTGGTCATAGCCGTGAGCCACGGCAAAAGCGGCTAATGTGGCTGGTGTGTGGAAACCGTCGAGCCCTTCAATGCCGGTGAAAGCATTCTGCGGCGTGATGGTCATGATCTGAGCGTGGCCATAGGCAAAGCTCTGCTTGAGCGCTGCCAGAATTTCATCTTTGGTTTTCAGATCACGCACCTGCTTCGCAGCCGCTGGTGGGGTTGCTCCGTTGACCAGGCTGTAGAAGTGGTAATTCGCACCGGCAATGTGCGTCAGCTGTCCGGCAAAGGTGCGAACGGTTCCATACTTGGCCGGGCTGCCGGGAGCGAACGTTTCCGCGGTGGGCGCGAAGCTGTATTTGTCGGCGGGCATCGCTTCAGCCACACCCATCACTTCGGTCTCGAGCTGGGTCAGCATGACATCCAACGCCTTGGCAGGCGCCATGAGTTTGCCTGCCTCCGAAGCGGTGTAGGAATCCTTGTAATCTCTCGCCTGCGCAAATCCGCTCGCTACCGCTATGGTGAGCAAACCGATCACCGGCCATTTAGAAACTCGCATGCTTTTTCTCCTTGCCGCGAAACCTGGTTGCATCGCAACGTTCCGATTCTACTGCTTGAGGCTTTGCTCCTGGCTTCTGTTCAAGTGCGAGCCCTCGGCTGGAGATGGTTTCTTCTGTTGCGCTACCGGCAGAACTGGGGAAGGCAAAGCATCCAGTAGTACATTTATGACAGCTTACGTATTCAGTGATTTTCAATTTATTGGGCGATAGGAATCCTGCCGCCTGATCGCTTGCCGGACACCGACTATGTCACGTCATCTAACCAAAGAGCAGGAAAATTCCCCGGACAAGCGGCTTGATTTGCGCAAGCTGCTGCCGACGGTTGAATCTCTACACGCCCAGGGGAAGGCGATGCGGGAGAGTGTGCCGCGAGAACTGCACGGGCAGTGGAAGCCGGATGCACAACGAGAGGATATCCTGTCGATCATCCAGCAGAGCGATAGCGGCCGGCAAAAGCGGCTGATTCCGCTGCGGATGGAGAGAATGGCCGCTTCGCCGTTCGCCTTTCTGCGGGGAGCGGTGGCGGTCATGGCTTACGATTTATTCCCAACCCCTACGATCGGATTTGATGTGGTACTCGCGGGCGATGCGCACTTGGGCAATTTCGGTTTGTATGGTTCGCCGCAGCGAGAGTTGGTATTCGATCTGAATGACTTCGATGAAACCGTGATCGGCCCGTGGGAATGGGACCTCAAGCGGCTGACAGCGAGCGTGAATGTCGCAGGGCGAGAGCACGGGCTATCTACGCGCGAGCGGCGGGCGGCAGTGATGCAAGCGGTTCTGGGTTATCAGAAAACCATGACCCGCCTTGAAAAGATAGGCACTCTCGATATCTGGTATCGACACGCGTTCCCTGAGCGGGCACATATGCTGAGAAAAGTGCCTGCAAAAGCGCAGGCAGTGATTGAAAAAGTAGTAGCCAAGGCAATGCAGTCAGACAATCACAATCTTTTAAGAAAGGTGGCGGTGAAAGATGCAACCGGTCACTGGCAATTCCGCGAGGACCCGCCGATCCTGACCCGAGTGAAATCTTCAGAGAAGGAGAGTCTGATTACTGCGTTGGAGCAGTATTCCCTCACCCTGAACCGCGAGCGTCGTTACATGCTGTCACGCTATCGCGTGGCCGATGTGGCTCACCGGGTGGTGGGGATTGGATCGGTTGGCACCAGGGCGTATATGGCGTTATTGATGGGAAAACATGATAACGATCCACTTCTGCTTCAGATCAAGGAAGCCCTGGCCCCGGCGCATGCCCCATATCTGCCATTGAGGCGGGCAAGATTCAAGCACGAGGGTCAGCGGGTGGTCATCGGACAGCGTGCCCTTCAGGCTTCCAGCGATGTGATGCTGGGATGGACGGAGATGAATGGTCGCCCGTACTACGTTCGGCAGATGAGAAATCTCAAGGCATCTGTACCAATCGAATGGCTGACGGGAGACGCGTTTAATTTCTACTGCTGGGCTTGCGGTGCTCTGCTTGCGCGTGGGCACGCCAGGACCAGTGAAGGGGCAACGATCGCAGGGTATTGTGGCATTTCAAAACCGCTGCGCGAGTCGTTTGCCGAGTGGGCTGAATCTTATGGCGATCAAACGGTGGCGGACCATGCACGATTGCGCGCCGCTTTGCGTTAACCACTGCAACACAGTGCAAGATCTCCCGCACCTCTCGTGCTGTTCTACGATTCCATTTCCATGCGCCTGTTGTTTGGTGCCGTGTACAGGAAATCCCGGGGGGTGGGCCACCCATCATTCGTTCGGGAAACGAAGGGAAGGTAGGGTGGGCACTACTTGGCCGGCGTGGCAAACTCGGAAAGTTGCGGCTTTGCTATTGCTGGATCTCCAACGACTACGAGCGTCATTGCGGTGGGGTGCAGATATTTCCCCGCCATGGCTTGCACTTGCTCGGGTGTGACGGCGTTTACCCGCTGCACGTAGCCAGTCAGATATTCGTCGCTTAAGTGGTGGAAGTCGACGAAGGTAAGGTTGGCGAGGATGCCCTGACGGGACGAGTTTCGCAGGATGAACACACCATCCTCATAGCGCTGAACGCCGCTGAGTTCGGCCACGGTGGGCGGAGCACTCTGCAACAGCTTGATCTCTTTCACAATTTCCTGAATTGCCGGCCCCGTGGCTGTAGTGGTGATGGCGGCGTTCTCTGCCCAGATGTTGGTTCCATAGCCTCGCGAGAGGGTACTGCGCGGGGAATACGTATAGCCTTTCTGCTCACGAATGTTGGCCGTGATGCGGGAGCCAAAGGAGCCCCCAAGCAACGAATTCATGACGTCGAGCGGGGTGGTATCGGGAGACCTGACATCCGCCACCGGAAGGCCAAAGATGACGTTGCTTTGCGCCGCGCCTGGCTGATCGACGAAAGCGAAATGCGCTCCTTCGGCGGCGGTCTGCACCGGCATCTGCACGGCCGGCCCTTTGGACCACCCGGCAAAAGAAGCCTCGATAGCCTTCTTGACGGCTTTCTCATCGAACCGGCCCACGACATAGATGGAGGCGCGTTGGGCTCCGTAATTGGCCGAGTAGAAGCCGCGCACGTCGGCCAGGGTGTAACTCTTCAACATGGCCTCTGTCGGGAGCAACCGGCCATAAGGCTGATCGCCATACATTACCTGCGCGAACTTCTGCCGGGCAAGAAAAGCGGGGTCTGCCAGCGAAGTCGCGCGGGAGCGAAGGTGGTCGGCACGGAGCCGGTCCAAATCCTTTTCCGGAAAGGCGGGGTGTTCGATCACATCAGCAAGAAGGGCGATCGCATCCGCTGCATTTTGATTGAGAACATCCATGGAGAATTCCGATTGGTAGGTATCGGACATGGATTGAGAGCTGAGAACCCATGTCACCAGCAAGGCGGGCGAGTTCTTCGCCGCTACGGGTCGACGTACCTTCCGCCATCAGCTCTGCCGTGATGACCGAGAGATCCACGTGCTGCGGATCCTCATTAACCTTTCCCGCTGCCTCCTGGATCAAGATGGTCACCTTGGGTACAGAGCCGAACTGCAATAGATTTACCTGAATTCCGTTGCCTAGCACATAATGCGTTCTTTGCGCGAGATGGAAGGAACTCGCCGGGGCTGGGGCCGGCGGCTGCTCCTTTGCCGGCTGTTGGGCTGCCGCCGGAAGGCTATACAGGGCGGCACAGAAGGTGAGAGCGAGTAAGCGAGCAACCATTATCGACCTCCTGGAGCCGCTGCAGCGGCGGGTTTGGGGGCAACTGCGATTTCGAGTACCGTCCGGTTTTGTGGCCGCAGGTACTGCTTCGCGGCGGCTTGCAGATCTTCGGGCGTGAGTTTATTGAAGTTTTCCACCAGCGTGTTGATCTGGTCCGGATCATCGTCGAAGAGTGCGAAGCAGGCCAGCAGGTCCACCTTGCCAAGTCCCAGGTTTCCTTCCTGATCGTAGAGGTCAGAGATGAGCTTGGTTTGCGCGCGGCGCAGCGTGGCGGCATCGACTGGTTGAGTCGATGACCTGCTGCATGACTCCGTCGACCGCGCTCATGATTTGCGCCGAAGTGACGCTGTCATCGTGGATCAGACTTCCCGTAAAGAGCATCGGTCCGCGATAGTCGTAGAGATTGCCGAGTTGATTGACGCCGCCATCGACGGCACTCGCATATCCGCGCTTCTTGACGATCTCCTGCACGAGCATACTGTCATCGCCCTGCAACAGGATCTGGTTAAGCAGGCCCATGGCGTACCAGTCTTTGCTGCGCCGCTCGGGCATGTGATAAGCAAAGGCCAGTGCCGGTTTGCTCGCCAGCTTGTCGGTTTTTGTTGCGTGCTTTTCCGCGGTCTGCTCGGGTTCGGATAGGTCAGGCAGCGGCGGAACCTTGCCCGCGGGTATGTTGCCGAAGTATTGCTGCACCCATGCTTTCGCCTGGTCGATCTTGAAATCGCCCACCACGACAAGCGCTGCATTGTTGGGTACGTAGTAGGTTGCAAAGAAGTGCTGTACGTCGTCCAGTGTGGCGGCTTCGATATCCTTCAGGTCGCCATAGAAATTGTGGGCGTTATACCAGTTGGTATTGGCGTACTGGGGCATGTCGAGCCAGGGAAAACCACCGTAAGGCCGGTTGAGGACGTTGACCTTTACCTCATTGCTGACAACGCCCTTCTGGTTGGTAAGATTCGCTTCGGTGATGTCGAGCCCGCGCATGCGGTCGGCCTCAGCCCATAGCACGGTCTCCAGGGTATTCGCCGGGAGGACTTCGTAATAGTTGGTGAAGTCGAAGCGCGTGGAACCGTTCAGAATGCCGCCATTATTCTGAATCAGGCGGACAAACTGCATTTTTCCTAGATTCTTCGAACCCTGGAACATCATGTGCTCAAAGAGGTGAGCGAATCCGGTGCGGTCACGAGGCTCGATGCGAAAACCGATCTGGTAGTACACTCCCACCGCCACGATGGGAGCGGAGCTGTCCTGCGAGAGGACGACCTTCAGGCCATTGGGCAGCTTGTAGTAGGTGACCGGGATTTTGTCTGCGACCGTCTGGGCGCCGGCAAATGCGGTAGTCGCAGCAAGGACGGCGAGGGCAGCACACTTCTTCCAAGGCATCATCTTTTGTTTCCTCTAAGCATTCTATTTCTGAACCGCGTATAACGAAATTCGTCCGCCGGTCTCGGGATTTGTGTGCGGAAAAGGCGCGGGAGGGCCCATCGGGCCTCGCTGCTATAAGCCGACAGTTCAAGGTGCTTATGCCGGCCTGAAGGCCGTACCCTTCGGAGGAATGGGTTTTTGCCCGGCCGCGTGGCAACGGGAAGTGACACATTGCGGCCACTGCCCTCCGGGCCCCAAGGCGTCCATGGGCACCAGCATTTGCATTGGTGATATGCGATTTAGATCACCCAGTTGAGTTGTCCACAGCGCGCAAGGCGGGGCATCAATGGCAGAAACATCATTCGGGAACGCAACGAGCCTGCTCCACAGGGAGCAGGCTCGTCGTTTTGCTTACGTTTTCCGGTTAATGGTTGGCGGTATTCAAATCGACCGAACACGTCCGCGAGTGACGAGGCGGAGTAGTAGGGTAAGTATCACGGCCCCGATGACGGCGACGATGATGGTGTAGATGAGGCCGCCAGACCCGGCAAAGCCCAGGTGCGACATAATGAAGCCACCTGCCAATGCCCCCAGGATGCCGACAATGATATCCATAAGGGGGCCATAGCCTCCGCCGCTCATGATCTTTCCTGTGAGCCAACCTGCAATCAGACCTACGATAATCCACCAAATGAAACCGAACATAGTTCCTTCCTTTTATCCTGCAGTGGAATGATGTTCCCGGGGGAGAAGCAAGGACACTCAGATACCGCCCTATCCTAGACCAATGAGAGGCATTCTGCACAATACAAGTTGTAATGCCCCTGGACTTATTTCTGGATGGCGGCTCGGAGATAGAGGTTTCCACCCGCTAAATAGCAACGGCCGGTTAACTTGACAATCAAGTCCAGTATCTAAGGAGCCATGCACGATGAAGCTTAGTTTCTTTACCCTCGCTATCTTCACCCTGGCTAAGATCTGCCTGGTAGTTACACCCGCGAGGGCGGAAGTTCGACTTGCCAGCGTGATTACCGACCATGCGGTCCTGCAGCGCGATGCGCCCATCCATCTGTGGGGCGAGGCCTCGCCGGAGGAGAAGATCACCATCCGTTTCCACGAGCAGTCGATCGCAACCACCGCGAGCCATCTGGGCCTGTGGGAGGCCTGGCTGATGCCAGAGCCGGCGGGCGGTCCTTTCACCCTCACTGTCCGCGGCAGCTCCGAACTCACCCGATCTGACCTGCTGGTGGGCGATGTGTGGTTTGCCTCCGGCCAGTCGAACATGGAGATGCCACTTGCCGGATTTCCTCCGACGGCTCACATAACGAACGGGGCCCAGGAGATCGCCCAGGCTGACCTGCCGCAGGTCCGCCTGCTGCTGATGGAGCGCAAGTCCTCCGATTCCCCTCTGGACGGCATCTCCGCCGCCTGGCAACTGTGCACCCCGGCCACGGCGAAGGATTTTTCGGCTGTCGCCTACTTCTTCGCCCGCGAGATCAGCCGGCGAGAACATATCCCTATCGGGGTTATCGATTCATCCTGGGGAGGCACGCCGATCGATTCCTGGATCAGTCTGGACTCCCTCTCCGCCGATGCTTCGCTCATGCCGGCCTTCGCGGCGCGCGCCCACTTCGCCGACATGCAGACGGCACATGGAGCTCATAGAATCCGACGAGAAACGCGCCGACGCCGAGGCTGCCGCCCAGCACCTGGCCCGCGCCTTCACACCCCTGGCACCCCGACCCATCTTCGTGGATCCCGGCCGCGCTCTATAACGGTATGGTTGCGCCGTTCACCCCCTACACCATCAAGGGCTTCCTCTGGTATCAGGGCGAAACGGATAGCGCCCCCGATCGCGCGGGCTTGTACGCGAAGACTGCTACCCACGCTCATCGCCGATTGGCGACGGCAGTGGCGCCAAGGTAACCTACCGTTCCTCTTTGTTCAAATCTCGAGCTTCGAGTCGCCGAAAGAAAACTGGGGATTGATTCGCGATAGCCAGCGCCGTGCCCTCCAGGTGATCAATACCGGCATGGCCGTCACCCTGGACGTGGGACAGCGCGATAATGTGCATCCGCCGGATAAGCAAACGGTGGGCGCACGGCTTGCCTTGGCTGCTCGCGCCCTGGCTTACGGAGAGCCCACGCTCCCGTTCAGTGGGCCGCTCTATCGCCAGACCACGCGGGAAGGGGGGTCTCTGCGCGTCTGGTTCGATCACGCGGAAGGACTGCACAGCAGTGGCGCTGCGGTACTGGGCTTTGAGGTCGCGGGCGCCGATGGGCGCTGGGTCCCGGCGACCGCCTCCGTGCAGGGCACGTCGGTGGTCGTGTCTGCTCCTGAGATTACCGAGCCAGTCCAGGTGCGTTATGCCTGGCAGGGATTCACGGACGCTAATCTCTACAACGGGGTTCCGCTGCCTGCCTCGACGTTTTTTGCGGAGGTTCCTTGAGCGGGGCTGCCCCCCGGGTTGGTTCTGACGGTTCCAATCAGCAGTTGTTTGTAGTCCAGTGCGCCCAGGACTCACGTCCTGGGGCATTCTCAGCCGTCCCTGCGGGACTCGTCTCGGTGAGTTTTGTAACCCAGGACTACGTCCTGGGCTACTCTCAGCACACTCTCAGCCGTCCCTACGGGACTGTTCCGATACACCCTGATAGTCGACTTGCTTTCAGCGAGTGCTGTCCAAATCAGCCGATCGAAAAAGCTAATTTGGACAAGTCTGATTCTCAGCCGTCCCCTTCGAAAAGCTCCCACGGCAGGCCGGGACAGGCAGGGCAGGCTCTTCGGGACTGGTCCCGATGTACGTCGATAGCTAACCAAATCGGAAGTTCGACAAGACCGAGCTGGATACGGATGACGCTCAACCAGTCCTTAGGAACTGGTTGAGCGGATCTGCGGTGTCAGGATGGTGTTTTGGGTTAGTGTCTTCCTCCGCCTCCGCCGGCGGGTGCGGATGAGTGCGAGCCGCCCATTCCAGATGCACTTTGCATGCTGCTTTGCATGCCGCTGGAGCGGGAGGGGCTCGAGGCGGGCATGGCCGACATGGAGGATCGGAGGGTCCGGAATAGGATCCACCGCCGTGCTGAGCCTCTCCTCGTTGGGCACCGCCGTAATAGATGTTGGTGCTCGCCATCCCGTGCTGGGCCGTTTGATTCGAGAAACTGTTGAGTTTGCCCAGAGTGCCGCGGGGAACACCTAGGCCGGCGGAATCGTTGCGGAAGACAAACTTGTCATGCTCGGCAAGACTCGAGGCGGGTATGGCCTTCAGGTTCACTGGCACAAGGGTCGATTGCGTAGCAGCTGCCGGGGGATGGGCCGGCGGATGGGGCAGAGGATGCGATCCACCACCAGCGGCAGGGGTGGCAACGAACGAATTGTTTGCCAGCCCCATCCAGGCGCCGCCTGGTCGCCAACCCCAACCGATGCCTCGACAGAAGGACCAGCTGCCGTAGTGGTAGGGCGTCCAGCCCCAGGGATAAGGAGAAACCCAGGAATAGCCTGCGCTCGGATAGTAGGCCCACGCGCCGCTCCCGTATGGGACTCCAGCTCGCACTGGTAAAGTATGGCCGCCACATGGATCCGCCACATCCGGAGGCGAAGCTTCCGTAGTAATTCATGTCGTTGATGCCGTAGGAGTAGGGAGAGTTCCCAAACGAGCTCGCGTTGGCAAAGCTCTTGTGGTACTGCGTGGCATTTTTGTCCCAGGCGTCCAGCGGTTCCTCGGTGACGTTCTTGGCGATGGTCGGGTTGGGTTTGACCAGCCAAGCTAAAGGTCATGGTCTTGTCCTTGCCCACCGTGCTGATGCCCGAGGGCTCCTGAAGCTGCGCTTCCCCATGCAAGACCGCGAGATTTGCCTGGTCGGCACGTCAGCTGCAGGCGGACGTGAGTGTCGGGCGGCAGGGTGATCTTGTTCTGGCCGACATTCACGGTGAACTCGTTGCCCTTGGTGTTGACCAGGCTGACATAGACCATGCCCTGCACCACATTGATGGAGGATGCCTTGGCGCCGGAGGGGAGCAGTTCGAGGCGGGGAAATTCAACCAGGGAGTTTTGCCCCACGCGGACGGTGCTGTTGTCTTCGAACTCAATCTCAGCGACACCGTCGCCGGTCTTTAGCCGCTCTCCTTCGACCACCGGCAGGTTCGCCATCGCACCTTCAAAGCCCTTGCCGGTTTGACGGTCAAGTTGCACTTCGCCCTTGACCTCGCTGAGGCGAACAATGCGGATTTTGGAGTGGCTGGGAGCTGGAGCGGGAGGTTGCGAACTTGCGTTATCTGTGGCGGTATCGGTGGCACTGGCGCTGTCGCCGGCCGGTGTATTCGCGGGCGCAACAGGCTCCTGCGCCGGGGACGATAGTCCGACGAGCATCCATGCCATGAGAGCCGCGGTGGTGATTCCAGAAGTGATTCGCATGTCCGCCTCCTCTTCAATTCCAGCAGGGGACTTTGGTTGTCTTCTGTTAAATAGGGAAAGGGGGAGCTTTCCCGGCCGGCTTCCTGCACGCCAGCTTAACGTCACGGATGTTAGCACCTTCACTCAGTGAACGCGAGAACCTTGTTTCATGCCACTA
This sequence comes from uncultured Acidobacteriaceae bacterium, assembly GCA_963793525.1. Classification (GTDB taxonomy): domain Bacteria; phylum Acidobacteriota; class Terriglobia; order Terriglobales; family Acidobacteriaceae; genus PALSA-350. Next base: position 48,840 of record CAWCAZ010000006.1, read on the forward strand.
AACATTCCCTTTATGGCGCTGATGCAGGCAGTTCTAGCGCGGCGAAAGCGTGATGTCCATTTGATAGAAGCGGAAGAAATTTTCCTCGCCGGGCGCATCGGCGGCGACTTGTCTGGTAGCGATCGAGGACATCGCTCACAAAGGCTAGACGCTCGGCTTCCGGCAGATGCTGGGTCCACTCAACAAAGGTCACGGAGCCAAAAGCCAGAAAAGCGGCGCGCGATTGAAAATCCCAAGCCTTGGCTTCGCTATAGGTGTGGCAAACCTGAAAACCGTTCCGCTCGGCCAAATCTACGTATTGCTCGACCGTCAGGTGGAGATATGGATCGTGAAAGGTCTTGAAGTAGCCGATCCAGCGAGGGGAGAGGCGGGTTTCTTCGATGGTGTCTTCGAGGCTTTTCCGCTGACCTTTCGGGACCAGGCGCAGCTGAACCGGCCGTCCGGCTTTACGGCGGAGCGAATGGATTGGAGTGCCTGGGCCTGCTCGGGAATCCAGTGCAGCGCGTTAAATGAGACCACGAGATCGAACTCGTGCTGGTAGGGCAAATGCCGCGCATCTGCGACGGCAAACTGAAGATTGGGATGAAGCGCCGGGTCACTGTGCGCCGCCGCGAAGGCAACCATGCCGGCTGAGGCGTCTACGCCGACGACTGCGCCCTGGGGAACGCGGGCGGCTATCTCCGCAGTTGTCTTGCCGTTTCCACAGCCGATATCGAGAATCCGTTCGGTGCCTTTAAGATCCAGCAACGAAAGGACTTCTTCGGCCATGGCCGCTTGAAGCGCGGAGATCCGCGCGTATTCGGAGGGGTTCCATTCGGTCATACCCCTGCATTCTGGATCACGCGCCAAGTCAAAGGCAACTCGACCTATCGCGAAACAGCCCTATACGCAGATCGCGGATACATTGGAGGAAAGTACGAGCCACTCGGGATCGCCGGCGATGTGTTTCAAGCGAACGATTTCTTCCCCGACGAGCAGGTCGTAGTCGCCCAAGGCTATGTGCTGGCCGACTTCAGCATCAATCGAGTGAACGATGGCTTTCTGTCTCAGGAAAGAGCCGTTGGAATTCGTCGTTTCCACTAGTTGGTGGCCGATTTTGTAACTTACATAAGTGACCGGTCCGCGCTTGCCTGTCGGCACCAATCTTCCTTTTCCGTATCCTAAGTCCATAGTCTCCTCTGCCAATCTCACTCCAAGGCATACCAAGCTATAGACAGTTTTTTGACGTGCGTCATCCCCCGAAAGGGGAAGAGCTGGCAATGGCTGCCGTTGGCGGCGCCACGAGAGCCGGTTATCCCCCAGGAGAGGCTGCCAGCAGGGAATCTAGGGTGTTTTTGGTTCCGGGGTCAGGAACTTATCTACATTGGTTTGTCGACCAGGGAGACGCCGGTGTCGACGAAGGCTGGGATGGGCGATTGTGCATCCGAGCCGTAGTCCCGGGCCAAGGGCTTGAGCGGATAGTGATGAAGGTCATCCAGAGCCTTGAGGCCAAGGAAGGCCATGGTAAAGGGCTTCTGGGAAATGGTGGCCTTGACGGTGCCGTCCTTGACCAGCTCAAGCGTCGCCTGGTCGACGTCCATGGCCATCACCATGGCGTCTTGCGGCTTGGCGCGTTTGAAGGCTTCGCCTACGTCCTTGGCTGACGAAGACTCCAGGGATATGTACGCGTTGATTTTTGCCGGGCCCGTCCGCGCCAGGTATTCCACCGCCTTATCCATGGCGGCGGTCGACTGTCCCTTCATGTCAAAGACCTCAACGATCTTGATTCCGGGACTGTTGGCAAATACATCTTTGTATCCCTTAAGCCGCTCCTCAAGATTGGGCTGGCCGGGCATGGTGAAGAAGACGACATTGCCTTTGCCGTTCAACTGGGCGGCCACGAATTGGCCTCCCAACCGTCCTGCCTCCAGGTTATTGGTGCCGATGAAGTAGAGCCGCTGGCTGTCTGGAGCATCGGAGTCGATGGTGATGACGGGAATCCCGGCAGCAATTGCCTTGTTGATTTCGGGCCCCATCAATTTGGGATCAGAGACGGATACCAGGATGCCCGCGGGCTTTCTGGCGACTGCGGCGCGAAACTCATCCACTTCGATTGCGGGATTGAAGGTATCGGGCCCGCGCATGTCTTCTGTAACGCCATACTGCGCGGCGGCCCGGGTGAATCCTTCGTGTGCCGACTGCCAGTAAGTGAGATTGATGTTGGTGGCGATGAGGAAGTAGTGCTCAGATTTGGCATGGCGCTCACAGCCGCCGACAATCATGGAAAGGGCCATGGCCAGTGCCGCCAGGAAAATCTGCTTTTCGCGCATTTTCATAGTCCACCTTCCAGAGCGATCGATCAGATCCTACGATCACGATGGACCGGGAGAGGCTCATGAAAACCGGGCTTCCCGGTGACCGGATTTCCTGCCTCGCTACACTGACCCACCGCCGACACCAAACAGGAAATCCGGTGACCGGATTTCCTGCCTCGCTACACTGGACGCTGCCGAGTTGTGCGGCTTTCATTAAGGAAAGCCGCATGGAGCTCGCCCGCGCCACCGACACCAAACAGGAAATCCGGTGAGGCGCCGAATTCTACTCCTAAGAGTTCTAGAATGAAAAGAGGCTTTTCGCCGCCGGCGAAATGGATGACACCATCATGAAGGTATTGGTTACTGGAAGTGCCGGGCACCTGGGGGAAGCGCTGGTGCGAAGCTTGCTGGATTTGCAATACGAGGTGGTTGGACTCGACATCCTTGCGTCGCCCTTTACCACCTCACGTCGGATCGATTGCAGATCGCTCCTGTGTTCAGCGCTGCATGAGCGGCGTTCAGGTGGTCTTCCACGCCGCAACGCTGCACAAGCCGCATGTTGCGACCCATCGGCGGCAGGATTTTGTCGATACCAACATCACCGGCACGCTCAATCTGCTGGAGGAAGCCGTCGGCCGGAAGCGTCGAGTCTTTTGTCTACACCAGCACCACCAGCGTTTTTGGCGATGCCCTGGTGCCGCCTGAAGGGGCTCCCGCGGCGTGGATCACGGAAGACGTCACGCCTGTTCCCAAGAATATTTACGGCGTGACCAAGGCGGCAGCCGAAGACCTGTGCGAGTTATTCCATCGCAACCAGGGCCTTGCCTGCATCGTGCTGCGAACTTCGCGGTTCTTTCCTGAGGAGGATGACAACCCGCAGGTTCGAAACAGACTACTGCGACGCGAATGCGAAGGCCAATGAATTTCTCTACCGGCGAGTGGACATTGAAGATGTGGTGAGCGCGCACCTGTTAGCGGCAAAACACGCGGCGGCGATCGGGTTTCGCAAATACATCATCAGTGCAACCACTCCCTTTCGTCCCAGCGACCTTGCGGAGCTGCGGCCGAACGCGCCTGGAGTGGTGCGCCAGCGAGTTCCAAAGTATGAGGCCGAATATGAGCGGCGGCAGTGGAAGATGTTCCCGAGTATCGACCGGGTCTACGTGAATGAGCGGGCGAGAAACGAGCTGGGGTGGGTGCCGCGATATGACTTCGACTCCATCATCGATAGGCTGAAAAGAGATGAGGACGTGCGCAGCCCCCTGGCGCAGTTGGTGGGATCGAAGGGCTATCATGCCGAAGTCTTTGCCGACGGACCGTTCCCGGTGGAAGAAGCTGTGATGCCGCGGAGAACGCGGACTAAGGGATAAACACGATTCTGTTGCCCTCTCTGCGAGTCCAGGCTTCTTCCACTTCGCTCAAGGGCACCGGGTCGATGTCTATCGCGAACCGCATCTTGGATTCAGCGGCAAACATGGTGCTCAGCGATTGCAGGATGGCTTGTGAGGAGAGGCTACCCAGGCCGCTGCCGAGGAGTTCCACGCCCGAGCTACGCAGCAGTCCAGCGGGCAACGTAATTGGTTCCCGCTGATCGATCCTATCTGGACAAAACGGATGCGTGGCTCGCCTTGCGGATTTCCATGGCCGGCCGCGGCGGCCAGGATGGCTTCCGCCGAAGGTCCCCAGAGGAAATCGAGGACGACCTGCACGCCGGATTCGTGCAGTGCCGAGCGGAAAGCTCGCAGCAGATCCTCGTGCGGTTGGCTCAGAGAGATGGTCTCGGTCGCACCCAGGGCGAGCCAATTCCGCCAGCGCCTTTTGATCGCCGCGGCCGGTAGCGATGATCTTCGACGCACCTAAATATTTGGCGACTTGGATAGCCTGTTTGCCGGCGATCCCGGTGGCTCCATTGATCAGCACCACTTCTCCGGGCTGGAGCTTCGCTCTGCCGAGGAGGGAGCCCCAGGTCGCGAGCCCTGGATTTCCGAGTGCGGCTGCAACGGCATCATCGATATCCGGGGACAGCGGAATGGTCATGGCTTGAGGAACCACCGTGTATTCGGCCATGGAACCGAAAGGCGCGCGGGGAGAGATAAAGTAGACACGCGCACCGTCTTCCGCGACGCCAACCCCATCGTTCCCGGGCGTGAACGGAAGTGTGGTGCCGCTGCTGTAGTGCGATCCGTTCGCTTGACCACGCACCAGATTGCTCAGGGCGGCGGCCCGCACTTTGAGTAGGACTTCTCCCTGCTTCGGCACCGGAGGCAGGATTTCGCGGTAGCGCGGGGGAGATTTGAAATCTTCTACCAGGGCTGCGTGCATATCCGATTCTCCAAACGCATCTTTAAATTATAGGTCGGGGGTCTCGGACGCCCGGTGCAGAAGGTCGCCTGCAGAGGCACTTACGGCGAAGGTGCCCGCCCATTTAAAAACAAGTCATATGAGCACCGCTCGAACGATGCCCGGTGGTTGGGTCGACCGCAAGAATATTCCGCGCGGTCCCAATGGGCGTGGCTTGTGCCGGTGGTGCTCGCTCGAAGTGCCCGCAGCGCCGCTTCACCTTCTGCTCGGAATACTGCGTGCACGAATGGAAGTTGCGGTCTCAGCCAGGATATTTACGCGAGCAGATCTTGAAGCGCGATGGCGGGGTTTGCGCGCATTGCGGTCTGGACACGATCAAGGAACACCGCAGGTTGAAACGAGCGCGTGGTGACAGGCGCGCGGCCCTGATGCGGCACTGGGGATTCAACACGCGGATGCGCAAGAGCCTGTGGGATGCCGATCACATTCTGCCGGTGACGGAAGGTGGAGGGGAATGCGACCTGGATAACATCCGCACCCTCTGCCTGCGTTGCCATCGAACTGTCACCGCGCAGTTGCGGGAGCGAATTCGTCGCGCGAAGGTAGCTGCCATGCTTGCCGCAGAAGCGGAATCGGGGCAGGAGCACAATAAGCCGGGCGTTCCCCCGAACGCCCGGCTCGGAATGAGAGGGTTCGTCCATTCCGTTTTAGTTAGATGCAGACGCGCCCGGTTCCGTGGCCGGGCGGCGGACGAAAATCGGCAATCCCGATTAAAAAGTTGCGGAAAAGTAGGTGAACCGGGAGGCTCTGCGGGATCGCTCGTGCGGGTAGAACGCCGAACCTCGGGGCTAAAGCCCTCATCAGTGGGGTTGGGTTACGGCCCGACTGAAACTCGTACCCTGATACAAAACATCAGAGTTTTTCCGCAACCTGTAAAGTCGGGCCCTGATACAAACTCAGTTTTCCGCAAGTTGTGAAGTCTGCGCGAGGAGTTTTTCGGTAGCCTCTAAAGTCATGCGCCAGGCAAACACAGCGGTTATTCCACCGTCACGATGTCCGCCGAGGCCGGCCGGTTGATCGGGCGCTGACGCCTCGATCACGACGCTGACGGTTCTTTCTCCCTCGCCGGCGGGGAATGCGACTGTCATGTCTCCCTTCTCGCGACTGTTTTTTCCCCGTCGAGTTTTCCGTCGATCCATACTTGTGCCTTGCCCGCTACATCGCGCAGCAGCAGTTGGCCGCCGGTTTTTTGGGTAGCTGCCCGCGGGGTGAAGTTTGCGCGATAAATGGCGAAACGGCCATCGTGGAATGGCGTCAGCAAGCCTGGGTGAATGTTGTCCCAACTATTCATGGCGCTGGTCACGCTCGGCTGATTGGGATCGAGACGCTCCGCGGTGACCGGTGACCTTATCCAATTGAGGACAACCAGCGGCGGATTTGGAATCACGGGCACGGCGGGACGCGGCGCTGTAGGGGTGACGACAATCACCGTCTCTGCGGTGGTGAGCCCTTCGCTGGTGGCGGTCATTGTCAATTTCCCCTGCCCTCCCAACCCGCTCTGCACGATCACCTGGGCCAGGCCGTGGAAGACGGTATGCTGATTTCCTTTTTCCGGTTCATGGTTGGTGGGGTCGCCGTTGTTCAGGCCGATGATCGATCCCGGAGCCGCTCAAGCGCAAACTTCACCAATGGCTCCGCAGTGGGGACCACGCGCCCTTGCGCATCGACGATCTCTACCGTGACCGGCTGTGCATCGGATCCATCTCCGGCGAGGCTGGTGCGATCGGGAACGAGCCGCACGGCCGCCGGTGGGCCGGTTGTTTCCACCGTGAAACGCGCAACTTCTTTGCCGCCGCTGCTGGCCAGCGCTTCCAGCTTGCCGGGTTGGTAGGGCACCTCGAAGGTTGCCATCTCATATTTGTCGACGGCTTTTTCGCCGACGGGTTTTCCGTTCAGGCGCAACTCTACTTTCTCAAGGTTTGAAGTCACCATCACTTTGATGGGCTTGCCTTCGCTGCCCGCCCAGTTCCAATGGGGAACGATATGCACGAGGGGGCGATCGTGGATCCACTGCGCCTGGTGAATGTAGTACGCGGCCTTGGGAAATCCGCACAGATCCATGATGCCGAAGGAGGAGCCGGCGGCCGGCCACGAAAGCGGCTGCGGCTCGCCGCGATAATCGAATCCGGTCCAGACCATGGTGCCGGCGACGAACGGCCGCGTCGCGACCTGCTTCCACGCATCCCGATGGGAGAGGCCCCAGGGCAGCACCTGATCATCGTAAGAATCGAGCAGGCACTGCCTTCCGGTCGGTGACATATTCGTCGCGCGTCATCACGGTGGAAGTGTCTTCCGAACTGAACATCGGCTTGGCAGGATTTAGCTCGTGATAGCGGTCGAAGTCCTTATAGACATAGTTGAAGCCCGCGACATCCGCAGCCTGCGATGCGTTGACCGGGTTGAGCACGGAGTTACTTTGCGCCGCGGTGACCGGCCTGGTGGTATCCAGGTCCTTGACCGCCGCGCTCATGCGGCGCACGAGCTCGTAGCCCATCTCCGTGCCCTGCGACGGTTCTTCATTGAAGACCGACCACAAAATAATGCTGGGGTGGTTGCGGTCGCGCCGGACTTCCCAATTGAGTTGCTTCAGGTGCTCGGGAGAGGCTCCGAAATTCCGGTTCTCATCCATCACCAGCATTCCCAGACGATCGCATGCATCGAGAAATTCCGCTGCCGGCGCATTGTGCGCGGCGCGATAGGCATTGGAACCCATTTCCTTCAGTCGTCGAATGCGGAAATCCCAAAGCGCGTCGGGCACCGCAACCCCCACGCCGGCGTGGTCCTGATGGTTCGCGGTTCCCAGCAGCTTGAGCGGCTTGTCATTCAGGAAAAATCCGAGGTTTGGGATCGAAGCGGATGGTGCGAAAACCGGCGCGGGTGATGACTTCATCCACAACCGCTCCATCCCGCTTCACTACAGTGCGAACGGAGTACAGCGTGGGCTCATCGACTGACCAGAGTTTGGGCGACTCCACAGCAAGCGCGAACTTCGCAACTGACTCGTTGAGCGGTTCAACGGTGACTTGCGTGTGGCCACTTAGCAACGCTTTGCCGGATGGGTCGATCAGCGTGGATTCCACTTCCACCGGGGCCGCGGTTTTGTCGCTGCTGTAGAGTGTCGCCTCGATCGGGATCGACCAATTGCCATCCGCGTTCCGAACGGGATTGGCGAAGACTCCATCGGTCTCGATATGAACCGGGTTTCGCTTCACCAGCCAGGCATGGCGGTAAAGTCCCGCGCCCTCATACCACCAGCCTTCCTGCGGGTTCGCATCCACTTGCACCGCGATCGTATTGACTTCTCTTCCGTAGCGCGCGATGGGCGTGATGTCGATATAGATGGAGGTGTAACCGGTCCAGTTGCGCGCCGATAAAACTCCGTTAATCCAGACCGTGCAATGGGTCGAGACTCCGTCGAGTTGTACTTCCAGGTGCTTGCCGCGATCCGCCGGATCGAGCCGGAAATACTTTCGGTACCAGCCCATCCCACGCGCGCGATAACCCTGGGAGATGTTGGCTTTGGGATCAAACGGCTGCTCCACAGCCCAATCGTGGGGAAGGTCCACCTGCTTCCATGACGAATCGTCGTATTCCGGTGACGCGGCGCCGGAGGAACTGCCCGCCTTGGCGTTGTCATAGGAAGCCTGATGCCCGATCACCACGGGAAAGGGAATGTCGCCTTCGTGGAATAGCCACCCGCGGTCGAGGGAGAGCCGCTCGCGCCCGGAGGACGGATTCGAGGTTCCTGGATCTTGTGCCAGGATTGGCTGGGCGCAAAAGAGAAGAAGAATAGGAAGGGAAAATCGACAACATCGTGCGGCGCAAAAATGCTTTCATAGTGTTTCAGCTAACTCGATGCTGCATCCGGCAGTGCTTATTTTGACTGGTACATATTACGCTTATGCGAACATTTCGCCGCCGAGATCATCCGGGTCCCAGAGGAAACGGCAAGGGCGGTGGGTGATTTGCGGAGCATTTTTGCTGAATTTCCACAGTGGCGAATTCTGCGGGTTGCGGATATATTTGCTTGCGCTCGAGTTTGGCGGTCTTCCACCGGATGAGTCAATCTCCCGGGATTCGCAACAATCACTCGGCGACGTGCACGCGTTACCTTGCTTTCTTCTCTGCCTTGGGCCTCTTTTTCGCTTTCCTCTCAAGACGTGGCCCCGAGCGCGGTGATACGAGACTTGCTAATTCAGCATGCGAATCAGCTCTTGTTCTCCGTCGAGCAGGTAGAAAGCCACGAATGTCATTGGTTCGAAGTCCGATGCGTTGCCGAAATTGGCGATGTTGGCATCGGCAGGTTCGTAGAAGGCCGATCCGGCGGGTAAGGTCTGTTCCGGCTCGCCTTCAACCCGAAAGACAGCCGTGCCTTCGACGATATATCCAACAACGGCGCATGGGTGCAGATGGCGACCGGAGTGCTGGCCCGGTTCCATTCGGATTTCCCGCACGTCCACTGCGGTGAGGTTTCTGCTCCCCAGACTTGCGAATAAGAGCTGCTTGCGGGCGATTGTTGGTTGCCTCATGTCCAGTTTGATGCGCAACGTTGTTGGCGGATTTGCGAGGAGGCCATTGTCACTGGTCGATCTGCCAAAGGCAACGCGTCTGATTACACCCGCGGGCGTGCTGCAAAGTTCCTTCTACGGGACTACCCTAATCTTTAGCACGGGGAAACAACTACGTGATCACTGCGGCAGAACTGGCGCAAATACCTCTCTTCGCTGTCCTGGACGAATCCGCGCGGCAAAGACTCGCACAAAAGGCCGCAGATATCCGCGTTGAAAGCGGAGATTGGGTCATACGCGAAGGCGAAGATCCGCGGTTTTTCGTCGTTCTGGAGGGCTTGCTCCAGGTGGTGAAGGATATTGTTGGACAACGCCGGGAGCTTGAGCAGCTCAACGCGGGTGAGTTCTTTGGCGAGATTCCAATTCTCCTGGGCACTGCGAATATCGTCTCAGTGTCAGGCAATGTCTCGATGCCGCCTGGCCCGTTTCGATCGCCAGCAGCTTCAGGAGTTGATTCGAGATTCCTCCTCTTGCGGCGCGACCATTTTTCAGACGATGACGGATCGGCTCTCCATGGCGCCGCAGTATGTAAAGGACACTCCCTCCTCACGCGTTCTTCTGGTGGGGTCGCCCTATGACGCGGATTGCCGGGGTATCCGCAGTTTCCTTTCCGCGAATCGCGTGCAGTACGACTGGGTGGATAGCGAACTTGAGCCGGAGCGCGCTTCCTCCTGCGTTCCGCCAGGGCACGATGGGAGTCGCTGTGGTCGTAGACGGTGCGACGTGCCTGCTGACTCCGACGGTCCGCGCGGTCGCAGAGGCGTTGGGGCTCCAGACCGCGCCAAAGGAGGAGCGGTATGACGTTGTCATCGCCGGTGCGGGGCCGGCCGGGATGGCGGCTGGAGTTTACGGAGCTTCGGAAGGGTTGAGGGTGCTGATTGTCGAACGCTCGGCCGCTGGCGGACAGGCCGGAACCTCCTCCCGCATTGAAAACTATCTGGGATTTCCTTCTGGCATCTCCGGTGATGAGCTCACCGAGCGTGCACTCAAGCAGGCACGCCACTTCGGCTCGGAGATTGCCGTAACACGCAGCATCGAAGCGGTGCTAATTACAGATATGGGTTATTGCGTGAAACTGGATGGCGGAGAGCGCATAGGGGCTCGCGCGGTGTTGCTCTCGACCGGCGTCGATTGGCATCGGATCGAAGTTCCGGGACTGGACCGTCTGCTTGGCCGTGGCATACTTTACGGCGCCTCTCGTCAGGAGGCCCATAGTGTCGCTGGGAAGAGGGTATTCGTGGTCGGAGGCGGGAACTCCGCCGGCCAGGCCGCGGTCTTCTTTTCCAACTATGCTGCTGAGGTGATCATGCTGGTGCGTGGTGCCGGTCTCGCCCTGAGCATGTCGCGATACCTGATCGCTCAGATCGCGGAGAAGGGCAACATTCGCATCGAAGCATGGACGGAAGTGACCGGCGTGCATGGTGAAGAGCATCTGGAGCAGATCGTAACCACCACTCGTGACCCCGATGGCGGGCAAATTTCCACTACACGCGACGCCGATGCGCTGTTCCTGATGATCGGCGCAACGGCGAACACATCATGGCTTCCACCAAACCTGGAGCGCGATGCCAAAGGATATATTTGCACTGGAAGAGACCTGACCGGGTGGCCTCTTGATCGCGAGCCGTTTCCGCTGGAGACGAGCCTTCCTGGCATATTTTGCGCGGGCGACGTCCGTCACGGTTCGATCAAGCGGGTAGCCAGCGGTGTGGGCGAGGGCAGCATGTCGATCGCGTTCATCCACCAATACCTGGCGCTCACAGGGAGTCCCGATCTCACGCGCGTCTGAAGCTTGAAGAACCATTTCGTCGCACTGGCACGGAAATTGAAGCCGGAAATACTGGAGCGATATTCTCACTCCATCTACGAATCGAAGCGGTAGGCCTCGATTTTCCCATTGGACTAAATGACTCGCCACTGTTCCTCCGCAACCTGAGGAACCTAGGGTCGATCTTGTAAGTGATTGATTCGGATGGTCGGGGCGGAGGGATTCGAACCCCCGACCCTCTGCTCCCAAAGCAGATGCGCTACCAGGCTACGCTACGCCCCGATTCTTCGGATTGTATCGCAATCAGCGTCTCTCAGGCTTGGCGGGCGAGCCACTCCAGGAACCAGAGGATGAGGAAGATCGGGGCTAAAAAGATGGCGCTCAGGGTCCCGGCAATCAGCAGCAGGAAGACCCAGTCTCTCCAGGTTTGCCGCCGCGGTTGTTCCAGATGGCGGACGATCAGCGCGTAGTTGCGACGGTTCGCCTTCCATGCGATGTCGAAGGCATCGCCCAGAAGGGGAACGGTGCCCAGCAGCACCTCAATGCCAATGTTAACCACCATTCTGACCAGCGTGATATACGGCACGCCCCGTACCCAGGCCGCTACAACGATGATCGTAGAAGCAAGGCCGCCGATAATGTCTCCCAGGCCGGGGACGAGGCCGATGATGCCATCCAGTCCGAAGCGGATGGAGGTGCCGGGTACGCGGAACCATTCGTCGAGGACGTGCGACAGGAAATCGAGATTTTCATCCGCGAAGAGGCCACTCGCCTTCTGGAAACGAGGCGCCGGTGCAGACTTTTGGGGAGGCAGAATCTCGGGCTGACGACTGCTGGGCATAGGCAAAAAGCGCGGCCTGTCGACGGGCATGGAAGGGCCATCCGAGCCGCGGAGGGCGCGAACCTGGATGTTACAATCTAAGTCTATATGGCGGCTATAGTTCAGTGGCAGAACGCCGGACTGTGGCTCCGGATGTCGTGGGTTCGACCCCCACTAGCCGCCCCAGTCGCAGCCGTCTCCCAGCCTAGAATGCTCTCGATTCTTTCCGGCTCAATGTGTTTCTGGAAGCTTGAACAGGCGGAGATAAGTTCCAGGTGGAAAGCGCCGACGTGACCACCCAATCCTCTTCTTCTCCATCCGCTGTTTGGCTCGGTTGCTCCGGCTGGGCCTATCCTACCTGGAAACCGGAATTCTACCCGCCTAAAACGACGGCTAAGAAGATGCTGGAGTATTACGCAACGCAGCTTAACTCCGTCGAGGTGAACTACACCTTCCGCCATTTGCCCTCTGCGACGACCGTCGATGGATGGCTGGCGCAGACGGGAGAGGGCTTTCGGTTCTCTTTCAAAGCGCCGCAGCGGATTACTCATATCAAGCGGCTGAAAGAGTGCAGCGACGCGCTCACGGCCTTTTACTCTGCACTGCTGCCGGTGATCCGGGCGGGACGCATGGGCGTGGTTCTATTCCAATTGCCTCCGAATCTCAAAGCAGACCCGGCGCGGCTTGCAAGCTTCCTCAAAGAGGCCGCACCGGAGAACACAGCCACACTGCGCGTCGCGTTTGAATTTCGCCATGCTTCGTGGTTTGCTGACGAGACCTTCGATCTGCTGCGGCAGCACCAAGCAGCGCTTTGCGTAGCCGAGAGCGACGAGCTTGAGACACCGGACGTTATCACCGCTCCTTTCTGCTGCTACCGGCTGCGCAAAAGCGACTACGGACCGGACGACTTGCAGCAGATCGAGAAGCAACTCGCGGACAAGGCCACGCGGGGGGATGTTTTCGCGTATATCAAGCACGAGGACACGCCCAAAGGAGCGCTGCAGGCAGCTTCCCTTCTGGCGAGGTTGCGCACACGGTGAGGGATGCCAGCGAACTTCTTGTTGAAACCGCAAGCAACTTTGCGGGCACGCCACAGTTCCTTCCCCGGCGATTTTTGCGCAACGGGCACCTGCAAACGTTAGTGGGCAACTTCCTGCCTCGGCAATATGTCTTACCGGAGCCCGAGGCACATATCATACAAGTGGACGCAGGCGATGCAAGCGCACCGTATGGCGATTGCCGGGCGCCCGATTCGGGGGCAGCAAACCGGCTGGCGCAGGCGCAAATAGATGTCCGCTCGCACGGCGCAAGCCATGTGCTTTGCCACTGCCATTGGCAGGCGAACGCCGGCGAGAGACCGACCGTGTTGCTGGTGCATGGTCTGGAAGGATCGACGCGCTCGCAATATATGTTGGGGAATTCCGCACGGGCGTGGGCCGCAGGGTGCAATGTCGTTCGCATGAACATGCGCAACTGTGGGGGAACCGAAGATTTGTCACCGACGCTGTATCATTCCGGGCTTTCGGGCGATGTCGCAGCCGTGATGCGGACATTGGCCGCGGAAAAAGGCTTGCGTGCCTTCGCGTTGATCGGCTACTCCATGGGCGGCAACCTGGTGTTAAAGCTGGCGGGTGAGGTGAGCGTAGGCGCGCCGCAATATCTGAAAGCCGTGGTAGGGGTTTCGCCGGTGATGGATCTGGCTGTCTCCGCGGATGCGTTGCATAACGTCTCCAACCGCGTCTACGAGTGGAAGTTTCTGGTTGGCTTGCGGCGGCGCTTTCGGCGCAAGGCGGAACTCTTTCCCGCCATTTATTCCACCAAAGGGCTGGAGAGGATTGCGACGCTGCGACAGTTCGACGACCAGATTACTGCCCGCTACTCCGGGTTCCGAGGCGCAGACGACTATTATGACCGCGCGTCCAGTTCGCATTGGGCATCGCAGATTGCGGTGCCTGCACTGATTGTGCATGCCCTGGACGATCCTTTTATCAGGATGTTGCCATCGACCCGGGCCGCTTTGCTGGGCAATCCCCGGGTTCGGTTGGTGGAGACGGCGCATGGAGGCCATTGCGCGTTTCTCGCGCCGGCGGTCGAGTACGACGGCTATTGGGCGGAGAGGATCCTACTGGATTTTCTGCTCTCCGTGACGAGACCCTGAGTGGAGGCCGATTGGTCTGTTGCACTTGCCACCGCCGATCCGGTGATCACCGTTCCCTGGGCCGCTTCTGGCGACGATGCACCCAAGTGCAGATTTGTCGATTTGCGCGTGGGTCCCCATTTGATCGACGAGATTGCAGAGGTTCAGGGGAGGCCGGCGTTGCGGTCTGCATTGCTTCTGCTGAACGGCGTCGATTCGCGGTTCTGGACCGCGAAGTGCGATGCGTGGACCAGCAGCCCCGAGGAAGGCGATGATCCATTCGATCCCTATGAGATGGATGCGGAACCCGGAGAGACGGGTTTTGGCACGGGCTCGTATATCGACCTGCTTTCCCGCGATTTCCAGGCCTCCCGGCGCTTCGATACGCAGGAGCGGTGGCTGCGTACGGTGACCGAAAGATTACGCGCCATACCGGCGAACTCGGCGCGGGTGGAACTTGTCATGCACCGGGCGCAGGTTGACGGCGTTCCTGGTTTTGGAGTGAGCTGGTTCGTCGAGGGCTGCGGCGCTAGTGCGCCCCGCGCGGATCAAAGCTGGAACCAGGCTTTCCGTGCCGCGCTTGCGTGCATCATGGATGTTCGCTTTGCGTAACTTAAACGCGGCGCCTGGTGACGATACAATGGCAGAAACGGGCGAGTAGCTCAATTGGATAGAGCACCGGCCTTCTAAGCCGGGGGTTGTGGGTTCAAGCCCCGCCTCGCCCACCATTTACAACCGGCTGGAGCATTCCCTTGAGAGCCGGACAGAGGCAATGGATGCGCTCTTGCATGAACAGCATGAGCGATAGAAATGACCTGTATCGATCATAGATCAGCATATAATGAGCGATAGATGCGCTCGCAATCGCTCTCCACATGGAACTGGCAACAAACGGATTGGCCCAATTTCAACTGGGACCGCTTCCGGATGTTCGCTGCCGAAGAGCAGTTCCTCCTTGGCGCAGGCGTTGCCATCGGCGCAGTCAAGCATCTGGGCGAAGACGAACGGAATCAACTTCTCGTGGAAGTCATGAGCGGGGAGGCCGTGACGACATCAGCCATTGAGGGCGAAGTCCTCAATCGGGCCAGTGTACAGTCGTCGATCCTGCGCCAGCTCGGGCTGGCATCTCCCGATAAACGGCGCGTCCTGCCCGCAGAACAGGGCATCGCCGAAATGATGGTCGATCTCTATCGGTCGTTTTCGCAGCCTCTTTCCAACGAGACGCTGTTTAGCTGGCACCGGATGGCAACTTCGGGTAGGAAAGACCTCGTCGATATCGGAAGATACCGCACGAGCCGGGAACCAATGCAGGTCATCTCCGGGCGAATAGGCACTCCAACGGTACATTTTGAGGCTCCTCCCTCGAAACAAGTCCCGGCAGCGATGAAGCGGTTCGTCTCTTGGTTCAATCACACCGCACCACGCAGCAAGGAACCGCTGCCCGCGATTACACGCGCAGGAACGGCCCATCTTTTTTTTGAGTCGATCCATCCATTTGAAGACGGAAATGGGCGAATCGGGCGCGCTCTCGCTGAAAAGGCGATAACGCAGAGCTTCGGCCAGCCAGTGCTCGTCTCTTTGGCAACGACCATCCTGGCGCACCAAAAGAGCTATTACGAGGCACTTGAAAGGGCCAACCGGCGGAATGACATCACGCAATGGCTTATGTGGTTCGCTGAAATCGCGTTAGAAGCACAACACCGGAGCATCGCGCAGGTCGAGTTCATCATCGCCAAGGCAAAGATGCTGGAGCGGCTGCGCGGCCAGATCAATGAAAGGCAGCAAAAGGCCATCATGCGCATGTTTCGCGAAGGTCTCGAAGGGTTCAAGGGCGGTCTGAGCGCCGGCAACTACAGCACGATTACGGGCGCATCACCGGCCACCACAACCCGTGATTTGGCCGATTTGGTAGAAAGAGGTTCGCTCGTTCGCACAGGCGAGCGCCGACATGCGCGATACACACTGAATGTGATTAGAGACTGATTGAGGATTTCTTCACTTAGAGCTACTTTCAGGACGAACTGGATGGAAAAAAGCGTGGGATCGGTCTGATAGTGGATCGCTTATCTAGATTTGCGTGCGGTCGAGGGAAACTGCAGGTCCCTCGTATTGCCGAATTTCCTGTTGATCTTGGTGGCGTTGGTCGAGTCCATGCGGTTTTCTCTCACGGAAAACCGCACACGCGACTGTGTCTCGGAACAGCGTGGCTGGAAATTCGGCTGCGCTCGGGATGACAAAGTTGAGGGCGGTGCCATACCTTGGCATTTGTGGAGGTGGATGGACAGATTCGAAAAAGCTAATTTGGACAAGTCTGATTCTGAGCCGTCCCCTTCGACAAGCTCCCACGGCACGCTCCACGGCGAGCCGGGACCCGCTGGGGAAGGCAGGGCAGGCTCTTCGGGACTGATCGGGGTTCACCCTGACAGCGGGTTTGCTTTTAGCGAAGGCTGTCCAATTGGTCCGATCGAAGAAGATCTTTTGGGCAAGGCCGTGCTCAGATTTTCTTTGGCATGTCCGGTAAATGCGAAAATAGGGACACATGCGCGGTTCTTTTGTCCTGCTGGCTATTTGTGCTTTGCTGGCTGCCTCCGGTTGCGGGTATCACACTCTCGGATCCGCCGCGCGTCTACCGGACACGGTGCATACACTGGCTGTTCCCATGTTTCAGAACAAGACGCAGTTCTACCACACAGAAGTTCCCATGACCCAGGCGGTGGTCCGTGAGTTTACCGATCGCACCCGCCTCGCTGTCACACCGGACGCAGGGGAGGACGCCGACGCCACAGTCCATGGGACAATCATCTCCGAATCGGTGCAACCACTGACTTATCGAACCGGTACGACGGCCGCCGGCACTGCAAAACCAGAAGCCGATGAACGGCCAGCGGAGGCATGCCCAGTAACAGGGCGGATAACAGGGGCGCGAACATGCCAGACGGGACAAACAACCAGTACCACATCCAGCTTCCTGGTCACCCTCAACGTGAACGTGCTGGTAACCGACCGGGAGCGGCGTGTTCTCTACCAGCACAACAACTACGTTTTTCACGAGCAGTTTGAAACCACCACCGATGTGAGCAGCTTCATCGAAGAGAATTCGCCTGCCGTCCAGCGGCTTTCGCGGGATTTTGCGGAGGCCCTGGTGAGCGATATTCTGGAATCCTTCTAAGCAGCTCCGGACGACCGCCTGTAACGTTTTGCTCCCCACTTTCACCATTCCCATGGAAGAGTACGCGGTGCCGATGGCAACCGATTGCCTCGCTGTTTCCGGATGGCCCCCGAAACCGCGTCCCGATCAAGAGCGAGACGTGATTTGTGAGTGATGACGAAAAACAGCGTGTCGGTTTCGCTCTTCGCCTTGCGGCCTCGTTGAAAGATCGGGCCAAGCTTCTGGCAGGCCGGGACGGCATCTCGCTCAACCACTTTATAAGCCAGGCTGTGGCGGAGAAGATTGAGCGCCTTCGCACAATGGGTTCTAGTTCAGAAACGGGGTCTCAGCCAAAAGTCGGAAAAGAAGTCGGCACGCGCGTGCGATGCGAAGTTACAAGCGAGTTCACTGCCTATTCAATAGAGCGCTTGCAGACAATAACGATTCCTGCCGGCCACGCTGTTTTCGCGATTCTCACGCCCGGAGAGGCGGACCAAATTGAATTCACATGGGGAAACGTCGGGGACATCCGGTTTCGAGCGCCACGAGAGCTCTTTTTGCAGTCGACCCGTCATTAGCGCCAGCGTGGACCAGCTGCCGAGCGATCGCCTAGTAGGTCTTGACTTCGATGACGCTGACGTTCGGATCGGGTGCTTGCTGAGGAATGTCGATCTGCAGTTTGCCCTCGGCCTGTCGAAAGGTCAGCATTCTGCCATTCGCCAGCAGATGCGCCGATATGACTCTCGCGTCGATGCCGCCAATCTCGCAGGTCGGAGGAGACCAGTCGAATAGGTGCAGATAGATCGACTTGCCTTTGGCGGTGGTTCGCAAACCCGTAACTCCCTGCACTGGTCCATAGGTCGTCCCGTAAATCGAGTCGCCGTTTAGCGTGAGCCAGTCCCCAATGGCCCGCAGCCTTTGCTGGAACTCGGGCTGGATCTGACCGTCGGGCTGAGGTCCCACATTCAAGAGGAAATTTCCCCCGCGGCTGGCCACTTCGACCAGCGCTCTGATCAGCGTTTGCTCGGATTTGTAATCGTGATCGTTCTTGTTATAGGCCCAGGTGTTGTTGATGGTCATGCAGGTTTCCCACAAGCGGAAATCCTCTGGGCGCGGGACGGTGTTTTTCAGCTTCCCTGATACTTTTGGATCGATGCCTGTGAGCACCACGCCTTTGGTGGGGATCGCAGTGGGGATAAACTGCTCCGGCGTCTCGTAGTCGGCATCCACGCCGATGCGGTCATTGACGAGCGTTGACGGCTGCAATTCGTGGATCAGTTCAATCACACGCGCACCGTTGTATTTCCTCTGATTATGGAGGCCGTCGAACCAGACGAGGGCGATCGGGCCGTAGCGAGTAAGTAACTCAGCCAGTTGCAATTGCATGTACTGGAGATACCCTGGCCACTCCGGCCGCTCCGGTTCCCCGTTCCAGTTTTCTTTGGCGAGCTTGGTTGTGTCGCGGAAGTCGGGATGATGCATGTCGGGCGGCGAGTAGTAGGTGCCAAAAGGCATGCCATCGTCATCGCAGGCTTTTGCAAGCTGGGCGACGATGTCTTTGCCGTAGGGGGTGTTGGTGATCTTGTAGTCCGTGTAGGCGGAATCGAACATACAAAAGCCGTCGTGGTGCTTGGTGGTGAACACCATGTATTGCTGGCCAGCCGATCGGGCCAGATCGACAAACGCCTGGGGATCAAACTTCACCGGATTGAAGGTTTTGGCCAGGGCACGATAGTCGGCCTCGGTAATCCCCCCAGGCTTGGGGACCATGATTGGCCACGAGGCTTCCACGCTCGCCTGCGAATAGGGACCCCAGTGGATGAACATGCCGAACTTGGCATTGCGGTACCAGGTTGTCCGGTCGCAGGCAATGGTGTCTGCCCACCCTGGGCTGGGGAGAAACGGGAGGCAGGAGCCAGCCATTGCAAGTTTGAGGAATTGACGGCGACTCGCAGGATAAGCGCTCATATGGGAGGCAATGATAGCGGCCTGCGGAATTTTGTGTCAACCAAAAGCGCTTTTACTGGGGCGTAGCCCTCTACGATCCTGGCAGCCTGCAGTAGTCTACATTCGCCAGATTGAGTGCATTATGAGCGCTCGACTGAGATCGGATCGCCGAGGCCTGGTCTAGATGAAAGACCTCTACACCATTCCCCCTTTTTTCCGCGTCGCAAGAGGTTCCCACAGCCGCCGAATGATAGCCTCAATCGCAAGTTTTGGGTGGGCGGCAATCCTTTCCCGGTCAGCCGGCAGATCGTCGCCGCGGCAACTGGAAAAGTTATAGATGAGGAAAGGGATAACTGCAGGTCCCTCCCCTCCGTTGCGCTCCAGTTGACGGGATGACAAAGTTTAGGGCTGCTACACACTCCAAAGCTATGTTAGACAGATGGAGAGATGAGCCAAACCGCCTTTTCTACCCAGTGAGACCCTAGCTTTTACAGAGTATGATTTTGGCGATCTGCAAAGCCCGATCAGCGGTGCCCCTCCGATTCCATCGAAAAAAAGCGCTCAGGCGGTGAACTCTGGCGAGCCACGCGGTTACTATCGGCGGGCACGTGCCCTGGAAGATAAGCGGTTCCCAGCGGGGAGAGTATATTATGTTCAAAGCTCTTATTCGAGCGCTTAAATGGCGACCTCAATTACGCCTTCGACGGAACGGCTTCTCAAGCAGAACATCGCCGATCTGCTGCGCACAGAAATCATGAACGGCGCGCTTCGGCCGGGTGGGCGGATTGTCGAGGGTACCTGGGCGGCCAAGTTCGGGGTAGCCCAAGCGTCGATCCGCGAAGCGATCAACATCCTGGCCCAGGAGGGGTTTGTCACCAAGCAATCCGGCCGAAGCGCCAGGGTGGTCAATCTCAGCCATCAGGACGTAGTACAGCTTTACCAGCTTCGTGGAGCACTCGAAGGTCTGGCGGCCAACCTGGCGGCATCTCTGCAGCCCGACCTCTCCCCACTCCAATTTGCCGTTGACGGAATGCGCGAGGCGGCGAGCGCGGGTCATCGCGAAGCGCTGCTGGATTGTGATCTCCAGTTTCACCTGCACCTGTGTGAAGCCGCCGGCAATCCGTTTTTGCTAGAGCATGCGCGCCGCGTTCTGCTGCCGTTTTTTGCCTTCGTTCGCATGCGGGTTGCGGCCAGTCATCAAGAGACCTCTTTGTGGAGTAAAGACCTGGAAGCTCATCAACGGATCATTGATCTGATCCGCGAAGGTGAGGGCGACATCACGCGGCAATATGTGAACAGGGCAATGGAGCGGTTTGCGAAGACCGCGTGCGCGCACTGGGAGAAACGCGGAAATCAAGAGCGGTGAGCTCCGAGCAGATTGATGTTCAGATCCCTGGTCTGAACGCGGTCATCTGGAGTTATTAAGTTGCATCAATGACCAGTGTTTTCACATAGAATCTCTTAGCCACAACTTACCTTGAGGATATGTCTTGAAATCAGCCTGCCGTTCTATCACCATTGCCGCCGCGCTCATTGCCTCCAGCGCACTGCTCTCATTCGCCCAGATAGTAGGCGAGCACATCGCCGTTTCTTCAGAACATCCCGTAGCCGCGATCCAAGATACGGAGACGGCCGCGCAGCGTGACGCACGCATGGCCTGGTGGCGGGAAGCACGCTTCGGCATGTTCATCCACTGGGGTCTTTACTCCATCCCGGCGGGAACATGGAAGGGCAAGCAGGTCCCGAGCATTGGCGAATGGATCATGAACACGGGCTCCATCCCGGTGGCCGACTACAAGGGGTTCGCGGCACAATTTAATCCCACAAGTTTCAATGCCCATGACATCGTTGCACTGGCCAAGTCGGCGGGGATGCGATACATCGTCATCACCGCCAAACATCATGATGGCTTCGCCATGTTCGACTCCAAAGCAGATCCCTTTAATATCGTCGCGGCCACACCATTCCATCGGGATCCTATCCGCGAGCTTGCCGAGGAGTGCCGCAAGCAAGGTATGAAGCTCGGTTTCTACTACTCGCAGGACCAGGATTGGACAGCACCCGGCGGCGCGGCTTATAAGACTGGCAATCACGACCTTCCCTCCCATCACTGGGATCCGGCGCAGGACGGCGACTATGCCAATTATCTTCATACAAAAGCCATTCCTCAGTTGAAGGAGCTGCTGACGAACTACGGCGACTTTCCTGTGGTCATCTGGTTCGACACGCCGACCCCGGATATGACACCTGCACTGGCCGGAGAGATTGTCACGCTGCTCAACCAATACCCCAACCTAATCTGGAACAACCGGCTTGGCGGAGGCTACAAAGGCGACACCGATACACCGGAGCAGTACATCCCGGCGAAGGGCTATCCCGGCCGCGACTGGGAGGCTTGCATGACGATGAACGACACGTGGGGCTACAAGTCGTATGACACTAACTTCAAGTCTACCGAGACCCTGTTGCGGAACCTCATCGACATCTCCAGCAAAGGTGGGAACTATCTTCTCAATATCGGACCGGACTCAAAGGGCGTCGTCCCTCCACCAGAGGTCGAGCGTCTTCAGCAGATGGGTAAGTGGCTCGCTGTGAACGGCGCAGCGATCTATGGCACGCAACCGACTCTCTTTGGACCCGAGGCGGGCAGCTTCAGCACCACAGAGAAGGACGAGGAGGGCAAGCCCAAGTTCATCCCTACCTGGAACTGGCGCTCCACCACGACAGCCGACAAGATTTACATTGAGCTTTTCACATGGCCGAATGGCAGCTTTCATCTGGAAAGCGTACCGCGGACAGTTAGCAGCGCCTATTTACTTGCGGACCCAATGCATAAGCCGCTGAAGGTGACGACTACGGGTAGCGGCGTAGATATTAAGCTGCCGGCAAAGGCTCTGGATCCTATCGCTACCGTGCTGGTGCTCAACACCAAGTGATCGCTGAGGGGTGAGTGCGGGTTTTGAGATGGAGCAAGTCCAAAATCTCCGGGCCTTGCGCTCATCCCCGAAAGCTCCTTTGACTGGTGAAAGCAATTGTTTGGGCGCGAGAAATGTCTTCCCTGCAGCAAGCAATCCGGGCACGGAAAGCATCCTGAGAGAGTTGCGTTCGGGAAAGGCGCACAGCAGATCCCTCGGCTTCGCTCGGGATGACAAAGGGGGGAGAGGCGCTTCCATGAGGAATTAGCTAGTGGCTGAAGAGTTGCACGTCAGCAAGGCGGAGCTGCTATGCGACAGACGATTCTTCTTGTGCTTTTGATAGCCATGGCGTTTCCCGCCTGGGCTGCGAAGGGGGTCACCGTTGCGCAACTGGAGCAGACGCTCGTCACCATCAGCGCAGAACACAGGCCGGACACAGAGATTGCACGCCAAATCGCCGGCATAAAGCTTTCCGAGCGGATAACCGAGGCTACCCTGGTCCGGCTCAAGGCGCATCTGGATGCCGATTCCCAGGCGGCGCTAGCCCTGCAATTGCTTGGCGATCAGTCGGCATTCCTGAATCCGCCCCCTAGCGAGCTGCCGGCTACATCCGTTCCCGACGACGCCGCGCAGCAGCGAATGCTTGAGGCTGCGCGAAACTATGTTGCGCAAATGTTGCCGCGGCTGCCGAACTTCCTGGCCACCCGGTCCACCCGCCGTTACGATGACAGCCCGCAGGAGCTGAAAAAAGGCGGCTGGCCGGTGCGTTTGGGATTGCACCTGGTGGACTCTTCAAGCCGGGAATTCTCTGTACGCGATGAGCGGGGCAGCGTGCCGTCCGCTGTCTGGCAGGAGCAGTCTGGGCTGACCTCTAAGGGCGAGTTTGGCTCAACGCTGGGGATGATCCTTGCCGACACAAGCAAAGGAAAGGTGGCATGGAGCCACTGGGAGCAGATCGCAGGCGATCCGGCGGCGGTCTTCCAGTATTCGGTGCCCAGATCCTCCTCGAACTACGAGGTGATCGGTTATCAGCAGCCGGCCACGGAATACGCAAACCTCACAGGCCGCCAAGGAGTTGCAGGGATCGGACCCCAGCTGAGCAGCCATTCTTCCGATATCACGCCCACTATCACCAAGCCTGGTTATCACGGCGCGCTCTGGCTCGACCCAGCGACCGGGACGATCCTCCGCATCACCCTCGAAGCCGACGCGAAAGGAGGCGCCCCGTTCCAACGGGCCTCCATCCTGGTGGAGTATGCGCCGGTTCAGATTGGCGATAGCAGGTTCATTTGCCCGGTGCGAAGCGTTGCCCTCTACGAGGCGACCGCTCCCGCGCAAGCCACCCTCTCAGATGCGCCGGGCGAATGGTTGAACATAGTCCTCTTTACCGGCTACCATCGCTTCGGCTCGTCGGTAAAGATTCTGAGCGGCAACCCGGCGCCAGAGTAGTACAGGTATCTCGCCAGTAGAGGGCAGAACTACTACTTCTTGTTTTTCTCCGGCTTGGACATGACATAACCGCGACGCGCCTGCAGCTGCACGCCTTCCCGATCGACATTCACTTTCAAGGAATGATAGATGCCGTCCGGCTTCATCTTGTCCAGTGAAAGTTCGAGTACGTACACAACCTCCGGCGCTTCTATCAGGCTCTTTAATCCGGCATCGAGATCGTTGCTGTTGTGGAACAAAGCACCCCCGGTTCCATCGGTGAGTTCCGCCATGGAATCCCCGGCGCTCGCCATGGCGTTGCTGCGATAGCGCGGGCTCCCCATGTTGTTGTGGTCGCTGGCGGCCAGGGAGCTTGTATATAACCCGCGTGCATCAAGAGCGCTGATGGTTACATTGGAACGTGCGGCAAGGTCGACGATCTGCGACTCCCCGGCCCACAGTTCCTGTTGCAGTTGGGGGAAACCGGATGACACCAGGACCAGCACGCGTTGTCCGGGAAGAGCGGCCATTCTACCCAAGATCTGGGTTATCGTTCCGTACGTTACCTGAATATCCTGTCTGGCCAGACTCACAACCAGATTGGCAGCTGTTTTCGCCATAAGCGTGGGCGCATCTTGCTGGGCCAGGCCCAAGTTTGACTGGAGCACGCCCGAGTTTGAGTTGGCATCAGGTTTGATTGGCGTGCCACCGAGAGCCGGGTGACAATACACGATCTGCGCAACCGCATCCGCGAGTGCTGCGGAGTCCTCCTTATTCACGATCAGGTCGGCCTGGTAGTAATCGATTTTCGGACATCCGGTATCGTCAGGACGGTAGACGCGTTGCACTTCCAGGCTCGCGATCGCGTCCCGCAACTTTGCAGGGTCGCGTGTCCAGCCGCTGTTCGTTTTTTGAGAAGTGGAGACCACGACGGCGATATTCGAGTCGGCCAGCACCTGTTCCGACGCCTCAACGGCCGCCTTCTTGGCGTGCGCCAAGTCTTCGAAGGTAAGGTTCAAATCGTCGAAGAGCAAGACGATGAAGCGCTTCGGCACGGGCGACGCAGTATTGCTTGGAACCGGCGGTTGCCCACCGCTTTCCGCGATGGTCCCCTGGTTCGGCTCTCGCGGCCCGCGTTTTTCAACGGTGAAGCCGGAGACAACTCGCGGCTTGCCGTTGTCAAAGACTTGAAAGTCTTCTTTCTTCAGGTCGCCTACTGTGTGACCCTGCTGATCGCGGACGACGACCGGTACCAGGACCCGGTTGACATTCGTTTCAATCTTGGGGGTCGTGTCCTCATTCCCCCGTTGAGCGGCAGAGTGGGCGCAGGAGATGAGCACCAGGCAGCCGAGAGCAACAACTTGGCGACGCCGCGTCTTCGCATTCATTGGCGGTCCATCACAGTCTGGACCAGGTCTCCAAGCTGTTGCGCTGTGAACTGATTGCCCTCGATGTTACTTGCCAGGCGGCCGTGGCGATCGATGACAACGGTATGCAGCGTGTGAGTGAGTAGACCCTCGTCGCTCCAGAAGTTCATGCCGAACATACCTGCGACCTGCTTTATTTCGGGCAGCGGCCCGGTGAGAAAATGCCAGTCCTCGGCATTGGCCTTGAAGACGCCTGCGTACTGGACCAAGGTAGCGCCCTGATCGTGCTCAGGATCGATCATGATCGTTAACAGGACCAGGTCGCGTCCGGCGCGGTCGTGAAAGCGCTTCTCCACGGTGGAGAGGTTATTGGAGAGTCGCAAGCAATAATTCGGATTAGGGCAGCGCGAGTAACCGAAGGTGAGCGCGACGACCTTACCTTCGAGTTGGGAGAGATGGATTCGCGCCTGGGCCTGATCAATCAGCGCGAAGTCTGGCACCTGTTGGCCTACGCTTACAACCTTGGCAATGGTCGATGGATCCATAGCCCGATGCAATGCGGAGAGCTCACCGGCCTGTACCGGCTCTGGTTCGAAGTTTGCAGCCGTACCAGCATGGATGTTCTCTGCGTAGAGGATATTCGCGCGTTCCACCATGGTGAAGTGAACGGTCATGCCCGGCTTCAAGGCTCCCAGGGCTTTGGAGTCCTGGACGGCGAAGGGCATTTCCATGGCATCCATGTAGCCGGGAATGGTGTCGCAGGAGACGACGAGCGAGCGGTTCGCCATGTCCACCTTGAGCACGAGTCCTTTGGCCGGATGCTCCTCGAGAGCTCGAACCTGGGGGCTTGCCAATAAGGCAATCGATAGTAGAATCGCCGCAACCTTCATCGCTGGGCTCACCTCCACGAATCACTTCGCCACGGCAGCTAGAGCAGTTTCGCAATTACTGGGGCCTCATAAGGATCGCGAGGTGTGGTTTTCTTTGGGAGAAAACCACGACAAGGCCTGTTACTTCGGTCTACACCAATTGCGAAACTGCTTTACTTATTCTCGCCCAATCGAGCGGTCGGGCGCTTGAGCTTCGTGTAGTCCTTTGCAAATTCCTGGATCGCAATGAATTGATTCTTTTCTAAATGGGGGAATTGCTGCCTGGTATTGGTCGCAGGCCACCAGATATCCAGAGAGAGGATACGCGCCCCGTGGCCCAGGCCGATGTGTTGCTCCAGAGGGTTCCCACCGAAGGAGCCAGTGTTGCCCACCGTACGGTAGATGGACCGGGCAGCACGCCCGTCATTCTCAACCGTGACCTTGATCTGCGCCCCTATTGCAGACCGATTGCTTTTGACGCCGTTGAGACGGACGTTGATCCAGTCGTTGTCGTTGCCGGGATTCTGAAAGACACGCATCGCGTGCTTATCGGCTGGCACGGCGCCACCGTTCTGGGCAAGGATATCTTCGTGACCCGTTCGCTCCAGATCGGCGAAGACTATCCCGTGGCCCTTATGCAATTCGCCCGTTCCGGAAGACGCCGTGATATCGACAAAGCTCTTGCCGTCTTTGTTGCGCATAAGACGTGGGGAACCAGCGAGGCAAAGGACGGGGTGCCCATGCCGAGATAGATATCGAGATAGCCGTCGTTGTCTACGTCCCCAAAGTTGGCGCCCATGGGCATGAAGACTTTGTCCAGACCCACCTTCGCGGTCACGTCTTCGAAGGCGCCGTTGTGCAGATTCCGATAAAGCTTGAGTGTCTCGGTGAAACGGGGAAGCCCAAGATAGCTGCGCATCACCTCTTCGACTGAAGTGAAGTAGTCAATTGACGAAAAGATCTGGCCAGCCGTCATTATCGTAATCGAAAAACCAGGTGGCAAAGCTGTAGTAGGGCGTCTGCACGCCTGCTTGCTTGGCGATTTCGGTAAAAGTCTGGTTGCTGGTTGTTGTGATAGAGAAAATTTGCGCCCGCGATATTGGACACATAAAAGTCCACATACCCGTCGTTGTCGTAGTCGGCCGCAGCCACTCCCTTGGTGAATGCATGTTTGATCGACGCCGGCAGCGTGCGAGATATCTTCGAATGTCCCGTCGCCTTTGTTGCGGAAGAGTTGGCTGGGCGTATTCTCGTTGCCGATAAATAGATCGAGATAGCCGTCGTTGTCGATGTCGGCCCAGACCGCGGTTTGCGATTGGGTGACGGTTGCGCCCAGCCCGCTCTCCTGGGTCACATCGGTGAAGGTTCCATCGCAGTTGTTGCGCAGCAGAGATTTCCGCATGGGTGGCTTCCCACCCGCCGCGCAGGACCAGCAGGTCCATGCAGCCATCGTTGTTGTAATCGGCCTGGACCATGTTGAGTCCGCCAAGTTGGTTCGATAAGTCCGGCCTGGGCGGTGCGGTCGGTGAAGGTTCCGTCTCCGTTGTTGTGGAAGTAGTGCAGCGGGTCGCACATATCCTGGCTGGACGTGACGACATCGAGCAGTCCATCGTTGTCGAAATCGTCCACGACCAGTCCGCCGGCTCCGGCGATGACGTTCAGTCCAGCGGCGGGTGCGACATCGGTAAAGCGGCCGACGTTCTCTTTCGATGCGAAGACACTCAAGGGAATCAGATACTTTGGCGGAACTTTGTCCGGGTATTCGCCGAGCGTCATGTACGCCAGATTCAATAGCCACCGAACTGCCTGATTGTTTGGCGCCCCCTCCAGGCACTGGAGAAGATACTGAACGGCGAGCTTCGAATCTTCCTGCTTTGCGTAGTGGGCGCCAGGGTGCAAAGGGGGGAAGATGTCCTGCGTGCTCGAATCGCGATAGATGCCGTTCTCCATCTCGGACTTATGCAGATAGGCGACTCCCAAGGTTTCCTGCATATAGTTGACCGCGTCGGGGAGACTGGCTTGAGCAATTTGGTATTGAATTGTCCATTCGCGGATCGCGCCATCCATGTCTCCCACGTATGCCTTGAGCTGGGCCAGAGATCCGTGGCCATAGAAACGGTCGGAGGCAGAGACTTTTGCCGGATCCGTGTCTGCCGCGGCCAGAGACTTCGCCTGGCGATCCATGGCCCACGCGTACGATCCTTTGCGGACCTCGCAGAGTTGGTGTAGATCGCTGTTCCAGCCGTCCGGCTTGGGATAGTCGAGCAAGGCTGATTCCGCATTGATCATGCCGGAAGCGTTGAGGTCGCCGAGTATGGCTCCGGAATCGAGCAGAGAACGG
Organism: uncultured Acidobacteriaceae bacterium; assembly: GCA_963793525.1. Lineage (GTDB taxonomy): Bacteria > Acidobacteriota > Terriglobia > Terriglobales > Acidobacteriaceae > PALSA-350. Next base: position 76,803 of record CAWCAZ010000006.1, read on the forward strand.
ATTCGCTGAGGGCCCAGATCGGGTGGGCGTGGGGCGGTGGGGAAGATAGTAAGGATAGCGAAGCCCGCTGGAGGCATGGGAACTACATCTGTGTATTGCCCGGCGGTGATTCCGCGGACTGCTTCTGCTAGCTCAGGCCGCAAACTTTCGAGACTTAATCGCCCCAGATATCCGCCTTGGGCTGCCGTTGTGTCGATGGATTTTTCTCTGGCCAGTACTCCGAAGTCGGCGCCCGCTTTGAGTTGCTTGAGGATTGCGGCGGCATCTTCGGCGTGGGTGACGATGAGGACGCCTAGTTCTAACTCTTGCGAGTCTGATGCTGCTTGCTGTGCCTGGGTGTTGGGGAGGAAGGCGACTAGAAAAACAAATGCGAGTATGAAGCCGGCGAGAGCGCGGCTCATGCGGGATGAACATTTCCCGGTGTTGTAGCGTTGCACGTTTTCCTCAAGCGTTGGCGCACTTTCACTTCTTCGAGTGTAGTGAAACGAACTATTACTTGCCTACACGAGTAGTGGAAAATGCTCTCACTGAGCGCGCGCAGATATGGGCGTGCTCAGGCTTCGGTGGTTGAAAAGCCCCGAGCGGCATGATTTAGATAAGGCCGCCGGGATTCCTTCGAATCCGCGCACTAGCGCCGTATCACGCGATAATCTGTGAGGCGCTTCGCTCAGGATGACGATTTGTGGGGACAATTACCTTTGCGCGCAAAACTGAAGAGGGCCGGAGTGGTTGCTCCGGCCCATCAGACTCAGAATACTAATTTGCCACTCACTTGTAATATTCGGCTGAGGTTTGCTTGATTCGTTTGCACCGATCCGAAGGTACTCGGGCTGTTCAGATCGTTGCCGGGTTCACCAAAGATCGGATGGTTGGCGAGGTTAAAGGCTTCTGCACGGAATTCGAAATGGAACTGTTCCTTGATTGGGAACGATCGAATGACGGACATGTCGAGATTGATCCACCTTTGGTATTGCTGAGTATTGCGGCCGTTCGTTCCGTAAGTGTATTGGTCAGGAATTGCGTAGGCCGCGGTATTGAACCATTCCGATTTCGACTTATTCGAAAGAGTTGGGTTGCCCACCCGGTTGGCAAATTCATAACCCGTGTTTCCGATGTTGGCGATATCCGCGCTGTCGACGATGGTGTAAGGCTGCCCGTTGCGGAAGGTAAAGATACTGTTGAGCTGCCAATTACCGAGGATATAGTCGCCAATGCTGTTGCCGGTGGAAAAGCTCTTGCCTTTGCCGATGGGGATCTCATAGAGACCGTTGGCAGTGAACACGTGGGGGACATTGGTTCCGGACAACCCGCGGGACGCTTTGGGATCGTATGGGTTCTGCACCACTGTGCCTTCGACGCCGAACCAGCCGTCGTCTTCTGTCTCGGATTTGGACCACGTATAGGCTATCTGGAAAGTGAGGCCATTGGTGTAGCGCTTGTCGAGTTGCACTTGAAGCGCGTTGTAGCTGCCAGTGCCGATGCTGCGGTCATAAAAGGTTGGAACGCTGTAGGGATAGAGCGCCCTTGGTTGGGTATCGCCGGGGCCCGGCGTGAGAGCGGTGTTGTATTGGCCGCCGACGTTGGTGCGATGCGACGTGGAACCAACGTAATCCATTCTCAAGGCCATGGAAGGGCTCAACTGTTGCTGCACGCCAAAGTTGTACTGCTCCGAGTAGGGGTTTTTGATGTGCGGGTCAAAGAACCACTGGTTGTTGGTGAATGGTGTGGCAGGCGGGAAGAGTCCGCCTCCTCCGCCGCCACCGAAGGGATCCTGGGAGGTTATGTTCGGTGCTGGGTTGGCGGTGGTGGGTTGGTTCGCGGTGGAAGGCAGAATCTGCTGACCGATATCAGGCCACGCACCCTCGAAGTTCTGGGCCATCTGCGTAACTGCCGCCCAGTCGTCGAAGACGATGCCGAAGGCGCCATGGACAACGGTCTTGTCGCTGGCTTTGAAGGCGAAGCCAAACCGCGGCCCGTAGTTGGTATGGACGTTGTGGGTGATTTTCCTGTTTGGGCTTACGACGACATGAGCGGGCAGGGTTCCATTGCCCGGAATGCAGGGGGCAAAGCCGCGAACGAGTGCACGGGGGCGGCAACACCTGGACAATGAAAGTGCCGTTGCCGAAATCCATGTCGCCGGTTTCAATCCCACCTTGCTTGCCGATGGTCGCATTGGTTCCATACGCGGGCAGGAAGGGGTAATCGTAGCGCAGGCCAAAATTCAAGGTGAGCCGTGGTGTCGCCTTCCAGGTGTCCTGCAGGAAGGCGCTCAGGAGGCCGCCTGGTCTTTCCAGCTCATCGACGTTACGGCGATTCGCACCGGAGGGAACGTTCAGGAGAAAAGAAGATAAGGGGTCGCCGGTGGCTACATTCGGAAGCTGGGGAGCAGCTGTTTGCGGAGCAGTAAAAGACAGGGAAAGCTGGGACAGCGGGCTGGCGAAGTTAGCGGTATCCCATGACGTGCCGAACTTAACTTCGTGGTTCCCCATGATGCGGGTATAGGTCCCGGCAAACTCGTAGCTGTCCGTCGCCTTGGGCGTATCGTCGACGCTCTCACCGCCGTTCGCCAACCCGCTGATGCCGGGGGAAGCGAGCAAAGAACCCCCATTTAGACCGGCAAAGCCGCTGGCAAATCCGTCAGCGAATCCGACGGCGGAGATAATATCCGATGTTGAGGTTTTAAAGAACGTAGTGCTGTTGTCCAAGACGGTAGTGTGCGAAAACTGCCCCTGCACAATCTGTGTTGGGCTGAAGACGTGGACGTAGCTGCCTCCCCAGTTGCGGGCCTGAATGGGATGATGCGTAAGCAGATTGGGAAGACCACCCGATGTGTTCACGGTGCTATTGATGAAGCTGTAGCGGAACCATGCCGAGTCCTTCGCCCCGAAGGTCTGGTCTCCGCGGACATCGAACTCATTCTGGACTTGCGTCAACGGGGTGGTGTCGATGGCGTTGGCCGGGTAGGCACCGTTGCTGTTGGGTGTGCCGAAAAAGGCGCCTGCCGCAGGGAAGACAAACTTTGCGTAAGCGACCATTCTTGGGTCAATCAGGGCGGCGGGAATCTGATTGCCCGGAAACGCCGGACGGGTGAAGCCGGTGGCGGTTACCGTTGTGGCATAGGGATTGTAGATTTGCGGTTGGTGATTGTCAGCCTCGTTGCCGGCCAACTCCGCCTCGGTAGGCACCAGCAGATCGTTATCGTTCTGGCTTTGAGTATCGGAAACCCTGATAGGCGCCGAAGAAGAAGGTCTTGTTCTTGCCGTTGTATAGGTGCGGAATCACGACCGGCCCGCCTATGTCCCCACCAAACTGGTTCTGATGAAAAGCAGCCTTGGGTGAGGTCGTAGGCAGGAAGTAGTTGCGTGCGTCGAAGACGGTATTGCGGAGATACTCCCAGCCCGCACCGTGAAGATTGTTGGTGCCGGTCTTGGTGACTACGTTCACGACGCCGCCCAGCACGGAGCCGTATTCCGCGTCGTCGGTGTGCGAAACCACCTTGAATTCCTGGATGGCATCGATGATCGGCGCAATGGCGTAAGTGCTCTCAATCGCGCTGTAGTCATACAATCCGTCCATCAGAAAGAAGTCGCTGCGGTTGGTCTGCCCATTGATGGCGGGGAAGGAGTAGTCCGAACCAATGGCCACGGCAGCGCCAAAGCCGCCGCTGTTCTGCATTCCTCCGCTCTGCCCGGTCATGATGGGCACCACACCAGGAGTGAGCGAAAGCAAGGTGGTGAAGTTGCGGCCATCCAGAGGGAGATCATTGACCTGTTTGGTCGCAATGACTGTACCCAGGGCGGCGCTGGTTACGTCCAGCTGTGCCGCCGTGCCCTGGACAGTCACCATCTGGGTCTGCGTTCCAACCGTCAGGTTGAAGTCAACTGTCGCGATCTGACTGACAGCAAGAACGAACGCGTCAACCTTCTGGGGGTTAAATCCCTGGGCCGAGGCGGATAGCGTGTAACTGCCCGGCGTAATGTTGAGAAAAACATACTCGCCGGAGCCGTTGGACACGGATGTGTGCTCGACCGAGGTATCCACGCTGGCCAGGACGATGGTCGCGCCCGGAATGACTGCCCCTTTGGGGTCGCGGACCACGCCATTCACTGAGGCGGTTGAGACCTGGGCGCTCGCCGAGCCCGCAAGGAGCAGGAGAAGAACGGTAAGGAGACCTGCGGTGCGGAGGCCGAGGAGTGAACACCCACCCTGGCGGGCGAAACGTAGTTCTTGCATGTGTGACCTCTCTACAAAGGGTTCGTCTTAATACGCCAACCGGTGCAAGGCCATCGGGCTTACGACTCTTGCGGTTTACTTATACCGTTACTTTTACGTATACTCCGGAGAGGCGACCCAACTTTTAACGAATCCAACTAGGGATTGTCAAGGGAAAAAGTCAACCCCTTGGAGGAGCTTCTCCTCAACCCTTGTGTGGAGTCACGCCCGCCGACCCATCCTGGCCCCCTCGCCTTGCCCATTTGCGTTGCCGTTGATCCACGAATTCGCTATAGTTAGCGGTTGAGTTGGCAGTTTCGTGTACTCTTGTCGGGCAATCCACCCTGTGAATCGGGCGGAGGCGAAAGCCGACAGCCTGCGCCCAGATGCGGAAGCGCTAGGGAAAAATAGCCGGAATTCTTTGCAAATGACGATTCGAATGAAGGACATAGCGAAGGATCTCGGCATCTCGCAGGCGACTGTCTCAAAGGTCCTGCGCGAGCATCCTGATATCGGCGAGGAGACCCGGCGGCGGGTGCTGGAACGGGTCAAAGAGCTCGATTACCAGCCGAATTCCCTCGCCCGCAGCCTGGTTACGGGGCGGAGCTATCTGATTGGCCTGGTCGCTCCCAGCCTGCTTCACCCATTCTTTGCGCAGATTGCCAGATCCCTTTCCAACGAAATTCGGGACAAAGGCTATTCGTTGATCGTGTCTTCGTCGGAGGAGGATCCGGAGCTGGAGAGGGAGGAAATATCGCGGCTGCTGGCACGGCGATTGGATGCGCTGGTAGTGGCGTCCTCAGGAGCCAATATCGAGCAGTTCCAGCGAATGGACAGCAAGGCTCAGCCGTACGTGCTTATCGATCGCGATCTGACCGGTCTGGCGGCTAACTTCGTTGGTATCAATGACGAAAAAGTCGGCCGGCTGGCGACGGAACACCTGATTGACATAGGTTGCCGCCGGGTGGCGCACATCCGGGGGCGGGATAACAGCACCGGCGTCCGGCAGAGTGGAAGGCTATCGGCGGGCGCTGCAAAACCACGGAATTCCCTATTCAGAAGACTTCGTGGTGCGGTCAGATCACACGGATACCGATACCACTTCTCAGGGCGCGAAGGCCATGCGCCTTCTGCTGGAGCGAGACCCGAAGCCCGACGGGGTATTTTGCTTCAACGATCCGCTGGCAATCGGAGCGATGAGTACCATCCTCGAAGCGGGCCTGAGGATTCCGGAAGACATTGCTCTCATCGGCTGCAGTAATTTACCCAACAATGACTGGCTTCGGGTTCCGCTTTCGAGCATCGATCAACACAGCCAGATGATTGGCCAGCGCGCTGCCGAGCTGGTGCTCAGCCTGATCGAATCCAAACAAACGCCACGCGCTCGAACCATCATCCTTGAACCGACGCTGGTGGTTCGGGCTTCGACACAAAGAAAATAGCGCCCGATCGTGCGGCGGTTAACACACGAGATGCACGGAGCACAAGGATTGTTTTTGTTTGCACGACCTGTTCTCACTCTCACGCCTAACGGTTTTAAGGTTTTCCGGAAGCGAAGGCTTGTTTTTTGATGATGCCTTTGCCTTCCTGGATGGTTACGATCTGTCCGGCGGCAACATCGGAGAAATTCTCAGTTTTGCCGTCGAGCCACGGATGGATAGATTGGCCGAAGCCGCTTTGCCAAGGCCAAAGTGCAACCGGAAATCGCTTTGCGAGATATAGGAACCACCGCTGCGTACTTCATCGATCTGCTTTAGCGCTCCCGCAGTCACGGTGATGCGTGCCCCGATTGCATCGCGGTTGTTGAGGTTAATGCGCGTATCAAAATGGAATGTCCTGCTTGAGGGGCGAGGTTCTTGAGCAACGTGGGCGCCTCTCCCATATTGAGAATTAGAATTTCGTCGCTGCCATCGTTGTCCAGGTCTCCTATTGCCAGCCCGCGCGATGAGTGCGCGGCGGTGATGCCGCTTCCGGCCTGCGGAGAGAGATCGAAGAACTGTCCGTCTCCGCGGTTCCAGTAGAGCAGCCGCCCTTGCTTGAATTTTTCTCCGGTGTGCCCTGCATCTACTTCGGGATAGACATGGCCGTTGGCAAGGATCAGATCCTTCCATCCATCGTTATCGATATCCAAAGCGGCTGTTCCCCATCCCAGATACCTGGTATTGACCGCGAGGCCACTATCGATGGTCGCGTCGATGAAATTGTTATTGCCCTGGTTACGATAGAGGGTGTGGGTGTCGTCTGCGAAGTTGGTCTTGAAGATATCGAGCCGCCCGTCGTGGCTGAAGTCGGCATCCGTAACTCCCATGCCTGCTTGCTCTCGCCCATCTTCGTTATAGGCGACCCCGGCTAGAACGCCTAACTCCTCGAAGCCCTTACCGCTACCCAGATTATGGAAGTACAAACTTGCAGTGGAATCACAGGCGACATAGATATCCGGCCAGCCATCATTGTCGAAGTCCGCGACCAGCGGAGTGAAGCAGTAATAATCCTTGGGGGTGGTGATATGCATCGGAGCCGAGACATCGGTGAAGTGACCGTGCCCGTCATTTTGATAGAGGGAGATGGTTTCCGCCGGCAGACCTCGAGGGCCGCAGATCACCGGCAGGCCTTTCCATTCGCACTGCGACCTTTCTCCTGGATGCGGGGTTCGGGTGGGGTCAAACTCAATGTAGTGGGCAACAACAAGGTCAAGAAAACCATCTCGATTGAAGTCCAGAAATGCGCATCCTGAGCTCCAACGCGTCTGCGGCGAAGATAGTCCCCTGGCCTGCGTCTCATCGCGGAAGGTCCCGTTCCCCTGATTTCGATAGAGGACATTTTGCCCCCACTGGGTAATGAAGACATCTACGTTTCCGTCGTTGTCGATGTCACCTGCGCATATTCCCTGCCCCCAGCCGGTATGCGTCAGCCCGGCCTTGCGGGTGACATCTTCAAACTTCAGGCCGCCCAGGTTGTGATAGAGCAAGGGCGTCGGAGCGGGTCCCGCCTTGCTGAAAGCGATCGCCGTTGACCAGGAGGATATCCGGCAATCCATCGTTGTCGTAGTCGAGGATGGCGACTCCATTTCCGGTGGTCTCAACGATGTATTGCTTGTTCTGCGCTGCGCCGGAGACATTTACGCCGGTCACGCCGGCCTGCGAGGCAATGTCTTCATATCGCACGGTGGGCGGCTTCATCCCGGGAGGCAAGTGGTTTGGCGGGCGTGGCCACGCCGTTGCCGGTTGCCACGCCCATCTGAGCGTGACTAAGTACCGCCCCGGAGAGGATAAAGAAGATCAAGAAGAGGAGGAAAAAGACAGAAGGCCACGCAGGCGTTAGGAAACGCTTCGTCATCTTTGGCGGATTGTAGCACCGGGCGAGCTTCCCCCAGACACGCCTCCTGGCAACAGAGCGGACCGTTAGAATGATCTCGAACAAACATGACCGATCACACACAGGCCCTTTCATTTTCAATCGGGGAATCGCAATCTGAACGGTGCCCGGGTGAACCAAGGCTGATCGCCCGCGATGGTGAAGTGGGTGTTTTGCGCTGGCCGCATTTTGCGCGTTCCCACTGAGCATTGCAGCGCAGGAGGTTTCCTCCTGCAAAGGACCTGCCGACCTTGAGCACGTGATCGCGTCGAACCCTTCACCGGGCGCTTTCGATGCGCTCGGAGCCTACTTTGCCAGCCATCACCAATTCTCCTGTGCTATTTCGGCTTTCGAGTCCGCAATTCACCTGGCGCCCGATATGTGGGATGGTCACTACGATCTCGGGGGTCGCCTTGCTCAGCAGCGGCAATCCCCAGCGCGCCGCCCATGAGCTGCAGATCGCATCGAAACTCAAGCCCGGCACGGCAAAGATCCTACATGCCCTTGGGAATTTCACTCAGCGCGTTGAATCAACAGGACGCGGCGATCGATGCGTTCAGGACGATTCTGAAACAGGATCCCCAATCGGTACCCGCGCTGGATGGATTGACGAAAGCGCTGATTGCGCAAGGCAGATATACGGCGGCGATCTCCGAACTCAAGAATGCGCCCGCCAATGAAGTACTGCAGCTGAATTTGGCTGTCGCTTATTCGAAGAATGGCAACACAAATGAAGCCCTGCAAACGCTCTCCGCGATTGTCAAAGAGCACCCGTCTTATGCCAAGGCTCACATGGACCTGGGGATTGTGTATACGCAGCAGAAGCGATTCGCGGAAGCATCGCAGGAATTCGAGGAAGCGTTGCGCCTCGACCCAACTGACGATGAAGCTCGCCTCTCGTATGTGAAGGCGTTGTGCGCGATCGCGCAATACGAGAAGGCCGCGCCCATCATCAGGGAATATGTCAAGCATCATCCGCACGATTTCGAAGCTTTGTACTTTGACGGGGTGGTGGAACAAGGCGTGGGCAATTATGCCGATGCGGAGAAGGTCCTGCGTCAAGCCGTGGCCTTGAATCCGAAGCATGCCGAGGCGCGGTATCACCTGGGCTTCGTGCTGGCCCGGCAGGCGAAAGCTCCCCGAAGCGCGGGCGGAGTTGGAAAAGGCGCTTGCGCTGGATCCCAACTCCAGCGAGGCACGGTTCCAATTGGCATCCGTTCTTCGCTCGATGGGACAGCCGGACCAGGCTCGCGAGGAATTGAAGGTCGTGCAGGCGAAAAAGGCGGAAGACGTAAAGCAGGATGTCGCGGGCGTCACGGCCAACCAGGCCGGTGAGGATCTGCAGTCCGGGGATGCACAAAAGGCAGTCGCTCTTTACCGGGAGGCGCTGGCGAACGATCCGAACAATGCCCACACGTACTACAACCTGGCGCTTGCGCTGGACAGGCTGGGCGACTATTCCGGAGAACGCGATGCTTTAGAGAAGGCCATGAAGTTGGACGCGAACCTGGCTCCGGTTCACAATCAGCTGGGTTTTCTCGAGCTGCAGGCGGGCCAGAGCTGCAAATGCGGAAGAGCAGTTCAAGACTGCCATCTCGCTCGATCCGCAATATGCCGAGGCGCAAAACAACCTGGGCGTGCTCTATGGCCGAATGGGCAAAAACAGCGACGCGGAGCAGTTGTTCCGCAAGGCTACGGAGAACAATCCTCAGTACGGTCAGGCGTTTGCGAATCTGGGTCTGATTCTGGCCAGTGAATCGCGGTATTCCGAAGCCGTGCAGGCGCTTGGCAGCGCGGTGCAGTTTGAGCCCAAAAACCCTGGGGCGCTGAGCGCATACGGGATGGTTCTGGTGCGCCTGAACCGGGGCAGCGAGGCTTTGCCTGTTTTTCGCAAGGTGACGGAACTGGATCCAAAGTCACCGGGGGCGCATTTGAACCTTGGATTCGCGCTGGCGGATCTGTTCGACTTGAACGGCGCGCTGGCGGAATTTTCCGAGGCTGATCCGTCTTGATCCTAACAACGCAATAGCGCACTACAACAAGGGTCGCGTTCTGCTCGATCTGCAGCACAATGCGAGGCGAAACCGGAGTTGGAAGCGGCCACTCGTCTTGATCCTAACGCGGCAGACTCCTGGTATCTGCTGGGCATGATTTCGCGGCAGGCGGGTAATACGGACGAAGCGATCCATGAGTTTGAGCAGGCACTTGCCGCAAAGCCGGACAACGCGGAGGCACTGTTCATGCTGGGGCAGGAGCTGGTACGCAAAGGCGATGAGGCAGGGGCAATTGCGCAATGGCGCAAAGCAATTGAGATCCGTCCTACATACAACGAGGCGATCTTCAATCTTGCGCGGCTGCTGATGAAATCCAATCCCGAGGAAGCGAAGCAGCTGCAGGCCCGGTTCCAGGCGCTGCAGGCACAGCAACACATCATGGATCGCGCGCAAACGTTGGGAAACTTTGCGTTGACATCGGCCGACGCGCATGACTGGCCGCAAGCGATTGCGCACCTCAAGGAAGCTCTGCAGGTATGCGGAAACTGCAGTGCGCTGCCACAGCTTCACAAGGATTTGGGCCTGATCTATTGTCACTCCGGCGATTACACAAATGGGCGGATAGAACTGCTCGAAGCACAGAAACTGTCACCCGGAGATCAGGACGTTGCCAAGGCGCTCCACCTTCTCCAGGCAGAAAACAAAGCCCAATGAGTGCCAGGGGATCTGGCGCCTCAGGTAGGGGTTTGTCGCGGTTCCTAACATTGGGCTTGGCGGCTATCGCTGCTTGGCGGCTGGACTATGACGGCGCAAAGCGGCTCCCCCTCGCGCATCCTATTGCGCAGAAACCAGGCAAGTTCGTCGATGTTACGGCGGCCAGCGGAGTTCATTTCGAGGGTCAGGCATACCACACGGCAAAGAAGTACCTCATGGAGACCATGGGTTCGGGCGTTGCCCTGTTTGATTACGACAACGACGGGCGGCTGGATATTTTCTTCGCCAACGGCGCGCCGTTAAGCGATCCGACGGCGCCGGGCACGATCCCGCAGAAGGCCGGGCCCAAAGACTGGAATCGGCTCTACCATCAAAAGCAAGATGGAACCTTTGAAGACGTGACCGAGAAGGCAGGCCTGGCCGGTGCGGGCTATGACATGGGCGTGGCGGTGGGCGATTACGACAATGACGGTTACGAAGACCTCTACGTGACTGGATACGGTGGAAATCATCTTTACCACAACAACGGCAATGGCACCTTTACCGACGTAACTGAGGCTTCCGGTACTGGCGGCAGCGGTTGGTCCACTTCCGCGGCGTGGGTCGATCTGGACAACGATGGGCGGCTCGACCTGGTTGTGCTGCGGTATCTGAAATGGGACTTTAGCGATACCTGGTGCGGTGAACACCGCGATGGGTATCGTATGTATTGCCATCCTGACCTCTTTCAACCGATCGCTCCGCTTGTTTATCACAATGACGGCAACGGCCACTTTACCGAGGTTGCCGCGAAGTTCGGACTCGACAAGCCTGGCAAGGGGCTGGGGATTGGGATTGCCGATTACGACCGGGATGGCCACACGGATATCTTTATCGCCAACGATTCGATGGTGGAGTTTCTTTACCACAACCGAGGCAACGGGACATTTGAGGAGGTTGGCCTGCTGCAGGAGGTTGCTGTGGATGGGGAAGGACGCACGTATGCCGGCATGGGCGTCGATTTTTCCGACTACAACAACGATGGCCTTCCGGATCTGGTGGTCTCCGATCTGGCCAACCAGAAGTACGCACTTTACCAGAACAACGGGGATGGCAGCTTTATCGTACTCAAGCAATTTGAGCGGCGTGGCCGCGGCGACGCTACTGCATTCAGGCTGGGGACTCGCATTCCTCGACTATGACAACGACGGATGGAAGGACCTGATCGTGGCCCAGGGGCACGACATGGACAACATCCAGTTGACCTTTCCGAATTTGCGATACAAGGAACCGCCGCTGCTGCATGCATAACAACAACGGCAAGAGCCTGGTGGATGTATCGGCAGCATCGGGCGAGGTCTTTCATGAAGCGTGGGCCGGGCGCGGGTTGTCGGCGGGTGATATCTGGAACGACGGCCATGTGGACGTGGTGGTTACGACCAACGACGGCCCTGCCTATATCTTGCGCAACGAGTTGCAGACGGCTAATCACTGGCTGGGGATCAAACTCGTGGGGCACAAGAGCAACCGCGATGGCATTGGCGCGGAGATTAAGGTGAGTACTTCGAAGGGAAATCAATTTGTTACCGTGTCCACGGCTGGTAGCTACCTGTCATCGAGTGACAAGCGGGCTCACTTTGGGCTGGGGAGCGATGCGGCGGCGCAGTCTGTTGAGATTCGCTGGCCTAGTGGAGTGGTGCAGACTTTGAAGAATGTTCGCGGCGACCGCGTGGTGGTGGTGGACGAGCCTTCTCCGGCTCAATAGACGCCATCGCACATTCGCTTGTGCCCGAGCAAGCCCTTCGGCTTCGCTCCCACGGCATGCCGGGGCGGGCGGCGGGATGACAAAGTTGAGGGCGGTAGCCCACCTTGGCTTGGGTGGAAATGGATGGAGAGAGTTGCGCATGCGAGCGCTTAAATATGTCCTTGACGGATCATAATGGCGAAAAGTAGCATCGGATGTCACTATATGAGCGCTTGTTAATGCCTGACATCTCGCTAAATGCCGACAATGGATTGCTCAAACACAGCCTCGCGGAACAATTGCGCACGGAGATTCTGAGCGGTTCGCTGCGGCCAGGTATGCGTATTGTCGAAGCTACCTGGGCGGCCAAGTTTGGCGTCGCGCAAGCCTCTATACGGGAAGCGGTCAATATTTTGGCCCACGCGGGATTTGTTTCCAAATCTTCCGGGCGTAGTGCGCGGGTGATCCATTTAAGCGAAGACGATGTGGTTCACATCTACCAGCTGCGCGGCGCCGTGGAGGGTCTGGCCGCGCGCCTGGCAGCAGAAGCAAAGCCGAACTTGAATGTGCTGCAGGCCACGATGGACGTCATGCGGGAGTCAGCAAGCGCGGGGAATTGCGCGGGCTTGCTCGATTGCGATTTGCTCTACCATCTCGAACTTTGCGAACTCTCAGGCAATCCCCACGTCATGCAGCACGCCCGGCGCATCCTGCTTCCATTCTTCGCCTTTGTGCGGATGCGCGTGTCTGCAAGCGGACAGGAGACATCGGCCTGGGACAGGGATCTGGAAGCCCATCAGCGGATCATCGATCTCTTGCGCGAAGGCGAGGGCGAGATCGCAGAGCAGTATGTGAAGAAAGCGATGGAACGATTCGCAAAGACCGCATATGACAACTGGGAAAAACGTATCTCACACGCCGGCTGATCTTCCGGGCAAGATCATTGTGCTGACCGGCGGTGGTGATGGAATCGGCCGCGAGTGCGCGCTTGCTTACGCGCGCGAAGGAGCCACGGTCGCTATTCTCGACCGTGATCTGGAGATGGCTCGGCGCACCGCATCGGATGCGGGCGGCGACAGTGCGGCGTTCCATGCCGATGTGTCGGATGGCGAGGCAACTCGCGTTGCCATTGCCGCGGTGTTAGGCCGGTTTGGGCGCATTGACGCGGTGCATAACAACGCGGGGATCGCCAGCCCTTCGAAACCTCTCCATGAAACTACCGAGCAGGAATGGGACGACTTGCAACGCGTGAACGTGAAGTCTGTGTTCTGGACGACAAAGTTTGCATTCGAAGCCCTGGCCGCGAGCAAGGGATCCATCCTTCTTACCGCCAGCATGGCGGGAGTGGTTGGCCAGGCGAACCATGCGGCTTATGTAGCAACCAAGGGCGCAATGATTTCGCTGACCAAGGCCATGGCTGCCGATTATTCCAGCTACGGAATTCGAGTGAACGCGGTGTGCCCCGCTGGAGTATGGACACCGATGCTGGAGAGGTGGTGCGGCGAGCAACCGGACCCAGCAAACATCCGCAAGTATCTCGATGACATGCACTTGCTCGGACCATGCCCGCACGGGGACGTGATCGCGGATGCCGCGGTTTTCCTACTTTCTAATAAAGCCCGCTTCATCACTGGTTGCATCCTGCCGGTGAGTGGCGGAGCAGAGCTAGGTTTCAGGAGATAAGGCGCGCGATGAAGAGCTGCGTGATTCAATCCGTTTCAACCGTCGACGCGCGCTTTGCGCTTCCGGAGGGCGCTGGTACCGACTCTGTCCACACCAGCCCTGAATACTGCATGGCTGTGACACGGTTGGCTAGCGATGGCCAGATTTCGGGGACCGGGATTGCGCTTACGCTGGGCGATGGGAATCGGTTGGTCTGCGAAGCGATTGATTTGCTGGCGAAGCCGCTTGCCGGGTTGGAGATCAACGAGTTGATGTCGAACTTCGGAAGGTTCTCCCGCCGGCTCGCGGACGATCCGTGTTTGCGCTGGCTTGGGCCGCATAAGGGGGTGGTTCACCTCGCATTGGCTTCCATTACCAATGCGTGCTTCGATCTGTGGGCCAAGAGCCGAGCGGTTCCTTTGTGGAAACTGCTGCTCGATTTGACCCCGGAAGAAATCGTCGCAGTGCTGGACCTTAGCTATATCGAGGACGTATTGAGCGAGCAAGATGCGCTGGCGATTTTGCGCGCACAGGCTGCGACTCGCAAGCTTCGGGAGCCACTCATCCAGAGTGGGTATCCAGGCTACGATACCTCCGTCGGGTGGATATCGTATGACGATGCAAAGGTACGTGAACTCACAGCGCGCGCAATCGACGGTGGCTTTCGTGCCTTCAAGCTGAAGGTTGGATCAGCAGATGAATCGCGCGACCTTCGCCGTGCTGCCATGCTGCGGGACGTGGTCGGCGAGGCTGGGATTTTAATGTTTGACGCCAACCAGCACTGGAATCTGGCGGACGCAGGCCGCATGTGTCGAGAACTCGTACAGTTCAAGCCGCTGTGGATAGAAGAGCCAACGCACCCGGACGACGTGTATGCGCATGTGGCTCTGGCCCGCCAAATCGCACCCGTAAAAATCGCCGCGGGCGAGCACATACCCAACCGGGTCTTGTTTAAAAATTTTCTCCGCTACGGAGGAGTACATTTCGTCCAGGCGGATTGCACCAGGCTAGGAGGCGTCAGCGAATTTCTAAGCGTCAGCTTGATGGCCAAGAAGATGGGTCTTCCGATCGTGCCCCACGTCGGGGATATGGGACAGTTACATCAGCACCTGGTGCTCTTCAACCACGTCGCTCTCGATCATGAAGTAATCTTTCTCGAACACATTCCTCATCTCAAAGATCACTTTGTTTTCCCGGCCCAGGTCAGCGGTGGCTTCTACAAAACACCGCAGGAGCCGGGCGCTTCTTCTGACATGATCATTCCCGTGGAGCCGAGGGACACGCAGGACTGACCGTCCTGGGTCACTATCAGCCGTCCCCTTCGACAAGCTCCCACGGCACTCTCCACGGCTAGCCGGGACAGGCAGGGCAGGCTCTTTGGACTGGTCCCGCGATCGCGCGGAAGAGCGAATTTGCGTCCATTTCGCTTTAATTCTTGTCCAGAGCCGGTAACTTAACGCATTTGAGAGCCGGCAGCCTCAATAATTTGTGAATAGAAGGTAAATTTATGTACCTTTTCTTGTGCATGTCGTGTTTAAATCTCGGTCAGGTCCCCCGCTAACTTTATGCAAGAACGGGGAATCCGTAGATGTCAAAGACATCAGGCCTCTATCCTTCGCCTTATTCACTCTCCAGGTATCGAATTATTTTGCTCGCCGCACCCATTTGCGTCCTCACGCTTTTTGCAGGCGTTTTAGGCGCACGGCACGGTTTTGGCACGGTTTTTGGGGTCCACCAGGGGTGGCAAAACGCGCTCGACTTCGCCATCGAATCCCACCTGAATCAATACGTCAACCGTTGGCCACGATTTGATTCGGCGATGTTGCTGCTTGTGAATCGCAACCTACTCAAGGGCGCCCCTATTGTCTTCTTGTGCTGGGCGGCGTTCTTTGAAAAGCGGCATAGCCCCAAGGAGAATCGCGCCAAGCTTGTCGCGACCATTCCACTTGCGATCGCGGGCGTGCTGGCTGCCCGGTTTCTGGCCAAGATTCTTCCTTTTCGGGAAAGACCATTTCGAACCATTGCTCTCCACTTCCAAACGCCCCATGGTATGTCCACAGAAAGACTGTACGGGTGGAGTTCGTTTCCGAGTGACCACGCAGTGCTCTTTATTGCGTTAGCCATCGGCGTGTTCTTTGCTTCCCGCCGCCTGGGCGTGTTGGCGCTGGGCTACGTGGTTTTGTTTATTATGGCCCCGCGGGTTTATTTGGGCTGGCACTGGCCCACGGATGTGCTGATGGGGGCAGTGTTGGGAGTAGCTTTCGCCGCCGGAGCTAACATCCCGGCTTATTGTGATTTCGTGTGGCGGTGGACGGAGAGAGCGTGGCGGTCTTCCCCGGGAATTTTCGCCGGGGCTATGTTTCTTCTCAGTTACGAGATCACCGATTTGTTCGACGCACCTATATCGATTTTGTCGATCTTGCTCAGGCACAAGAGTCTTTGACGCCTGAGCTTATTCCGGCCGAACATGCTGCGAAAAAGTCCAGGAGGAGGTTCAAGCGAGTTCCTCTCAGCGGCTAAAGCCGACCTGTTTAACCTCGCTTTCGTACGGGCTGAAGCCCGTACCCTTCAAGCACAAGGGCTTTTCCGCGTAGGGAGTTCGCGGCAAAAAGTTTGTAACGTTGGGAGGATCGCTACCACTATCTGGGTGTTTGATAGATGGGCTGGTCCTGACGGTCAGGAAATACCTGCAATACTTGTCTGCGATCCAGTTTCATCCTGCCGGCCGCGGTTCTCCATGAACTCCTTCGTAGGCTCTTTCGGGGGGAAGAGGTCTGTGAAGTAGAACGTGGAGGATCGCAGTTGGCATGCTCTTCATCGGTTAAGCCCCTCCTGAATCTGCTGCCCGAAACGTCATCTCATTGTCACTCTCATGGGCTAGAGTGCCAGAGAGGGTTTGTGTGACGATAACCATCTTCGAGTGGCTGCTCGGATTGATCGTACTGCTGTTTGTGACGCGCCGGTTGTTGCTGCGCCTGCAGCTCTCCCGTGCCAAGCACCGGTCGCTTGCCGGCCATGCCCGGCTGGGGCGGCGGCTGGCTCGTTTCATGCCGTACTACGAATATGACGAAGCGCAGTTCTTCACGGCCGACGATGCGCCGGAGGAGATCGGGGAACAGCGCCGGGCGGCCTTCAGGCGACTGGCCTCGCTCTATGCCCAACGCTTCGCCAATACCGTGCGACAGACCGCTGAAGTCCAGGATGAGATCTCCGACCTACAGTTCACGGCGCGCTACCGCGTACCATTTCAGTTCAGCCGTTTTGTGCGCCGGCACCTTAACAGCGGGTCCTTCGTCCTCTCATCGAGCGGCCCGACTACGACCGATCTGGACGGCAACCGGCGTTACGACCTGACCGGCTCATACGGCGTGAATGTCTTTGGCTACGACTTTTACAAGGAATGCATCGAACGGGGCAGCGCGCGGGTCCGCGACCTGGGTCCGGTGCTCGGGGCTTACCACCCGGTGACCGCGGAGAATGTGCACCGGCTGCGTGCGATTTCCGGGCTGGACGAGATCTCCTTCCACATGTCGGGCACCGAGGCGGTCATGCAGGCCGTGCGACTGGCCCGCTACCACACCAGGCGGCGCTACCTTGTCCGATTTTGCGGCGCTTACCACGGTTGGTGGGGCGAGGTGCAACCGGGGGTCGGCAATCCGGTGACCGAGCACGATACGCTGACGCTCAAGGATATGGATGAGCGGAGCCTGCGCGTGCTGCGCAGCCGGCACGACATCGCATGCGTGCTGGTCAACCCGATACAGGCGCTGCACCCCAACGCGGGCGCGGCTGCAGATTCAACGCTGGTGGGCAGCGGCCCCCGCCCCAGCTATGACCGCGGGGCCTACACAAAATGGCTGCAGCAGCTACGCCAGGTGTGTACGGACCGGGGCATCGTGCTGATTTTCGATGAGGTGTTCCTGGGCTTTCGGTTGGCTCGCGGAGGCGCCCAGGAGTATTTTGGCGTCCGTGCCGACATGGTGACCTACGGAAAGACGGTAGCCGGGGGATTGCCGATCGGCGTGGTGTGCGGACGGGGCGACCTGATGAAGCGCTTTCGGGAGGACAGGCCGGCGGACGTCTGCTTCGCGCGCGGCACCTTCAATTCCCACCCGTACGTAATGGGTGCGATGTGCGAGTTCCTTGAGCGCCTGGACACGCCGGAGGTACTGGCCTGCTATCGCGAGCTCGATGCGGTGTGGGACGGCCGAGCGGCCCGGCTTAATGAGCGTCTGCGCGAGGCAGGGGTTGGGGTGCGGGTGGCAAATCTATCCTCGGTATGGACGGTCTGCTACCTGCAGCCTTCGCGCTACCACTGGATGTTTCAGTATTATCTGCGCGCCGAACACTTGGCCCTGAGCTGGGTGGGAACGGGCCGGCTCATCTTTAGCCTGAATTACACGGATGAAGACTTCGCCGCGGTCGCCGATCGCTTCGTATCGGCGGCGCGGCAAATGCAACAGGATGGCTGGTGGTGGGCCAACGAAGCGCTCACCGACAAAGCAATTAAGCGTCGCGTACTGCTAGAAATGCTTCGGATTCGTCTACATCGTCCATGGGATCAATCAGCTGGCCGCCGATCAGGTAAAACGGCGCTCGATAGTAGAGCATGAAGTCATGAAATGGATCGGTCAGGATTTTCGTCATCCAGACCAAGCCAGTCTGGACGTCCCTGATGAAGAACAGTTGCACGGTGCGGAACAGTAGAGCCCCAAAACCGACAATCAGCCAGATCTGGCCGACGTGCTGGACAAAGGTGGCACGATCGGCGTAGGCCGGGAAAATCCCGAACAGCGTTGGACTTAGCCACAGCAGCGCCGGTGAGAGCGCCCAGATTGTCAGTAGGACGATCTTGCGGCGAAGGTTGTAGCCCACCTTGATGTCCTCTTTGTGCTCATGGGTCGCGTGGTTTACTTCGTCGTATCCCCGGGGCTCGAAGAAGAAGTGCCCAGCCTGGCGGCTGACCATCGCCACCAGCCAGCCAATCAGGGCCGACGCCGCGGGGTTCTTGAAGATCAGGGCGTAAGCAGTAAGAAAGCTAATGGCACTTAGCAGATGGAGCGACTGATTAATGCGGCTGTGATGATAGTAGCGGTGGTCGTCCCACCGCTGGATGCGCAGAGCTTCGAGAAAACTTCGCATGCTGCTTCCTTCCCAGGTTTGGCGGATGGTCATGAGAAGGGAATATAGCAATCTTGTTACAACGATATGACAGTTTGAGACATAGGGGATCGTCGACCATTATCGAGTTAGACACTACCCGGTGACTTGCCGGGTGGCCACAGGGAGCCCCTGACCGCAGATTGGCTATCGACATTTCACCACGAGTGGATATTGCTCCCGGCTACATTTGGGAGGAGAATAAAACACGCAAGTCTCTGATTGCATCGCCGCAGTCAGAGAGGTGTCACTTACAGGAGGCGAGCGATGGGTGAGATTCCCAGTCTTCCGTTCTTCAGCGTCAAGCGCTGGTTCGTGTTTGCAATACTTGCGTCGGCCAGCGTTCGTCTGTTCGGCGAGGCGTATCAAACACCGTCGGCCCAAACGTCGGTCGAGCCTCCTAAGCAAGTGTCTGTACCTGCCCCCGTTCCAGAACGCAGGGCGCTCTCCCTCCAGCCGCTCCCCGCTGAGTCGAAGGCGGACATTTTGATGGCCCGAGGAGAATATGCTGCCGCGATCGTTGCCTACCAGGATGCCAATTTAAAATCCGCCAACGTCTGGAACAGCATCGGTATGGCCTACCACCATATGTTCGCGTTGGAGCAAGCACGCAAGGCTTACCAGACGGCGTTGGCGATTAATCCCCGTTTCGCCGCTGCTTCGAACAACCTCGCCGCGGTGTATTACGGCCAACATGATTATCGTGACGCGGAGCACTTTTATAAGAAAGCACTGAAGCATTCGTCGGAAAGCGCGGTCATCTTCTGTAATCTCGGGACCGCTTACTTCGCCGAAGCGAAATACAAGCAGGGCATGAAGGCTTATCGCAAGGCCTTCGAAATGGATGAAAAGGTGTTTGCTCCGAATCAATCGGCAATGATCGAGGCCGGGAGTTCCCGTGAACAACGGATTGCGATGAACTACTTTGTCGCGGCGACCTACGCCAGGGTAGGAAAGCAGGAACAGGCACTTACCTATCTTCGTAAGGCAATGGATGAGGGCTTTAAGGACCGCAAACGTCTCGATGAAGACAAGGACTTTGCCGCACTGCGAACTACGCCGGAGTTTCAGCATTTGCTGGATCAGGAAAATCTGAATTAACCGCGGGCGGCAAACTCGGCGCTGTCTTCATGCACGCCATAGCCGACGATGGATTCTTCCCCAAAAGAAGCTATATCTACCGCTCCAGTCTCGGTGAGGATAGCTCTCGCGTTTGAAACTTCCTCACAGCGAGCGCATTGGATGGACAATAGCATCTCGCCGTCCTTTACCCGGCCGTCATATAGCTTCGCCTCATACTCGGGAATGCCTAAGCCGACGAGCGCCCCGACCAAGCCACCTACAGCCCCACCAACGCCCAAGCCGACGAGGCTTGCTACGATCGGACCAGCAGCGATGAGCGGCCCGGCGCCCGGTATCACTACGGCTCCAATCCCCGCCAGAAGGCCCAGGGTTCCTCCGACGACCCCTCCCACTGCAACCCCGGTGGTTGCATCCGCTTTTGTATTTCCTTCCGTCGCGACCTCCTTCGATCCCTCCGTGCCAGACATGAGAACCGACACGTCTTGGGTGGAAAACCCAGCAGCTGTCAAGCGATCGACAGCTGCCTGCGCTCTTGCCCTGCTAGCCAAGATGCCAAAGACTGAAGCATTCTCTGCTGTCATGATGTGTCTCCTTACCATGCCTTCTTGCTGCCTTGGAACAGAGAGCTAGTAGTCCTCTTCTTCGTCTTCCCCTGCTTCTTCAGAAGCATTCAACGCAGCTGCGTTTACCTCTTTCGCAATCAGCGTCAACTTCTTGTCAGCTGCCTCTTCCTCTTTCAGTGTTGCGTCCAGGAGTGACACAATCTCTCTTTGGCCGAGCAGCTTGGCGTATTCTCGAACCCCTCCGTATCCTGCCATCTCATAGTGTTCGACACGCTGTGCAGCTGTTATTAGGCCGGAGTCGCGTAAATCTCCCTTTTCGGTCTCTTCCAAAACCTCGGCACCTTCGGAGAGAACGCCCTTCATTCCCTCGCATGTCTTACCCGTGCCCTTTTTCTTAAGCATCTCGAAGATTGTTTCCAGGCGCTCGATCTGACCGTTGGTTTCTTCCAGATGGCTTTGAAAAGCATCTTTAAGTTTTGGCGAAGTGGCGGCCCTGACCATCTTTGGCAGCGCCTTTGTGATCTGCTTCTCTGCCGAATAGAGATCTTTTAGTTCATCCAGAAAAAGCTCTTGCAAAGTTTCTACACTCATCTGCTGCCTCCAGGCGATACATTCTGCCTTCCGTCTCATAGATGCGAGATGCAGCATCCGAGCACAACGCAGCACCACACTTTTCTTTGGAGCAGCAACATTGACTCCTGTGGCAACACGCATCTCGGGACCGGCATCTGTTGAACCACATGCGGAACCACGCGTAAGACTTAGTTAGCGCACGTCTCACTCAAAGGGAGTACCCAATCGATGTATCACCACGTTAAGAAACTGATGTATACCGTAAATGTCGGCGAGCCGGATCCGCGCTTCGGGAATATGCTGCTGGAGCAATTTGGTGGAGCAAATGGAGAGCTGGCAGCAGCGATGCAATATTCCATTCAGGGGTTTAACTGCGAAGATGCTGCGCGCAAAGACCTTCTCATGGACATTGGCACTGAAGAACTCAGCCATCTGGAAGTGGTAGGGGCTCTGATTCGAATGCACTTGAAGCCGATGAAGTTCGACCGGGCTGCGGCCGAGGCGGATCCCCTAGTGTCGATCGCAGGCGGCGGAGGCGTTTCGCTATTCAATTCCATGGGCGATGCCTGGACCGCCGATTACCTGAAAATCACTGGCGATCTTGCCGTAGACCTGCGCAGCAACATTGCGGCTGAGGCGCGCGCGAAAATCGTCTATGAACGCCTGATTAACTTCACCGATGACGTGGGCAGTAAAGAAACACTGCAGTTTCTTATGACGCGCGAGATCACTCATATGCGCGCCTTCACCGCGGCTCTCGAAACCATGGGCAAGCCACAATTCTCGATTGGACTGATTGCTCCTACGCCGGGCTTGGTCGACCAGTTCTTCAACGACTCGACTGGTGTTGGAGATGAGGGCGAAACAGACTCTGTTGGGTCGATTCTGGAAGCAGCTGAACTTGAATCGGTTGATTCACCTATTTTCGAGGGAGCCGGGCTCGACACCACGCCAACGGAACCCACGCCGGGCTCGGAACAAACGTCGAAGTTTGACTCGACCCCAGTGGGCGCCAGGCACGCAGGGAACGGCGCCAAACCCGCGAAGAAAACGGGCACTCATCGCCGGTAGTTTATTGGGATGCGGCACGTAACACACGCTCATTTACCCCACTTTTGAACTCTGATTTAAAAGTGGGGTTTCGCATGTCTGCGATACTCTCCACTAGATAACATCCGGGCCCTTGTTCATCTCGCTAGCCTCATGGCAAGAAGTCCTGATGGTATAGCATGTTCCATTGTCAGAATGGCCATGATCCGCTCGAACTCATCTCGAACGCTCTCACAACTGTTGGCTGTCGTTGTGACGGTGGTCTTGATCACTGTGCTTTATCTGGCCAAAACAGTGATCTTGCCGCTTGCCCTTGCGATGCTTCTGACCTTCGTACTCGCTCCCGTGGTCACGTGGTTGGAAAGAGCCCGGCTTCCCCGGACCGTGGCCATCGCTGCCGTCATGCTTGCCGCAGGGGCGATTTTGGGCTCCGCCGGTTGGACCGTGTTCATGCAATTGGTTCAGGTCACCGATGCGCTTCCAGCGTATACAACAAACATCCAAGAGAAGATTCAATCTTTCCAACAGCCGCAGACAACCGGCTTCAATCGGGCGCAGAGAGAGCTGAACGATCTTAGCAAGCAGATCAGCGAATGGAGCTCAGGCTTCACGAGTGATCAGGGGCATGGCGGCACAGTAGAACTAGGGTCGCCCAGCCACCCTGTCTCCGTGAAAGAAGTTGGGGGCAGTCAGGGCAGGTTGGACGCACTCAGCGGCATGCTGGGCGTGGTCGTTTCCGTCATTTTGGTCGCCGTCTTCACCTTCTTCATGCTGTTGCAGAGGGAAGACCTGCGCAATCGCTTTATTCGGCTGAGCGGCCATGGACATCTGCACCTCATGACGCAGGCTATGGACGACACCAGCCGTCGTGTCAGCCGGTATTTATCGCTGCAGTCGCTGGTTAATATGGGTTTTGGCCTGATCGTCTTCGTTGCTCTGCACTTTATCGCGTTGCCTCATGCGCTGTTGTGGGGAGCGCTGGCCGGGCTTCTGCGGTTTATCCCTTACATTGGCGCGCCCATCGGCGCGTTCCTTCCCACAGCGCTATCGGTGGCGGTCTTTAATGGCTGGACGAAGACCCTGCTCATCATGGCTATCTTCTTCTGCCTGGAGGTATTCACGGCGAATTTTCTGGAACCACAGGTTTACGGCAAACATACTGGGTTGTCCTCACTTGCGATTCTGGTAGCCGCGATCTTCTGGGCCCTTATATGGGGACCGATCGGGCTAATCCTCTCCGTGCCCCTCACCGTCTGCCTGGTTGTCTTAGGCGCGTATGTGCCCAGTCTTCAATTCTTAACCGTGCTTCTCGGAGACCAGCCGGTCATGCAACCGGGAGCTCACTATTACCAGCGTTTGCTGGCCAACGATCAGCGCGAGGCGAGCCAGGTACTGGAGACGCATCTGAAGGAGGCCTCGCTTGAGGACCTTTATGACACGGTGTTAATTCCTGCACTTAACCTGGCTGAACAGGACCGTCATCGTAATGCTCTCGATGAAGCGACCGTCGAGTTCATTACTCAAACCACAAAGGACCTAGTAGAGGAATTCAGCCTCAGGGTAGACAATCCCAGCAGCGTTGGTTCAAGCGCACACCAAGGGCCACTAGCAACGCTCGGGGATATTCCAGAGATCGCGAACCCAGTTTCTAAGAAGATTGCCTGCCTTCCTGTCCGCGACGACGCTGATGAGGTTGTAGGCATCATGTTGGCCCAATTGCTGGATCGAGCCGGTTACTCCGCGGTAGCGATCCCGATTGGAAGTGTGGACGGAATGTTGGCAGAAGCGGCCAACGCGGAACCAGAGATCGTTTGCCTTTCCGCACTGCCGCCATACGCCGTCTCGCACGCCCGCAGTATCTATAGAAGACTGCGCATGCAGCGGCCAAAGTTAAAGATCATTATTGGGTTATGGAATTACCCGGAAGACCCGGTGAAAGCCGCGATGGAGATCAGCGGAGGAGAACAAAACCTGGTTTGCACTACGCTGGCTCAAATTATTTTGCAGGCCAGCCTTGCCTTGGAAACTCCCAGGTCGAACTTGCCACAACCTTTGGCAAGTGCCGGCGCCACTGGGGCAGTGTAAGGACTTCGGGCATTACAAACAAAAATGGTCGAGAGGAGCTATCTCCGCCCCTCTCGACCGGCAAATCGGAAACATCTACGTCACTAAGGCTGTGTCTTAACGCTTTGCGGTGTCGCTCCGGCCCCTGCGAAACATTTCGTTGACAGTTGCAACAAAGTGATGCGCAGAAGGGGGCGTGGGAACCGCACCACTCAGGATGGTCTTGTAGGGAATGTCTTTGCCGTAATAGGCTTCTGTGTCTGCTGTGTTCTGGTGAACCTCGTCACCGGTTAGGTCGACCCCAGCAAATAGTCCCTGACTGCGCGAATAGGTGAGGAATTCAGCATTCGCGAGTTCTGTAGTTGCAGCTTGCGAGTCGCGGCCTACAGGGCCGGCCGCAGCAGCAATATCGCCACCGAGCTTCACTTTATCCTTGAGCAGATCATCCAGGCTTCTCCGATTAACACCAACCAGGACGAGGTCAGTGGATTGGCCACCCGCCTGGAATCCAAAACTCGCTCCGGTTAACTGGATAAAAACGGGTGCGCTCCAACCGGTTGCAGTTCGGCATGTCGCCACGCCTTGCCCGTACTGTGCGCCTACGATGAATGCGCCTTTTTTGTATCCTGGGATAACCGCGATGCAATGAGCCTTAGCCGCGATGTCGAAGGGGACGCCTTTGTCAGGAGTCGTCATTAACTCGTGCAGAACTGCGTGGGCAGCATCAATGCGCGCGTCCAGTTTGGAAACGTCTGCCCCCTTTGCCGGGGCGACGCAAACCATAGTTATACCAACCAGTGAAGCAGCCAACATGTTTTTCATAGGATTCTCGACTTTCCGGGCAGAGGCTCTTTAAGGCTCCTAAGCCTCCGCTGGTTAGTGTGATGCGACTTATCCCATAACGTTGGATCTATTTGCTTTATTTCTTTGTAGCAGTTTGAAGCATTCCGAAACGAAAGGCGGTGGAGATAGGCAAAGACCACCTCACATCGGGGTACGGTTGAGCAAGTAATCGAGACCGCAAAGACGGTACCACCGGTAACCGTAGGGTTCGAGCAGAATGCGGTGTTTGTCGCCGGCCACCGGCTGACTATGGTTTTCCGCAAGAAGGTTGATCAGCGTACAAGGTTCCTGTTGCCCACTGGCGACTGAAAAGGTGACCTCTCGAGGCACGGAACTAAGGTTATGAACAAAAAGCACCGAGTTATTGCGCCAGTCGTAGCGCATGATGAGCACTTCCCTGGCTTGCACAGAGACAAAAGAAAAGTCGCCCCAGCCGATTTCGGGAACTTCCTTACGCATGCGTATGATGCGCTCCATCCAATCCAGCAACGAATCGGGATCGCGTCGCTGGGCAGCGACGTTGACGTGCTCGAAGCCATAAGGGCCGGAACTGATCACTGGCATGACCGGCTTGTTGCTTTTGGTGAAGCCTGCATTCGGTTCCGTGGACCACTGCATCGGGGTACGGGCGCAGTTGCGTTCCGGCAGTTTTAGGTCGTCACCCATCCCGATCTCGTCTCCGTAGCGGATGACGGGAGTCCCGGGCAAGGTCATCATCAGACTGTAGGCTAGTTCCAACCGCCTGCGATCTCCCTCTAACATGGGCGCCAGGCGACGCCGAATGCCACGATTGTAAAGCTGCATATCGGGTTCTGGTCCGAACGCAGCAAAGACGGCGTTTCGCTCCTGGACTTCAAGGCGACCGAGATCGAGCTCATCATGATTGCGAAGAAACAGGCCCCACTGTGCGGTTGCGGGGCGCCGCTTGGTGGAAAGCATAGCCTTTTTCAACGGCCGGCTATCAGCGGTGGCCATGGCGAGAAACAGATGTTGATTGACTTCGAAGTTGAACATCATCTGGATGCGTTCGCCAGCGGTTCCGAAATAGTGCATATCCGTGTCGGGCAGCACATTGGCTTCGCCAAGGATGATCGCGTCTCCTTCCCGCCAACTTAAAAATTGGCTGAAGGTGCGCAGCATTTCGTAGTCTTCTTCGGGTTTGGTGACCTTGGCTCCTTTTGATGAAATCACAAAAGGAACAGCGTCCATCCGGAAACCGCAAACACCCAGCTGCAGCCAGAACCCCATAATTTTGAGTATTTCGGCCTGAACCTCGGGATTGGCTGTGTTGAGGTCCGGTTGAAAATCATAGAAGCGATGAAAGTAGTACGCTTTGGCGACTTCGTCGTAAGTCCAGGTGCTTTTCTGAACGCCGGGAAATACGATTCCCGAGGCTGCATTCTTTGGTTTCTTCTTCGACCACACATACCAGTCGCGATACTTGGATTTAGGGTCGCGCCGCGCTTCCTGAAACCAGGGATGCTGATCGGATGTGTGGTTGACGACCAGGTCGATCATGACGCGCAGTCCACGCTGCCGGCAGCCCTTGGTGAACTCCACAAAATCTCCCAATGTGCCGAAGCGGGGATTTACCCCGTAGTAATCGGCAACATCGTAGCCGTCATCTCTGCCCGGAGACGGCTGGAAGGGCATCAGCCACAGGGCCGTGACACCGATTCCTTGCAGATAATCGAGGCGGCTCATGAGTCCCTGAAAATCGCCAATGCCGTCGCCATCGGAATCCAGGTAGGTGGCAATCGACAGGCAGTAAATGATGGCGTTCTTGTACCAAAGGTCATTGATCATGGTGAAAGTCTTCCAAATTCATTTCATAAGCCGTAGTTAGGATGCCGAAGTTGACGTTGTGGAAACCGGTGAGGAGATATAGTAGAGACCCAAAGCTAAAAATAAGAGGGACGTCTCCAATGATGCACAGCCTTGAGATTCGCATTTCGATAGTCTGCCTTTTCTTCTTTTCCGTCATCTCAGGTGTGGCACAAAGCAAGGGCAATTGTGGTGACAACTCCGCGAAAGTTCCCGCCGACATCAGGGGAGTGTTCGACAAACCCGCTTACAAGAACGCGACTTGGGGGCTTCGCATAGTGGATCTCGGCACCGGCAAAGAGCTGATCGATCTGCAGCCGCGTTGCAATTTCTACATTGGCTCGGTGCGCAAGATTTTTTCTGTGGGCGAGTTGTTGGACCAGATAGGTCCAAATCACCGATACAACACGCCGGTCTATCGTCTCGGCGAGTTGAATGGCGCCGGCGTGCTCCATGGTGACCTGGTGCTGGTGGCATCGGGCGACCTGACGATGGGTGGACGAACGAACCCCGACGGCACCATCGCAATCACCAACTTCGACCACAACGAGGCCGACAGCCTGGGGAACGCTACCCTCGCCAAGCCCAATCCGCTGGCCGGATATATCGAGCTAGCAAAGCAGGTGGCAAGGTCGGGGGTAAAGGAGGTCACCGGCGACGTTGTCATCGATGATCGGCTTTTTCAGCCTTTTAATTTCAGAGGTCAGTTTGACGTTAGGCCGATTTTCGTTAATGGGGATCTGGTCGATCTGAGCATCCGGCCCACGAACGCGGGCAAACCAGCCTCGGTGGAGTGGCGTCCGGTGTCTGCGGCCCTCGGGGTCGACAACAATCTGGCTACCAGCGCGGCGCATTCCCAGTCAACCCTCAACTTGAAGCCGGTGGCACCGGAGTGCATCGGCAAGCCCGGCTGCACGGCGGCTATCGCGGGCCAGATTCCGATCGATTTTGTTCCTCCGCTCACCAAGAAGTACCCCTTAGTGCAGGCGTTCCGCATCACACAGCCGTCTAATTATGCGCGCACGGTCTTTATCGAGGCGCTTAAAGAGGCTGGTGTAACCGTTCACGCATCCCCCGTAGCCGTGAACCCCGTGCGGCTGCTTCCCGCCAAGGGTTCGTACACGCCGAAGGATAAACTGGCAGAGCTGCAAGGGGTACCTTACTCGGAGACTGCGAAGCTGATTTTGAAAGTGAGTTATAACATCGGCGCGGATACCAGCCTGGTTCTCTTTGGGCTTACCCAGGGGGTCGACAACATGAGGAACTCACTCAAGGTTGAACTGAGGAACCTGACCACGAATTATGGAATCACGGCAGATGAAATTCACTTTGTCGATGGCAGCGGAGGAGGGCTTACCACAGCAACGAATCAGGCAGTCACCAAGATGCTCATCGATATGAAAGGTAAGTCCTCGTTCCCGACGTTCTTCAACGATTTGCCCAAATTGGGCGTGGACGGGTCATTGGGATTCGTCACGGATTTCAAGTCTGATCCCACGCTCACGGGGGCGACTGGGCGGGTGACGGCTAAGACTGGGACGTTCGTTGAAGGCAACGAGGCGGGTCTGGTGCTCAAGGGGCAGGCTTTCGGGGGCTATATCAACACCAAGGGGGGAAGACAGCTGGTTTATGAGTTGGTGGTGAACAATGTCGTGATTACCAGTCTGGATGATGTGCTGCGGACATTCCAGGATGAGGGTAGGATTTCGGCCATGATCTGGCGCGATCATTGAGATTGCTTGACTTGGGCAGTTGCGTTCGGGAAAGGCGCACTACAGGTCCCTCGGCTTCGCTCCCACGGCACGCTCCACGGCAAGCCGGGACAGGCGGCAGTCGGAATGACAAGGGTGGAGTGGCGCTTCCATGAAGAATTGGCTAGTGGCTGAAAGAGTCGCCTGGCGGCTACTTCCGTGACATCGCTGACGGAGCTAACTTTCCCTTCAGGTTACCACCGGCCTTCTTCCAGCCACCAAGTTCGAGAGCGACGGACATACAATCGTCACGCAGCTTATCGGCGTGGGTTCGATCGTGCATCGCTCGAGCTACGACCATCCCGCCTATGCACAAAGCTGCTATGGCTTGTGCCTTGGTGTTGCGGGCTCGGCTCTGCACCAGGCTGCGCTCTAATACGCCGACCATCGCGCCGAAGACGGTTTCAAAGGCAAGTTTTGCGCTTTCACCGCTGCGCGTTACGTCGCTCGGCAACGCCACCATAGGACAAGAATTCTCTACATCCTCAAAATGCTGACGAGAGAGGTAGGCGCGTATGACCTGGGTACCGACGTCCTTCGAAGCCAGATCTACTTCTACCCCATCCCAACGGCTCTTCCATTTAGGGTCGGTGAAGAAGCACCCTAATACCTCGGCATACAAGTCACTTTTGCTACGGAAATAGCTATAGAACCCGCCGCGCGTGAGGCCTGCGCCAGACATGATTTGATCGAGCGAGACACTGTCAAAACCGTGCCGGTTGAAGAGCCTGCGAGCGCTCTGGATGATCTTCTGTTTTACTTCGGTGCGGTGCCCTTTGGGATAAGGCATGAGCCCTCCTGGTTGCCCGTGTTGCGAAGTATTGCCTGAGTCATCTGCCCTGGTCCAGCAAAATATGATCTTGAACATAATTTAATCGCATGGTCCTATGCATTGACGGTTGCAGATGCGATCCGACAGGCTCAACGCTCGACCAGTTTCAGGAGGATGCCATGAACGAGGCGCATAGGCCGACGCGGCGGCAGGCGATTGCTATCATTTCTTGCGGTGTGGCCGCGGGCTACCGTTCCTTGCCGGAAAGTGCGCAGGAAACCATGCAGGAGAAACCGGCCACCGCTGCCAACAAGACGCGCACATCCCTGCATGAAGATATCGAGCTGAAGTCGACTCCGCAACGAATCTATGAGGCTCTCCTGGATGCCAAGCAGTTCGCGTCATTCAGCGGTATGCCAGCAGAGATCGCCCCCAATGCAGGGGGAGCCTTTTCCATGTTCGGAGGACAAATTGTTGGACGAACGATCGAGTTGGTCAGTAACCAGCGCATCGTGCAGGCGTGGCGCCCTACCCACTGGGAACCGGGCATCTACTCGATCGTTGAGTTTCAACTCAAACCTGGGAGTTCCGGAACGCTCGTCGCTTTGGACCACAAAGGCTTTCCTGAAGGCGACTTCGACCATTTGGAGTGGGGATGGCATGCGCACTATTGGGAACCGCTAAAGAAATTTTTTGCTTAGCGCTGCCACGGTAGATTTCACTCAGATCTCGACGGGATGATCGGGAGTCCAAAAAGGTTCCCTGGTGGGGATGAACTCTACGGGCACTTCGGAAATGAAGGATCGCAACCAGTCAGCGCAATAGATCATGCCACCCTGCTCGGAGACCACGTGGCCCAACAGGATGAGGGCCTTTTTGTTCCCTGCCGTTATGCTGTCGCGCACATACTCTACCAGTTCCCATTCACGTGTTTCGCCGGCGATAAAGACATCCACATCCGGACGGGCGAAAAGGGAGATGCCCGGCATCCTGCTCACGAACCCCCAACTTACAAGAACTCGCTTGACCGGCATGTGCGGATCGCCAACGACTCTTATCGTGCGATCTTTCAGCTTCGCCTGCATCTCCTTGCAGAAATGGGCTAGCTGGATTCCGGGAAAAGTAAATTGCTTCGGGTTGTCGGGATCGACATTTTTCTCCCAACCAAGCTGCATCATCATTCCGGTGGCAATCCCGTCGGGCTTGCGAGCGTGCCAGTGGTCGTGGAAATGAAAAATGGCCATATCGTTCTTGCGAATGAAATCCAGTTTGTACTTCAAGGTTGGGTCGTCTTTGATGTCTTCGGTGTGATCCTGGTGGAGGTAAAAAGGCGTTTCGTGGGTAACAATCATGTTCTTGCCCGCAGCTGAGGCCCGTTCCACGACGTCCAGAGTCGCCATCATGGTGGTCGCGATTCCGCGCACTGGGGTGCTCTCACTTCCGGCAACGATTTGATCGACGGTTTGCGCCCGCCAGGGAATTCCCACTTGCTTGCGGATACGGTCCACTACTTCGCCGGCAGTCAGCGGCGTCGGTGTTTCTTCTGCCTTGGCCAAGTAAGAGGTCAGCGCGGCGCTCCCTGTGAGAATGAAATCGCGACGGGAAAAATCGCTCATGGATGTTCGTCACCTCGGTGCTACCAACCAAAGCTACATCAATAAATGGCCGTCAGCGCCTGAGGTGTGAAACTGCGCTGCCAAGGCTGGTTTCAGTACCTTTCCCATCGCGTTGCGCGGAAGCGCATCGAGCACCAGGAGACGCGAAGGAAGTTTGTGATTCGCTAACAGTTCTCTGGCCCAGGTGCGCAGGGATTGCAGATCGAGGACACTGCCGTCTTTCAGCACTACTGCTGCCGCAACGCGCTCGCCCCACTCAGCATCGGGTATCCCCACCACCCCGCACTCGGCAACTGCGGGATGCTGACGCAGCGCCTCCTCGATCTCCAGAGCGGATACCTTGTGGCCGCCAGTCTTGAGGATGTCGATGTTCGTTCGACCAAGGATGCGGTAGACACCGTTCTCGACGACTGCAGTATCACCGGTGATAAACCAGCCATCGCGGAAAGCATCGCGTGTGGCGTCTGGGCGGGCCCAGTATTCCGCGAACACTGCTGGACCGCGAACTTCGATCCCGCCCGGGGTGCCTGGGTCAACGGGATTGCCCTGCTCGTTGACCAGGCGGAGCTCGACGCCGGGTAGGGGAGCTCCTACACTTCCTGGCACGCGTTCACCTCGCAACGGGTTCGACAGCGCCATGCCGATCTCTGTCATCCCATAACGTTCGAGCAGCGTGTGATTACTGATTTCCCGCCATCGCTGGAGCGTGCTCACCGGTAGCGCTGCTGAGCCGGAGACCATCAAGCGAAGCCTCGAACAGGCTTGGCTTAGCTCGGCGCGGCGCGCGGGTGAAGCCGCTTCCCAGGCGGCGATGAGCTTGGTGTAAACGGTCGGCACCGCCATGAACAGAGTTAGTTCTCCGCCGGCGATGCGATCCCACACGGCATTGGCGTCGAAGCGCGGCAGCATCTCGCATGTGGCGCCTGACCACAGCGCACAGCCAACCACATTGATGATTCCGTGCACGTGGTGCAATGGCAGACAAAGCAGGATGCGATCGCTCGCTGACCATTCCCAGGCGTCCACCAGGCTCTTGATTTGCGCCGCAACGTTGGCGTGGGTCGTGACCACGCCCTTCGGCTTACTGGTCGTGCCGCTGGTGTAGAGAATCATGGCGCGGCGCTCGCTCGAGATCTCCGGTAGCGGACGTGGTGGGCAAATGGGAAGTTGATCGTAGAGACACGCGCGGAGAGGGCGGGACGCGGCGATTCGGTCCAGAAGCGGGGCTGCTGACGTATCGAACACGAGGGCGGATGCCCCGGTGTCTTCGATCAGGTATTCCAGTTCAGGGCGTGTGGAGTTCAGCGGGAGTGGAACGGCAACGCCGCCGGCGCGCCAGATGCCCCATTGCATCGCTACCCACGGAAAGCCCGGCGTGACGAGAAACGCCACTCGGTTCTCCTGGAGGTCGTCGCGGCCGGCGAGCAGCGCGGCTGCTATCTGTGAGGACGCGTCCAACAGCTGGTCGTAGGTGAGAAACCCCTGCCCATCAACGATCGCGGTGCGTGGGCCGTAGCGTTGGGCGTTCGCAATGAGTGCGATAAGACTGGTGCTTGTGACCACACGCAGACTTTACGGCCTGTTCGGCGTCGTTGTCCAACCGGGAAAGCAACGCCTCAGGGCCTAAAGCCCTCATCGAGCGCATTGGTTGCGGCCCGACTAAACAGGTTGCGGAAAAAGTCTCTGAACATAGTAGCAATCATCCCTCGGCGGCTAAAGCCGGATTCATTGCAAAGCATTTGCGTACGGACTAAAGGCCGTACCCTTCAGAAAAATTAGTTTTTCCGCAAGCTGTAAAGTCGTGCCCTGTCACAAAGCCTGAGTCTTGCTGCAAACTGGGAAGCCGTGCTCCTTATTCAGCGCATCGGCTAGATCAAAAAGTTAGAGGGAAAGAGCAGTGGTATCCCACATCTCGCGAAAAAACGAGCGAGATGTGGGGCACGTCCTTCGTTTGCGAAATGGCGAAAGGCTATGAGAGGAGCAGCGCGGCGGCGAGTGCTGCCGTTTTGTGGTCCTTGGTCCAGGGTGGTCCCATCGTCTTTCCAAGGTTTTCGATAGTGGAATGGGCCACGCTCGCTCGCTTGCCGAATGTGGCCTTGGCGCGCTCTTCGAGGTCTCGCTGCTTGATGGCGGTGACGCGGATCTGCAAATGTTCGCAGGCTTGCGTGACGGTGTGGCGGAAGAATTCGCCTTCTGCAGTGTGGATTAGCGGGTGAGCAGCAAGGATCTTGTCAAGCGGCGGCAGGGAGCGGCCCGAGGCTAACAAGACCGCGGCGCCTAAAACACGGTAATTGCTCGCATTCAATTCAGCGACCAACTCAGCGATGGCCGCGGCAGCTAAACGAGTTGAGGCCACGGCACAATTCGCAATGTGCTTCTCTGGGAATTGGAGGTTCATCGCATGGTGATACGGTTGGATGGCCCCAGGCATTTCGGGATCCGCGATCACGATGCGCCGCCGAGCGAGTATTTCGATTGCATGAGGAGCCCCGGAAACAGCCACCAGCACTCCCCAGCCGGAATGCATTTGAAAGCCTAGGGCTGCGTGCTTCATGGTGACTGGGGTGAATGCTTCATGAATTCGGTTAATTTGTCATGCGGCAAGGCTTCGATGGTGTGGCCATCCACGCCGGTCATGGTTTGGGCAGCAACCATCGCGTTCACAATCGCCTCCTCAGTAGCTTCGACCGTGGCCTGAAACAAGGGACTGATGCGTTCGTTGGAAACCGTGAGCACGGAGTTGGGACCCGGTTCCTTGTTGGCGCCGCGATTCGCAGTGGAGAAGGCTATGAAAATGTCACCGGAGGAATTGCCGGAACTGGAACCGGTCCGGGCCAGGCCCATGGTCGCGCGGCGCGCGAGTCGCTTCAGTTGCGTCGGCAGAAGCGGGGCGTCGGTGGCCACCACAATGATGATGGAACCGACATCACCCCTCACTTCGGGGTCGAGCATTGCCTTGCTCGGGGCTGCGGGAATGAGCTTACCAACGGGCACGCCAGCAATGGTGAGCTGCGGGCGCCTTCCGCAGTTGCATTGCACCAGAACACCGACCGTATAGCCGCCGGCTTCGGCGGCAAGTACCCGGGAGGCGGTTCCGTCTCCACCTTTGAAGCCGTAGCAGACCATGCCCGTGCCTCCACCTACGTTGCCCTCGGGAACGGGGCCGCCTTGCGCGGAGTTGAGCGCCGAGAAGACGTCCGGCTGCTGAACGTGGAAGCCGTTGATGTCGTTCAGGTAGCCGTCCCATGTTTCGGCGACCACGGGAAGCGACCAGGGCTGCTGGCGCAAGCCGGCCGCTCTGCACCGACCAGGCGATGACGGAGTCGCGCACCAGGCCGACCGAGTGGGTGTTGGTGATGGCGACGGGGCCTTCGAGAAAGCCGGATTCTTCCACCCAAGTGGTGCCCGTCATTTCGCCGTTTCCGTTTTGCGAGAACCAGCCGGCATAAACCGGCTCGGCATCGGTTCGGCCGCGGGGAAAGATCACGGTCACGCCAGTGCGTACCGGGCCCTGGCCAACGACCAGCTTGCCTTCGCCGCGGATCAGAGTCGTGTCGCCTACTTCCACGCCTTTGACATCGGTGATTGCATCCAGAGGACCCGGGGTGCCGTCGAATGGCACGCCGAGGGCGCGGGCACGCGGCGCCGATTGAGCGAAGCCCGTCATGCAAACCATGAACAATGGAAGAAGGAGGCGGGAAATTCATGGGCGAAGTCTACACCAGCTTCATGGCTTCAGGATCCCAGTGGACAACCTTGCCCTGATCGTAGCTGAGGTTGCTAAGCAGCGCCGCTCCCGCAGCGCGGAAGCCAAAGACTGCATCTTCCACGACGGGTTGGCGCGAGCGCACGGAAGAAAAGAAATTTCTGAAGTGATCATAGCTGTCGCTATAACCGGCCGCCGCTACATATTTCTCGTATCCCAGCTGCGGCGCTCCCATGGGGTGGGTGCGCGGATATTTCTGTGGTATTCCTCCTCGATCCGCGCCTGCATGGCGTCGGTGAAGGTTCCGATCATGAGGCCTGGCTCCTTCTCCGCGGCACACGGCTTACGATGACGCTGTTGCCGGCGATCTCCATCGTGCCTTCGGAGCCGGTGAAGATCAGGCCTTCGCTTTCTTCGCCTCCATCCACGAAGTTCACGCGCAGGCTCAGGTTGAAGCCCTCCGGATAATCAAAGAGACCCACCATCACGTCGGGCACATCGCGGCCGTCTTTCCAGAAGCGCAGGCCTCCGGTCGCCATGGCGCGCGTGGGCCCATGCGCGCCGGTGATGAAGTGGGTTCCGCTAAAGAGGTGGACGAAGAGATCGCCGGCCACACCGCTGCCGTAGGCCTTCCACTTGCGCCACTGGAAAAAGTGTTCGGCGTTATAGGGAATCTTGGGCGCGGTGCCGAGAAAACGCGGCCAGTCACAGGTTTCGGTCGAAGCATCGAGAGGCACGGTGTAATTCCAGGCGCCGATGGACGAGTTGCGATCCCAGCGCGCGGTCACCATATTCAGCTTTCCGATGGCGCCGGCGGCGAGCAGCTCCTTCGCCTTGGCATAGATCACCGAACTCACGCGCTGGCTGCCGACCTGGATAATCCGGTTGGTCGCGTGCGCGGTTTCGATCATCTGCGGCCCGTCGGCATACAGATGGATCATCGGCTTCTCACAATAGACATCCTTGCCGGCTTTCATCGCGTCCACGGCGACCTGCTTATGCCAGTGGTCGGGCGTGCCGATGATGACGGCATCGATGTCTTTGCGCTCCAGAACCTGGCTGTAGTCGCGGGTGGTGAAGATGTCATTGCCCCAGAGTTCCTTGCTGTGCTCCAGCCGGCCGTCGTAGCAATCCGCAACGGCAACGAGCTTTACTCCGGGAACCTGCACCGCAACCTTGGTATCTCCCTGGCCCTGACCACCGGCGCCAATCAGCGCGATCTGAATGTGATCGTTGGCCGCAACCGGGGGGGCCGGTTCGGATTGCAGTTCGGCCAGCAAATGGGTTCTCGATCCGAGCAACGTCTCGGCCGTTGCCGCCGCCCCTGCCACTTTAAGAAAGCTTCTACGATTCAAATCGTGCACAGTAGTCCTCACCTCTGGAAGTTACCCGCCGTCTGTAACCATACAGCTTTCAGGGTCTTGAATGAAGGGTACGGGCGTTTCGGTCGTGGTAGACCGAGAAGCGGTCCTCTAGCAAGGGGAAATTGGAACGGGATGGTATTCGCTCAGGGAAAACCCAGGGATTTCCTGGTTGATATCGCAAAAGCTTTGGAGGGGCTGCGCCCCGTTGTTTTTAGGCCCAGGTACGCCAGGGCGAGGGGCACCCGTCCTGGTCTAAGTAGATTCATTAGATTGTTGAGAGAGTCCAGGGGGAGAAATCTTCAGCCAGAGAATTCAAAGAACAGAGCGGGCGCCAAGTGGGGGAGACCTGGCGCCGGGGGAGTTACATGACGAAGGCTAGATTTTCCAGCTCCGCTTGCATGCAGTCGAGATTGCAGCCCATTTCTTCCAGGCGGGTGATGGCGTTGCGAGCTGCGGGAGCGCTCACGCCATATCCGCGACCGGTGAGAAAGCCGCTGAGGACTTCCGCCGCCTGCCATGAATCGATGCCCGATTGCAGGAGCTCATTACGCAGGTTCAATAGCTCGCGCGCGGAGAATTTCTCGATCTTGGTATTTGCAGGCATTGTATTTTCCTCTCTCATCCTTTGTTGCATTGAGACCCAGGCACGACTTACATCATTTGCCCTCGACCGCCGCGCGAACGCCGCGCAGTAAATCCAGGGCAGAAACTAACTCGTTTCGTGTCTACTGCTACTTGCTATCTATGTGAACCCGCAACGACACGATTTTGTTGCGAGAGCCATGCAGCGTCGCTTGAACAGTGCAAACCATAGGAGCAACTATGCCCACAACAACCTGCTCATTTGATGCTGGACGGCTCTGCTGGATGTATCGGACGCTGGAATCATTCGGCGAGGATCGCGATGCGTGCAAATACCACATTTCCATCCAACGCATCGTTTCTGGGAAAGCGGTTCCAAACTGGCGAGTCCAACGGTAACTGCATTGGTCCGCCGGTAACTCCATTTGGGTGCCCGCCGATCCTCCCGGGTGCCGGGAACCAAGGTCGAGCTCGCTTTCCTTTCCGCATTCTCCTCATCAGGCGCTCTATGTACCAATAGACTGTTTTTCGATCGACTGGTGAGCAGAGAAAGTGGATGTCCCGCACGGCACTTATGCGAGCGGCGGATGAGTCGTGGCGCGATCCTCCAGCATCACGGGAATACCATCCTCCACCGGGTAGTAGCGGCCACAACCACTGCAATGCAGCCATGCATGCGAGGCTTGGTCAGGACCGACGCTAAGTGAGTGATGGCATACCGGGCAGACCAGGATTTCGAGCAGAGTCTGGGAAAGCATAGGCTTCCTACGAGTTTAGATGAGTCCTGGGCTAGCGGCCTCGAGCTCATCAACGAACTCGTCAGGCCGCTCAGCCATTTACCATGAGCAAGTATGGCAAGGATGGTGCATGGCTAGAGTTCTGGATGGAACTGCGATCGCCGCTGAAATCAAGGCGGAAGTGAGGGCGGAAGTAGAGCGTCTAGCGCTCCGGGGCATACGGCCCGGGCTGGCGGCAGTGTTGGTGGGGCATGTTCCGGCCTCAGAGATTTATGTGCGCAGCAAAGTGAAGACATGTGAGGCGCTGGGTCTTTTCAGCGAGCTGATTACGCCGCCGGAGACGGTCACCACGGAAGAGATGCTGGCACTGATCGGGGATTTGAATGCTCGCGAGGATATCGACGGCATCCTGGTTCAACTTCCCTTGCCGTCGCACGTTCATGCGAAGACGCTGCTCGAAGCGGTGAGTCCTGACAAGGATGTCGATGGCTTTCATCCGGTCAATGTGGGCCGCTTGCAGACCGGTCAGCCGGCGCTCGCTCCCTGCACGGCAGCGGGGATCGTCGAGATCCTCAAGCGCAGCCATCTACAGATTGCGGGCCAGAATGCGGTGGTGGTTGGACGCAGCGACATTGTGGGAAAACCTACCGCGGTCCTTCTGCTGGCGGAGAATGCGACGGTCACCGTGTGCCATTCCAGGACGCGGGATCTGGGCTCATTCACCCAGCGGGCAGACATTCTGGTGGTTGCCATCGGCAAGCCGGGATTCGTGACGGCATCCATGGTCAAGCCGGGCGCTACGATTTTAGACGCGGGCATCAACCGGGTTACCGACCGGGCAGAGTTTGAGCGATATTTCGCCGGTAATGCCCGCCGCGAGGAATTATTCCTGCAGAAGGGTTCCACGATCGTGGGCGATGTGGACCCACATGCGTTCGCATTGGCGGGCGCCTACACCCCGGTGCCCGGCGGCATTGGGCCGCTGACCATCGCCATGCTGATGGCAAACACCGTGCGCGCGGCCAAGCTGCGGCGCGGGC
The DNA here is from genome assembly GCA_963793525.1 of uncultured Acidobacteriaceae bacterium. Classification (GTDB taxonomy): domain Bacteria; phylum Acidobacteriota; class Terriglobia; order Terriglobales; family Acidobacteriaceae; genus PALSA-350. The sequence goes on from CAWCAZ010000006.1 coordinate 115,190, forward strand.
TGCCGGTTTAGGACGGTTGGATGCTGCGTGTCGGACTCACAGGAGGTCTGGGCAGCGGTAAGAGCAGCGTGGCCGGCATCTTTCACGAGCTGGGCGCAGCGGTGGTTTCTGCGGATCAGCTTGGGCGCCAGCTTATGCAGCCCGGGGAGCCGGTCTATGCGGCAATCGTCGAGGCATTCGGTCAGGGTGTGGTGCGGGGCGATGGTTCGCTCGATCGCAAGGCACTGGCGGAGTTGGCCTTTCAACACAATCAAGCCGATAGGCTCAACCATATCGTCCATCCAGCGGTAATCGCTGCGGAAGAGGAGTGGATGCGGGGCGTCTTCGCCGCCGATCGGAAGCGTGTCGCCATCGTGGAATCCGCGCTTATCTTCGAAGTGGAGAAGTGGGGCACCGCGCCAGGGTGGCCACAGCGATTCGACAGAATCATTCTGGTCACCGTGCCCGACGAGATGAAGATTGCTCGTTTTGTGTCGCGCATGATGGTCAACGACGGGCATGGCGACCGGCGAGAGGCGATTGCCCAGGACGCCCGTGCGCGGATGGCGATGCAAATTCCCGACCGGGAAAAAGCCAGCCGCTGCGAGTATGTCATCGACAATTCGGGTTCTCTTGAAGAGACGCGCAGAAGGGTAGGGGAGATCTACCGGGAGCTCGCGAAGGCCGCCCAATAAGACGGAAATGATCTAATAGAAGTTAGCTAGCTATGAAGATTCGCTCGGTCATTTTGATTGTCTTGCTGGTAGGCGCGTTCGTCTATCTGACCTCGTATAGCAACTTCAGGGGGGCCAACAATCTACCCCTGGCAAAAGTCTGGCGTGGATCGCCGTTGCAGCTTACCGTGGCCGACGCCCAGCCGGCGTATACCGCAGAGGAAAGCAGTCGCATTGCGGTCTACAAGAAGACGTTACCTTCGGTGGTAAACGTCACTTCCTCCGCGTTGGCATTCGACTTTTTTTACGGAGTCGTGCCTCAGTCAGGACAGGGTTCGGGCTTCATCCTCAGCAAAGACGGCCGCATCCTCACCAACTACCACGTGATTGAGAATGCGCAAAAGGTGGAGGTAACGCTCAGCGACAAGCACAAGTATTCGGCACAGGTCGTTCTGCAGGACAAGGCGCATGATCTTGCCTTGCTGCAGATCAGTGCTCCCAACCTCACCCCGGCGGTGCTTTCCGAATCGCGTGACCTGCAGGTTGGGCAAAATGTCTACGCCATCGGCAATCCCTTTGGCTTGAACGGCACCATGACGACGGGGATCATCAGCTCCATTCGCTCGGTGCGCGAACCGCAGGGTGCGACCATCGAAAACGCCCTGCAGACCGATGCGGCCATCAATCCCGGTAACTCCGGTGGTCCGCTGCTGAATTCACGCGGTGAGGTGATCGGCATGAATACCTTGATCGCGACCGGCGGCGCAGAACAAAGTTCCGGCATCGGTTTCGCCATCCCGGTGGACACCATCAAGGCAGTGCTTTCGGATTTCTCTAAGTTCGGCCGGGTGCGCCGTCCGTCGTTAGGCATTGCGTCGCTGGCGATCGGGCCCGATCTCGCGGAGCAGATTGGATTACCGGCCGACTACGGCGTGCTGATACAGAAGATCATCCCGGGAGGAGCAGCCGAGCGCGCCGGATTACGGGGTGGCAACCAACAAGTCTTATTGGGCAATACCCCTATTTATCTTGGGGGCGATCTGATCGTAGGGATTGACGAAGACCGGGTGACCAGCCCTCAGGATATTTCCGAGATCATGGACCATCACCAGGCAGGCGATACCGTTACCGTGACGTTCTTCCGCGGCCAGAAACAAATGACCGCCAAACTTACTCTGGGCGAAGCTCACTCGGTTTCTGTCTGATCGGAATATAGCGCCGCCCGGCGATGCGGTACTCGCCGGAAAGCACGCGGGTGATCGCCTCGGCGTAGGCTACATGCTCCTGGGAAAGAATGCGTGCGGCTAGAGCGGGCTCGTCATCTTCCGGCAGGACTGGAACCGTTTTTTGCAGCACGATGACGCCGTGATCCAGCTCCTCGTCAACGAAGTGCACGGTACATCCAGAGACGCTGACCCCATAGGCGAGAGCCTGGCTTTGCGCCTCGAGGCCGGGAAAGGCGGGCAGAAGCGAAGGATGGATGTTGAGGATGCGCTGCGGGAAGGCGCGCAGAAACTCCGCTGACAGCAGGCGCATGTAGCCGGCGAGACAGACCAGATCGACTTGATGCTCCTGCAGGCCGGCAATGATCTCGGCATCATGTTCGGCGCGTTGCCGCCCTCTCGCCTCGATCACCTGGGTGGGGAATCCCAGGCTGCGGGCGGCCGCGATCCCAGGCGCGTTGCCGCGGTTCGAGATCACGACCGCGATCTCGGTTTGCTGCAATCGCCCTTGAGCGATGGCCTCTGCGATGGCTAGAAAGTTTGATCCCCGGCCAGAAAGCAGGATCCCCAAGCGGTGGATCCTAGGTGATCCCTCGCTCCCCGAGGTCATGCGTAGATGACCTTGCGGTCTCCCTTGACCGTTCGGCCGATGACGCAGAACTTCTCTCCTGCCCGGTCAAGCATCGATTTGGCCCGCCGGAACTTGTCCGCCGGAACCACCGCAATCAGCCCAACACCCATGTTGAAGGTGCGCAGCATCTCTTCCTGCTCGACGCTGCCCAGTTGTTGCAAGTGGGTGAAGATGGGAGGCGGCGTCCAGGAGGTGGTCTCAACCACAGCGGAGATGGTCTTGGGCAGTATGCGGGGCAGGTTTTCCGTAATCCCGCCACCGGTGATGTGAGCCATGCCCACCACCAAATCAGCGGCGGTAAGCTTTTTAATCACCGCAAGGTAGCTGCGGTGCACCTTCATCAGGGCTGCCCCGGCCTTGTCCTTCAAGTCGTTGACGTACTGGTTGGGCGCGTAGCCAGCGACCTCAAAAAAGAGCTTGCGGGCGAGGGAGTAGCCGTTGGTGTGCAAGCCGGTGGAAGGAAAACCGATGAGCACGTCGCCGACTTGAATCTTGCTGCCGGTGATCAGTTTTTCCTTGTCGACAGCTCCAACGATGAAGCCGGCCAGATCGTACTCCCCATCGGAATAGAAGCCGGGCATCTGTGCTGTCTCCCCTCCGATGAGGGCGCAGCCGTTGGCACGGCAGGCTTCGGCTAAACCGCTTACCACGGTCTCGGCTACTTCGCCGTCTAACTGGCCAGTCGCCAGATAGTCGAGAAAGAAAAGGGGCGTCGCGCCCTGTACCGCAATGTCGTTCACGCAGTGGTTGACGAGGTCGGCGCCGACGGTGTGGTGCATGCCCAGGGCGAACGCTACCTTGAGCTTGGTGCCTACTCCATCCGCGCTTGAAACCAGGATCGGGTCGGTGTACTTTGCGATGTCCAGCCGGAAGAGGCCACCGAAGCCGCCAATATCACCCAGCACCTGCTTGTTGAAGGTTTTTTGCGCAAGGTACTTGATGCGCTGCTTAGTACGGTCCCCTTGGGAGAGATCGACTCCCGCCGAGGCGTAGGTGGCGGGGGGCTTGGCGGATTTGCGCGTGGCATCTGGCAAGGCTTTTCCAATTTCGCGTGGGATACCGGCCGAGAGGCTGGCGCGTTTTGATTTGGGTTGAAAATGTATCCCCGAGAACTGTCAGTTTACCATCGCGCCCGCGGGCCAGGCTGTCTGGACATTCCCCTATACTGAAGCGGAAGGGGACTGCTTTTGCACCGAGAACTGAGTCAATCCAGAGAGATGCAGCGGCGTGCGGAGCGCTATTTTCCCGGGGGTGTTAATTCGCCGGTGCGCGCCTTTCGCGCGGTCGGGGGAGATCCTCCGTTCCTGGTTCGAGCCGAGGGAGCTTACCTGTGGGATGCCGATGGCAATCGATACCTGGACTACTTTGGGTCCTGGGGTCCCATGATCCTGGGCCATGCGCACCCGCTGGTGGTGGAGGCGATTCAACGGGCGGCGGAGCGGAGTGCCAGCTTCGGGGCGTCGACCGCGGCTGAAGCCGACCTGGCGGAGTTGGTCGTGACCGCCATGCCGTCCATCGAAAAATTGCGCTTCGTCAGCTCGGGCACTGAAGCGACGATGTCTGCGATTCGCGTGGCGCGGGCGTTTACCAGTCGAAAATACGTGATCAAGTTTGAGGGCTGCTATCACGGTCACTCGGACGGGCTTCTGGTCAAGGCCGGGTCGGGCCTGGCCACGTTCGGCCTGCCTGGTTCGGCCGGCGTGCCGGAGGAGATCGCCCATTGGACCCTTGCGCTGCCGTTTAACGATTTGCCGGCGGTGGAGGAGGCCTTCGCCAAACATCCGGACGAGATTGCCTGCCTGATCGTGGAACCGGTGGTGGGGAATATGGGCTGCGTGCCTCCCTCTGCTGGGTATCTGGAGGGTTTACGGCGTATCACCGGCGAGAGGGGAAGCTTGCTGATCTTTGACGAGGTCATGACGGGCTTCCGGCTGGGGCTGGGGGGAGCGCAGCAGGCCTTTGGCATCGACCCTGACCTCACGTGTCTGGGAAAGATCATTGGCGGGGGGCTTCCCTGCGCTACTTTTGGCGGCAAAGCCAGGATGATGGATCTGTTGGCGCCGCTGGGTCCTGTCTACCAGGCGGGAACGCTGAGCGGCAACCCGCTGGCGATGGCCGCCGGGATTGCTACACTGCGCTATTTGTCGGGCCGCGCGGCGCAAGTATATGCCGGGCTGGAGAAAGAAACTGCGGCAGTGGCTAAGGGGATTGCTGTGGCGGCACGGGATGCGGGAATTGAGGTGGAAACCAACCGTGCAGGGTCCATGGTCACTTGGTTCTTTACCGGAGCGCCGGTCACGGATTTTGCGACTGCGGCGGCATCGGATACGGAGGCGTTTGGGCGGTTCCATCGGGCGATGCTGGATCAGGGTGTATGGCTCCCTCCCTCGCAGTTCGAGGCGGCGTTTCTCAGCACGGCTCACACCAGCGCTGACATTGAGTTCACGGTTGAGGCCGCTCGCAAGGCGTTTGCGCCTCGATGCTTGCCACTCAGCAATTAGAACTTCGAGACAGGACTGGATTTGGGAATAACTGACTCGGTTCATTAGCTGAGGGTATCCCGAATCTCCGAGATAAGGCGATGTGGGGCACCCGTCCAGGGGTCAGGGCCGGAGCTTACTCGAGAGCGCTGATGCGGCCACCCGAAGTCTTAGCTCCAGGCATCTACGGTGACTGTTTGCAAACCGGTGCCAGCCCAGGCTTCGAGCAGAAGCCACGTCGCCGTAAGCGTGATGGAGCGGTCGGTTCCCAGTTGTTTGTGACCGCCGTCGTGCAGAAGGATGTTGCTGCTCCTATGCAGGCGCTGGTTGCGGTGGATGGCGCTTTGTATCCGTGCCGTCAGCGCCTCAGAGTCCGTGGCATCCCAATCATGCGCGGTTACGTTCCACATGACTGGCGTGAGGCCAAGTTCTTCCGCCGTACGCAGCACATCCGGACGACGGGAGCCGAAAGGCGGTCGAAACCATTTCACTGCTTCGCCGGTCGCATCCTCGATGACAGCGTTGCAAGCCGCAAGCTCCTCGCGTACACGCGCGGGCCGCTGCCAGAGCAACGAGGGATGGGTCATCGTGTGGTTCCCCAGCAGATGGCCGCGCTTGTTGTACTTCCCGGGCAATATCAGGGCGCTGCCTGACAAAGCTGCCGATCAGGAAGAAGGTTGCACGCACCTGGTGGCTAGTCCAACAAATCGAGCAATTGCTGGGTGTAGGGATCATTCGGGCCATCATCGAAAGTGAGCGCGACTTCCTGGATATCGGAGCCGGCGACAACGGTGCGACCGAAGAGCTGCGAGGTAGGCCATCGTGCGGCATAGGCATACCCCCCGGCCGTAAGCCCGGCAATCAGACCCGCGGAGACAAGCTTGGTGAGCATGCTTCAAGAGTGTAAATGTAGCTGGCGGCACTCACCGGCTCATGTTATCTTCGGCTTTTCTTCGCTCACAAAAGGGCATCGTCATGGCAGAGCTGTTTGAGGCGCCCCGATTTATCGCCATCGAAGGGCCGATGCGCGTCGGCAAGTCGACGTTGGCCGCGATTCTGGCGGAAACCCTGCACGCCCGCCGCATCGCGGAGCCAGAGAACAACCCCTTCCTCGACCGCTTCTACCAGGAGATGAGCGGAATGGCGCTCGCCACCCAGATGTGGTTCCTGGTGGAGCGGTACGAGCAGATGCGCGAGGCGGCTAAAGAATTGGCAGGCAGCGAGCCCTGGCCGATTGTGGCTGACTACCTCTTCGAAAAAGACAAACTCTTCGCTTACATCAATTTCACGGATGCGGAACTGGCACTCTACAACCGCTACTACCAGGTCTTCCGCAGCGAGGTGCCCACGCCGGACCTGGTGATCTATCTGCAGGCTTCTCCCGAGGTGCTGAAGCAACGCCTCAAGCGCAAAGGGTTAGCCCAGGAGCAAGCCATCAGTGACGCCTATATCGAACAGGTGGCAAAGGCCTATGAGCACTTTTTCTTCCACTACACGGCGAGTGATCTGCTGGTGGTCGACACCTCAGAAATCGACTTCGTAAATCGCCGCCAGGATCTGGCGCTGCTGCTCAAGCGGCTCTCCGAGCCGATCAAGGGCAAGCAATACTTTCTTCCCCCGCCTACCCAGCCCAGACGGCTCTTGAACTCTAGTTCCCCGCTATACTGGTCGTGGCGTATCGGACGCCCCCGTGTCCGCGGGCAGGGCTGAGCCCACCGATGATTGTGATCCTCAATTCTATAGGCGAATCTTCTTTTTGGCCCGACACGCGGACAGCGGGCAATGACAAAAAGGAGATCGTCATGTCCGTTCCCGGTTCCAATCTAGCGCCCACGCGCCGTTTAGCCGAGCAGCCCAACCTGGAGCAGCTTCGCAAACAAGCCAAAGAACTTCTGCAGGAATTTCGCTCGGGTGCGCCCGGTGCGATTGCCGAAGTGAACCGCTTTGAACGCATTCGAGACAGAGCAAATTCGCACTCAACGATGCACAGAGAGTGATTGCGCGCGCTTACGGCTTTGCCAGTTGGCCGAAATTGAAGGCGTTTGTCGATGGCGCCAATATCCGCGATTCGCCGAGGCTGTACAGGCCGGCGATCTTACACAAGTGAGAATGTTGCTCGCCAGCCGCCCCGAGTTGGTGGCGACGGACCGGGCAGAGAACGATGAGCACCGGGGCCTGCATTATGCTGTGCTTCGGCGCGATGCGGCGATGGCGCGCCTCCTCATGGAGGCTGGTGCGGACGCGCGCAAGGGCATGTTTCCGCATCGCGATGCAACCTCCGCATGGACGCTCGCGCAAGAACGACACTACGACGATATTGTCGCCGTGATTGAAGAAGAGGAGCGCCACCGGCGCGAGGAGATGAGCTGTTCCAATGCCACGGTCTCGCCCGGCGCAAGACCAAATCAGTTCCGCCATCGCGCAGGGTGACGACACGACGGCGATGCAGCTGCTGGATCAGGATCGTACGCTGATTCACGCCTGCGACCGGGATGGCATGACGCCCCTGCATGTGGCGGCACGCAGGAACCGGCTGGAAGTTAGTCACGTGGCTGCTGGAGAGGCGGGCGAATGTCCACAAGAAAGACCCGAGCGACCTCACGCCCCTCGATCATGCTGCGCTGGGGGCAGATCCACGCAACAAGCGCGCAGAGAGGTTTCCCGCTGGTCGCGACGCTGCTTCTGGAGCACGGTGCGGCGTTGACGGTGCATGCGGCGGTGGCGCTTGGGAGACCTGCCCCGGGTCCGGCAATTCATCGCTGCTGAACCGGAATTGCTGCGGCAAATCACGGGCTCCGGCGGCCTGTTGACGCTTGCCGTGAATCATCACCAGTTGGGAAGTGCCGAACTGCTGCTCGACCTCGGCGCAGACGTGGACGAACGCGTGCTGCTGGAAGCGCTCGAAGAGCCGACTGAAAGTTGGGGTATGCCCCTGTGGTGCGTGGCGTTAGCGGGCGATCTGGCCATGACCAGGCTGCTTCTTGATCGAGGGGCCGATCCCAATGCCAATGTTTACGCCTCCGGATGGCCGCTGCACAATGCGTGGAATCATGAAGACGATCGAGTCAAAAATCTGTTGCTGGAGCGAGGGGCGAAGCGACAACCGTACATGGTGGCCGAGACGTGCGACGTAGAAGAAGCGCGGCGTCTGCTTGCCCAGTCGCCAAACGAGGAAGTGGTTTCTGAATTGGTCTGGGCAGCGGCGGACCACGGGTGCCCGGAGATTGTCGCCATGGCGCTGCCTCATCTCGATTGGCCGGCTCAGGACGCTCGCTGGCACTGGGTACTGATCCAACCGATCCGCGGGGCAGGTGAGGACTCCGCAGGGAATGAGGGCCATTTCCGCAGCCTGGAGGTGCTTCTCCAGCACGGTGTCGACGCCAACGTTGGCCGTCGCCACGAAACAGTCCTGCACTTTACTGCCGGACGTCTTAGCGGGCTGTCGGGAGCGGACAGGGCGCGGTTTGCTGCGATGTTGATTGACCATGGTGCGCGATTGGATGTCCGCGATGACCTGCTGCAATCGACTCCTCTGGGTTGGGCTTGCCGATGGGGACACAAGGAGCTGGTTGAACTGCTCCTTCGGCGCGGCGCGCCGGTGCGGGAGAAGGATGCCGAGGCGTGGGCTACTCCTGAGGCCTGGGCGCAGAAAATGGGCCATGTTGAGATTCAGGCGATTCTCAAAAACACCCCGCATCTAGCCTTTGCGGCCGGAAACAAAGGAGTTGCCGGCGAGCAGGAAGCGAGCTGCTCGCTCGGCGTCCTTGGTGATGCCGATCCGCGGCGTGACGAGCACTTTCTTGGCCACAAAACCGTCATCCTGAATCTGCAAATCCGATTTTGGCGAGGTAAAATCGGCGTCGTTGTCTCGCTCGCGCGTGATCCCAAAGGCCTGGCACAGGCGGCCGGGACCGGAGGTTAAGGAAGCTATTTTGCCGGCCCGGACTGGAGCAGCCAGGCCACGGCCCACGGCCATGGCCTCCATGCCGCAGATCGGCTCCAGGGCGCGGAACAGCACGCCTCCGGCACAGCCCTGCGGTTCGCAGGAGACGTTCAGGCAAAAATACATGCCGTAGATGAAGTAGACGTAGGCATGGCCCGGCGGCCCGAAGAGCACGGAGTTTCTCGCTGTCTTGCCGGGGAAGGAGTGCGACGCGGGGTCCTCCTCGCCAAAGTAAGCCTCTACTTCGACAATGCGGCCCACCAACGCTTCTCCAGGTCTCACCAGCAGCTTTCCCAGCAGCTTCCGCGCGACCACGTCGGGTGGATCGAGGTAGAACTTCCGCGGAACGAGAGTCGCCTGGGCACAGGCCGGAATATCAGCCATTTGCGGCTTTGACGGCGGCAAGAACCTCTTCTGCATGGCCTTCCGGCTTTACTTTGGGGAAGATCTTCAGCAATTTGCGGTCCGGACCGATGAGGAAGGTCGTCCGCTCGATCCCGATTACTTTCTTGCCATACATATTCTTTTCCTTGAGGACGCCAAACTGTTTGCAAACTACTTCGTCTACATCTGCAAGGAGGGTGTAGGGCAAGTCGTACTTTTCTTTGAATTTCTTCTGCGCCTTAGGCGTGTCGCGCGAGATACCGAGAACAACGGCCCCGGCCTGCTGTATCTTTTTGAATACGTCACGAAAGCCGCAGGCTTCGATCGTGCAGCCGGGAGTGTCGGCCTTGGGATAGAAGAAAAGCACCACCGGTTTGCCGGCGAAGTCCTTCAGATGCAAGGTCTTGTCTTCTTCGGTCTGCAATGTGAAGTCAGCAACTTTGTCGTTCACTTCCATGAGAAAGATCCTTCCAAAAAACGAGATGCAATGCCACGGCGCAGACGAGCGTGAGCGCCCTCAACGAGTTTATTCCACGATGAGGGGTTTCAAGAGCCGCTCGCTTGTCTTGTTGCTTGCTCTGGCCATGCCGACGTGGGCGCAGTACGGACGCCTGGAGAACACCAAGAAAACTGCGCCTTCCGTGCGCGCCATCGCTGTTCTGGAGTGGACGGGCGAGATGGGGAAACCGAAGGCCAGCCGCATCATCCCGATCTCTGTCTTCGACGGCGAGCAGTATCAGCCGGGAGGGCTTTACCTGGCCAAGCCGGAGCCGCTGGCGCTGCAGCCGGGAACGGAATATGTCCTGCAGGATGCGGGCATTACCAAGGGAATTTTTGATATAAACACGGCGCAGGATGTGGACGGCTATTGGTTTGGCTATGGTGCGTGGAAGCCAATGACCAGCCCGCCGAAGCGGGCAAAACCAAAGCAAGGCAGACTGACCCCCCAGGTGGTAGGCGGTGATGACGGGCATCCGCATCTGGTCAGAAAGGATGGCAGCGGCAGCCAGGATAGTTCCAGTGGATCGAGCTCGTCTTCGTCGAGCAGCAAGACTTCGAACAATCCACCTGCCGGTGATCCTGATCGCCCTACTCTGCGCAAGCGGTCGAGATTCGTCCGATTCGAGCCCCAGCACCAGCAGTGAGAGCAGTGGGAATAGTCCGGCTCCGGAGACAGCCATTGCAGGCGCCGATCCGGACCGGCCGCACATGGCCCATGGCCAGCAGAGCATGAGCGACGACTTTCAACCGGCCCAGCTCACGGGCGTTCCGTCCGGCCTGGAGCAAATGATTGCGGTTTCCGACGCCAGCGATCGCGAAGCGCATCCTTTCGTGTATCTATGGGCTGACCCGGCGGATGCAACGAAAATGCAGACGGCGATGGAGATCGCGGCCAGCAGCGCCATCGCGGCGGCGCAGCCTCCGGCCAAGCCGGCGGTGAAAGCACACACTGCAACCGCAGCGCACACCGCAACCACCACTGCCGCACAGCGGCGTAAGGGGGCCACGGCCCCGCCCGCTCCGCCGAAGCTGGTTTTTACCAACGAGCGCTTCAAGGCCTATGAGTTGACTTACAGCGGAGGAGCGACCTTGGTCTTCTCCGGAGAGACGACTGATCATGCGGGCAAGACGAAATATGTCACCTTGATCGCACAGCCGGATTTCAACGGGGTGCCCAAGGTGCTCTTCAAGTCGGTGACCGATGACGATCACCTTGACCAGACACCGAAAATGCGGCTGGTCGATGCAGTGGATGCAAAGGCCGACAATCGGGGAGACCTGGTTTTCGAACTACGCAGCACCCGCGATCGTGAATTCGTGATCTATCGGGTATCCGCTGGGCAGGCGGAGCAGGTTTTCACGACGGGCTCGCTACCGAATTCCACTTCGCAATCGTAACGCGCCAGCAGGCTTTTCCCTCGGGTGCTCCGGTCAAACGGGAAGCGGCAGATAGAGAACCACTATCCCACTCAAGCCAAAGTGCGGCTTGAATGGGGCACCCAGCGTTTGTTACTGATGTGGCAAAACAATGTTGAGGCGTACCCGGGCACCCGCCCTGTTCGTTTGGGCTTTGCCAGGACACGCAGGACCGAGCCTACAAGGGGCTTTCACGAGACACTAACTCCCTCATCAGTCCTCGGCGAGTGTGCATGGCAGAACAGCTTGCGGAAAACTCATTTTTTCTGAAGGGTACGGCCTTCAGGCCGTACATAGTGCTTTTGCACTAAATCCGGCTTTAGCCGCTGAGGACGATCCCCCTTCGAGTTTTTTTCCGCAGCGCCCTAGGGTGTGGGCAACTTGGTGGTATCCCAACCGCCGCCCAAAGCTTTGATGAGCTGCACGCTGGCGGCAAACTCACGGGTGGTGATATCCGCTGCTGTGCGCTCGTTGGCCAGTTGGGTGGTCTGGGCCGTAATCACTTCAAGATAAGTCGTGACGCCGCCTTTGTAGCGGTTGGTCGAAATAAGGAGCGAGCGCTGCGCGGAGTCAACTGCGCGTTGCTGCGCTACCGACTCACTATTCAGTATCCGAAGGCCGGAAAGATTGTCCTCCACCTCCTGGAATGCCTGCAGCACCGTCTGCCGGTAGTTAGCGACGTTCTGCTCATAAACATCCCGCGCCTCCTCGGTGAGGGCGTGACGGCGGCCGGCGTCGAATAGCAACTCCACCGCCGAGCCCCCCAACGACCAGAGGGAGCTTGGCCCCTGGATTAGGGTGGTCCCAGCCTTGCTTTCAAAGCCGCCTGTAGCAGTGAGATTAATCGTGGGGTAGTAAGCCGCAATCGCAATCCCTATCTGGGCATTGGCCGCATCTGCGCGCCGCTCCGCGCCGGCAACATCCGGACGGCGCTCCAGCAATTGCGAAGGCACGCCCACCGGCACTTGGGGCAATTGCAGATCGAGCGGCGCGAAAGGAAGACCGAAACTCGACGCGGGGACACCGGTGAGCGTTGCGATGGCGTGTTCGTACTGGGCTCGGGCGACGCCGACATCGATGGCCTGGGCTCGGGTCTGATCCAGCTGTGTCTGCGCCAGGGCAACGTCGGAGTCAGTGGCCACTCCGCCCTTGAACCGTGCCTGAGTCAACTCCAGGTACTGCTCATATTGCACCACGGTGTTGTCGAGCAGGCGCTGCTGGGTATCGAGGCCGCGCATTTCAAAATAATCGGTCGCCAGCTCCGAACGGATGCTCAAATCAACGTTGGCCAGATCTGCCGCGGTAGCTTGAACGGTAGCCTTCTGTGACTCCACCGCTCTGCGTATGTTGCCCCACAAGTCCGGTTCCCAGCTGACCGCGCCCTGCAAAAAAATGTCATTGTAGGTACTCTTGCTTCCCGGCACATACAGCGGGCGGTTGGACGATTGGCGCTCACGCGTGGCCGAGGGACCGGCTTGCACCGTGGGGAAGTACTGCGAACGATAGAATTGGACGGCCGCACGGGCTTGCATGTACTGCTCATAGGAAGCCTTGAGCGTCTGGTTCGACACCGCGACCTGCTGCTCGAGCTTGTCCAGTTGCGGGTCTTGATAAACTTCCCACCAATTAGCTCGAAGCGCGCTATCGCTGGGGCTCACCTGCTTCCATCCGCCGCCGGGTAGACTGGGCGGTGGCACAGGCGCGGCCGTTTCCTTGAAAGCCGGCGCGGTAGGGGCGGAGGGCTTTTGATAGTTGGGGCCCACAGTGCAGCCGGAAAGGAGCAACGCAGCCCCGGAAAGCGCCAGCCATGCCCGGCGCGACGTCCAACTCAATGGGTTAGGACTCAAATAGGTGAAACGGGGCTTCATTCCTACGCGCCCCCGTCTTTGCCCGGCTTAACGACGCGCACCGGTTCCGCATCGATCAATGAATCCGGCGGATTCTGGATCACCTGCGAGTCCGCGCTGAGCCCCTGAATCACCTGCACAGTCGACCCATCGTCCTGGCCGAGCGTTACGTGAACCAGCTTCGCCTGATCTCCGTTGGAGCCTTTCACCACCGTACCCACCTGCAATCCCTCAGTGCGAAAGATAAGCGCGGAGACGGGAATAATCATCGGCGCAACGCCCTCATGCACGTTCATATGGACTTCGGTGTAGGCCCCGGGCAGGAGCTTGCCATCCCGATTATCGACATCGATCTCGACCAGCAGCGTCCGCGAGGCAGGATCGATGGCCCTCGCCGTGCGCACCAACTTGCCGGTAAATGTCTGGCCGGGAAATTCGGACAGAGTGAGCCGGGCCGTGGTGCCGGGAACCGCTGACTGGGAATAAATCTGCGGCACATTGACGTATACACGCAAGACATTGATGGCAGAGATGCGGAACATCAGCGTGCCCGCCCCGGCATTGATCAGTTGTCCGACATCGACGTTGCGGGCGGTGACCACTCCACTGAAGGGCGCATAAATCTTTTCGAAGGATTGCAGCTGTTCCAGGCGCTGAACATTCGCCTGGGCCGACTTTACGGCCGAACTGGTGGATTCCGCCTGGCTGACGAAGGTGTCCGTGTCTTGTTTGGAAACGGCGTTTTGCGTCAGCAGCCCCTGGTAACGGCCAGAGTTGATTTTTGCCAGGCCCGCATTGGCTTCCGCCGTGGCCAAGTCCGCGCGTGCCTGAAGCAATTGCTTGTCCACTTCCGGGGTGCTGATGATCGCCAGCAGCTGCCCCTGGCGGACGTGCGCGCCGATGTCGAAGTACCATTTGCTGAGATAGCCGTCGGTGCGGGCAAAAAGCGACGCATCGCTGTAGGCATAGACGTTGCCGGGCAAAATAATTTCCTGCCCCGTCTTGCCCTGTTGCGGTGGGTTCGCGATGACATTAGGGGCGGCGAGCGCGTCGGTCTGGTTTTTCAGCTCGGTGCGTGCGCGCACCCGGGGTATGATCCCGCCGACCGCCACCAGGACGGCCAGCACCAGGAGAACCACGATCATGATCGCGGCGACGCGGCCCGAAAGGGGCGGCGCGTCGGGTGGGCCGCCGTGCCCTTCCCCAACCGGTTGTGGCCGCTCGTCTCTTTTTTCCTGATTCATCTCTACGCTCTTTCTCCGATTTGTTTTCTAGTCTTCCAGATCCGTTACACTCGCGCGCTCTGAGGCGCTCTTGCCGCGCTTCCCAAGCCAGCCGTGGATCACGCTAAAGAATGTCGGCACAAAGAACAGCGTGGCCAAGGTTGCGAACAACAGGCCGCCAATGACCGAACGGCCTAGCGGCGCATTTTGTTCGCCGCCATCACCCAGACCGAGCGCCATCGGCACCATGCCGATAATCATAGCCAGCGCGGTCATCAGCACCGGCCGGAAGCGGGTGTATCCGGCACTCAGCGCGGCCGCATGGGCGTCCCCCGCGTTTTCTTCCATCTGCTCGCGGGCAAAGCTGATGACCAGAATGGAATTCGCTGTGGCAACACCCATCGTCATGATGGAACCGGTCAGCGCGGGAACGCTGATATGCGTTCCAGTGATGAACAACATCCACACAATGCCGCTCAACGCCGCCGGCAGGGCGGCAATGATCATAAAAGGATCGAGCCACGACTGGAAATTCACCACGATGAGCAGGTAAACCAGCAGGATAGAAAAGGCCAGACCGCTGGTCAGCCCGATGAATGAGGAGTTCATTGTTTGCACCTGGCCGCGCAACACGATCTGCGAGCCACGGGGCAGTTCTTTGCGATGCTGTTCAATGATCAAAGAGATCTTGTCCGACACGCTGCGCAGGTCGCTGTTGACCACGTTGCCGTAAATATCGAGAACCGGAGCGATGTTGTAATGGCTGATGGTGGCCGGCTCCTGTCCGCGCACGAGCGTAGCCACATTCCCTAAAATCTGGATGGGCTGGACTCCCTCCGCGGTGGAGGGTGCGGCACCCGTCCCGATCGGGGTAAGGCTCGATGCGCCAACCGAAATATTGGGATTGGGAGTGATCGAGGCGCCCGCGCTGCTGGTGGTCAGCGGAATATTTTCCAGGTCGATCATCGACTGCAAATCGTATTGCGGAGATTGCGCGTTGATGTTGTAACTGACACCGTTCCTTGGATCAAGCCAGAAGGTAGGGCTGGTCTGATAGCTGCCGCTGGTGGCAGCCAGCAGGCTGCCGGTGACATCCCGTTGCGTCAATCCGATGTCCTGCGCCTTGGAACGGTTCACATCGACGAAAAAATGCGGATTGTTGAAAGGCTGCTGGATGTGTAAATCCGCCGTGCCCGGTACGTAGATGATATCCCTGAGCAGCCGGTCGATGAATTCACGATTGCCTTGCAAATTCTGGCCGATTACCTGGATATCGATGGGAGCCGGCAATCCAAAATTGAGAATCTGCGTCACCATATCCACGGGCAAGGTGTAAAAGATAACGCCTGGGAACTCGGCTCCCAGTTTGGCGCGCAGATCCTGCACGTAGTGATCGGTGGGATGGTGCTTTTCGGCCAAGGCCACGGTGATATCCGCGTCGGCAGCGCTCACCACGCCGGTGCTGGTGTAGGAGAGATTCAAGCCGGAATAGGGGATCCCAATATTGTCGATGATACTGACGAGTTCGCTCTTGGGAATTTCCCGGCGAATGGCATTGTCGATTCGATCGCACAGGAGCGCCGTGTTTTCGATGCGGGTACCGGTCTGAGCGCGTACGTGGAGCTTAAACTGGCCTGAGTCTACCGAAGGAAAGAAATCCTGGCCCAACCATGGGTATAGCAGCGCAAACGAGCCTATGGAAAAGACGAAGAAGAGGATAAGAAAAACCGTGCTGTGGGCGATGGCGAGCTGCAACACGCGGAAATAGAAAACACGCAGCTGCTCAAATCTGTGCTCGAAGGCCAGTTGGGCTCGAACCAGGGGATTGCGGCTCTGCTGCTTCTGCTTTTCGGCGGCCGCATCATGCTCCTGAAGAAGGTACTTGGCCATGGTCGGCACCACGGTGCGGGAAAGAAAATAAGAAGCCAGCATGGCGAAGATCACAGCTTCAGCCAGCGGCACAAACAGATACTTGGCCACGCCGCCCATGAAGAACATGGGTACAAAGACGATGCAAATGGATAAGCGTCGAGACGAAGGCCGGAATGGCAATCTGCGCGGCGCCATCGAGGATCGCCTGCTCCACCTCCTTTCCTTCTTCGAGATTGCGATTGATGTTCTCAATCTCTACCGTGGCGTCATCGACCAGGATGCCAACGGCCAGCGCCAGGCCACCGAGGGTCATGATGTTGATGGTCTCGCCCAGCGCCCCTAGCACGATCAGGGAGACAAGGATGGAGAGAGGAATGGAAACCGCGATGATGAGGGTGCTGCGCCAGCTGCCCAGGAAGACCAGGATCATCACGCCAGTGAGACAGCCGGCGATGATGCCCTCGCGCACTACGCCGCTGATGGCGCCGCGCACAAAGATCGACTGATCCGCTAATGGAGTTATGCGCAGTTGCGGCGGCAGCTGCTGCGCAATCGTCGGCAACATCGCCCGGATCCTTGAGATGACGTCGAGCGTAGAAACATTGCCGTTCTTCAGCACGCTCATCAAGCTGGCGCGCTGGCCATCGACGCGCACAATATTGGTTTGCGGCGGGAAACCGTCACGCACATGAGCCACGTCGTGTATATAGACGATGGCTCCATTCACGCTCTTGATCGGAATATTGTTCAGTCCTGCGATCGTGGAGGGCGCGCTGTTGGTGGCTAGCTGATACTCGAACGAGCCCACCTTCACGGTTCCCGAAGGCAAAATCAGATTTTGCACGCCGATAGCGTTGACTACATCGGTAGGGGAAAGTCCTCGGGCTTGAAGCGCCTTAAGATCGAGATCTATCTGAATCTGTCGCTGCTTGCCGCCGTAGGGATAGGGGCTTTCCGCACCCTCAATGGTGGCGAACTGCGTGCGGATGAAATTGAGGCCGTAGTCGTTGAGTTGCTGTTCGGAAAGGCCCTGACCGGAGAGACCGAGTTGCAGAATGGGCACACTCGACGCGGTGTAGGTGATGATCAAGGGAGGGGTTGTTCCTTGTGGCAGCTGGCGCAACTGGGTTTGCGACACGGCTGTGATCTGCGCAATGGCGGTGGCAATCGTGACCTTGGGCTGGAAATAAACTTTCACCACCGCAACGCCCACCAGCGATTGCGATTCGATATGGTCGATATTGTCGACCGTGGTGGTCAGCGTGCGTTCGGTGAGCGTAACGATGCGGCTGGCCATATCCGGGGCAGACAGACCCTGGTATTGCCAGACGATGCTGACCACAGGAATGTCGATATTGGGGAAAATGTCGGTTGGGGTATTCAGAATGGAGAGCGGGCCGATAATCAGCAGTAAAAGCGCAAAAACGGCGAAAGTGTAGGGCCGCCGTAACGCAAGACGAACAATCCACATTTGCTAGCTCACTCCTAGGGACGTACTCTCCGGGAGTCTCAACGACCCCGGGAAGAGGGGGTGAATCTCCGGCATAGACGAGCCGGCCAGGCCCGAGCGGAAGAATCGGCGAATAGTTTGCGAGCGTCTTTTACGGAACCGAGGCTTTTGCTGTACCCTCTGCAGGGCATGGGGTTTTTAGCATTTTTGCAGCCACAATCAAATTATACGTTTTGCGCGATCAAATCGGCAGTCAGAGATGTCTCGGTGCTCTTTGGCATGACGGGCCCAATCCAGCTTCTCGCCTGTGAATCTTCTGAAACGCTACGGTCTGGGATGTTTAACGCAGACAATTCGATTCATAAGCTGGCGGTTCACGCGGCAGCAAAGAAATGAGCCGGACAAGCTAAGCTTGTCCGGCTCAGGATGAGTCTTTTGAGCTCGTCACAACGTCGTGACCAGATCTTTATTTGGCCAGAGCGGGCTCCAGCGACGTTGGAGACGATGGCGTCCTTGTCCGGGTAGTAGGCGTTCGAGATGTACTCCTGAAGCATGCGATGGGTGTTAAAGAATGAGCCGTTGAGCGCGATGGTGGAACGCATGACGGCGCGCCACTGCTCCGGGATCGCCATAGTAGAGGGGAAGAATGGTCGACTCCAGCCGGTCATAAAGACTTGCGACCTCAAGGTCCTGGTTGTCGCTGTCGGGAATAGCCCAGCCCGTAACCCCTTCGATCCAGCCCTCGACCCACCAACCATCAAGAACGCTGAGGCTGGGGACGCCGTTGAGCGCCGCCTTCATACCGCTGGTGCCCGATGCCTCGAATGGACGGCGCGGCGTATTCAGCCACAGATCGACCCCTGCGGTAAGCATCGACGCGAGCTTCCATTCGTAATTTTCCAGGTAGACGATTTTGAGCGCGTCGGAATCCAGCTTGGCAGCAACCTCAAAGATCTGCCGGATCAGCTTCTGGCCTGGTTCGTCATGGGGATGAGCCTTGCCGCTAAAGAGAATCTGCATGCCGCGGAACTTCTCCGCGCAGCGCACCAGGCGCTCGGGATCGGATAGAAGCAGGTCGGCTCGTTTGTAGGTGGCTACGCGACGGGCAAAACCGATGGTGAAGACGTTGCTGCGCAGCGTAATGCCAGTCCTCTTCTCAACCTCGTCGATGAGGATGCGCTTGGACTGTGCGTGCGCCTTCTCAATCTCGCGCAGTGGAATGTCGATCGCATAGCGAAACTGGAAATTGTCTTTGCGCCAGCGCGGAACGTTGCGATCGAAGAGTCGCCTGAATGGGGGCAGCGGTCCAGGTGGCCGCGTGCACACCGTTGGTGATGGCATCGATCGAATAGTCGGGGAACATCTCCCGGGAAATCTTGCCATGCTGCATGGCGACGCCGTTCACAAAGCGCGAGGAAGCCAGCGCCACATAGGTCATGTTGAGCATGCCGTCGTGGCAGCCGCCCATGCGCTCCAGCAGGTTCGCCACTTCCGGGCCGAGAATCCTGTAGGTCTGGTCCATGGTAAAGCGGTCGTGTCCGGCGGGAACTGGGGTGTGGGTGGTAAACACACAACGGTTGCGCACCGCCTGCGTATCCCGCTCCTCGATGGCCCGGCTCATATCGCCGTCCAACTGCAGTTCCATCAAGCCGACCGTCAACAGCGCCGCATGACCTTCATTCATGTGGTACACATTCACGTCGTAATTCAGGGCTGCGAGAATGCGCACACCACCGATTCCCAAAACGGCTTCCTGGCGTAGCCGGTAATCCGTATCGCCACCATAGAGATGGTCGGTCAGCACTCGATCGCGTGGATCATTCTGGGGCAGATCCGTATCCAGCAGGTAGATCGGGATAGTGTGCCCGGTGACTCCCTCGAGATCGTAGCGCCATGCGCGGACCATCACTGGTCGATCCTCGATCGTTACCTCGACCACGGCATCTTCGAGCACGAGAAATTCTTCCAGTGGCCACGGTTGATCCGCGGCGGTCTGAATTCCCTGTGCATCGAGATGTTGCTGGAAGTATCCCTTGCGATGAAGCAGAGTGACGGCGCATAGTCCCAGGCCGAGATCGGCTGCAGACCGCATGGTGTCTCCGGCAAGCACACCCAACCCCCCACTATAGGTAGGCATATCGGGCGCGATGGCGATTTCCATCGAAAAGTACGCAACTATGCCCTCTTGCTCGGAGAGAGACATCGAAGAAAAATCGCGTTGCTGGTTCGAAAAATGCATCCTGCTTATCTCCTGTTAGCCGGCGCCGCCGGTGATGCTCCAGCTACACGTTTAGCGCGCGAGCCTTCGCGAACTGTTGCCCGTTCACATCGACGAAATTCCTGTTTGACCGCAGTACTCTTATTCTAACCATCGACCGCCCGGCTTTTCTCACGAATCGGAGTGACACTTCTGTCGAGCAATCTAGTGCTTCTGTGGGAGCACATTTCTGAGATTTTCCTGTTCAGGGTGTGAACATGCGCGGGCGGGTTCTTTCATCCAGCCACAGTTGCACCAGCATGGCCTGTAGGAGGCATTGCCAGCACCTCACCTGTTGCCTGGCTCAATCTGGCCCAGATCGCATCGAGCCACTGCAGATGTTCGGGCTTCATGAGCACGGATCGCAGGCAGGTAATGCTGCTTTGCTGGTGCTGGTCGGCCCACAAGCCGGGAGGAAAGAATTTGCTGGGCAACTGGGCCAGTGCGAGATGAAGATCTTCGCGGGCGGCAGCGGTGAAGATCTCTTGCGCCAGGCGCGACGATTCGGCGACGGTATCGGCACGCACCGCCCACACCAGAATGTCAAGCTCGGGCGCGAAGGGGGAAAGGAATCGGCCATCCGCGCAGATTTTTTTATGTAAGAGCACTCCCGCCTCACGACTGCTACGCAGCCCACCAGCAAACTCCCCGTCTGTGATGAGCGGCAACAACTGCTGAGTTGCCCACAGTGCTACAGCTGAAGCGCCGGCGCGCGAACACTCCAGGCTGATCTCGCCAAGGTGCAAATCATGTGAAGTGAAATAAGTGTAGGGCGAGTCATGTTTATAGAAGCGGCCCACGGTGGGATCGCGAAAAAGGATGCAGCCACAACCATACGGTTGCAGCCCATGCTTGTGAGGGTCGACAACAATAGACTCGGCCTGCGCCACGCAGGCGAAGGCCCGCGTTGCCTCCTCGCCGAGGTTGGAGATTAGCTTGAAATATCCGCCGTAGGCAGCATCGACGTGAACGCGGAATGAATAAGAACTTCGCAGCGCGAGCACGCCATGCAGCGGATCGACGGCCCCGGTAGCGGTCGTGCCCAGCGTCACCACCACGGTGCCGACGTCGCCCTGGCGCAGCTTGGACTCGAGTGCAGCCAAATCCATACGCCCCGCACTATCTGTTGCCACACTGTTGAAGGGCAGCCCGAGGACGGCGCTGATGCGCGCATGCGTGTAGTGCGCTTGTTCGGAAGCGACAATGCGTTTGCCGGGAGCAAGCTGGCCGGCAATCCAGAGCGCCTCGAGGTTGGCGAAGGTTCCGCCGCTGGTTAGATGTCCCAGATAATCTGTCCAGCCAAACATGCGGGCGAGCTCGCGAACCGCCTCCACCTCCATGCGCGAGCTGGCGCGGCCGCCATCGAGCGCATGGTTGTTGGGGTTGATTGCCATGGCAAGCGCGTAGGCGGCGCGGGCCAACGGGTGCGGAGGCTTGAGCATCTGCCCGGCATAAAGAGGATGGAAGTAGGGGTAGTTGTCGGCCATTCTTTCCGCCACCTGGCTCAGCACCGCAGCCATGTCATCAATGGCGGGCGCTGGCGCCAGCCCTGGCGGCAGATCGCGAAACGAGGCTTCGAGCTGGGGCAGGGCGCCGGCGAGAAGCCGTAGCGCGATATCTTCAGGCATCTTTAGAGCATTCTAAATGCGCATGGTCGCTGGTCCACAGGTGTGGAACCACCCAAGATTCCGGGCCGGTAAAGAAAATTGCCGGATCAGCGTGGTCACTGCTTCGGAGCTGGAGTACGGCTCTTACCCAGGGCTTCGAGCGCATCACAGGCAGCCTTCAATCCATCTTCGCGGCGCAACCGCTCTCCGATCGTGGCCGCCCGGCGCCGCGTCGCGGTCTTCTCTAAGAGCAGTGTGATCTTGCGGGCAGCAAGTTCCGCCGTATAACGCTTTCGCCGAATCACACCGGCCACGCCCAGGCGGCGTACCCGGCGCGCATTGTCCGGCTGATCATGGCTGTAAGGCATCACCAGCATGGGTTTGCCGGAAATCAGCGCCTGCGCGGTTGTGCCCACACCGCCTTGGTGAATAATCACCGAGGCTCGCGGAAAGAGACTGGAATAGGGCGCGTAGTTGGCCACACACACGTTCTGCGAAGTCTCCTGGGGAATATTGCGCGGGTCACTTCCCACCAGGAGCACGGCACGCTGGCCGGTCAATTCGGCAGCGAGCGCGCTCTGCCGGTAAAAGTCGCCGGCGTCCAGAACGGCCGCCGAGCCCAGGGTAAAGACGAGTGGCGGTGGGCCCTGTTGCAGGAAATTTTCCACGTCCGGGGGCAGATCACGTTTGCCGGCGCCGCCATCGTAAAACACAAAGCCGGTCACTTTGGTGGAAGTGGGCCAGTCCGGTTGCGGCTCGCCCAGCAAGGGCGAGAACATCGCTAACACCAGGTACGGAGAATGCTTGGCCTCGAAGATGGGATCGGGCCCCCGGCCCAAGCCCAGCTCGGCACGCAGCTGATAGATGGGCTCCGGCCAACTGCGCGTTACCCAGCGCGCGAAACGGGCGATTACCCTGCCCATCCCGGGCAGCGCCGGCTGCAGACGCGCCAGCATGGGATAAGGCGGCAGCACCGGCGCATCATAACGGGAAAAAAAAGACAGCGGCGCGAGCACATGCGACGCCCACGGAATCCCGGTGACCTCGGCCACGATGGGGGCCTGGTAGACTAGCTCTCCGGCAAGCAGCAGATCGGCTCCGCCCTTGGCTTGGACCACCGCGAGCAGCTCCCGGTAGCTTTGGCGGATAGCTGGAAACAGGATTTCGCGCAAGGTGCGTTCCGTTCCCTTGCGAATGTCCATCAACATGGCCACCAGCTGGTTGTCTTCCGGATCGAGGATCGGGCCGACAGGAGCAAATTCCAGGCCCAGCGAAGTGATCTTGGGACGAAAGATTTCGGGAACCGCCAGAACCGGCACGTGGCCTCGGTGCCGCAACTCGAGCGCCAGGGCGATCAGTGGGTGAATATCACCAAGAGTGCCGAAGCTGGAGAGGACAATGCGCATGCGCTGCCTCTGCAGTGTAAATGCGCAAGATGAAAGGAACCATGGCGGTGCGCCCAGATGGGATGAGACAGCAGAGATTTTCGAAGAGCGAATTTGGCGGCCGAGGAAGGCGGGACGTACCTCAGGGGCTAAAGCCCTCATAGGTGGCCTTGGTACGGCCCGGCTAAAGCGTGCCCTGACACAAAGCCAATGTAGATTCAGCAAGACCCAGTTCCACCCGTTCGAGAATGAGTCTAACCGAACGGTTTGGCGGCTGCCCAACGCCTGGAAAATTGTTGAAAACTCGAAAGCAAAACGCGGGTTTTCTACTAGGGCCACTTTACAAGCTGCTGAAAGACTCATGTTTTGTGTCAGGGCCTGACTTTAGTCGGGCCGTAAAGAACGCGGCTGATGAGGGCTTTAAAGTCTGCGTGAGAACCGCCGGTTCAAAACTGATTCTCGGGGGAGTCAGCTTCCTAACAGATCCTACTGAGCCCTGGTAGCCACCACTCTCATGTTTTGTGTCAGGGCACGAGTTTAGTCGGGCCGTAAACGACTGCGAATACATTGGGCTTTAGCCCCTGAGGTACGGCTTTCCAATGATTTTTGGCGAATTTCTTGTGACAACTGTGCTTCAACGCAATGAAGGCTGGAAGGCGCGGAAAGGCGTACCTGAGGGGCTAAAGTCTCTACGCGAGAACCCACGCTTTTGCACACGGCAACAAATGCTCGGTGCCCCATTTGCCCCGATTTCCTGTGGAGGCTTGTGGCGTTGATACACCGCATGCGCCTTTCCTTAATGAAAGGCGCACACGCGGACCTCTCTAGCACAGCGTGGCAGGAAATCGGGGTCAAGCCTACAGGCTGCGGGCTGCGCAGAAGTCGCGAGGGGGTCTGCCTCTCGTTCCTTCGCGAAGGGCAGGAGGCGCCTGAAGGAAACAGCAGCCTAATGTGAATTTTCAAAAACCTGGAACCGCCGTTCCAGCTCAAACTGCTGCGCGCGCTTTATCGCTGGTCTGGAGTAGCGAGGCGCATGCTCCGGTAGCCTTTTCGCGGCCGAGCTGGGTGCGGCACGCGGCGCGCGGGCGAGTGTAGGTTTCCCATGGGCCGGCCTGCTCCCAAAGACTGTCGCCGGCGAGGAAGCTGTGTTCCAGTGCGGTCCGCACCATCTGCTTAAAGTCGCCGTAGGTGAGCGGGTAGGTCAGCGCGGCGCGGACATACTCATGGGTGAGGTTGATGCGGGAGACGCCCTCATCATCGGTGGAGAGCGCGACCGGCACGTGATACAGGCGGTACATGGGCAAAGGGTGGTCTGCGCCCTTGATGTTGAGGATGACGTCGTTGCTGGTGAGGTTTATCTCAACCATGACCCGGTTGGCGGCCATCCGCTTGAGCAGATCGTAAGGATGATCCTCGTACATCACGTCCACTCCGTGGCCAATGCGCTCGGCATCTGCCTCCTCGACCGCGGAGCGGATGTGAAAGCGCACCCCATCCGGCGGCACCATCCCGGGAGCGAGTTCGCCCGCATGCAGGGTGATATGGACCCGCGGATAGAGGGCGTGGAGCGCATGGACCATCTTCATTTGCATCTGGTAGTTGGCCATGGCAACGCGCCCATCTTCCGGCTGCACCATGTTGATGCCCACGATCAGAGGATCGGTGGAGGCCAGCTCGAAGCCGCAGACCAGTTGCACGAAGACGTCTTGTGGAGACAAGGCGCGCAGCACCTGGTAGAGGAAGCGGACCTGGAGATTGCAGGCCGGCGTTGCTCCACTTGCGCCGCAATGCTCCAGCTCGCGGCGGCGGCGCTCGCCTTCATCGAACTCGGCACGCTGCTCGGGCAGGAATTTCGACAGGCCCGCGTCGAGCAACTGCTGGCGCAGGTGCGCGAAGTCCGTCTGCAGGTCGATCGGCCCCAGGTTCTCGGCCAGAGCCGCAGTGGCCGGTCGGAAGTTGGGCGTATTCATGATTTCAAGGTACTGCTCGTTTTGCGCGGCGGCTCGACTGGCCAACTCATCCACCCACTCACCCACATGCTTGGGGTCTTCTACCGCCAAAAAGTGATCGAAGGATGCGAAAAAGTGGTCGTGCCCCGACTCCTCGGTGGTGGGAACAAACGTCCGCATGGAGAACGTGTCGATCAGCTGGTCGTAGAGGTGTTGGTGGGTGAGTGCGTCGGAGGCGCGGTTGGCCCTCTTCTCCACAAACCGGCTGCGGGGGCAGACTGCGCGTCGTGGCCGTTGTCTTATAAAGGGTGAGGGACTTGGAGTTGACACAGAGATTGTCTTCCGCTGCCTGGCGGATGAAGCTTTCCGCGTACACGGCTCCCGCCAGGTGAGTGTGCAGATCGGCGCCCTTGGGCATGTCGTACAAGAAGGCGTAGAGGGCAAGCGGTCCTTGCCGGCGAGCCTGCTCGAAGGCTCGAGCGGCGCGGGCTTCGCCATTTTGCGCGACGGGTTGGGGCTGAGCGAAGCGGCCGGCGCCAGGCAGAGCAGCAGAGTGGAGGCGGCGGCATGGAGGGCCCGGCAAATTGGAGCACGGTGTCGGGACATAGAGCGCGAAGGCACCGGTGTATTCAGATTGTGAACTGCGACCCTGATTTCCTGTACATGGCTCGATCCATGGCTGCGTATGCGGCTTTCATTAAGAAAAGCCGCATGAGGTTCGCCAAACGCCACAAGCTCCACAGGAAATCGGGGTGAGGGTCCAGTGTACGACATGCCGCTGGCAGGGTAGGGCAAGGGACTGCGGGTGCGAAGTTTGCGCAGGGCGAAGTGATTGCTATACTGACGTTTGTTGCTTGTGCGCAGTTGCTGACCTGGCCGGGCCTCCGCCTGAAGCTGCAGACTCAGAAACGACCTAAGCGGAAGCAGCGTCCTTGGATTCTCCGAGGCCAGATAGCTCAGTGGTAGAGCGCGGCCCTGAAAAGGCCGGCGTCGGCGGTTCGATCCCGTCTCTGGCCACCACTTAAAATCAATGACTTACCAGAGATTTCGGCGTCGATTCTCCGAGGCCATTTTCGCTTGCTTCCCGCAAGTAATTGAAAACGCTCGATATTCGATGTTCCCGTATTGTTCCTCTGAGCAGAAAAGAGCGAAACCCGGACCTCGAGGAAGTCTTCGGGTTGGCTGTCGCCGGAGGCAGCTTGCCAGTCTCCAACACCGCGAGATCAGAAGAGAAATAGCTTGGTTGTAGGCGTCAAAGCCTCCTATGCAAGGAGGCAGAATCGTCGGATGGATCGTCGCCTAACCGGGTTATGCTTCGCTCAGGGGGCATCGATCTGTGACAGTTACATAACATGACTTGAACTGAATTCTCAGTCTCTCCATGGGGCCGGTAGCATGCGCAAAAAAATGCGATGAGCGCATTTTCCGGGGTGATTCTTTCGCGATACGTCGACGCATTTGTCCGGAAAGCTGAGTACTCGAACAGCTGGATAGTGCGCTTCAAGCCCATCCCGTTGTCACAGCGCTGCTCGACCAACCAGGTTTTCCTGCCAAGCAAGAAACTGATGGATAAAGGCAATCGCCATGCTCCCTTCTCCTACCCCACTTGAGACACGCTTGATCGAATTGTGACGTGCATCCCCCGCGCAGAAGACGCCCGGCATGCTGGTTTCGAGCGGAAACGGATGGCGCTCAAGCTTCCACGTGGTCAGGTCTCTTCCTGTGCAAACGTAACCACGCGGGTCTCGTTCAATTTCCGCCGGCAACCACGAAGTGCACGCATCGGCGCCGATCATCACAAACAGCGCATCCGCTTCGTAGATGGAAATCTTCTCCTGCTCTTGCGGCGCGTGGACGCGGACGCCAATTTGTTCCAGGCGGTTTTCCCCTTCGACAGAAACGACCTGAGAAAATGGCAGTACCGCAATATTTGACTTTGATTCGATCTGATCGATCAGGTATTGCGACATGCTGAGTTTGAGCCCCTGGCTGCGCACCAGGATGTTTATTTGAGCCGCATAGCTCGATAGAAACATAGCGGCTTGCCCAGCAGAATTGCCGCCACCAACAATGAAGACTTTCCGGCCGACTACGTTCTTCGCCTCCTGGCGAGCAGCTCCGTAGAATATTCCGCGTCCGAGCAGGCGGTCTTCGCCCTCCGCTTTGAGTCGCCGCCACTCCACACCGATCGATAAGACGACCGCACGCGCAAAGACAATCTCGCCCCCGTCTAACTCGCAGAGATAACCAGCGTTTTGCGGGGTCAGCTTTTCAACGCTGCGCGTGAGCGCAACCTCAGCACCAAACCGGGTCGCCTGCTTGAATCCGCGTCCCGTCAGATCATCGCCTGAAATGCCCTCGGGGAAACCAAGATAATTCTCAATGCGGGATGAGGTGCCCGCCTGACCGCCACACGCGCACCGCTCCACCATCAATACCGTGAGTCCTTCCGAAGTTCCGTAAACGCCCGCTGCCATTCCGGCCGGCCCGGCACCCACAATCAAAACGTCATAGCTCTCACGACTGGGATTTGTCTGCAGTTCCAGCGCATCTGCAACCTGCCGGATCGTGGGCGGCTCGAGAAAGACTTTTCCATCCACAGTCACTGCAGGGCAAGCGGGATCATCGATCATGCCAGGAGGAACCTGCTCCGGGTAGCGATCGCGATCAATCCACTCATACGGAATTCGATTCGCAGACAGAAATGCGCGAATGTTATGACAATCCGTATCCCGGTTGCGACCAAAAATAAATACCCGGGAGGTCTCTAAAGAAAGAGTTCTTTCCTGGACGAGCAAGAGCCGTTTGCTCGCCTGTCGCATGATCATTTCCCGCGCCTCTTCTGAGGTTCGAATCAAATGATGGAATTGCTGTTTATCGAGACGGGCGATGCGGCACGGAGTCAGGGTACGAATGGAGGCAAAAAATGGAATTCCCAGCAGGAGAGTCACCTCTCCAACAAATTCGCCTTCCAAAGAGTCGAAGTTCGTAAACTCTTTTTCCCTGCCGTGTACATCGAGAACCAGGCGCAGATGGCCTTCCAAAAGCACAAAAAAGCTGCCAGGCTCGCCATCCC